>NZ_VFEU01000039.1 GCF_007858255.1 Pseudomonas rhodesiae | reverse complement strand
AGTTGGAGCGCGCTGAACTGATGCCTGTGCCAGCGCCATTCGACGGTTACGTCGAGCGGCCTGCGCGGGTCTCCAGCACCTGCCTGGTCAGCGTCGGGCGCAACCGCTACTCGGTGCCGTGTGAGTATGCGGGTAAGTGGGTCAGCAGCCGTTTGTATCCGACGCGAATCGAGGTGGTGGCTGACGACGCGCTGATCGCCAGCCATGTCCGCTTGCTGGATCGCGACCAGGTCAGCTATGACTGGCAGCACTACCTCCCGCTGATCGAACGCAAGCCCGGTGCGCTGCGCAACGGCGCGCCCTTTGCTGATCTGCCGGCGCCGCTGCGTCAGCTTAAGCACGGTCTGGGGCGTCATGCCGGCGGTGACCGGATCATGGCGCAAGTTCTGGCTGCCGTACCGGTCGCCGGGCTCGATGCGGTGCTGGTGGCTGTTGAGCTGGTACTGGAAAGCGGCAGCCTGAGCGCCGAACACATCCTCAATGTCGTGGCGCGCCTGGCCGCGACCGAACCACCACCCAGCGTCGAAACCCACTTGTCGCTCAAGGAAGCCCCCGTCGCTAACACGGCGCGCTACGACCGCCTGCGTGGCCAGACCGAGGAGATCGGTCATGCGTGATTTGATGGCGGAACTCAAGGAGCTGCGCCTGCACGGCATGGCCACGGCCTGGGCGGAGTTGACTGCGCAGGGTGAGTCGAACACAGCCTCGTCCAAGTGGCTGCTCGAACACCTGCTGGAACAAGAGCACACAGATCGCGCCATGCGCTCGGTGAGCCACCAGATGAACATGGCCAAGCTGCCGATGCACCGCGACCTGGCCGGCTTCGACTTCAGCGCCTCCAGCGCAGACGCTCGTTTGATCAGCGAACTGGCCAGTCTGGCCTTTACCGACACCGCGCAGAACGTGGTGCTGATCGGTGGGCCTGGCACCGGTAAAACCCACCTGGCCACTGCGCTGGCCGTGTCCGGCATCACCCGGCACGGCAAGCGCGTGCGCTTCTACTCCACGGTCGATCTGGTCAATCTGCTGGAGCGCGAAAAGCACGACGGCAAAGCCGGGCGGATCGCCCAAGCTCTGCTGCGCATGGATCTGGTCATCCTCGACGAACTGGGTTATCTGCCCTTCAGCCAGGCCGGCGGTGCGTTGCTGTTTCACCTGCTATCCAAGCTGTACGAACACACCAGCGTGGTGATCACCACCAACCTGAGCTTCGCCGAATGGTCGAGCGTGTTCGGCGACGCCAAGATGACCACCGCCCTGCTGGATCGGCTGACCCACCACTGCCACATCGTCGAAACCGGTAACGAGTCCTATCGCCTGCAACACAGTAGCTTGGCGGCCCAGGCCAAGATCAAATCACGGGAGCGAAAGCGTAAGGGCGGCCAGGAACCGGAGGACGATGAGCCGTTCTGATTTCATGGCGACGACGGCCTGCTACATGGCTGCGTGTGGCAGGTCTTAAACAACTGAACTGGGCTAGCGAAGGAGTGGGGGCAACAGCAGCTGCGCTGGTAGACTTATCCACAGTTGCTGGTAACAAAATCAGCAATCCGCCCTGGGTCAAATTTCAATCGGCAGGGTGGGTCAATTTTCCATCAGCGCCAACAGAAAGAGCGCATTCGCAAACGCATCTATAAAACCCGCGACCTGGCCAGGGCTGATGTGTTCGACTACATCGAAGTTTTTACAACCGAACCCGCCGCCATAGTCACTTGGGCGGCGTCAGTCCCGAGGCCTTTGAAAGTGCCTCGTTATGAGACTGGGAAATGTGTATTGGAGCGGGGGTAGTCCTATTTGGAGACGCTTGGCGATTTCAAAATGCTATTAGAGCTACGACAACCGAAATGGGGCAGCCCTAAAATACCAAATTACACACTAAGCAACCATCAGAAAATTTTGACTGTACGCCAAAAAATTCGCATCTACCAGCATCTAAACAGGCGTTGTTGATTATCATAAAACACTGACACTGTATTATATAATCGTGCTTTTGTGTTATTTTTTTAATATTTACTGATTACGTACTTGCTTAACCACTCAGTTGCGCTAGAATTAATAGACGCGAAATTTAAATCTCTAATTTTCCAACACTTAGTAAAACCTCGTTTGCCATCCCACTACCATTGTAGGAGCAAATCAGGAGACATAAAAAATTAGCGGTAGCGTGCCTGGCCCTCTAGATAAGTATTGGAGACTGTAATGAAGTTTGAAAAGTCACAGACAGCAATCGACCACCTGACTCCCGAGCAACACCGAATTACCCAGGAGGCGGGCACCGAAAGGCCCTTCACGGGCGAGTACAACGACAACAAGGAGCCTGGCATCTACGTCGACATAGTGTCGGGAGAGCCACTGTTCGCTTCGACGGACAAGTTCGATTCGGGTACTGGCTGGCCCAGCTTCACCAAGCCGATCGTTTCGGCAAACGTGAACGAGGTGCGGGACAGCGCACACGGCATGGTCCGGACGGAGGTCAGGTCAGTACACGCAGACAGTCATCTCGGCCATGTGTTCCCCGATGGTCCTTCCGACCGCGGCGGTCTGCGGTACTGCATCAACTCAGCGTCCCTTCGCTTCATCCCGCGCGACGAGATGGAGTCCGAGGGATACGGTGAATATCTCGATCAAGTAGAGGAGGCTTAACATGCATCAGCGCGCTGTTCTCGCAGGAGGATGTTTCTGGGGCATGCAGGATCTGATCCGCAAGCGGCCCGGCATCATCTCGACCCGTGTGGGTTACACGGGCGGCGATATTCCGAACGCCACGTATCGTAATCACGGCACGCATGCCGAGGGGATCGAGATTGTCTTCGACCCGACAGTGACGAGCTACCGGAACATCCTGGAATTCTTCTTCCAGATCCACGATCCGACGACGCTGAACCGCCAGGGCAATGATCGTGGGCTCTCCTACCGGTCGGGCATCTATTATGTCGACGAGGAGCAGAAGCGCGTCGCCGAAGATACGATCGCCGATTTGGATGCCTCGGGGCTGTGGGATGGCAAAGTGGTGACCGAGGTCCAGCCGGTCGGCGAGTTCTGGGAGGCCGAGCCCGATCACCAGGATTATCTGGAGAAGCGCCCGGGCGGCTACACCTGCCACTTCGTCCGTCCCGGCTGGGTGCTTCCGAAGCGCCAAAAGGTTGACGACGTACAGCCAGCGGCCGGGACCGCGGCGGAATAGGCTTCACTGCCGTTGCCACTGCGCCGGTCCGGTCCGCAATCTTCGTGACCGCGTCGTTCAGCGACGCGGTCATCGAACCCTACTTCAGAGTGACGGCTCGTTCCAGTCAGTCGCCATCGCAACACCAGGATCGCAGATTTATGCCAGACCTCTCGTCCTTTCCGATCACGCAGCGCTGGCCGGCATCTCATCCCGATCGCCTGCAACTCTACGCAGCCCCTACGCCCAATGGCGTCAAGGTCTCGATCATGCTTGAGGAGACTGGCCTGGCGTACGAGCCCCACCTGATCGACATCTCGAACAACGAGTCGAAGGATCCGGCGTTCGTGTCGCTGAACCCGAACGGACGCATACCGGCGATCATCGATCCGGCTGGCCCGACAAGACGGGTCAGTTCATCTCCACCGAACCAGGCCAGCGTTACGAGACCCTAGCGTGGGTGTTCTTTCAGATGTCGGCCATCGGGCCGATGTTCGGTCAGCTCGGCTTCTTCCTGCGATTTGGCGGCAAGGACTATGAGGACAAGCGGCCGCAACAGCGCTTTATCGACGAATCCACGCGTCTGCTGGGGATTCTGGATCGCCGGCTGGAAGGCCGCGACTGGATCGTCGACGACTATTCGATCGCGGACATCGCGACGCTCGGCTGGGTGAATGCGCTGGTGGAATTCTACGCTGCGGGTGACATCCTTGGCCTCAGCAGCTTTTCGAACGTCCGCGCATGGCTTGGACGCGGGCTGGCTCGACCGGCCGTCCAGCGTGGCCTCCACATTCCCGCGAGGCCAGCATGAGCATCATCGCCGCCTATTATTACAACGAAGGCAAGCGAGTTCGCGAAATCGCGCTCGATGAGCACGTCAAGTTGGGCGAGAGTCGCTCGGGCTTCTGCTGGATCGCGCTTAGCGAACCCACCCCCGAGGAACTACTCGCGATCCAAAGGACATATAATCTTCATCCGTTGGCGATCGACAACGCGATGCACCCGCTGTGCCCGCCCAAGCTCGAGGTCTACAACGATGAGTTGTACGTCGTCGCGCAGACCGCCGAGCTGGTCGGCGACCGGATCAGCTACGGCAAGATGGCGATCTTCACCGGTCACAATCACCTTATCACCGTGCGGCACGGCAATGCCGGAGCGCTGGGCAAACTTCGGGAGCAACTCGAGGCATCGCCGACGCAGTTCGGCAAGGGTGTCGACTATGTGCTGCACGCGATCTTGCATCGCGTGGTCGACCAGTATCTGCCCATCTTCGAAATGATCGAGGACGACGTCCTGGCGATGGAGCGACGGTCGCTGCACGATTTCCTCGGGCCAGAAGAGGTGGCGCGAATCTTCGAACTAAGGTCCGAACTCACGCGGTTCCAGCGCACGCTCAGGGCTATGGCCGAGCTGGTGCGAAAGCTCGTTCGCGGCCACTTTCCCTGCATCAGCGCCGAAATGACACCATATTTCCACGACGTCGCGGACCATGTCCACCGCGTGCAGTCCATGGTCGACGGCCTCCTGCTTGTCCTGTCCACGGTCTTTGAGGCCAGCAGCCTTCTGGAAGCGCAAAGGATCGGTGTGGTCACCCGCCAGCTCGCGGCCTGGGCGGCAATACTGGCAGTCCCGACGGCGATCGCTGGAATATACGGCATGAACTTTAAGCACATGCCGGAGCTGGACACGGCCTACGGATACTTTGTCGTGCTCGGAGTGATAGCGATATCGTGCGTTTTCCTATTTGTGCGCTTCAAGAAGGCTAAGTGGCTGTGAATACTGCCCATCGTTTTCTTCGCCGTCATCTGACGGTTACAGCGGGCCTTATACGGAAGCTTGTCCAATCCAACTCAAGATGAAGGTGCGTCCATGACATAGCAGCTGACCGACGCTCTACAAGCAGTTCAGTCCTTCATCGCCAAGGGCTAAGACCGCGAATAGCGCGTCAAGGACAGCAATCTCGTCGATCTCGAGCCAGGATCAACCATCGGTCCGTGCGGCATCTGCGTCGACGCGGCGTTTCGCCTCGGAAGCGGTGATGATGGCGATAACGCCTCCACCCTCTACGCGATCACCGATCCGGCGACCGAGCATAAGGGCCTGTTGATCGACGTGTTCGATGAAATCTGCTACCGCGACCCAGTTCAAGAGTCGGGACCTCAATGTAGAAGAAGTTGACTAACGAGCATTCGCGTCATCCGATCAAGCAAGCTGGAGACATTTATGAAAGCCATTGGTTACAAGGTTCCGGGACCCATCGCCGCGGATGCCGCGCTGGTCGACATCAATCTGCCTCGGCCTGTCGCTGCAGGATACGATATCCTGGTTGAGGTGAAGGCCGTCTCGGTCAACCCGGTCGACTACAAGGTCCGCAACAGCACGCCGCCGGCAGATGGCGATTGGAAGGTGCTGGGATGGGATGCCGCCGGGATTGTGCGCGAGGTCGGCCCCGACGTCACGCAGTTCGAGTTAGGCGACGAGGTCTATTATGCCGGATCGATCACACGGCCCGGTACCAATGCGGAGTTCCATCTCGTCGACGCCCGGATTGTCGGTCACAAACCTGCGTCGCTCTCCTGGGCGGAAGCGGCGGCGCTGCCGCTGACGACGTTGACGGCCTGGGAGGCGATGTTCGACCGCCTGGACGTGGCGAAGCCCGTACCCGGTGCGGCGGAGGCGATCCTCATCATCGGTGGCGCGGGCGGGGTTGGGTCGATCGCCGTCCAGATCGCGCGACAGCGCACGGACCTCACCGTCATCGCCACAGCCTCTCGACCGGAAACCCAAGAGTGGGTAAGAGGGCTTGGAGCTCACCACGTCATCGACCATTCTCGTCCGCTCGCGCCACAGATCGCCGAACTCGGCATCGGTGCTCCCGCTTTCGTCTTTTCGACCACACATACCGAGCAACATGTCGCCGACATCGCCGAACTGATCGCCCCACAAGGACGGTTCGGACTGATCGACGATCCCAAGGCATTCGATATCATGGTTTTCAAGCGCAAGGCGGTGTCGATCCACCACGAGCTGATGTTCACGCGGTCGATCTACGGCACGCCCGACATGAATGAGCAGGGCGAGATTCTGGATGCGATGGCAGCGCTGGTTGACGACGGCAAAATCCGCACGACGCTGACCCGGCGACTGTCGCCGATCAATGCCGCCAATCTGAAGACGGTGCATGCACTGATCGAAAGTGGCGCGGCTAAAGGCAAGATCGTCCTCGAAGGCTTCTAACGACCGCGATCGCCAAACATCTTGTCCAACCTCAAAAAGCCGAACGGGTTATGCCCCAGCGATGAGAATCCCATGACCAAATCTATTGCCACCGCCTCGATCAACCGCGAAACCGCAGTCGCCCTCATCGACGCGGCGCTCGCTGCGGCCCGTGCCATCGGCATCCCGGCTGCCGTCGCCGTCGTCGACGCCACCGGTAACCTGCGCGCGTTCGAGCGCACCGACGATGCGCCGTTCCTTACCGTCGATGTTGCCATCGACAAGGCCTGGAGTTCCGCCTCGTTTGGGTTCCCGACCCATGTCTGGAACGACTATGTGACCAACGATCCAAAAGTGGCGCCGCTAGCCTATCGCCCTCGGATGGTCGCTGTCGGCGGCGGTTATCCGATTCTGGAGGATGGGAAGTTGATCGGCGGCATAGGCATCTCCGGAGGCAACTATCAGCAGGATCAGGATGCGTGCGTCGAGGCACTCATGAAAATCGGGTTCCAGTTGCCAGCCTGACGACTGTGAGGCCATCACCGGTGGTAATGGCCAACAGATCCAACCTTTGAGAGGCCTAATGATGGAAGCGTTCGTCGTCTTTACGCGGGAAGAAACCAGCGACCCACATGCACTCGCAACCTATTCTGCAGGCGTCGGACCATCGTTCGATGGTCACGACGTTACCTTTCTCGCCGCTTATGGCGCGATCCAGCATTTGGAGGGGCCGCCCATCGAAGGGGCCGTAATCTTGCGTTTCCCGACGATGCAGGCCGCTCGCGACTGGTATGACAGTCCCGCCTACCAAACCATCGCTGCTCAACGCTTTGCCGGTTCCCGTTACCGCGCCTTTATCATTGAAGGGCGGCGGTGACATACCGACAGAAGCACTTCGGCGCTGACCACGAGGTATCGGCGTGTGAACTCGCATCTTGGGAATCTGTGGGGGGGACCAAGACAGCGGCGCTAGGGGCTCATATCGTCGATCGGATCAGAGAGTTGCTCGGCGAGAATGGGTTATCTATTGCCGAGCTGACGGAGCGGAGCCGCCCTCTCCCAACGGATTGATTCAATCGTTGACGCTCCTCCTATCCGGATCCGGGTTTTCGCACGCTGATCAACAGAGTTACAGCGCGCAACGCCTGTAGTGGGCATCAGGGGATGGGTGGCAATCAGGATGATTGCCCACCTTCCAACGATTAACCTTGCTCAAGTTGCTTCACTAGTCGCTCCGCGTCGAGATGGAAGTCCGAGAAAACAATGCTACCGCCAGCGTCGATAACCGTAAACCACGGAGTTCCTCGTGTGCGGTAGTCTTCCATGAAGGTTGGAAACGGCGAGCCGGTCGGTTGCTCGTCGTGACCGAAAACGATAGGAAGCTCATACTTGAGCTGGTTCACGCGCAACTTCTCGAAGGTATTCTCATGCGTTCCTTCGAAGACGGTCTGGATCACTGCGAACCCCACGTCTTTTGAGCTCAACGCTGCATGCAACTTTTGTAGCGTCGGAAACCCATGCAAATGGCAACCTTGGCACCAATGCTGGAAGGCAAACAAGATTTTCGGGCCGGGCCCGATATCTGACAGTTTGAACGGCGCGATACTTTCCCCATCTTTGCCAATCCATTTTTGCACCCGCAGCTCAGGCGCTTGTCGTTCGATCTCGTTCATCTGATCCTCCAACCCCGATACAGAAGCTTAGTGGATGATCGCGCGTCGCGACGGTGCGCGAACGTCCGACCTTATTTTCCCTATTTCCTGAAGCCAGAATAGATCAGATCGACATTTCGTCCTTAATATACTCAAGCTGCCGGCGAGCGCGAACTGGGCAACCATGCGCTGGTGAGCCTTGAGCTTTGCACGCTGCCCATCCGTTTGAGAGCGAACCTGCAACTTCCGCTCCGCATACCGCAGATCAGCGTACGCAGCCTTGGGGTTATCTACCCTATAGCCATTGGGTATTGGGAATCATGCTGGCCTGACGCTATGTTCGATACGCGATTTTTTACGATGATAGAGCATCTGTATCTGATTTTTAGTCGATTGGCTTATTCGGCGGATGTGCGGGCAAATGCTTTACGCAGAGTACTGAAATGAAGGCCGGCTTCGGTCTGCCGTATCGAGCAAGAGGGGTCACTATGGTCACCAGAGGTTTCACCGGTCGCGGTTCAGGCGACCAGTCCGATCGGATTCCGCCAGGTCAGCATCTGGTGGAGGATTTCCCTGTTCTGTCGGCCGGCCCTACGCCGAGGGTAGAGCCCTCCGACTGGAAATTCACAGTCAAAATTGGTCCGAAGCCCGTCAAAACGTGGAATTGGGGCGAATTCAACACTCTACCAAAGACCCAGGTGACAAAGGATATTCACTGCGTCACCTCTTGGTCCAAACTGGATACCGTTTGGGAGGGTGTACTCATTGAAGACATCCTTGCAGATGCAGAGCTTGATCGGCCTACCGATTTCGTCTTGGCGCACTGCTACGATAATTATTCGACAAACGTCCCTCTGACGGATCTGCTTTCCGGGAAAGCGATGGTCGCCCTCAGTTATGCGGGCAAGCCACTTTCCCGCGATCATGGGGGGCCGGCGCGTCTTCTAGTGCCGCACCTTTACTTCTGGAAATCCGCCAAATGGGTGAATGCGCTGCAATTCACGACGCGTGACGAGGCCGGCTTTTGGGAGCTGCACGGCTATCACATCTACGGCGATCCGTGGCGCGAACAACGATACACCCATGACTGAAAACGAAGCGCAAGTCCGTTCGTGGCAATCATGCGTGATCGACGACATCATCCAGCAAACACCGAGTATCAAGAGCTTCTTCCTTCGGTTGAGCAAGCCGTTCGCGCACACCGCAGGTCAGCACGTCGATATCCGGCTGACCGCGCCCGACGGCTACAGTGCAATGCGCAGCTACTCGATCGCGTCATCGGCAGTTTCGACCCCGATCGTCGAGATAGCTATCGAGCGCATGCCGGATGCCGAAGTTTCGCCGTTTTTTCACGACATCGCGGCGATTGGTGACGAAATCGAAGTTCGCGGTCCGCTCGGTGGCCATTTCCTTTGGCCTGAGCCTGCCATAGATCCGGTTCTGTTGATCGGGGGAGGCTCCGGCCTCGTGCCGTTGATGGCAATGATCCGGCAGCGCCGCGCATTGGCCCAAGCCGTTCCGACAGCGTTGCTCCTGTCCGCACGAACCGCCGAGGACGTTCTCTTCTCAGAAGAACTTCATTGCATCGAAATCAGCGATCCGGCGTTCGTCCTGGCGCTCGCGATTACGCGCGAGAAACCGGTTCGCGCATCGGACTTTGCGCGACGGATCGACGGCATGATGGTCCAAGAAATTCTAACCAGGCTTCAGGGAAAGCCGACGCAAGTGTTCGTCTGCGGGTCTAACGGATTCGTCAACATCGCAACCGATAGCGCGCTGCTGGCGGGCTTGGACGCCTCCATCATCAAGACGGAGCGCTACGGGGGCTAGCGGCGCGAGCTATCTCACGTCGCGCCGATCGTAGACGTGCGCCCTGGGAAGCTTTGGCGATCAACGTGAACCGTTTTGCCGAACACAGTCTTCGTACCCCCCGGCCTCTAGAACGCCTTCGCTCGCGATACCTGGCTCGACATCAAGCTCAATTTGAAAGTTCCTGCACTATCCGTCGTCCTGATATGCTCGACCAGCATGATGGGCGATTCGAGCGGGACCGCTTCCGTCCCAATCGAGGCTCGGTTACCTTAGAGCATCGGCTCGGCGCTACAGGAGGCGCGTGCGGCCTCTGCCTGGCGGTGAAAGCACTTTGGGCCATGTCGCCTGGATAGCGGCCAATCGTCAGCATCTGCTCCGATGTCGGCCAAGGTGCAGTCGCCATCTTTGAACGCCGCGAATTGGAGATCAACGCCATGACAGCGATCCGCGTGCAACTGCCGGAGATGCAATATGACAACTGATGTATTGCTGTACACCACGAATTGGTGCCCGTTCTGCCGCCGAGCGAAGGCGCTCCTCAAGGAAAAGGGCGTGCGATGGAAGGAGCTCGATATTGAGGCGGATCCGGCTCACCGGCAGGCCATGGCGGAAGCGTCGGGGCGAAGCTCCGTGCCGCAGATCTTCATCAATGGCACCCTTATCGGTGGCTCCGATGAGCTATTCGCGCTCGATGTCAGAGGCGAGCTCGACAAACTTCTCGGGCGCAACCCGCCTGCCACCTGAGGAGGTGCGGCTTGGGGCAGCCAGCCCGCGAGCCTTCGCCGGTTGATGAATACAAAAGGAGAGTCCGTTGGTCTCAGCCATCTGGAAAGACACTACTATCGCCACAAGCGACGAAACAGTCATCGTCGAGGGAAATCACTACTTCCCACCGTCAGGAGTCGACCTGAGCCTGCTTGAGATGAGCCCGCACACATCTGTCTGTCCGATCAAAGGCGCCGCGCGCTTCTTTCATGTTCGCGCGGGTGACGCGCTCAACGTGAACGCCGCTTGGACCTATCCCGCCCCCACTCCGGATGCCGAGGGTATCCGGGATTACATCGCTTTCTGGAAAGGCGTGGACGTTGCCTAGCAGACTGGACGGACGACTTCGCTGATAGCCATGCGGGCGCCGACATCTCAATTATCCTGCCCACCCCGGGCCTCGTCGGCTGCAGGAATCTGCCCGGCACCTTAGCGCGACCCGGCACTGGCGGTCTCGCACCCGCCGCGCCTCTGTTCTATCAATAAGGATGGATGACATGGAGCATTCCGAGTTCGATGCCGCTTTCGCGAAGCTTGCGGAGGGATACAGAGAAGGGACTTATGAAGGCCGGCGTTTCAGCTTGATCGTCCGGCGATCTGGGGACGGACGTCGCAACAGTCTGTTCGCCAGGGAGTTGGACGGGACTGACATTGTCAGCTTCAACCTCTTCCGCGTTACATCAGATAGGACATTGTTGAAGCCGTGCGAAATGTCCGCCGAAAAGGTCGTAGCGTTCGTGCTGGAGTTCCGACCGGACACCTGACGGGCAGAAGAAGATCCCGGCCAACCGGCGCGCCTGCGACGGCCGGCTATCTAAGGCTGCGCAAGCCTATAGCCGCAGCTCATTGCACTTCGTCTGGCGAGGAATTCAACATCGATACGTCGCCATCCGCGGGGATATCGGTACAGGCGCCCGTGTAAGCCAGATTGAGAAATCCTAAGCGATGACTAACACCAATGACGCCACCCTTCCGACACATTCTATTCTTGAGGAATGCACAGCGATGGCTGTCGTCAACGCTCTGAAGATTATTCTGAAGAACAGCTACGCGATCTACCTTAAGACAAAAAATGCCACTCGGGCGCATCCCGCCCCTACTTCAGGGACTTTCACTTGCTTCTCGCTCTGTCACTCACAGCATCGGCACGCCCATGACGCATGGTATCCAGGCCTCATAATTTTCCCATATAACCTTCTTGTCTTTTGCGCACCCAGAAAGACTCGAGGCTTTAACTGGACAGATGAGCCCTCGAGGGTAGTGTTCACCTGATTGGCTTTCTCATATCTGATGTTGATTCGCACAGTGTGCCAACCAGGTGATAGTTTCAAAAAACCTGCGCTTCAGAGCGAATTAGACGATCTTCGATAAGAGCGATCCGCCTCAAAATCCAAAACATCTAACATTGTCCTAGAGCCATATTTGTACCTAGTACTATGGCGCTCCCATTAACACATTTGATGATGCACAGAAAACTTAGCTCATGATAGCTTTCAGCTAACAGCTATTCGGAAGCCCGAAAGGATTCAACCGTTTAAGCGTGAACCGTCGATTATAAATACTTTCGTAAGTTAGCTTTAAAGGACGCTTTTAGTCCTTGTAAATACGCATTACGACTCCACAGCTACCAAATCCATACGGCGCCAGCAACCATTAAAACACCCGACACTACTAAAACAATAGTAGAGGCGCGATTGCTGCCTTTCAAAGTATGACCAACACCCACATCCATAACTAGGTGTCGAATTCCGGCTACGAGATGATAAATAAATGAAGAGTATACCAACCAGAAACTAACTTTGCCGAAAGGTGAAGAAAAAATCTCCTTGACTTCATTAAAACCCTTTTCTGACTCCAACGATTTGCTCAGCATATACAGTATCAGTCCCAGAAAAATAAAGAGCATAATTCCTGAAATCCGGTGCAGAATCGATGTAAGCGCCGTGAGAGGAAGCTGAATGGTTCGAATATCAAGATTAACCGGCCGCTTTTTATTCATTTTGACTCCAGTCAACAATTCTAGTGGGGGATTTCAGTTTTCGATCTCATTCATCATAGCAGCTGTAACTAAGGCTGGCGGCGACAATAATGGAGATATTCGGGGCTTACGTTGCATTTTGAGGTCGCAAGTGCATGTGCGTAAATTGAAGCAAATTGCAAGGTTATGCCCAATAGGTAGCTAGCTTATTAATTTAACAAAAGTGACGTGTGTCGTTCTGCAGGGCATGCTGTTCCCCAACCCTGGAAAACCTATCCTCTTTAACACGTCAAAGTCGATTGATAGGCTTGCTGCAACAGCTATCTGCCCGGTTGAAGTCGAAGATCGATGTATCTGTAGGGTTTGGAAATAAATGCGGGCGCCCACCGCACTCACGGCTCAGTTACCATTCTTTGTGCATCGCGGCCGCGCGGCTAGTTGGTAGCTGTTCTAAGCCTAGTCAGTGCCGCCCTTCGCCCCAAGCCCCATAGTCAGATTTGAGAAATGACAGTAGGCGATGCCGCAACGCGCTTCATCGACCTATGTAAAACGACTCCTTTATCGAAATAGTGCACTCATCGCTCTCCACGGCGATCCCTTCATCGCGAATTGCACCGCCCAAGACGATCTGCACTGAAATCAATACTTTCTGATGCCTCTTGATTAGAGATGCCAGCCATAATCATCTCATCGCCAACGCATACGGCGTTCGGCAGCCAACACACTCTCACTCACTACTGGAAGCTCAGACATGAAAACCATAGGCATTGAAAACTCGAAGTCCAGCGTACAGGCCCACTTAACGCTTGGAACCAAAACTATGGGGCTAGGTATCTATGGCGCGTACTTGGCTCTCGCTATTATTTACTTCTGGTTCGGCGGCATGAAATTTACCCACTACGAGGCCGAGGGCCTGGTTCCACTGGTGAGCAACAGCCCGCTTTTGGGATGGGTGTATAGCATTTTTTCGGTCGACATGTTCTCCAGCCTGCTCGGCATACTAGAGATTTCGATCGGCACTCTGATCGCAGGCCGCATGCTGTCGCCCAAACTATCCGTGGTAGGAGGCGCTCTGTCTGCAGGCCTGTTCTTCACAACCCTTAGCTTTATGTTTTCCACTCCGGGCGTCATTGAGCCTAGTTTAGGGTTTCCGGCGATTTCCGTTGCGCCAGGTCAGTTTCTGCTTAAAGACTTAGGGTTGCTTGCTGTTTCGATATTTGTGGCAGGCCATTCGCTGGTTGAACTGGAAAAACGTAAAATTAATGCATAATTTTTTCAATGGCTTAAGGCAGTAATGCCTTAGGCCTTTTTGCCATCATTTTCCCCCGCCAGATCTTTCAACCAGTCACGAGGGCTCAACCCCGTCTTGCGTCTAAATGCGCGAGACAGCGCCGAAGGACTTTCGTAGCCGACTTGAGCTGCAATCAGCGTAATCGAGCGCCCTTCTCGCATCAGCTTCTGAGCCAGGCTAACTCGCCAACTCAACAAATAATCAGCAGGCGTCTGTCCGATGACACTCTTGAAATGCACGGCATACGCAGCGCGTGACATATTTGACTCACTGGCCAGCTCTGCTATTGACCAGGCATGTTCCGGGGAGTTGTGCATCTGTAAAAGCGATCGGGCAAGCCGCATGTCGGCCAGTCCAGCCATCATTCCGGTGCGCAACTGGTGATGATCGAGCAGGTAACGGAGCAACAGAATGATTAGGAGCTCAAATAAGCGCTCAAGCGCGGCTTCCCTTCCACAATGCACATTTGCCGCCTCGGCAAACATCCACTCCAACGTGTCTGCCAGCATGGGCAGATCATCGAGTGCGAGCACCAAACAGTCCGGTAATGAAGCCGACAAAGGATTATCAATTCCGCCCTCAAACTCCATGGAAGCACACAACAACTTTGCGCCATCGGACTCACCCGCAAACAATTGATGCTTGGCGGGGCGTGGCATAAAAATCAAGCTAGGGCGAGTGAGCTGCAAATCCTTGCGATCGGGACCAAGCAACGTCACGCTGCCGGCCTGAAGCAGATGGATATAACCTCGCCGCTCGGCGCCATCGTAAGATGCAGAGCCGCATAGGTCGCCGTCATAGAACAGATTGGCCCGCACGCCGAACCGCGAGAGCAAATTAGACAAACGATCCATTGGCCGATCCTTGACGAGTCAGAACGCACAGACCATACCATCTGCGTTGTCGTTCAGTGCCTGTAGCGAACATGCCGGCGTAAATCAGCCAACGGATAAAGTGATCACTGAGCAGCTCAGCCTCCCTTTCCAGTTCGGCTGTTAAAAAAACAACACCGTTGTTTGAAAGCACCAGCAAATCAAGTGCTCACTCTTCTATTTTACAGTACCTGGCAACAGCACTTTGCGGTGCAGTCGATCAGATATCCGGAAGGTTGATCGTAAGCTTCAGCCTAGCGCTCTTCGAATTTAATGTCGTCGAGCTTCGGCCCAACCATTCCCCCGACCTACTCTTCCCTCCCCTAGAGACCCTAGCAGTCACTTGAATCGCGGCTGTCTGCGATAAGGTGTTGCTGGTAACTATTGCATCAGCGCCTGAAAACTCCACCTCGGCCGGCAGACTTGAGACCTTAAGTCGTATGGTAGCGAGAGGTACCTTGGAGCCCGATAGCGTCTGTACGAAAACGAACACACTGTCATCCAAAGCGACCTTTTCGAAAATTTCCGGGGAAATGTCCACCCGTACCTTGAGCGGTGTTGGTGGCAAGCCAGCAACATGGTTAATCGTCAAATTGTTGTTTTTTTCATCCGCTGAAAGACCGTTTCTTGCCTTTCCAATGGCCTGTACTAAAGCAGCGTGTGACGGATGGTCGGAACCCATCTCTGCTAATGCGTGATGCCAATATTTTAAAGCATCTTGGTAACGATGCTCTTCAAACGCAGCCAGACCTATGAGACTCAAGCTCTGGAGCTCACCCGGATTTCCATTTAAAGCTTCATCTGTCAGCGCCTTGATTGGCGGAGACCACATTTTGTTGTTAGATGGGTGCCCGCAGAATTCGGAAAAAATCGTACGCTAAGCCGCGCCATGTGCTTGCGCGCGAGCGCTCTCAAGAGGATGGTCCCTCGTACTTCCGAAAAGCGCGCCAAAGCACAACGTCATAGACGACCTTGAGTAGGCCGCAGGCCACCAGCGGCGCCGCCAGCCAGCCGGCGGCGAATAGGGCGCCGCCAATGGCGGGGCTCGCTATGGCATTGAGGCGCTTTACCGCACCGCCGTAGTTGTTTTCCCAGTGGCTGACGATCAGCTTCTCGGACAGGCCGGTGAGTTTGGCCGGATCGCATGAAAGAGGTTTCAGTTCGTAAGGCATCTTGGCTTCCTCAGCAAGGTGGATCGGAAACGGCGCGACGAAGGCTGACTCGATCAGGTTCAGCCTTGGTTCGGAAATACCAGCCACCCCGCCAATCCCGCCGCGAGGATCACGACGACGACGTTGAGCTTGTTCTTCCAGGCATAAAGGAATGCCAAGCCTGCGGCGAAAATCGACATGCCCACCGTCAACGATGGGACACGTTCAGCAGTGACCTGCGCCAAGTCGATGGTGGTTGCGCCGATCAGGCCGACTACCCCAGCCGCGACGCCGTCCAGAAAGGCGTGCAGCCGTTTGTTCTCCACGACCGCCTCCAGCCGGTCGTAGAAAATCAGCGAGAACGCAAAGGCCGGAAGAAAGACACCCACCGTCATGGCCACCGCCCCGATCGGCCCCCCCGCCACATAGCCGACGAACGTGGCGAAGATGATGAGGGGTGCCGGTAGCACACCGGACAGCGCCAGGCCGTCCAGGAACTGCCCATCCGTCATCCATCCGCGCCCGACGGCGTCGTTGCGAACGAACGGAATCGCTGTGTAGGCGCCGCCGAAGGTGAGCAAGCCGGCCTTCAGGCCCGACGCGAAGATGAGCAGCACCGAGGCCTGGCCCTGAACGACCGCTTCCACAAGCTTCGCTGTCGGTGCAGCCCACAAAGCCACGGCCGCGGCCAGCGCCACCGCCGCCAGTGTCACCAAGAGCGCTGAGGCCCGATGATTCAGCACGAGCAGGGCGTACACAAGGCCGCCCGCCGGCAGGGTGATCCAGAAGTCGACACGACCTATGGCTGCCAGCGCGCAAACGATGGCAATGACCCACAACCAGCGATCAAGCAGGATGTGCTCGCCGATACGGTGCACGGCGCGCACGATCAGGGCGATCACAGCCGCCTGCACGCCAAGGAACGCCGCGCCCAGCGCGGTACCCACGAATTCAATCTGGAAGTACAACCAGGACAGCGCGAACATCAGCAAGAATCCGGGAAGCATGAAACCGAGTCCCGCCAGCACGCCCCCCAGCCGCCCCTTTGCTCGGATGCCCAAATGAACGCATATTTCATGCGCTTCGGGTCCGGGCAGCACCTGCATCACCGCAAGCAGCTTGTTGAAGCGTTTGCTGGAGATCCAGCGTTCCTCGTCCACGAGCTCGCGGCGCAACATGTCGATCTGAGCCACAGGCCCGCCCCATGCGAGCAAGCCGAACTTGAGGAAGCGCGCGAAGAGCTGTGGGTAGCTCATGGGTGGAGGGACGGCTTCAGTCGTGGCATCCGTCGCCTTGCTCGGGCGATACGACTCTTCATTCGCAACGCTCATAGATCTTCTCCTTGTAGTTCAACAGTAACCAGTCAAATACGGAAGTTGGCCAACAAGCCGTCGAATACGGCCGAAGCCTGCGGCCAGCAGCAGGTCGTCTTGGGTGATGTCCCAGAAAGACGGACGGGCCGGGCGTGGTTGCGCGGCGGTCTGAGGACTGGTCGGGGCGTTCACGTTGTTTTGTCCTCGTAACTCTTCAATAGCCAATCAAAAATTTCGCACGCGCGGGCAAGCAGCGCGTCGTCATCGGGTTCCGATGCGCGCAAGCCGGCGAGCAGCGATTCGATGCCCAGCGCTTCTGCTACCGGCAGCCCGCCCAAATCCAGGCAATGCACGAGCTTGCCCAGGCGTACCAGTGCAGGGGCGGAATCAAGTCCGAAACTCGCCAGCAGCGTCTCGAAGGTGACCTTGGTGCCCACATGACTGAAGGCGGCGCCGTCGAAATCGAAGCCGAGCCAGCCATTGCGGCAGTCGGAGGGACTCGCCAGCCAGACGATGCGCGCGCTCGGGTCGATGAACCGCCGGATCAGCCAGGCCGAAGCGAGTCGGTCCACCCACGGGCGCGCCCGCGTGGCCCAGGTCCGACCCTGATAGTCGGCGCGGTTCAGCCGCGGAATATCCGTCTGCCGGGCGGTCGGCTCGTCGGGAGACATACGGCGGGTGATCGCGTCGCGCAGGTCGTCCAGCAGGCTCAAGGTCTGCCGCTGCGCCTCGCCGGGGAAGAAGTCGATGCGGTTCACCTGCTCGAAGCGGCGCACGAGCGGCTGGAGCTTGCGCATGGCATCGGCGCCGTCCGGGGATGCCAGGTTACGCCCGAGCGCTTTGATCTCCTCGGCGATGCTGGCGTACTCCTCGCCCCGGTCGAACAGGGCGCGTAGCGCGGCCTTCTGAGCTTCGTCACACCCCGACAGTCGATAGACCTGGCCGCTGCCCCCGACTTCCACCGCCTGCGCCGCCACTTCGCCCAGCGTCGCCGCACTGTCCGCCGAGTCGGGCAGCAGATAGACCCCGTCGCGCAGCGTTGCGCAGCCCTGCGCTTTGACAGAACGCCAGACGCGCATGCGGCCGGTCGATGCCTTGGTGGGCAGGCTGACGAATAGGGCAAGAAAGCTCAAGCACGGGCTCCTTCGTCAAAAAGATGATTAATGTTACAAATACTACAATAAGTTATATCTAATACACAACTCATGTCGGAGCGTCAATTTAAGGCATACCCTAACTGGATGTCAGGAATGGCCACGCTGCGCCGTCAGAATAGAGTCTGCTTTCACATTCTTTGACACATGCTTGCCAAGGTCATAGATTCCAACCTGACAAATTCAAGGCTTAGGGCGCAATGGAACCAAAAACCAACGTAAGCCCTACCGCCCATCCAGCCTATGGAGGCATCTTGCAGGGACAACGCATCGGTTACGTTCGGGTCAGCAGTTACGACCAGAACCCGGAACGCCAACTTGAGCAGGTCGAGATCGGCAAGCTGTTCACCGACAAGGCCTCGGGCAAGGACACCCAGCGCCCGCAGCTGGAAGCCATGCTCGGATTCGTCCGCGAAGGCGATACCGTGGTGGTGCACAGCATGGATCGCCTGGCGCGCAACCTCGACGATCTGCGCCGTCTGGTGCAAAGGCTGACCAAGCGCGGCGTGCGCATCGAGTTCTTGAAGGAGGGGTTGGTGTTCACCGGCGAGGACTCGCCCATGGCCAACCTCATGTTGTCGGTCATGGGGGCCTTTGCCGAGTTCGAGCGCGCCCTGATCCGCGAGCGGCAGCGCGAGGGCATCGCCCTGGCCAAGCAGCGCGGTGCTTACCGGGGCCGCAAGAAAGCTCTCTCCGACGATCAAGCCATCACGTTGCGGCAGCGGGCCGCTGCCGGCGAGCCGAAGGCTCAGCTCGCACGCGAGTTCGGCATCAGCCGTGAAACCCTCTACCAGTACCTTCGCACGGACGACTGAACCATGCCGCGTCGCTCGATTCTCTCGGCTACGGAGCGCGACACCCTGCTTGCGCTGCCAGAAAGCCAGGATGACCTGATCCGCTACTACACCTTCAACGACTCCGACCTATCCCTGATCCGTCAACGGCGGGGCGATGGCAACCGCCTCGGCTTCGCCGTGCAGCTCTGCCTGCTGCGCTACCCTGGTTATGCGCTGGGCAACGACACGGCGCTACCCGAGCCCGTGATCCAGTGGGTGGCCAAGCAAGTCCAAGCCGACCCCGCGAGTTGGGCGAAGTACGGTGAGCGCGACGTGACCCGCCGCGAGCACGCTCTGGAACTGCGCACCTACCTGCAACTGGCCCCGTTCGGTCTGTCGGACTTCCGCGCCCTGGTGCGCGAGTTGACCGAGCTGGCCCAGCAGACCGACAAGGGCTTGCTGCTGGCCGGGCAGGCGCTGGAGAGCTTGCGCCAGAAGCGGCGCATCCTGCCGACGCTGAGCGTTATTGACCGGGCGTGTTCGGAGGCCATTGCACGCGCCAATCGGCGGGTCTATCGCGCCCTGATCGAGCCGTTGAACCCATCGCATCACGCCAAGCTCGACGAACTGCTCACCATTAAGGCCGGCAGCAACAGCACTTGGTTGACCTGGTTGCGGCAATCACCGCTGAAGCCGAACTCGCGGCACATG
Organism: Pseudomonas rhodesiae; assembly: GCF_007858255.1. Taxonomy (GTDB): domain Bacteria; phylum Pseudomonadota; class Gammaproteobacteria; order Pseudomonadales; family Pseudomonadaceae; genus Aquipseudomonas; species Aquipseudomonas rhodesiae. The sequence goes on along the minus strand of NZ_VFEU01000039.1, from coordinate 13,190 downwards.
ATCGAGCACATCGAGCGGCTGAAGATTTTCCAACTGGTGGGCCTTCCCGACAGCCTCGGCCGGCACATCCACCAGAACCGATTGCTGAAGCTCGCCCGCGAGGGCGGGCAGATGACGCCACAAGACCTCGGCAAGTTCGAACCGGAGAGGCGCTATGCCACGCTGGTCGCCGTGGTACTGGAAAGCACCGCGACCGTGATCGATGAACTGGTTGATCTGCACGACCGCATCCTGGTCAAGCTGTTCAGTGGCGCGAAACACAAGCATCAGCAGCAGTTCCAGAAGCAGGGCAAAGCGATCAATGACAAGGTGCGCCTGTACTCGAAGATCGGCCAGGCCCTGCTGGACGCTAAAGAGTCCGGTGACGATCCGTTCGCCGCCATCGAGGCGGTCATTCCCTGGGACGAGTTCACCCAGAGTGTCACTGAGGCCGAGCTGCTGGCCCGGCCGGAAGCCTTCGACCACCTGCACCTGGTCAGCGAGAACTTCGCTACGCTACGCCGCTACACCCCAGCCTTTCTGGAGGTGCTTCAGCTCCGAGCCGCGACGGCAGCGCAAGCCGTGCTGGATGCCGTTCAGACCCTACGCGAGATGAATGCCGATAATCTGCGCAAGGTGCCCTCCGACGCACCGACCGCCTTCATCAAGCCGCGCTGGAAACCGCTGGTGATCACCCCGGGAGGCATCGACCGGCGCTTCTACGAAATCTGCGCCTTGTCCGAGTTGAAGAACGCGCTGCGCTCCGGCGACATCTGGGTCAAAGGCTCGCGGCAGTTCCGCGACTTCGATGACTACCTACTGCCTCCCGAGAAATTCGCCGCACTCAAGCGGGAACAGGCGCTGCCACTCGCGATCAACCCGAACAGCGACCAGTACCTGGAAGAGCGTTTGCAGCTGCTGGACGAGCAGCTGGCCACTGTCACCCGACTGGCAAAGGACAACGAACTACCCGATGCCATCCTCACCGAGTCCGGGCTAAAAATCACCCCGCTGGATTCCGCGGTGCCCAACACCGCGCAGGCGCTGATCGACCAGACCAGCCAGCTACTGCCGCGCATCAAGATCACCGAGCTGCTGATGGATGTGGATGAATGGACGGGCTTCACCCGCCACTTCACGCACCTGAAGGATGGCGCACAGGCGAAAGACCGGACGCTACTGCTAACGGCGATCCTGGGCGATGCCATCAACCTCGGCCTGACCAAAATGGCCGAGTCGAGTCCGGGCATGACCTACGCCAAGCTGTCCTGGTTGCAAGCCTGGCACATCCGTGACGAAACCTACTCGACGGCCCTGGCCGAGCTGGTCAACAGCCAGTTCCGGCATGCCTTCGCCGCCAACTGGGGTGACGGCACCACCTCATCCTCCGATGGCCAGCGTTTCCGTGCCGGCGGTAAAGGCGAGAGCACCGGCCACGTCAACCCGAAGTACGGTAGCGAGCCAGGACGGCTGTTCTACACCCACATCTCTGACCAGTACGCGCCGTTCAGCACCCGCGTGGTGAATGTAGGCGTGCGTGATTCCACCTACGTGCTCGACGGTCTGCTGTACCACGAGTCCGATCTGCGGATCGAGGAGCACTACACCGACACCGCTGGCTTCACCGATCACGTCTTCGCCCTGATGCACCTGCTGGGCTTCCGCTTCGCGCCGCGCATCCGCGACCTCGGTGAAACCAAGTTGTATGTGCCCAATAGCGTCCAAGACTACCCGACGCTGCGTCCAATGCTCGGCGGAACCCTGAACATCAAGCACGTCTGCGCTCACTGGGACGAGATTCTGCGGCTGGCCGCGTCGATCAAGCAGGGCACCGTCACCGCATCGCTGATGCTGCGCAAGCTTGGCAGCTACCCGCGCCAGAACGGCCTGGCCGTGGCTCTGCGCGAGCTGGGTCGGATCGAGCGCACGCTGTTCATCCTCGATTGGCTGCAAAGCGTGGAACTGCGTCGCCGCGTGCATGCCGGATTGAACAAGGGCGAGGCGCGTAACTCCCTGGCCAGGGCGGTGTTCTTCAACCGCCTCGGCGAGATCAGGGATCGGAGTTTCGAGCAGCAGCGCTACCGGGCCAGCGGCCTCAACCTGGTGACGGCCGCCATCGTGTTGTGGAACACCGTGTACTTGGAGCGCGCGACCCAGGCCCGAGAAGAGGCAGGCAAGCCAGTTAATCCTGAGTTACTGCAATACCTTTCGCCATTGGGCTGGGAGCACATCAACCTGACCGGCGATTACGTTTGGCGGCAAAGCCGCAAGCTGGAAGACGGGAAATTCAGGCCGCTGCGGCAGCTCGGAAAACCTTAGCGTACGATTTTTTCCGAGTTCTGCGGGCTCCCCTTCCTGGAAGGGAAGAAGCCTGCATACCCCGGACGAGGCAGGCCGCGGGCCTCGAAATCAAGGGCTGCATCGTCAAGACGGTGACTTTCTCATCGCGGCAAGACAGCAAAAAGCCCAGCACTTCTGCTGGGCTTTTTGCTGTTTAGGGGCGCTTGCTAGAACAACCTCGAATCAGGGGTGAAAAGCTCAACCTGAATAGTCGCGCTCTGTGCTTCTGGGTGCCGAGGGTTGAACAGGTAGTTCACCGTGCTCGGTATGATAGCGCTGGGCACTGGCAGTAGCAGTGCGTTGCACTCATCAAGGAACTGGTTACCAATGCCTCTGGTGAGCTCGGTCTCTGCCGACCAACCAGCCGGCAGAGTGGGCATCTGGGCTTGCGATACAGAGTCAGGCACTTCGATACGGAGAAGCTGCATCGTCGCCGGAAAATCCTCCGGATCAATTTCCAGATGAACAAGCACCTCGAGCATCGCTCCCGGCGGGCTGGTCGCGGTGTAGACGACCGGTCTGCCGGCCTGGTGCCAGCGGCCGCTCACGCGCAAGCCACCTGTCCCGCTCAAGTCAGCATATGAGCTGATCCGCCACAGAATCACAGAGCGAAGCCTTCGGCGATTTGCAGCAGCATCTCTTCAACCTGGCTTGTGCCTTGCTGAGTTGTGAGCAGTTGCATGGGCGTCAACCCAGAGAATCGTTCCTTAGGCTTGGAGAGCCATCGCTTGGCCTTGTCGGCGTCCCCAAAGATAGCCTCAGCCATCGCCGTGATGTGCGCCGATCGGAAGAGCCGATCGCTTTCCTCGACAGTGAGGGGCTGATCGCGCTCGATCCGGTTTTTCAGGGTGCGCAGCGGGATAATCTGGTCTCGCTCCAGCGGGGTAACCACCCCCTCTTCAGTGAGCCTCATTAACCGCGCTGCGGAAAAGCCATGGCTGATTCTGGTGTGAATCTCGAAGTCGCTGGCAGACTCTGGGATCTCCAGCAGTATTTGTAAGCGCGCACGGTAAGCTGAATACCCGTGGTCGCGTAGGACTTCAGCAAGCATGATGGTTCTCCTATCCGGCGTTTCCCGGTTAGTATGCGGGAAACGCCGGAGGATGCAAGCTTACCGTTTGGGTGGCCCGGCTGCGGTCGCCTGCCGGTGGAGATGTGGCGGTCACTTTCAACCCATCCAGGATGATGATCGAGGAGCGCCTTTGGTGGGTCGGTCTACTGGCTGCGTTGGCCAAACATGTCTGCTTGTTGGTTCGCTGGATCTGTTTTCGGCGTGTTCAGCGGGTGGCCTAGCTGCCGGCGCACCTCGGCGAGCCACGCCTTGTAGGGAGTGTTTTTTCGTTCTCCCCACGGGTATGCCTCGGCCAGCGCCTTTCGGAGGGCCTGCTGGTCGCTTCGCCCTACGCGGCGAATTACCTCCCCAACAATTGGTGCTGCGCGATCTGCCCAGGACATGCTGATCCCCTTAACTTGTTCTCAACACGGCAGCATAGGCGCGCAGCACCTCACCGCGAAGCGCGCGATCCAGCTTCACAAGCCCCAAGGCAACACCGTAGAAGCCGCCCTCGGGCGCAGGCTCAATCTCGACACCAGGGAAGTTGGACACGAAGGCCATAAAGCCCACCTCGAACTCATCAGCGCCTTTGGCGGCACGGAGCAGGGTAAGGTCGTCGGTTGCGGCTACTTGCTCAAGAGCGCTGGCCAAGTAGTTTCGCCACATGCGGCTGTCATCACCGCCAGGCATCAGGGCTGCAATCTGTGCCGCGATACTCAATTTCTGCTCAGTCATTTCGGTTTCCCTAGCTTCGGGTGGTGTTCAGCTCAGTTGTCCAGCAGCCGGCGACAATCTTCGGTCATGACTCGAACCTGCTCGCGTAAGTCCATCATTTCATGTTCGCGGATTACCCTCGGGTGCAACTCGCGCAGGCGGTCATTGATACGATCTGCCGTGTGTAATAAAGCTGGCAGGTCGATAGCCTCGATCAGTGTCGAGATATCGCGATGCAGCTCGGCCAAGGCGGCTACCCGAGCCTGTAAGTGGGTCACCATCGCGGAGTCTAGTTTGATCAAGGGCATGGTCCATTTTCCTAGGTCAGATTTCGGTACTACCGATCCACTGGCCACCCAAGTAGCCATCGGCGCCGTCAGGAGTAACCGCTTCATGCTCTACAGCAGTGGCTACCAGCTGCGCATGCGTCCACCCGGACTCAGGCGCTGGCACCGTGACAAGCACGTCGCCGGCGAGCGAGCGGATTTCAAACGCTGAGTGCATTACCACACTCAAGATATCCGGCTCACCAGCTTCTTGTTCGGTCACAAGGTGCAACATGGCGGGTTTCCTCAAACACCTTCTATCTTGGAGTCCAGTTGAGCTTTTGCAGCCGCCGCGATGCGGTCTACGCCTTCTTGCCCAAGGATTTCCAAGGCAGTCGGCATCAGAGCAAAGGGATCATTACTTACGCCTGTGGCCATCAGGTGCTCACTGAGTTTATTGGCCTGAGCAATGTGCTCTACGAAGTAATCGACACAGCCATGGACACCATTGTTTTCAGCGACTTTGCAGATCGTTTCGGCATGATCGCCGTTGAGCACAAAGAATACGCGCTCGCGCAGGACGATAGCTGTCGTATCACTGCCATAGTCGCCGCTACGCGGGTTGTAACTGACGTGAACGTCAGAGCCAAAGCTTCGCGTTACGTTGGGGGAAGGCGAATGCGTAACTGGGCAGAAGCTGCTCTTCATCCCTGTGGACTTCTTCGAGAGTACGGATTGCATGACGTTTTCCTTGAGAGGCAGTCTCGGGTTTGAGGCTTTCAGCATCGCACGAGATTTAGAGAACCCAAGAACGCATGCTTTCGATGAAGGCGCTCAGGACTTGGCCGGGAAAGGAGGGATATTTCTTCCTTTCGGATCAGCCGCAGCATTCCACGACCACCACCCTGCCCCGCCGTACTCCCGATTGTACCAAGCCGTTTTGACGGCCTTCCGTTCCAGGTAGGCAGGTGTGCTCATGCCGAACACTTCCAGGGGGTAGTCCTTACCCGTGTCCAAAAGCCAGAAGTCAGGGAAAACCTCACTTTCATCAGCGTCGTAGCGAAGAGGTTTATCGAAGCTGCGGCCAGCGGCGTGGAGCATGGCCTCAATCACCCCTTCGTAATCTGAGTCGACAGGAATCCAACGCTCACTGACCTGCATCAGGGCCAGCTCAACGACATCTGCTTGCGAAAACGACTCGCCCTTCCGCGGCGTAACCTGAGCGATGGCGATAACTCGACTTCCGCGCTTCCAGGCGGAAAGTTCTCTCTCGAATCTGCGGGCGGCGGTTGCCCAGACTGCCGGGGGCAAATTCAGCATGGGCATCCCGAAGGGCCCGGCCAGAGGCAATCTGCTGATGTCTCCAGAATGGCGTTCAGGGTTATAGCGGGCCAGCGGCGATATCGCGACGAGCCGGAGATCTCGAGTCATCGCCGCCTTGGCGATCGCCTGGTTGCGAGCCGCCCCCTTGCTGTCCTTTTGTGCAGCCAACAGCAGCACTTCGCTCAACTTCATTCGGCTTGCGGCTACACGTTCAGCAGCTTGCAGAAGCGCGTAGTTCACAATGCCACTGTTGCGCTTGCCCTCCATTGCTGGATACCAGGTAGAGAGTCGAGACTCAGACCAAAGCAGGTGCAGAAGCCCAAGCAACGTCATAGCCGGCTTGCTCTTTCCGGGCGATCTTGTCACCGAGGTGCTTTCGCTTTCCTCGGATCGAGGGGCCTGGACTCGAATGCCTCGAGCCAGGCGCACGCGAATGCTGCCATCTTCGCCCTCCTCCACTACGCCAACGGCATACCCTTGCATACCGGAACGCTCCGGGGCCGGCGCGTAGTACCGACAATCGTTTGAGTGCTCATGACCTGTACCGGCGAACCGCGCCAGGTGAAAACCATCGCTATCTTCACGTCGCTTGATCGAGAGTTTTCGGGAACCGCTGCTTGGGCACTGGCAAATTGCATGAGTGCCGTAGGCCTTCTCCAAAACGATTTTCCAGTTTTTTGCGTACTGCTGATCGGTCTGGAACTCCGGCGAGTAACGTTTCCCAGAGATCAGTACGGGATATCGACGGTTGAGCATGATCTTTTCTCTCCTGATTCGGGTCAGGCAATCGCCCGCTGCCGGCGGGCATAGGCTGCTTCAGCACGGTTTGCTTCGATCTGTATATGCAGCCTGACCAGCAACTCATATCCGGACTTGGGGCTCATGAGCGCAATACCGAACAATTCGTCTGCTGGAATGCTCCCGCACTCCCCATGAAACCGGCCCTTTCGCTCAATCATGGAAAATATCCCTTCGAGGTATCCGGTCTCAACGGCCTCAGCAGAAAGGCTGGGGTTTTTCAGGTCGAAGATCTCTCCGGTTGGCCACGCCAGCCCATCAAGTGGGGGGAGGTTTTCCAGCGCCCAGTGACCAGTACGCATGACTGCACGCGCTATCTCGTAATGTTCCTGGTCAGTCTGATACCAGCTATCGACGGAAAGGAGCTGGTGGCGGGCCTGGTCAAGGCATTCGAGCTGCTTGGCGCGTGTAGCGCGCTCATCATCAGAAAGGCTGTCGAAGCCATCGATCCATACAGGGAGGATACGCAGCGCCTCCCATCGCAGCAGGCATCGCATCAGGGACGAGCGGGTACCGCTCATGACTACCTCGCCTGGTTCCAGTAGCTGATTGTGGCTGTTGTGCAGGCCGACGATGCAGTTTGCATGGAGCCAGCGGTTTCTCTGGATGAAGTCGTGAATCGCTTCAGGCTCGTGCTCAAGCGGATCTACGCCGTCGGGGATGCTGAATGCCTTGGGCGAGAGAGTGACCATTTGTCGGTCAGCGGAGTACGCCCTCATTTTGCCGAGGGCGCAGAGACTGCGGATTTTCATGAGAGCGAATCCTCCTGGTGTATTCGATCAGGAGGCTATCGCGGGAGGAGGAGAAGGAGATTCGTTTTCAGGACGCTGGAGCGTCGGAATTACTCACGTTGTCTTGCGGGCGGTACTCAGGCAAGCCGCAACCACCAAGCAGCTGGGGACGCTGACGAATAAATTCACCGTACCAGTGCTGACGGTGAACTTCATCGGAATGGTCGGGCCAGGCACCATGCACCATCCGATAGATCCGCATGAGGTAGTCGTCTTGCGTGGCCATGTGGCTGACGTGCCACGGGCATTCTGTGAATAGATTCGTTTGAGATTGGATCTGCTCAACCACCTCTCGATGTTCATCCAGTCGCTTGGAGATGTTTCGAGCAAACTGGAGTTGATCCCTAACAACTGCCACCCGAATGAAGCCCAAACGCTGGGCGATTGCATCGATCATCATTCTTTTCCTACTGAAGAGGGAGTATCGGGAGCCCGCAGAATTCGGGAAAATTCGTACGCTAAGGTTTTCGCGAGCCAAGGTTGGCTGGGTTTTCAATGACTTAGCGAACCATGGCTAGCGCCGGGCCTTTTCAAACGCGGCCGTGACGGTCTTGGCCAGCGAATCCATCATCGCCTTGCGCTGATTGAAGCGGCCATCAGGCAAATCGATGACCTCATAGGAGACGTGACTGCCGCCGAGCTGCGCAGGTTGCAGCACGATCCGTCCCAGCTCGCCCAGGGTGTCGTGACGCAGGTTGAAAGCAAACCGGCCACCTTCCAGCAGCTCACGCTCAGCCTTGATCTCTTTCGGAAACATAACGACCTCACACTTGGGATTTGAATGTCCAGGTCTCGCGAGTAATCGCGGCGATGGTGACGGCTAGAGCCTCGGACGGGCCGTCCGCGATCAGGCAGCGCTGCCAGGGCTCCGGCTCCATCGTCGGGGCCTTCGACTGCACGCGCACGGTGATGTACGCCTTGAAGCTCGGTGGCAATTCTTCTGCCTTGGCATCCCATTCAAGCCGGGAAGGCACTCCGCCATAGCGCAACTCAAGCAAACGCTTGGCGTCATCCAACCCCTGTGTTGGCTTCAGGCCCTGCGCCTGGGCCTGCATGCCGAGCAGCTTCATCACCTTGTGATCGAGGAAGTCAGAGCCAGTCCGGTTCTCGGGGCGCTGAAGTTCCTTGATCAGATCGCCCATGGCCCAGCGCACGTCGATGTGCGGTGAGCAGCGTTCAGTTGTGGCTTCCCGCACCGCCCACTCTTCACCGTTTGGTCGCTGAGCCCAGTACCACTTCTCAGTTTCGGTACGCTCGAAGTCTGGTTCCCAAGCTCCTTGGGAGCTCAGGCTTGGAGTGCTCGCGTCAACCAGCACCTGTACAGCGCCGCCCAGCGCGAAACCCGCGACGATGAACATCAATACCGTCTGGCTCATCTCAGCACTGCTCGCCGAGGATAAGAACTGCCGCAGGCCCTCGTAATCGCCCATGGCCCAAACCATCAGACCGTAGAGCGGCATCATGGGAGCGAGTTTCGCTCCACCGACCATTGCCTGCTGAACGTATGGGCCAATAAACGGCCGATCAGCACTGTCCTTTTTCCGAGTCAGGATGCTGCTTACTGTTGTACGCACCCGTTGCATCTTGAGTCCCCACATTGCACCAACTTCCTTCAAATTCGGCCCGTCAGGTATTTTTTCACATAGAAAATGTCACTAGGCATGTTCCAAACCAATGCCGTGCATCAGAAGGCCATCCATTGTCAGTGTCTGACGGTCTGACTGTATCCTCTATTGGAGGAGCAAGAATTGCGCCTTCCCTGCGGGCTCAGCCCCGAAGAACGGGGCTGGGATGTCGCGGGATTTTTTACCTATTCCAATGCGCTCCGACCAGTGCGGTCAGCCAATTCATTTCGGACAGCCTGGAGCTCGGCTACTTGGATCTCCACGCTATCCAGGGACGCATGCGGCGAGCCGCTTAGCAGCTTACGAATCAGCGAGCTGGCTTTGGCCGAACTGTTCAAGGCACGCTGCTCAAGGTCTTTTATTTCGCGGTTCATGGGACTTTCCTTGAATTCCTATTGATGGCCCGATGAATTGGCGGCCGGGATCGTTACTCATCGCCCTTTCAGGACAGACTGGTGCGATAGTTGGTGAGCGCATCCGCTGCTATCTGGGCAAGCTCGGAGTCGCGATCCATGATGCCTGTGGAGCCAGTTGCGATTTTCCCCAGGGCCTCGAGCAGCCCGGCAATCGCAGGGTTGGTGCGCAGTTTCTCCACCTCCTCCAACGCCATAGTCACATTCATGAATCCCAACGCCTTGGCTTTGCCCCATACCTCGTCGTACAGCTCGGCTTTGTAGCTCAGGCCAGAAATTACGCGCTCGGCGTCGGATTTGAACACCAGGGCATCATCGTTGATTGCATTGTCGAAGTTGATCCGATCGCTGCGGGTTTCGATGTAGGTCGTCTCTTCGTCGTAGCTCATCACTTCGATGGTGGCTACGACTTCAAGCTCCGGTTGGGCTTCGCTGGTTTGCTTGCTCATTACGCTTCCCTTGATCAGTTGATGTGGCCAGCATCCCATGGGTTGAAAAACTCCCAACCACGGACGGCTGGTGGATGAGCCAGAACGCCACGTCCGGCTCAACTGAGCAGGGTGATCAGCTCCGGAATTTCACCGGCTGTGTTCTGAGCTCGCGTACCACCACTGTTCCGGCGAGCTTGTCGTGCCACCCCTGCTTACGGCGATCGAATGCCGCCCAGAAGAAGCCAAGTCCCAGCGGTAGGGTCGACACTACATAGCCGAGGTACCGGCCGATGCACTGTCGAACGCTTGCGGTGTTGCCGCTTTCAGCGTCGAGCACCCGCAATTTCAGCGCCATCTTCCCCGGCGTAGCCTGGAGACGACGCCACAGAACTACCGTCAGGATCGCTGGCAGGACAAAGTTGATTGCTAAATCCGCTGGCCCTTGGATCAGCTTGTCGCTGCTGAAATAGCCCGTGCCATAGATCATCATCAGGAGCGGCAGGGAAACCAGGGTGAAAAGGATGCCGTCAACAATGCACGCCCCTGTTCTCGCCCAGAAACCCGCGTATTCAAGTTGTTCGTTCTGCATGAAAAATATTCCCTGTGATTGGTTGGCAAGCCACTTTGGCTTGGCCTGATGCTATCGGGCTGGGAACTAGGCCGGGCGCGTTTTCACGCTGGTTTTGTGCTTGAAATGGAGGTCGTCCAACAGCCTGTTGGACAAATTCGGCCCGGCTATTGGAGTTGGGTTTTCTGCGGACGCATTCACCCTGAAGGCTATCCAGTTCAATCGAGTCATTTGCATGAGCCAGAAAAACTCCAAAGGGCCACTGACCTTCACCGCTCGCTTGGTGAACTCCCATCACGGTTTTCAGGATTTCGATATCGACGGGCATCCTGTGGTGCGGCGTGCCTGTGTTCCGAATTCGATCAAGAAGGGCGAGCACTTCAACGTCTATCACGGGGAAAGCTCGAAGTCGGGCGCTGTATGGACAGGGACGCTCGGTGACTCCCTCCGCAAATTTGCGCTCACCTGAGGGGGGGCTATGTGTTTCCCTCGCAAACCCAGTCTGGGCCGGTACAGCGCGACCAGGGCTGAATGGTGTCAGTCTTACCGGCAAGCCCGCATTGCCGCTGGCAGCAGCTTAGAACCCGACCCCAAGTCATCTGGTATCGCCTGGAAGGCCCAGCTCATCGTCGCTTTTGAACGTCGAGGCCACGACCCTCTGGCGTATCCCGTCCAGTGTCGGCTCAATGCTCATCGGATCATCAACGAAATTCGAGCCGAAGAAATCTCCTCGGACCATGTGAAGGACTGACTTATGACCCTGTATTTCGAGTGGATCGGAAGCCTCTGCGGTGTCCTCGGCGCGCTGATGATCTCCACCAATACCCGTGTGTCTCCGTGGGGATGGTGGCTATTCCTCGTGTCGAGCTTGAGCCTCTGCTGCTATGCCGTTCTCGCGCAGGCCTGGGGATTGTTGCTGCTGAATGGGTGTTTCGTTGCGACGAACATTACCGGGTTGATCCGCTGGTGGTACCCCGCTGTGTCGGCCACGCGCTCAGCCAGCCTTGCCGGGGCCGAGGGGTAAGCCGCTCGCTCGGCCTGTGGGATGAGGCCTTGGGTTTTGGAGGATGGCCGGCATGCTGGGGGCATTCGTCACTGGGAGCCACCACATGCAACAACTATTCAACCCGATCCACAAGGCAGAGCTGATCTCTATCGTTGAAGAAGCGTCAGCAAAAGCAGCGAAGAATGCAGGTGTTGTCCAGGAGCTAGTTTTCCCGCACATCTACTTCGTTCTCAGCAAACGCCTCAGCGTAGTAGAAGGGGCATCGACTACTGCGGAGGCCAAAGATTCTACTCTGTTGGCTGCTCTCACTGAGGCCAAAAAAGCGCTTCAGGATTGCGTGTCGGTGATGAGCAACGACCTGGGGGGCTTAACGCTGATACAGCCGGAGCTTGAGGGGGCGCGCCAAGCCTTGGCGGCAGTTGAAGCGGTGTTTATTGGTCAGTAATTCTTTGTATCGTTGACATCCTCACTGCCCTGAAGGGCGAGGCTTATCGCGCAACACTGTTGAACCCCAAAAAACGGCGCTGACTCGAGCTTATTGGGCTACTCGAAACATACGCCTTCAAACCGCCTACACAGGGGCACACCTAGCCCGTCTGCCCCTAGATCGGTCGATTATTTCCCAAACCGCCTACGCGGCGGCATACAAACAGGGCTCACCTCCCATTTCCTGATTATGCCTACAAGCCACCTAGACGGCGGCATACAAAAGCCGTCCGATGACGATGCCCCACTGGTTCTTATAAGCCGCCTAGACGGCGGCACATGTATCCCAGATACGCAAATTCCCGAGATCGTACCTTCAAGCCGCCCATACGGTGGCACACAGTTTCGCAGCCGTCTTCAACGATTCCGCAGCCTCAAGCCACCTACGCGGCGGCACACTGCTTGCAATCGTCAGTGCGCTGACTATCGCACCTTCAAGCCACCTACACGGCGGCACACCAGCAGGAAAATTCCCTGCACCATATGATTTGACTTCAAGCCACCTACACGGCGGCACACACGTTCATAGTGCAGGGCTAGGCCCAGGTCGCACTTCAAGCCACCTACACGGCGGCACACCAGTTCTGCGCTCAGCTTTGTTTGCAGTGATAACTTCAAGCCACCTACACGGCGGCACACTGTTATAAATCCGCGATTACTTTCTATTTTTCAATCACTTGCTTCAATAAATAGTCACTATCAATGAGGCATTTTGCGCTGATAGATTTATGAGAAAACCAGCCATTTTCATCCCAATCGGTTCGAGCACCACAGAAGAACAAAAGAGTCATTCTGCGCCCTGATCGCACAGCAAAAACGGCCACAGCACTGGTTTTACTCGCTGCCTTTGCAAGCTCGCTGCGCATCTGCTGGATACCCTCTTGGCTTAGGCTCCCAGTCCATGTGCGAGAGCCTATTTGGCTGAGCCATTTGGATAACACTCGCCTGGATCTCCTCAGCGAACGCTTTTGGCTCTCATCAACGGCGATGACAATCACAAGCGTCCTTAATTGTTTCGATCATGGTTTCCAAAACCCGGTATTTATCGAAGACAGCAATGCACTTGGCCCTAAATTCGGCCCTGTCGTCGCCGAGCGCGGCACTGCGAAAAGCTGTCGGCATGACGCAAGCGTCTTTGACTACATCCGCCAGGTCGAACACTAAGCCACCCCGCCGAGTACGACCGTGGACGACTGGAAGGCTGTGCGGAATCCCGAGAAGCCAGAGCGAGGATGCTGCCAGCCCGTAGGCTAAGTAGTTCCCGGTCGATAGGGATGGTCTGAAGTAGCCATGTATTTCCCCGGCATACCACCTAGCGCAACTTTTAAACTCGCCAAATGATCAAAAAACAATCAATTCGACGAGTATTTCTTACGTTTTCGCCACCCGGACCCCA
>NZ_VFEU01000038.1 GCF_007858255.1 Pseudomonas rhodesiae | reverse complement strand
TTTTTTGCCAAGTCAACCGAAACAGTCGTAAGCTGCATGAGGACGCTCCCTTCCGCTAAGTGTGGGTAACACTTTAACTTTGGCACATAGATGCCGTTAGGAAGGGGGCGTCCATTCCATTACCACAGAAGTCCTGCTTACCACAAAAGGTCTATTCACCACAGAAGGCCTGCTCGGCAAAAGAACCCACTCAGCACAAGAAACCGCTCAGCAAAGATTGGTGGCACCGCGCTTCCCTGTGGCGAGCAAGCTTGCTTGCGCTGGCCTGCGCAGCGGCCCCAAAGCCAGGCGCTGAAGTGTTACCTGTTATTCGAACTTATCGATGCGTGTATCGGCGTAGAAAAACTCGTTCTTGTCCGTGCTCGATTCGTAGAAGTAGGCGTAATCATTCAGGTAGTACACATGTTCGACGCGGTTGTACTTATCGTCATCGGTGCGGCATGCCAAGGCCTTGGCATTCCCCAGCAGGTTCGGGTTGAGTTCGCGGGCCGGCAATTCGCGTTCGACGACGCAGCGGTTGATCTGCACCTTGTTATAGCTGCCCACCAGGCTGTTGAGTGTCGAGCGGGTGGTCTGGTAGACCACGGTTTCGCCGACCGGCAGGGCCTGCCAATTGCCGGTCAAGCTCAACTGCGTCAAGGTCGAACTTTCCGCCATGCCGGTGCCGCCGTAGGTTGTCTTCGACACCAGCGAGACCAGGTTGCGCCAGCTCACCGACTGGGACTCATAGCCTTCGCCGCGATGGACGATCTGCAGTTGACCACTGGCCTTGTCCTGGCTGATGAAGTGCTCGCTGGTGCTGTTGGACGTCTTGCCTTTGAGAGTCGATGTGCCGGTAAAGTGCACGTACTTCAAGGTACGCGCCGGCTTGTCCTGGTTGAAGGGCGCAAGCGCGGCCAGTACCTGGGGATGCACCGACGACAGGGCGATGATCGCCGGTGCTTTCAGGCGCGGCTTGAAGGGTTCCAGCGTGGCGATTTTCTCGGGGGTGACACACACGGTATTGAACAGCCGCGCATAGTCGGCGTCGCCGCCGGCGATAGGCTGTGGCGTGGGGAAGCTGTCGACCCGGCCATCGCTCACGCGGTTGCGCACGTCCAGATCGTAGCCGGCCAGCTCCTTGTATGTGCCATTGGCGCAAGACACCGCAAAGTGCTCGCGTTTTTGCGCATAAGGTGCGTCGTAGGGCAGGTCGTTGAGCACCGTCGGGTTATCGAAAGCGGCCCAGAAACGGGTTTCTCCCTGCACGGTCTTGATGCTGGCAGCGTCGAGCAGCACCCAGTTGTCGCGCTCATCTTTGCTGACCAGGCGCCAGTCGGGCTTGGGCGTTTCAGCACAGGCGCGGACAAATGTCTGGTTGGTGGCCAAGGTGGCATACAGCGTGTCAGACAGCTTGCGCGCCTCGGTATAGCGCCCGGCTTTGAGCGGGTACACGCGTTGGGAGCCATCGAGGTACAGCAGGTGCAATTGCTTGGACGAGCACGCCGCTTCGAACTGCATGGTGCGCCGCACGCCGCCGGTAGCGTCGGGCATCAGCAGCTCGAAGCTGAGCAAGTCGCCTTCGCGCACGATGCTGTTCTGCACCAATGGTTGAGCCAGGGTGTCGGCGAGCATCTGCTCGACTTTGCCGGACTGGGTGGCACAACCGGACAGGGTGGCGATGCCACCGGCCAGCAACACAGAAGTCAAAACGCGCACAAGAACCTCATTGAGTCCATTCGGGGATGCCAGGGTGACGGCCGCCGGGGGTGAATCTTTAGGTTTTTTTCACGGCCGCTTCGATGGCAGCAATGTCGATCTTGGCCATGCTCATCATCGCGTCAAAGGCACGCTTGGCGGTGGCCGCGTCGGGGTGGGCGATCGCCTGGGTCAACGCCCGCGGTGTGATCTGCCACGACACTCCCCACTTATCCTTGCACCATCCGCAGGCACTGGCCTGACCGCCGTTGTCGATGATCGCGTGCCAATAGCGATCGGTCTCGGCCTGATCATCCGTGGCCACCTGGAACGAAAATGCCTCGGTTTGAGGAAATATCGGCCCGCCGTTCAGCCCCAGGCACGGGAGGCCCATCACGGTGAACTCTACCGTCAGCACATCGCCTTGCTTGCCCGACGGGTAGTCGCCCGGCGCTTTGTGTATGGCGTCTACGCTGCTGTTTGGAAACGTCTTGGCGTAGAAATTCGCCGCCTCTTCGGCCGTGCCGTTGTACCAGAGGCAGAGGGTGTTTTTGCTGGGCATGATCGTTCTCCACAGTGAAGGGGTGGAGATAGTCTAGACCACGTACTTCAAGCCCTGCGGGCCATCAGCAGCACGGATGCCGCTGCCGACAACAACCCCGCGCAACAGCGATTGAACAGCCGTTTGCCCCGCGGCTCGGCAAACCAGCGACGCAGATGCAGGCCCATAAAGGCGTAGAGGCAGATAGCGATCCATTCCAGCCCCAGGAACAGCGCTCCGAGCACGGCGAACTGCGCTGTAATAGGTTGGTTGGGCGCTACGAATTGCGGGAGGAAGGCGGTGAAAATCAGGATGGCTTTGGGGTTGCCCGCCGCAACCAGAAATTCCTGACGCGCCAACGCCCACGTACCGACTTTGGCGGTTGCTGAGTCTACTGGCGCTTCGGGATTGGCGCGCCATAGCTGAAACGCCAGATAGAACAGATACGCCGCGCCGAGAATCTTGATCCCGTAGAACAACAGCTCCGAGGTTTGCAGCACCACTGCCAAGCCCGCAGAGGCCAGCGCGATCATCGCGGCGAATGCCAGCAGGCGGCCGACGCCAGCCAGGCATGAGGTGCGATAGCCGTAGCGGGTCGAGTTGCTGACCGACAGCAGGTTGTTCGGGCCGGGCGCCATGTTCAGCGCAAAGCAGGCGGGGATGAAGAGGGCGAGGGTGGCGAGGTCCATGGCGGCTCCAGGTGCAGGTGAGCGGGCAGCGTTGAGAATAAGGGCAGGTGGGCCGGCCCGACAATTGTTTGAAGACCTTTCAGGTGGGTAACTGCAAGCCGTACCTTACCTCTCCCAGCTTGACGCCACCGCGCTCAAGCGGACGCTGGCTGCCGATGTCCTCTATACAGCCCACCCGGCGATAAAAGCGCCGAGCCCGTTCGTTGCCGCTCAGGACCCAGAGTGTCAGGCGCTCAAACCCCTGCGCCTTCAGCGCTCGCACACCGGCGTTCCACAAGGCCTGCCCGACGCCGGTGTGCCAATGGCCGGCGGCGACGTAAAGGGCTTCGACCTCACCCACATTGCCCCCGACACAATCTCCGTCACGGCTGGCGCCCACGCAGATCCAACCGACAACCTGCTCTTGCAGTTGCGCCACCCATACGCTTGATTCTCCCAACTCAAGCGCGCGCCGCCAGTTGGATTCGCGATGAGCCAGGGTTGCGTCTAGTGAATCCAAGTAGTGGGCAGGCATCAGGTCACGATAGGCGTGCTGCCAACTGTTGATATGCACCTGGGCAACGGCCCGAGCGTCAGAGGGCAGTGCTTTGCGAATCATTGATCGGCTCCTGGTGCGGACATGTATTTCTAGCGGGGTATTTCAATAGGCCGTCCGTTGATGACGGAATAACGCGGGCTTGGGGCAAGCACGACGCGCAGTTTCAGGACTGTGACGCTGCTATCAGTACTGCAAATTTGCCTGGTTATCACCCCACTTAGGGCGCGGTTCAGGGTATCGTGCCGCCAATTTAACGAAGGGACGCGACGTTTCGATGAACAATAAAATGGTTACTTATGCCGCTGCAGCGGTGGGGTTGGTCGTGGTGGTGTCTCTGGCCACCAGTTGGTTCACGGTCGATGAGACCGAGCGGGGTGTGCTGTTGCGTAACGGCGCGATGATAGGGGTGGTGGAACCGGGCCTGTCGTTCAAGCTGCCGTTCATTGAGTCGGTGCGGTTTATCAGCATTCAAAGCCAGGCTACCCAGTACGCCAACCTCCAGGCGTACAGCAAGGACCAGCAGACCGCCAAGTTGCAGGTCTCGGTGTCCTGGCACATCCCTACCAGCGATGTCGCCAAGGTGTACACCAGTTACAAGGACTTGGATGGCGTGCGTGACCGCCTGATCGCCCGTCAGGTGCCGACCCAGGTGGAAAACGTGTTTGGCCAGTACAACGCAGTGTCGGCGGTACAGAATCGCGGCAAATTTGTCGCAGATGTGACCAAGGCCATCCGCGATTCGGTAGTCGGGCCAGTGGTGATCGACAGCGTACAGATCGAGAACATCGACTTCAGCGATGACTACGAACGTTCGATTGCCTTGCGCATGAAAGCCGAAGTGGAAGTCAAAACCCGCGAGCAAATGCTGCAGACCGAGCAGGTGCAGGCGCAGATCCGGGTGACCCAGGCCCAAGCCGAGGCCGACTCGCAATTGGCCCAGGCCAAGGCGGATGCCGAGTCCACGCGCTTGCGCGGCAACGCCGAAGCCGACGCGATCCAGGCCCGCGCCAAGGCCCTGGCCAGCAACCAGAACCTGATCGAGTTGACTAAGGCCGAGCGCTGGAACGGCGTACTGCCGACCACCATGCTGCCAAACAGTACGGTGCCGTTTATCGACGCCAAGCAGGTCGATCGATAATGTTTTGAATGTGGGAGGGGGCTTGCCCCCGATGGCGCCCGGACTGCCGACCACGCTCACGAATCAGCTGCATTCATTCAGGGAAACCCCTCACATGACCTTGCTTGCCCGGCCTATCGATCCACCGCCAGAAAGCCTGATCCGTGACTGGTACGCGAACGCGCAGTTGCTTGATAGTTTTGTCGTGCCTATCGACGCGGCTGACGTCTCCATCAATGACCTCGCCGTACGCGCCTTGGGTTCGCCGCCTGTGTGGTTCAAGGTGCTGATAGCGATCCGCGATGGTGTGATGGGGCCGTTGGGCGTGCGGACCTCCGGCGAGGTGCGTCGCGCCCATTCGGATAAAGCCCATATCGACTTTTTCCCGGTGTTGGAGCAAAGCGCTGACGAAATGGTGCTGGGGGAAAATGACAGTCACCTGGATTTTCGTCTTTCGCTGCTTCGACGACGCGACGAGCGCGGTGAAGTGCTGATCGCCACGACGGCGGTACACACCCACAACCGGCTGGGGCGTATCTACATTCTGCTGATTCGCCCGTTTCACAAGCTGGTGGTGCGGGCAACGCTGATGCGTTGCCGCCGTCAGCGCTAGCGCCGGCGGGGGGGGGCCGTCGACGCGTGTTGCCTGAAGCCTCAGAAACTGTACTTGGCCGTGAGCATCATGTTGCGCGGGTTGCCGTAGGCGTCGCCGCCATAGCTCGCCGAGTTGGCGATGGTGGAGTAGTAGCGCCGGTCGAAGATGTTGTTGGCGTTGACCTGCAGGTCGAGGTGGTCGTTGACCTTGTAGCCGGCCATCAGGTCGGTGACGGCGTAGGCGCCTTGTTGCAGGCGGTAGGTGCTGCCGTTGGCCAACGGGATATCGTTGTACAGGCGGCTCTGCCAGGAAATGTTGCCGCCCACCCGCAGTTTTTCCAGTGGGCCCTGGAAGTTGTAGCGGGTGGTCAACTTAAACAGGTGTTCCGGGACGTCGGTATCGAACTGCTTGTTGACCAACTGCGGCTTGGCGTCGTCCTTGATGGTGTGGGTGCGTGCGTAGGTGTAGCCACCACCGACCTGCCAGTTTTCGGTCAATGCGCCTTGCAGTTCGAAGTCGATACCCTGGCTGCGGATCTCACCTGATGCCTGGGAGCACGAAGCCTGCGGGCAGTTCGGCACCACCACCTGCACAGCACGGTTTTCCTGGTCGATGCGGAACAGCGCAACGCTAGCGTTCAGCGCGCCGCCCAGGTATTCGCCCTTGATGCCGACCTCATAGTTCTTGCCAACGATGGGCTTGAGCGGCGCGGCGCCGGTGTCCTTTTCTTTTTGCGGGGTGAAGATGTCGCTGTAGCTGACGTACACCGAGTGGTGATCGTCCAGCTCGTAGATCAGGCCGGCGTAGCGCGTAAGGTTGCGGGTGACGTGGAAGTCGCCGTCGCCGTCGCGATTATCGTAGTCGTACCAGTCCAGGCGCCCGCCGAGGATCAACTTCAACGGGTCGGCCAGGCTCAGGCGCGTGGTGACGTAAACGCTGTCCTGGGTGGTGACTTCGCGCTGGTTGTTGGTGTGGACGAAGTCCGGCTTGCCTGCGGTGAGTGGCCAGTTGAGGTCGTAGGGGCTGTAGTTGTGGGTGGTCATGTCGTAGATGCGCTTGCTCGCGCCGACCACCAGTTCATGGCTGCGCCCGAATGCCTGGAACGGGCCGCTGACAAAGGCGTCGACCCCGGCCTGGTTTTCGTCGTACTTGGCCTGGTACACCGTACGTGCCAGGGAGTTGTTGACCCAGCGCGATTGGTACGAGCCGGAAAACAGCGCGTTCTGTTCGGCATAGTTGGCGTTGACTTGCAGGTTCCAGTCATTGGCCAGGCGCTGGCGCAGTTCGGCGAAGACCGTGTTGATTTCCTGATCCTTGTTTTCCCAATCGGTGCCGGGGTTGTAGGAGCGCGGCAGGTCGAGGTGATGGCCGTCCTGGCCGATCATCGAGGCGCCCCAGAAGTAGTTGGTTTTGTCCTTCTGGTTGGAGAAGCCCAAGGTCAGGGTGGTGTCTTCGCTCAGGTCGGCTTCGGTGACCGCATAAAACAGGCCGTGACTGTTTTCGGCCTTGTCGATAAAGCTGTTGGCGTCGCGGTACGACGTCACCACTCGGCCGCGCAGGGTGCCGCTGTCGTTGAGCGGGCTGGAAGCGTCGAGTTCGCCGCGATAATCGTCCCAACTGCCGGCTGCGCCGGTGAGGGTAACTTTCTGCTCATCCAACGGACGCTTGCGGATCATGTTGATGGCGGCTGACGGGTTGCCCGCGCCAGTGACCAGGCCAGTGGCGCCGCGCACCACTTCAACGCGGTCGAACATCGCCAGGTTCGGCTGCGCACCCACCGACGCGCCGTTGTAACCACTGGGGATGCCGTCATACATCAGGTTATCGATGTCGAAGCCCCGGGAGGTGTAGGTCTGCCGACCAGGGCCGTCGGAGTAGTTCAAAAACAGACCAGGCGTGGCGTTGACCACGTCATTGATGCTGGTCATCGCCTGGTCGTCCATGCGCTGACGGGTGATCACGGTGACGGCCTGCGGGGTTTCGCGCAAGGTCAGTGGCAGCTTGGTTGCGGTACTCATCGAGCCGGTGGTGTAGGACTGGGTGCCTTCGGTGGTCTGGCCCAATTGGCCTTCGCCGGAAATTTGCGTGGCGCCCAGTTCCAGCGTGGTGGCCGGTGCTTCTGCGTCGGCGGCGTAAGCCGCGTGGGTGGTGGCCAGACAGACCGCCAATGTCATCAGACTAAGTGAAAAACCATTGCCGCCGTGTGATTGCACAGACATGAAACTGACTCTCCCCGAGTGCCGTCCGTGGCTAATAAGAAATATGTTGAGAACTATTCGCGTTAGTCTGGCAGAATCAGTCTGTAGGAAAAAGCCTTAGGGAAGAATTAGTTAACGAATTTTTCACATGTTGGTGGGTGGCGTTTGGCCGCTATCGAGATGGAAAGGGCGCGAACCGCAGTGGTCCCGCCCTTGTTTTGAGAGGATTGAGATCAGCCGGTTTGGCGCCTTCAAGGCGCCAGTCGGGTGAACACATAGTCGTGGTCCTTCACCAGTGCCTGATGACACGCGAAGCAGGTTTGATGCTGTGCCTCATCGGCCGGTTGGCCGTTGATGAAACGGCCAAAACCCCAGCCGCCGGTGGCGGCGTATTTCTTCGAGTCCTTGACCATAAATTGCAGCGTGGTCGCCGCGCCGGGGATTGATGCGCTTTTGAACGCCGGTGACGGTGTGTGCTTCCACGCAAGCTTGGCCAGCACGGTGCCGTCGGGGAAGGGCAGCTTGCCGTCACGGTAGGCTTTGAGAGCTGCGCTGTTGCCCAGCACCACGCGCAGTTCGTTGAGTGGTTCGGCTTCCTGGGCCGGCGCCACCAGTTCCCATTGACGATAGCCGTCGGGAATGGTGACCCCGTAGATCGGCGAAGCCGCGCCCTCGGCCAATGCCAGGCTGCCGGCGCCGCCGGCCAGGGTGAGGGCGGCGATACACAGGCGCTTCATCACAAGTGATCCGCGTCGATCACCGCTTTGGCGAACGCGTCTGGCGCTTCCTGCGGCAAGTTGTGGCCGATGCCGCCGTTGATCAGGCGGAACTGATACTTGCCGGTGAACCGTTTGGCGTAGTCTTCGGGCGCCGGGTGCGGAGCGCCGTTGGCGTCGCCTTCCAGGGTGACGGTGGGTACCTTGATCGCGGGCGCCTTGGCCAGTTGCTGTTCCAGCGGCTCGTATTGGGCCTCGCCATGTACCAGTCCCAGGCGCCAGCGGTAGTTGAACAGGGTGATTGCCACATGATCGGGGTTGTCCAGGCCCTTGGCGCTGCGCTCGAACGTGGCATCGTCGAACGCCCACTTTGGCGAGGCGGTCTGCCAGATCAACTTGGCGAAAGCGTGGGTGTTCTTCTGGTAACCGGCGGCGCCGCGTTCGGTGGCGAAGTAGAACTGATACCACCACTGCCGCTCGGCTTTGGGCGGTAATGGGTTCTGGCCGGCTGCTTGATTGCCGATCAGATAACCGCTGACCGACACCAGCGCCTTGACCCGCTCCGGCCACAGCGCCGAGACGATATCCGCCGAGCGTGCGCCCCAGTCATAGCCCCCCAGTACCGCTTGTTTGATCTTCAGCGCGTCCATGAAGTCGATCACATCCTTGGCCAGCGCCGCCGGTTGACCGTTGCGCGGGGTGGCGTCCGACAGGAACCGCGTACCGCCGTAACCTCGCGCATAGGGGATCAGCACGCGGTAACCCTTGGCCGCGAGCAACGGCGCCACCTGCGCATAGCTCTCAATGTCATAGGGCCAGCCATGCAGCAAGATCACCGTCGGGCCATTGGCCGGGCCTACCTCGGCGTAGGCCACGTCCAACAGACCGGCCCTGATGTGCTTAAGTGCGCCCAGGGCGGAGGAGGGCGCGGTTTGCATCGGTGTGTTCAGCTCGGGCATTTCGGCCCGAGCCAGGCTGACCATGCCCAGAGGCAGCAGTGCCAAGGCCAGGACCAGGGGGTGGCGTGTGAAGCGACGGGTCGACGGGGTATACATGGTGAGCCTCCTGCGGCGGGATAGATACCTGGCGCACAGTTGAACGCGGGGCTGTATCTGGCCTGTTTCAGCAAACTCGCCGGGTCAAAGGTTATGTATCGCAGCGGGCCCTATACACACTGCGATACAAAGGCGCGGTCAAAACTCCATGCGCAGGCCCAGCGTGCCTTGGCGCCCATTGAAGGCATTGCTGTCCAGATTGCGGTTGTAACCGACCTCGCTGTACAGGCTGATGCCTTTCGCCACCCTTAGGCTGGCGCCGACGCTGAGGCCCAGGGTGGTGGATTTCTGCTCGGTGTCGATGTCTGTCAGGTGGTCAAAGGTGACGGTGTTCTGCCCCGCGCTGGTGTGCCACACATTGGCCCGCGCATAGGGTTCGAAGGGCATGCCGCTGACCTGGTATTTACCCCGCAGGCGTAGGCCCAGGCGTGTGGTGACGCGGGTGTCGGCGCTGAAAGACACATCGGAAACCCCGTCGTTCTGCCGATCCAGCTTGGTCTTGCCGATGATCACCTGAGCCTGGGGCTCTGCAGTCCAGGTGTCGTTGATCGGCAGCGGCCAACCGACTTCGGCGGAGGCGGTGACGTCGTGGCCGCGGGTCTTCATCTTCACCCCACGGTCCGATTCATTGTGGCCGTCGAAGCGCGCGCCCATCAGCACCAGATCCAAATATGCCTGGTTGGCGCCGATCAGCGTCCAGTACACGCCCAGACTGTCGCCGCGCAAGGTGGTGTTCCCAGTGTCCTGGTCCTTGCGCGCGTCACTGAAGCCTTTGACGTCGCCTTTGAGGGTGCTGTGGCCGACGAAAAAGCCGGCCCGCTGCTGCAAGCCGTTGTCGAGGACGCCGGCGTAGACATCGGTGCCCACCTGGAATCCGGACACGGAACTGTCCAGCGTTGGGCTGACGGTGCCGGTGTAGCTTTGTCGGCTGCTGTTTCCATATACCCGGCCCCAGCCGGCCGCGAAGGCGCCGGTTTGCTGTTGCTGAAGCTGGTCGCCCAGGCGTTCGTGATAAGTGCCCAGCATGGCCTGAACTACCTGTTGCACGGCTGGGAACAATACGGCATAAACCGACACTTCGGGGCGGTAGATGGGCAGTGGGTCGACTCCGGGGTTTGGCGGCAGCGGCGGTTCGCCAGGGATGATGCCCGGCAACGGGCCGATAATCACCGGGTCGATCGGCACCTGTGGGATGGTCGAGCGCAGGTAATAGTTTTCTGAGGTTCCGGCCGTGACGCCGCCTTTGAACAGGTAGTAATCAAAGGCGCCAGCGGACACCGGTTTGCCGAGTGTAAATGCAGTACCGCTGCTGGTGGCACCGTTGAGGGCCTGCACCACCTGGATGCCATCCTGTAACGAGGCCGCCCCTGTGCCGCCCAGGTTGGTGACGTTGATCAGCGTATTGCCCTGCATCGTGCCCTGGCTGACCACCAGTTTGTCGCTGGGCGAACCGTCGCCGCCCAGCTTGCTTTGCAACAGGAGCTGCCCACCATTGCCGGTGTAATTGCCCTTGATGGTCAAGCTGTCGGCGGTACTGGAACTGCCGGTGCTCATATCAATGGTACCGCTGTTGGTGACATTGACGGCTTGGCCGTCGGTGAACGGCGCGATCACACCGGTGTTCACCAACAGTTGACTGGCGCCGTCGATTGTCAGTTTGCCGGTGCCTGTGGCGCTGTCGCCCAAGGTGAGCGTGCCGCCCAGTGTCAACTGCGAGCCGTTGTCCAACTGGATGGTTTCCCAATTGGGAAACAAGCCCGGATCGGCGGCCTTGGTGTTGTCCAAGGTCAGCGTGTCATTGCCAAGGCCACCGTCGATCAGTTGGGCAGGGGCCAGTTGTGCGTTGACCAGACCTTTGAGCAGCGCTTTATCGTCGCCATCGGCCAACAGTACGAAAGAGTGCAGATTGCCTCCCGACCACTCGAAAGTGTCATTCCCAGCGCTCATCAGTATGCGTCCGTTGACGTCGCCACCCGAGACTTCCACCCTGTCATCGCCGCCGCTGACGCTGATATTGCCCCCTACAAAGGCCGTACCCGAAATCAGAATGGTGTCCAGGCCGAAACCGGTCACCAGGTTGCCAATGATTCTGCCCCCGGACATATCGAACGTATTGTTATCCAGCTTCATGTCGACGCGGCCGATGCTGCCGCCGGACATCAAGGCGTAATCCCCATCTTCGAAAGCACCGGTGATGGTGCCGCCACTCATGCTGAACGTGTCGAATCCGTCGCCCTGAGCGAGCGACGCGACAGTGCCACCGCTCATTGCAAAATCGTCGGTGCCGGCGCCCTGAGTGAAGGCTCCTCCCACGCTGCCGCCGCTGATCTGTGCTATATCCCGGCCCGCGCCCTGGCTGACAGAGCCGCTGATATCGCCGAGGATTGAGCGGAAGATATTGCTGCCGTCACCCATGGAGAGGTTGCCCGTGATACCTGCGGTAGGCCCGCTAATGTCAACCAAGTCGTTGTTGGCGCCGAACGTCACGTTACTGGTGAGTCGACCCGAGCCGCTGATGTTGAGGGTGTTGTTGCCACCGTTATCGGTATAGCCCGGCGCGCTGCCGCTGTCGCAGGTGGAGATATCGTCGCCCGCCGTGTTGTTGATCGAGCAGGCGCCCTGAGCAGGCGGGGGCAAGGTGATCAGGGCAAAGGTTGAGACAATGCCCAAGTACAGCCAGGAACGTGTCCGTGTGCGCATGATCCATCCTCATTCGAGAGGGGCTTGCCCCATTCGCCTGAAGGCTAGGGGCGGGTCATGCCATGACAACGGGATGAGCGATACGAGGCAGGGAATACGGGTTACCTGTTCGAAAACACCGGCCAATGCAAGGGGTTGGCATGGCTTTCTCGACTGCATCTGAGCTTGTGCAGTTTTTCCCACCTTAGTCACACATCGCGTCAGGCGCCACTGTCAGAAATAACAGGTATAGACGAGTGTCTGGCTAGGCAAACACAATCTCATAAGGCTCGCGCATCCGCTCCAGCAACACCTGCGCCAGTATCGGTGCCAGGCCGATCTGCGGGTCGCCCGCCAGCTGGCTGGCATAGGCATGGGCGGCATGGAGTTTGCGCGCCACGCTCCAGGTGTCCAGGCGCACTTTGCGCGCGCGTTGCCAGGGGATCATCGCGCTTTCAGTGGCCGGCCAATGCCAGGCCCAGACGGGCACCTCATATAACCGCGCACCCACCAGGTCGCAGGCTCTGGCCGCGGCGCGCCCGACGCTGTCGTGGTCGCTGTTGCCATCGTTGCACCAAGTGGTGAACACCACGTCGCCAGGGTGCAGGTAACGCGCGATAAATTGGCTTAGTTGCGGTTCACGGGCGGCCAGGGCGTTGTCGCTGAAGCCGCCACGGATCCACTTCAGGCTGTGCAATGGCATGCCCAAGCGGCGCAAGGCTTCAGCGCTTTCCTGGGGCCGCACCACGCTCAAGCGGCTAGCCGGCCACACTTGGGAGCCGGGGTGGCTGGCGCTGCCATCGGTAATAGAGATGAGTTGCAGCGGGTGTTCCAGGTTGCTGAACAGTTGCAATAAACCACCGCAGGTAAGAACTTCGTCCCCAGGGTGGGGCGCGATGATCACTACGCGGGCGCCGGGGGGCACCAAGGTGGACGGCGCGACCGGGGTAATTTGCGCCAGCTGCGGCGCACTGTTCCAGATTTGCGGAGGGCCGCGACGGCCTTCGCTCAAAGAGGCAGGCTTCATGGGTGTCACATCCTTGTCGGTTGATGCGCGGTCGTCAGCCGTTGACGGCACGACTCTCTTATTGTCACCACAGACTCCGCCGTGGTGGGTGCTTGGCAATCCAACCCTGAATTACCAGCAAGGCGTCATCAGCATAGACAAGGTTGCGGCGCTTTTCAGTGAGGCCTCAGGTTTTTTTCAGGTAACCGGCAGCAGGGTTTTTAGAAAATCGCCGAAACCGCCCCGGGCGCGGGCGTCCAGGCGTGCACTGGTGATCACTTGCGGGCGGTGGCTCCACGCGATTGATGCCCCGCAGCGCTCAAGTTCGCGTACCAGATGTACGTCTTCATGGCAGGCCAAAGGCTCAAACCCTCCGGCGCGCACATAAGCACTGGCGCTTACCCCAAGGTTGGCGCCGTGGATATGCCGATGGCCGTCCCGTGCTTCGTAACCCTGGTGATAACGAATCTGGGCGGCCGGATCGAAACCCTCGCTCCAGGCATCCACCGTGACCGTGCCGCATACCGCGTCTACGTTCAATGCCAACTGCGCGGCCAGCCAGTCCGGTGCCACGCGGCTGTCGGCGTCGGTGCTGGCGATCCAGCGTGCGCCTTGATTCAACAAATGCCGCGCGCCGACGCCACGGGCATGCCCGACATTGCGCGCCTGTACCTCCAGGCACTGCACGGGGTAAGCCTGGGCGATGGAGGCGCTGGCGTCGCTGCAGCTGTCGAGCATGACCAGCACCTGCACGGTTTCGCCCCGCAAGTCCGGGTGCCGTGTGGCAATCAACGCGGCATCCAGGCAATCGGCCAACAGCGCTTGTTCGTTATGCACCGGGATCAGAATGCCAATCATCGCAAGCCCTCAAGGGTGGCGACCGAGGTACCGTCGCGGCTCCACAGGTCGAGGAGAAAATCCTGTTCTGGGTGGCTGGCCACACGGGGCATGTCCAGGCGTTGGTCCAACATGGCATGCACCTGCTCGGCGGTTTGCGGGCAACCGTCGATGGGCGGGCGCCAATGGCAGGCGAGGATCTGCCCGTCGGCAGTCAGGCTGGCCAGCGCGCACTCGATCACCCGACCCAAGTCATCGGCGTCCAGGTAGTAGCACAGTTCGCTGAGCACGATCAGGTCAAATTGGCCCGCCGGCCACTCTTGCGGTAAACGGCTCTGGTGCACCTGGGCATGGGTAAACCCGAGCAGCCGAGTACGCGCCAGCGCCACGGCGGCCGCGGCGGTGTCGCAACACAACAAACGATCGCCGCGCGCGGCCAGCTCAACGCTCAGCTCACCATTGGCACAGCCAGGTTCGAAGATCGAGGCGTAGCGTGGCTTGGTCAGCAAGGCCAGGGTCAGGGCGCGTTTACGCCGCTCGTACCAACGCTGACGAAAGGCCCAGGGGTCATCATTGTCGGCGAACAGTTGATCGAAATACCGGGTGGCCACACTCATACGAATACCACTTCAAAAGGTTGCAGCAAGCGTTCCACCACATAGGGGGCCAGCACCGGCGGCAAGCCGATCTGCGGATCACCCTCCAATTGGCTGGCGAACGCATGGATGGCGTGACGCTTGCGCGCCACCGCTGCACAGGTGAGGGGGATTTTGCGCGCGCGGTGCCAGGGCACCAGGGCGTCTTCGGCGGTTGCCCAGTGCCAGGTCCACACCGGCAACTCGTACAGTCGCGCGCCCACTGCTGCGGCGGCTTTGGCGCTGGCGCGGCCCACCGCCTCATGGTCGCAATGGCCGTCTTCGCGCCACGTGGTGAACACCGCGTCGGTGGGCTTGAGATAACGCTGAATAAACCCCACCAACTCGTCCTCCCGCGCCGCCACTTGGCTGTCGCTCAAGCCTGCGCGCAGCCATTTGAGACTATGCAGCGGCACCCCCAAGCGATGCAGGGCCTGGGCCGACTCCTGCGGGCGCACCACGCTCAATCGCTCCACCGGCCAACGTTGCGAGCCAGGGTGGCTGGCGCTGCCGTCGGTCACCGAGATCAACTGGATCGGCCGCTCCAGCGCCGCCAGGCCCTGCAACAGCCCGCCGCACCCCAGCACTTCGTCGTCCGGATGGGGCGCGATAATCACCGCGCGATGGCCTTCCGGGACCAATTCCTCAACGCTGATAGAGGGCAACGCCGCCAGGCGCGGTGACGTCTGCCAGTGCTGCAACGGCGTGCCCTGGCCGACGATCGGGTTGGCTCTCATAGCTGCCACCTCTCGCTGGATTGGCCGGCGACCCATTCGCCCAGGGCCGCCAGGTCGCGTTCGGCATGACTCTGGCGCACGTACACCGGCAGATCCGCCATCAATTGGGCCATGTGCGGGTCCTGGCAATACGGCCCGGCACCGACTGCACGGCCGACATGGCGGATCACCTGCTCGACAGTGTCCTCGATGCAGGCGCGGGTCTGTTGGGCCAGCTCCCTGGCATCGGCCTTGGGGGCGCGGTCGATGCGTTCGGCGGCGTCGCGTAACACGCAGGCGGCGGCGTGTAGGGCACTGTCCACCGCGCCCAAGTGCGCCAGGGCATGGGGCTCGGCGCGCCGCGCACAGTGTTGCTGCAGCACTTGGCCCAGTTGCTGCGCCGCGCCGTACCAGCACGCCGCGATACCGACGCCGCCTTGCCAGAAACCGGGGCGGGCGAGGTAGTCGCCAGGCCCACCCACGGCAACAGCGCTGGCATTGTCGAAGACAACCTCGACACTGCCGGTGGCCGCCATGCCCACGGCATGCCAGCCTTGATCGGTCACACAAACGCCCGGTTGTTGCATGGGTACCGCCACCAATTGCTGGCGGTCCTGCTCATCCCAGGCGGTCAATAATCCATGACTGACCACCGCCGCGCCGGAGCACCAGGCTTTACGCCCGTGCACCCGCAAGCAATGGCCGTCGTGTTGTACACGCACCTTGGCGGTGGGCGGTTCGGCGGCCCATGTGCCCCAGGTACTGCCCTGGGGCGTCGGGAGGCTGCCGAGTTCGGCCATGATCGCCAAGGCATCGGTGTGGCCTTCGAACAACTTGCACAGGCGCAAGTCGTGCGCGGCCACATCGGCCAGACGCCTGAATCGCTCCAGGGTCTGGCCGCCGCCGGGTAGCGGCAACCGGTCCAGCCCTTGGGCCACCAAGGCCTTCAGGGCTGCGCCGAGCGCCTCGGTGTCGGCGTAACCACGCCCGCCATCCAGGCTTCCCTGCCAGTTCATCTCACACCTCGTCGTCGCGCTGCAATTCGAACAGCAGCAGTGAGCGGCCGGTTACGGCGTACTCGTGATCGAAGTTAAAGCGCTCCTGAGCCTTGATTGCCGTGTCGTTGGTGTCCAGCAGGCAGGTCCAGAACTCACCTTCGGGCACTGGCGGCAGACGGAAATTGACCATGTCGTGGTGGGCATTGACCACCAGCAACAAGGTAGCGTCGGCGCCAGCGCGGCGGATACCGGTTTCCTGAGCGCGGCCGTCCATCAGCATGCCCAGGCAACGGCCATTGCTGTCCTGCCATTGCTCGGTGCTCATTTCGTTGCCATCCGGCGCCAGCCAGGTGACGTCTTTCACGCCGATGTCTTCGTTGTAATCGCCCACCAGGAAGCGGCCACGACGCAGGATCGGATAGGCCAGGCGCAGCTTGATCAAGCGCTTGACGAACTTGAGCAGGGCTTTGCCGTCGTCATCCAGATCCCAGTTGACCCAACCGATCTCGCTGTCCTGGCAATAGGCGTTGTTATTGCCGTGCTGGGTGCGGGCGAACTCGTCACCGGCGACGATCATCGGCGTGCCTTGAGCCAGCAGCAGGGTGGCGAAGAAGTTACGCATCTGGCGCAGGCGCAGGGCGTTGATTTCCGGGTCGTCGGTAGGGCCTTCGACGCCATGGTTCCAGGACAGGTTGTTATTGCTGCCGTCTTGGTTGTTTTCGTCGTTGGCTTCGTTGTGCTTGTCGTTGTACGACACCAAATCATGCAGGGTGAAACCGTCGTGGGCGGTGATGAAGTTCACCGAGCTGTACGGCCGGCGCCCGCGATGGTTGAACATTTCGCCCGATGCTGTCATACGCCCGGCGAAGTCCGCCAATTGGCCGTCATCGCCTTTCCAGAAGGCGCGCACGGTATCGCGGAAACGGTCGTTCCATTCCACCCAGCCCGGTGGGAAGTTGCCCACTTGGTAGCCGCCGGGGCCGCAGTCCCAGGGTTCGGCAATCATTTTCAGTTGGCGCAGTATCGGGTCCTGACGGCAGGCCACAAGGAAGCTGTGACGTTCGTCGAAACCGTCGCGATAACGCCCGAGAATGGTCGCCAGGTCGAAGCGGAAACCGTCCACGTGCATTTCCGTGGCCCAGTAGCGCAGGGAGTCGGTGACCATTTGCAGCACGCATGGGTGGCTGAGGTCGAGGGTGTTGCCGGTGCCGGAATCATTGATGTAGAAGCGCTTGTCATCGGGCATCAAGCGATAGTAGGAGGCGTTGTCGATGCCGCGCATGGACAGGGTCGGGCCACGCTCGTTGCCTTCGGCGGTGTGGTTGTAGACCACGTCGAGGATCACTTCCAGCTTCTGCTCGTGCAGGTGCGCGACCATCTCCTTGAACTCGGCGATCTTGCCGCTGGCCAGGTAGCGTGGGTCGGGGGCGAAGAACGCGATGCTGTTGTAACCCCAATAGTTGGTCATGCCTTTTTCCAGCAGATGCTGGTCATTGACGAAGGCGTGCACCGGCAGCAGCTCGACCGAGGAGATCCCCAGTTGGCGAATATGCTTGAGCACGTCGTCTTCCATCAGGCCGGCGCAGGTGCCGCGCACCGATTCGCCCACGGACGGGTGACGCATGCTGATGCCGCGCAGGTGGGTTTCATAAATGATCGTGCGGTCCCATGGCACCCGCACCGGCTGATCGTTGCCCCAGGTATGGGCCGGGTCGATCACCTTGCACTTGGGCACGAAGGGCGCGCTGTCGCGTTCGTCGAAGCTCAGGTCGTCATCCGGGTGGCCGATGGTGTAGCCGAACAGCGCTTCGGACCATTTGAGTTCGCCCACCAGTTGCTTGGCGTAGGGGTCGATCAGCAATTTGTGGTGGTTGAAGCGGTGACCGTTGGCCGGATCGTAAGGGCCGTATACGCGGTAGCCGTAAATCAGCCCAGGGTGGGCGTCGGGCAGGTAACCGTGGAAGATTTCATCGGTGTATTCCGGCAGCTCGATGCGCTCCAGTTCGACTTCGCCGCTGTCGTCGAACAGGCACAGTTCGACCTTGGTGGCGTTGGCTGAGAACAGCGCAAAGTTGACGCCCAGGCCATCCCAGGTGGCGCCGAGGGGGAAGGGCAAACCTTCACGAATCCGCGACGGCTCATTGCCCGGCGTCGATGGGGTTTTATCCGGTTTGCTCATGGTGGTGTTGCTCCTGCAAGGGGTCTTTTTTCGGGCCGAGAGCGGCCGTGCTGACGAATTTTCAGCGAACGAGATCAAGTGTGAAGTTAAACCCCCGCCGACAGCGTCGGCGGGAGGGTTGGGCGTCGAAAGGCTGGTTACGGCTTGGGCTTTTTCGGCGCCGCAGGTTTCTTGGTCGCCGGTGCGGCGGGCTTGCTTGCTGCCGCAGCGGGCTTGGGCTTTGCCGCAGGCTTGGCGGTGGCTTTAGGCTTGGCGGCCGGCTTGGGCTTGCTCGGCGTCAAGGCTTCGGATTCGGCCAGCTTGCGCGCCATCTCCCAATGACGTGCGTCCTGACCATGGGGCTTGCCCTCGGACTCCCAGATCTGATGCGCCAATTCGCGGATACGTTTGTCTTCAGTGCTCATCGCAATGCTCCTCACAGAAAATGTTCAGCTTTCTTGATCATCAGAATTGATAAAGACATTGACCGGGAATTCCCCCAGGGCAGTGCTGATCAACAGCTCCTTGTCTGGTGTGACTGCGCCCGTTTGAAAAAGTCCCTTCCAGTTTTGCGTTGACGCGGCGAACGGTAATTTCACCCGGGTATCGCCCCAAACCTGCGCAGGAATCCGGGGCTGCACACCGTTTTCAAGCAGCGCATGGGACCAGCGTGGCACCACCACCACCAGTTGTTTGCCCTGGTGTTCGCGGCTGAACGCCACCACGCGGTCGGCGTGTTGACCGAGTACCTCCAGCGGTGTGTAGCTGCCGTGGCGGAACAGTTCGGGCTGGGCGCTGCGCAAGCCCAACACCTGGGCAATCAACGCCTGCTTGATGCGCCCGTCGTGCCAGTGGGTCAGCAGTTGATCGGTGCCCGGCGGGGTGTTCAGCGCTTGTTGCCGTGCGTTGAAGTCCACCGGACGACGGTTGTCCGGGTCCACCAGGCTGAAGTCCCAGAACTCGGCGCCCTGGTACAAGTCCGGTACACCCGGCACTGTCATGCGAAGCAAGGTTTGCGCCAGTCCATTCAGGGCGCCGGCCGGGGCGATGGCTTGAGCTGCGGCGGCAATCGCGGTACGCAACGGGCGACCGGCTTCGGTCAACAGCAGGCGCGACAGGAAGGCTTCGACCGCTTGTTCATAAGCTTCGTTGGGCGCGCTCCAGCTGCTTTGCAACTTGGCTTCGCGCAGGGCTTTTTGTTGCCATTGCCACAGGCGTTGTTGGTAAGTCTCCAGCGACGCGCCAGGGTCCAGATCCAGTGGCCAACTGCCCACCAGCACTTGATAGAGGATCAGCTCATCACCGGCCGACGGCGCGCAGGCATCGTCGCGCAGCGGGGCGGCCAGACTGCGCCACTGTTCAACTTGAGCCACATACCACGGCGCGCACTCACTGAGCACCGCCAGGCGCGCACGGGTGTCTTCGCCGCGTTTGTGGTCATGGGTCGCGGTGGCCAGCAGGTTGTCCGGGAACGCTAGCAGGCGCTGTTGGTTGACCTGATGGAAGTCGGCCAACGGCGCACTGAATTGCTCGGTACTGAAACCCACATCGTTACGCGACAGCAGCACCGCCGAGCGATAGAACGCGGTGTCTTCCACGGCCTTGGCGGCGGCGGGGGAAGTCAGTTGCTGGAAGCGCACGCAGGCATGTTTGAGAATCTTGCGCTCGCGCCCCACCGGGCGATCACGCCACGGCTGGCCGCCGAGCCATTTTTGCAGGTGCTCGAGCACTGGCCAGTCGCCTTCGCTCAACGTGCTGCGCGCGCCGTCCATGGCCTGTTGGAACACCTTGTCATCGGCGGCGCTGCGGCCACGGGCGCTGATGTAGGTGCGGTACACCGGGAAGTGCACGATCAACTCCTGCAATGCACGGCGGATGGCGCCGAGGGTGAAGTCGCGGGTCATTACGTCGTCGCGCGCCACTTGCAGCAGCGCCTGGGCCACGCTTTCGAAATCGCCGCCCAGGGAGCCGTTGAGGATCTGTTGGCGTGCCAGGCGGGCCTCTTCGATAAACGCCGCAGGCCGCTCGCTCAGGCGCGTCCACAGCTCGGCCAGGGGCTCGAAGCCTTCGGGCTGGTGCTGCAACAGCGACAGCTGATTCATGAATTCGTAGCCCGTGGTGCCGTCCACTTGCCAGTCTTCGCGCAGGGTTTCGCCTTCGCCGAGGATCTTCTCGACAAAAATCGGCAGGTGCCGCTCGGGGGACAACGTATCGACCCGGCGGCGCAGCTTGCGGCAATAACCGCGCGGGTCGGCCAGGCCATCGATATGGTCGATGCGCAGGCCATCCACCAGGCCTTGGCTGATCAGCTCGAAAATCTTGCCGTGGGTGGCTTCGAACACCGCGCTGCGCTCTACGCGCAGGCCGCCCAATTCATTGACGTCGAAGAAGCGCCGCCAGTTGATATCGTCCGCCGCCGTGCGCCAGCTGGCCAGGCGATAGGCTTGCTGCTCCAAGAGTTGATGCAGGCGTTCGAAGCCCTCGGCTTGGCGACCGTCAAACTGGGCCAAGCGCTGCTCAATGGCCGGCAGGACCTCGGTGGCCCGCTCGGCCAGGGCCTGTTTGAGCCAGGCGGCTTCGGCGTAGGCATCGTCCTGATAGGCCAGGGCAGCGAAACGGTCCGCCAGTGGTTTGAGCGGTTCGTCGTTGCCCAGAATCAACGCGTAATCCCGTGGGCAGATCGGGAAGCGATGTTCGTAATGCTCGACGTAGAACGATCCGTGGTCAGCCTCGAAATGCAGGGTCAAGGTGCCACTTTGCAGGGCTTCGCCATAGTCGCTGCCCAGGAACGGCATCAGCAATTGGCCTTTGAGCAGCGGGTCGGGAGAGTGCCACTGGATATCGAAGAATTCGCTGTAGGGGCTCAAACGCCCCCATTCGAGCAGGTCCAGCCACCAAGGGTTATCGGCGCCGCCCACGGCCATGTGGTTAGAAACGATATCCAGGATCAGGCCCATGTCGTGTTCACGCAGGGCTGCGACCAGACGGCGCAACGCGTCCTCGCCGCCCAGTTCAGGGTTGACCCGGGTCGGGTCGACCACGTCGTAACCGTGCATGGAGCCGGCGCGTGCGCTGAGCAACGGCGAGGCATACAGGTGGCTGATACCCAGTTGGGCAAAATACGGCACCAGCGGCACCGCGTCGTCCAGGGTGAAACCTTTATGGAATTGCAGGCGCTGAGTGGCGCGCAAGGGCAGTGCTTTCATCGGTCACGCTCATAGGCTTGGTTACGCGCGACGGCCAGCAGTTCGAGGCGACGCGCGGCGCCGGCGTTGTCGAGCAGGCTGGCGGCCTCGCCCGGCAGGCGGCGGCGCCAATTGGGATGGGTATCGGTGGTGCCGGGCAGGTTGGCTTGTTCTTCGATGCCCAGGGCATCCTCCAGCGGCAACAGCACCAGGGGTGCGCGGGTGTGGCCCAGGTAGCGCACGCTGGCGTCGATCATATGGTCGGTTTCGTTGCGGATCTCATCGACGAAGTTCTGCGGGTCCTGGCTCAGGGCTTGGCGCAGCGCCTGGCGTTCGCGCAGGCGATGTTCGCTCCATTGCTCCATGGTGGGCGCGTCGATAAGGCCGAGCTGGATGTTCCAGTCGATGTCGCGGCTGTGCCACCAACCGTTGAGGGTCGGCAGGTCGTGGGTGCTGGTGGTGGCGAGGGCGTTGTCGGGCCAGTCGAGGATCGGCTTGAACTGGCCGTCGTGGCCTTGTTCGAACAGCAGCACGCGCATACCGAGTATGGAGCGGCCGATGAGTTTTTCGCGCAGGCCGTCGGGCACGGTGCCTAGGTCTTCGCCAAGCACAATGGCCTGGTGACGATGGGACTCCAGCGCAAGCAGACGCAGCATGTCGTCCACTGGGTAATACAGGTACGCGCCTTCTTTGGGCGAGGCGTCCATGGGGATCACCCACAGGCGTTGCAGGCCCATGACATGGTCGATGCGCAAGCCGCCGGCATGGGCGAAGTTGGCCCGCAGCATTTCGATAAACGCACGGAATCCGTGGCGCTTGAGGCCCTCGGGGGAGAACGCGGAAATCCCCCAGCCCTGGCCGGCACGGTTGAGGATGTCGGGCGGCGCCCCCACGGTGAGGTTGGCCAGCAACTCGTCCTGGCGACTCCAGGCCTGGCTGCCGCCGCCGTCGGCGCCCACCGCCAGGTCAGCGATCAGGCCAACCCCCATGCCACTGCCACGGGCCGCTTGTTGGGCGCGCTCCAGGCACCGCGCGATCAGCCACTGGGCAAAGGCGTAGAAGCCGACCTCTTCGCGGTGTTCTTCGGCAAATGTTGCCAGCGCCGGGCTTTGCGGGGTGCGCCACTCTGCCGGCCAGTGGCGCCAGTCGAGGCTTTCACCAGCGGCAGCGCGCATGGCTTGCACCGCTTCGAAGCGGCAATGGTTTTCCAAGGCCTCGCCGCCGGTCTGACGGAAACTCAGGAAGTCAGCATGTTGCGGGTGATGGCCGTGGCGGAAATCTTCATACAGCGCACGCAGCAAACGCTGCTTGGCCTGGGCGGCGGCAGGCCAGTCGATCAGGTCGAGTTGTTCGAGGTCGTGCAGCTCATCGGCGATGCCCAGGGCTTCGATGGCATTGCGCACTTCGCGCTCGCCGAGGATGCAGGCCGGCGAAGCGTACAGGCTGTTAAGAAACAGCCGACTCGACGGCGAATACGGGCTGTATCGCTGCGGGTCGGCGCTGAACATCGCGTGCATCGGGCTGATGGCCAGGGCATCGGCGCCCCGCTCGGCGGCTGCGCGGGCCAGGTGTTCCAGGGCCAGGGTGTCACCAAAGCCACCATCGTTGAGGCGGCGCAGGCTATAGAGTTGCGCACTGATGCCCCAAGCGCGGGCGGGTTGGCTGTCCACCGCTTCGGCCACGCTGTAGCAGTGGGTGGGGGCCACGGCCAGGGTGAACGTCTGGTCGTTGATCTGCACTTGGTGATAACCCAAGGCAATCACGCCGGGCAGCACGGCGTTGCCGTCCAGCCGCAGCTCCAGGGTTTCGCCTTGCTCCAAGTGCACGCGGCACAGGGTGTCTGGTTCGAAATAGCGTGCCAGGTCCAGGCTCTCACCGCTGTCGACGGTCAACAACGGCGGCAGATGCTTGCTCTGCTGGGCCTGTTCCAGTTCGTCCAGGCTGGCTTCGATTTCGGCATCAGTGTCGGCCGGGTGGCCAAGACCTTTGAGCACCGCGCGCAGGGCGTCGGGTTGTACGTGTTGCGGGCGGCCGTTGGCGTCGATCCAATCGACGGCCAGGCCCGCGCGGCTGGCGAGGATTTCCAGTTTCGCTTCGCTCAAGGGTGTTCTCCAGCAGGGGATAGGGTGACGCGTGCGCTGTACGGCGGCAGGTGTGTGCCGTCGCCGGCGGGCGTTGCAAAAATCAGGTGCGGCGCCGTGGAATGTTCCAAGGCAGTGGCACTGAGGTTCAGATCGATCTGCAACACGCTGCCGTTACCCAGACGCCAGCGCGCGCTGACCGCTGCGTCGCCAAGTATTTGGGCACCCAGCGCCACACTGCCAGGCAGGTGCGGGACGATATGGCGATGACGCAGGCTCAACAGCTCGCGGTAAAACGCCACATGGTCTTGGTCGGCCAGGGTTGGCATGGACTGTTGCAAGGTCGACAGCGCATTCGGGTCCGGGATGTGTTCGCGGCGTTCAGGGTCCTGGAACGCGGCAAAGTCGGCAAATTCATTGCGCCGACCTTCACGCACCGCTTCGGCCAGCTCGCCGTGATGGTCGGTGAAGAACAGGAACGGCTCGGCGGCGTTGGCTTCGTCGCCCATAAACATCAACGGAATCATTGGCGACAGCAGCAGCAGGGCGGTCGCGGCCTTGAGCGCCTGGGGCGGGCAAAGCTGGTGCAGACGTTCGCCGAGGGCGCGATTGCCGATCTGGTCGTGGTTTTGCAGAAACGCAACGAAAGCAGTCGGCGGCAGACCACCGCTCGGCTCGCCGCGGGCATGGCCATGGCGAGTGGTGTCGCCCTGGTAGATAAACCCTTCACCCAGGCACCTTGCCAGTTTGGCGGTAGGGTCTTGGGCAAAGTCGCTGTAGTAGGCATCGGTTTCGCCGGTCAGCAGGACGTGCAACACATTGTGGAAGTCGTCATTCCACTGCGCATCGAAGTCGTGCTTAAGCAGGCTGGCCTGATTCAGTTCGTTTTCCAGCACCAGCCACACATGACGGCCGGCATCGACCTGCTGGCGCACGCGCTGCGCCAGTTCCTGCAAGAAACCGGGGTTATCGATGGCGTGCACGGCGTCCAGTCGCAGGCCGTCGAAACGGTATTCGAGCAACCACATCAGGGCGTTATCGAGAAAGAAGTCCCGCACTTCACGGCGCTCGAAATCAATGCCGGCGCCCCACGGGGTGTGCACGTCTTCCTGGAAGAAACTTGCCGCGTACTGGCCCAGGTAGTTGCCATCGGGGCCGAAGTGGTTGTAGACCACGTCAAGGATCACCGCCAGGCCGTGTTCGTGGGCGCTGTCGATCAGGTGTTTGAGTTGCTCCGGGGTGCCGTAGGACGAGTGCGGGGCATACGGCAGTACGCCGTCATAGCCCCAGTTACGTTCGCCAGGAAACTGCGCCAAGGGCATCAGTTCAATGGCGGTCACGCCCAGCTCGGCCAGGCGCGGTAGGTGTTGCTCGACGTTGGCGTACCCCCCCAGGGCGCCGACGTGCAATTCGTAGATCACCGCCTCGTGCCAGGGGCGGCCTTGCCAGTTGGGCTGGCGCCAGTGGTAGGCCAGCGGGTCGACCACCAGGCTCCAACCGTGAACGTCCGAGGCCTG
This sequence comes from Pseudomonas rhodesiae, assembly GCF_007858255.1. Taxonomy (GTDB): domain Bacteria; phylum Pseudomonadota; class Gammaproteobacteria; order Pseudomonadales; family Pseudomonadaceae; genus Aquipseudomonas; species Aquipseudomonas rhodesiae. The sequence continues at coordinate 8,301 of NZ_VFEU01000038.1, read as the reverse complement.
GGCCCTGGACGCTGGATCGGGAACATCCTGCTCCCCGTCGATGTTGTAGCGATACCGGGTGCCCGCCGGGCACTTGATTTCAACTTCGAACCATCCATCGGCCTGGGGCAGCATGGCGATGGATTTACCGTTTTCCAATTCAACGCTGACATAAAACGCGTCTGGCGCCCACAAGGCGAAACGCGTGTGTTGCGCGTCCAGCATGATTGCGCCGTGGGGCCAGGTTTCCAGAGTCCGTAACGGCATCTATAGAGACCTCCCTTGATTATTTAGCTGATTTCCCCAGGGCCTTGGCCACCAGTTGTTCGTAGAGTTCGGCGTAGGGTTCGACCGCCTGGGTCCAGTTGAACGGCTGGGTCATGGCGCGGCAGCGCATGGCGTTGAGCAGGCCGGGGTAGGCGAACACATTGAAGGCGCGGGTGAGGGCGGCTTTGTAGCTGTCCACCGTGGATTCGTTGAACAGGAACCCAGTGACGCCGTCTTCGATGGTGTCCGCCAGCCCGCCGGTGTTGCGCGCCACCGGCAGTGAGCCGAAGCGCTGCGCGTACATCTGGCTCAGGCCGCATGGCTCGTAACGCGATGGCATCAGCAGGAAATCGCTGCCGGCGAACATGCGCCGCGCGTCGGTTTCGTTAAAACCGATGCGCACGCCGATTTGGCCGGGGAAACGCAGGGCCAGCTCGCGCATGGCCTGTTCTTCTTCCGGCTCGCCGCGCCCGATAATTGCGATCTGGCCACCGTTCTCGACGATAAAGCTGGCAACCGCTTCGGTAAGGTCCAGACCCTTCTGGTACACCAAGCGCGAAACCACGGCGAACAGCGGGCCGGTGGAGTCGTGCAGCCCGAACAGATTGCGCACATGGGCGGCGTTGATCGCTTTGCCTTCCCAGTCACCGATATTGAAATTGTGGGTCAGGTGCGTGTCGGTGGACGTTTCCCAGCTCTCATCAATGCCGTTGGGAATGCCGCTGAGCAAGCCTTGCTGGGTCTTGGCGGCGAGGAAACCGTCGAGGCCGCAGCCGAATTCGGGGGTGGTGATTTCCTGAGCGTAAGTGGCACTCACCGTGGTGATGTGGCTGGAGTACGCCATGCCGGCCTTGAGGAACGACATCTTGCCGTAGAACTCCATGCCTTCCTGCTGCAGTGCGTGGGGCGGAATCCCCAGCTCCGGCGTGGAAGCCAGGCTGACCACGCCCTGATAGGCCAGGTTATGAATGGTGAACAACGTCGGCGTGCGTGAACCACGCCAGTGCATGTACGCCGGGGCCAGGCCAGCGGGCCAGTCGTGGGCGTGCACCAGGTCCGGGCACCAGTGGATCTGCGCCAGGTTGGCGGCGATATCGGCGGCGGCCAGGCCCAGGCGAGCGAAACGGATATGGTTGTCCGGCCAGTCGCGACCGTTGTTGGCGCCGTAAGGCGTGCCCTCGCGCTCATAGAGCTCGGGGCAGATCAACACGTAGATGACCAGGCCATCCTTGAGGTCCATGCGCCCGATCTTGCACGGCGGCAGCGCGGCGTGGCCACCCAGTTCGCCGATGATATGGATCGGGTTATCGCTTTCCATCACCTGCGGGTAACCGGGGATCAACACGCGCACATCATGCAGATGCGCCATGGCGCGAGGCAGGGCGGCGGATACGTCGCCAAGGCCGCCGGTCTTCACCAGATCGGCGAATTCCGAGGTTACAAACAGTACTTTCTTTCGATTGGGGTTGAAACTGGACACCGGCCGCACCGTGTTGAGGTCGACCAAAGAGGTCGACCCGCCAACTGGCTGACTAACACGCTCTCCCTGAATACTTACTGCGGCACTGATCATAGTTCTCTCCACGTGTTGGTCGGCTAATGGCCCGCTGCCATTAGCTCCGATGACCGCATCCTGCGGCCAGGCGCACAAGCGCATGACAAATCTGGCAAGGCGTATGCCAGTTGCACGGTTAGCGTTAAAAAGTTGGATAGACGGCAACCGGCGTAAACCGCACTGGCGCGCCTTACCTAAACCTGACCAATGGCAGAGTTGGAAAGTTTAGATTTTTTTCGCGGGGTTTTTTTTTTGGAAGGGACCCATCGGTCATCAGTCTAGGACAGATCCCAGACAGCGTAGGGTTTCTACATGAATTTTGTAGGACAAAAAACTTGTAACCTTATGCGATGCGGGAAAACCGCTGGCGGGCGGGAGCGTGATGGCACTTTGCACCTATTTGCCCCAGGCAAGACCGCATTCATTCGGTGGTGAGCAGGCTTGCCCTGCGCTGGGCGACATTGTCGCCCCAAGAAAGGACCTGCGACCTATCTGATGCACCCTGTGCACCATTGGGGAGCGCTGCGCAGGCCAGCTCGCTCCATGACGCAGTCAACCCAGCAACCGAATCGGCGCGCCCCCGGCCCAGGCGATGATGTCTTCAATCATTTGCCCATAGAACTGCCGGTAGTTCTGCTCGCTGACATAACCCACATGAGGCGTGGCCAGCACATTGGACAGGTGCCGGAAAGGGTGATCGACGGGAAGTGGCTCCTGGCCATATACACCCAGCGCTGCGCCGGCTAAGCGGCCGGATTGCAGTGCCTGGATCAGGGCCTGTTCATCGACGATCGGCCCGCGAGCGGTGTTAACGAGGCGCGCGCTCGGCTTCATCCAGGCCAAGGCTTGGGCATCCACCAGCCCCCGGCTACGTTCGCTGAGCACCAGATGGACGCTGAGGATATCGGCCTGCTCGAACAACTGCTGCTTGCTGACCCAGGTCACTCCCGCCGCAGCGGCGCGTTCCGGCGTGAGGTTCTGGCTCCAGGCGATCACGCGCATGCCGAACGCCTGGCCGAACCCGGCGACCTTCTGGCCGATGCTGCCCAGCCCGAGAATCCCCAGGGTCTTGCCGTGCAAGTCGCCACCCAGACCCAACTGCCAACCCCCGGCGCGCAGGGCATTGGCTTCGGCCAGCAGGTTGCGGGTGCAGGCCATGATCAGCGCCCAGGTCAGTTCCGGCGCTGCGTGTTTATAGCTGTCGGTGCCGCACACCTGAATGCCCAGTGCCTGGGCGGCGCCGATATCAAGGGCGGCATTGCGCATGCCGCCGGTCACCAGCAGCTTGAGGCGCGGCAGGCCTTGCAGCAGGGCTTTGTCGAACACTGTGCGTTCGCGCATTACGCAAATCACTTCGAACCCTTGCAAGCGCTCGATCAGGGTCGCGGTATCCGCCGGGTAATCGTGGAGGAAATGCACCTGGCCCAGGGGGGCCAGGGCCGACCAATCCACCACGCCAGAGGCGACTTGCTGCCAGTCATCAATCACAGCGATCTGTAGCGCCATTTACGCGTGCCTCCGAATGTTGGGTTAAAGGGCGTTCAAGCCCTGCAACAACGCTTGATGAAACCGCGCCGGTTCTTCCATTTGCGGCGCGTGCCCCAAGCCAGGGAATTCGACCAGAGTAGCGTGGGGAATCAGCTTGGCGACCTGCTTGCCCAGCACGGCGTAGTTGCCGAGTTTGGCCTTGACCTCGGGCGGCGCCATTGCCTTATTGATCGCGGTGTTATCGGCAGTGCCGATCAGTAGCAAGGTCGGCACCTGTACGTCTTTGAATTCGTAATACACCGGCTGGGAATAAATCATGTCGTAGATCAGCGCCGAGTTCCACGCGACCCGTTTATGCCCGGGGCCGTTGCTCAAGCCGGCGTACATATCGACCCAACGCTCGTATTCCGGCTTCCAGCGCCCGACGTAATAAGTGTTGAGCTGGTACTGGCGGATGCTTTCGGCGCTGACTTTCAGCTCACGTCGGTACCACTGATCAACACTCAGGTACGGCACGCCGAGAGCTTTCCAGTCTTCCAGGCCGATGGGGTTGACCAAAGCCAGTTGCTCGGTCTGCGCGGGGTACATCAGCGCATACCGAGTGGCGAGCATGCCGCCGGTGGAGTGGCCGAGCAGGGTGGCCTTGGGGATGCCGAGTTTTTCCAGCAGTTGATGGGTGTTGAGCGCCAACTGCTGGAAGCTGTACTGGTAATGCTCCGGCTTGCTGGAGGTACAAAAGCCGATCTGGTCCGGGGCGATCACGCGGTAACCGGCGTCGCTCAGGGCCTTGATCGAGCCCTCCCAAGTCGCCGCGCAGAAGTTCTTGCCGTGCATCAGCACGACGCTGCGCCCGTTGGGCTTGCCGCTGGCCGGCACGTCCATGTAGCCCATTTGCAGGGTTTTGCCTTGGGACTCAAAGCTGAAATGCGCAAGCGGATAGGGGTATTGAAAGCCCTGTAACTCGGGGCCGTAAGTCGCGGCGAGGGCGGGGACACTGCTGGCCATGAACAGGCCGGCGATATAAAGGACGCGGTTTGGCGGCATGGTGTCATCTCCTGAAACAGGTGTTGGGATGCTGTTGCGAGAGGATTAACGCGGGATTAACACCCACTGCAAGGTAATTGCCGCCAGCACGCCATAGCGCAGACCTTTGGCCAACGTGACCACCACCAGAAAACGCCACAGTGGTTCGCGCATCACACCGGCCACCAGGGTCAGCGGGTCGCCGATGATCGGCACCCAACTGAGCAGCAGGGTCCAGTGCCCCCAGCGTGCGTAGTGGCGACGGGCCGTTTGCAGTTGCCGCTCGTTGACCGGAAACCAGCGCCGCTGTTTGAAATGCTCCACCCAGCGGCCCAGCCACCAATTGACCAGCGAGCCCAGTACATTGCCCAGGGTGGCGACCGCCAACAACCACCACACGTTGTAGTGGCCGCTGAGCAGCAGGCCCACCAGCACGGCTTCCGATTGCAGGGGCAGCAGCGTCGCCGCACCGAACGCGGCGACGAACAGCCCCAGGTAACCCATCAGCACCGATCAGTGTGCCGGGTAATCGGCCACCACCTCATCCGTGCCGTCACGGCGCAGTCCGATGACCTGGTAGGCATCGGCATGTCCGTCCATTTCCATGCCCGGCGAGCCCATGGGCATGCCCGGTGCGGCAACGCCCAGCAGGTCGTCGCGCTTGCGCAGCGCCAACACCTGCTCGGCGGGCACATGGCCCTCAACGAACTTGCCGTCGATCACGGCGGTGTGGCAAGAGTTCAGGCGCGGCGCCACGCCGAGGCGTTGTTTGACGGCGCTCATATCGGTTTCGACATGGTCATTGACCTTGAACCCATTGTTTTCCAGATGGCTGATCCACTTTTTGCAACAGCCGCAGTTGGCGTCACGGTGTACATCGATGGGGATCAGGTCGGCGGCTTGGGCCAGGGTAGTGGTGAAGAGGGCGGACAGCAGGGCCAATCGCAGTGGAGTTTTCATCGGAGTCTCATCCAATAGGGGCGATAAGCCCGGCATTCTCCGCGCTTTTACGGACGGGACGACAGTGTAATGTTTCTAAATTATACAAAGGGCGGATGTTCCAGGCGCTGCTTCAGACGGTCCAGGACGATGGCCGACAGTTCGTGCATGCGCTCGTGCAAGGTCGCCAGTTGCAATTCGGTTTCGTAGGTCAGCACCCGTTTAAACAGCGTGCCGTCGCGAAACGGTTGCAGGAAGTAGTGGATCGAGCCGTCAACGGCCAGGGAGGTGAACACGCATTTGAATTCGTGGGGGCGCCGGGCGATCTGCACGCGGTAGCTCATGGGGACGCGTACGCCGAGCAGGTCGATCATCTCGGTAAAGCGTGAACCGGCACCCAAAGAGCCGCTGGTGCCGGTCTCTGCACCGAGGGAAGTGGGGTGCCATTCGTGCCAGCGGTCCGGTTGGGTTACGTAGTCATAGACAGTTTCAAGGGGGGCATTGATAAAGCGTTCCTGACTGATCCGCTCCAAGCGGACCGACTGCTCGACAGCGCGCATGACACACCTCCTGTGTGGCGGGAAGAAGTATCTCGAACTGTCAGAATAGTCTGACTCCCGTGCTTTGCACGGGAGTTCTCAAACGCTGTTCAACGGACTTTGAAGCGACTCATCAGGCTGATAACCCGGCCATTGGCTTCCAGCAGGCTCTGAGTATTGTTTTCGGTGGCGTGACCGCTCTGCACCAGGTCTTCGACCATTTGTCGGATCTGCACCATGCTGCGGTTGATCTCCTCGGTCACCGCGCTTTGCTGTTCGGCGGCGGTGGCGATCTGGGTGCTGAGGCTGTGGATATGGCCGACGGAACCGGCCATTTCATCCAGGCCGGTGTTGACCCGTGCCGTGGCGTCCGCCGCCGATTGGCAACTGGACTGGGTATTTTCCATGGCGGTGACCGAGGAACTCACCCCCGTGGTCAATCGAGCGAGCATCTCGTTGATCTGGGAGGTGCTGGCCTGGGTGCGCGCGGCCAGGGCCCGCACTTCGTCGGCCACTACCGCAAAACCACGGCCTTGCTCGCCGGCCCGCGCTGCTTCGATGGCCGCGTTGAGCGCCAGCAGGTTGGTCTGGCCGGCAATCGCGCCGATCACTTCAAGGGTTTCGGTGATGCGCGCGGCGTCCTGGCGCATGTTTTCCACCGTGTGGGTGGCGCTGGCGACCTCGCCGATCAACGCGCCGACGCTGCTGGACGCTTCTCCCACCACCACGCGCGAGCGGTCGGCGTGTTCGTTGGCGCGCTGGGTGAACGCGGCGGTTTCGGCGGCGTTCTGTGCCACGGTCTCGGCAGTGGAACTCATCTCGGTGATGGCCGTGACGGTCTGATCGGTTTCCGAGGCATGACGCACCAGGATCTGGTTGGTCTGCGCCGAGGTCTGCTGCAATTGCTCAAGCCCCGTGGACATGGCCGCGGTGGCCTGGGTCACTTCGCCGATCATGTTTTGCAGGTAGACGATAAAGCGGTTGACGGAATGGCCGATGGCGCCCAGTTCGTCTTCGGCGCGGATGGTGATGCGCCGCGTCAGGTCGGCATCGCCGGTTGACAGTGCGTCGATATTGGCTTTCAGCGTCTTCATGCGCTGCACCAGTTTGCGGATCGCATACGCGGCCAGCAGCACCAGCAGCAATACCATGGGGATTTGCAGCAGGGCCAAAGTGCCGAGTACGTCATCGCGCTGCGCGGTGATCAACGAGGTGGGCAGGGCGGTGGCGAGGAACCACGGCGTACCCTCGATCGGGCGCATATAGAAGGTGCTGGCCACGCCGCCGTTATCGAACTCGCTGCGCTGCAAGCCTTGGTCGCGATGGGCCAGGGCTTTGCTGACCTGGGTGGCGAAGGCTGAGGAAGCGGTCAGTTCGCTGATGTTTTTCAACACCACCGGGCTGTTCAGGCGCGTGCTGTTGCTGATGATCTTGCCGTCGCCTTCGACGATCAGCATCTGCCCGCCGATGTCTTTTTCCTTGCTGGCCACCAGTTCGTTGAAGAAACCGAGGGTGATGTCAATCGTGGCCACGCCATAGGCCGCGCCATCGCGCTGGATCGCCATGGCGCAGTTGGTGCGTGGCTCTTGGCTGGCGTCGTCCTTGTAAGCGGCGGCCCAGGCGCATTGGCCACGCGGCGAGGCCAGGCCGCCCTTGTACCAGCTCTGGTCGTAATAGTTGGGGGCCGGGTCGCTGTTCCAGAAGGTATTGACCGTCAGCTTGCCCGAGGCATCACGGTGCCAGAACGTGCTGTGCTTGTTGCGCCCTGGGGTGCGCTGGTTTGGCAGTGGCCAGATACCGCCGCCGAACACCTTCAGCTCACCGTACTGGTCGACCAGGCCAGGCAAGACCTTGTCGATGGCATCGCTGTCCAGCAGCGGGATGGTCTGGGTGATGCTGCGTTGCTGGGCCTGAACCTTGTTCAGCTCGCCCTGGATGCTTTTCGCCACCTCGTCGATGCGGTTGAGCACCACCTGCTCTTCGGTGTGGCGCAATGTCGGCGCGACCAACTGGCCGATGCCGACGATGGTCAACACGAATAACACCAGGACGAACAACACCAGAAACAGGGTATAGCGGGCTTGGATGGAGCGCAGTGGGGGCATGGGATCGTCCTTACGAAGCGTTTATTGTCGACGCGGCTTTGTTGGAGCTTCGTAGGGGTATCGGCTTGAGTACGGTTAGCTTTAGGTACGATGGTGCCAATATCTGCGTGCGCAAGCAGCGAGGCTTGGCGGGCCTCGCTGCTTGTGTCAGATCTCCAACATCGCCATCACCGCCTCGGGGTAGCGCAGACCGGCAGTGGCGTCGGCGGGGAAAATCCCATCCAGGGCCGACAGCTCGGATGGGCTGAGCACGATGGACACCGCCGCCGCGTTTTCTTCTAGGGATGGTCTGAAGTAGCCATGTATTTCCCCGGCATACCACCTAGCGCAACTTTTAAACTCGCCAAATGATCAAAAAACAATCAATTCGACGAGTATTTCTTACGTTTTCGCCACCCGGACCCCA
>NZ_VFEU01000037.1 GCF_007858255.1 Pseudomonas rhodesiae | reverse complement strand
CTACCAACTCGACCACCTCGGCACACCCCAGGAACTCACCACCCCCGAGGGCGATATCGCCTGGTCCGCCCACTACCGCGCCTACGGCGAAATCGCCCGCCTCGACGTAGGCAAACTCGACAACCCACTGCGCTTCCAGGGCCAATACTTCGACGAAGAAAGCGGCCTGCACTACAACCGCCATCGCTACTACAATCCCGATATTGGTCGTTACCTCACACCAGACCCCGTAAAGTTGGCGGGGGGGATCAACTCCTACCAGTACGCTCCAAACCCTACAGGATGGGTAGATCCGTTAGGCTTAAACACCTGCCCCGGGGGAGACGGTTGTAAGCCAGAGGTAGCTGCTAATGAACCGGCCAAAACTGTAAAAGCTGATGAAGGAGATGCTGTATTACCCAAAACAGGAGGAGCTGAGCGATCAGCTAAATACTCAGCGAATTGGAAAACAGCTAACCTGAATGAAAACATTGTCAAATTTGCCGGCACCGATCCAACTGTAACCACAACAGACAAAGGCAAAAAAATATATAAGAACCCTCTCAATGGAGTTGAAGTTGTAGAGGACATCAATGGAAACTACTTTAGAATCTACGACCCATCATTGCCGGGATCGAGACGATACTTAAGCCTTGAAGGCGTCGTGCCCAACAACAAGACATCTCCTTCAGGAAAGCAAATGGGCAGAACACAAAGTGAATACAATGAAGCAACCCATTTCAATAAGGAACTAAAACAATGAAGATGATTTGTGTCCCACTTACGCTAGAGGCCATGAGGTTATTGGACATAAATGATTGCCCGGACTCTCTGCTTGAAACCATTCACCTCACCGATGAAGATTATAAAAAACTACTGATCTCTGGCGCAGTGGAAACTATAAATAACACCCTGGGAAAAATAATTGACGACTACGAAGATGAGAGTATCAATACCAACGAGGACCTCATCAAGGCGCTAGCGATATTTAAAGACCACCTGACGCCTGAAAACTCATCAGTAATGAAAAAATTGATCCACCTGAACACAATCGCAATCAAGAACCACACAGGGCTATTTTTCTTCTTTTAGCTTGATACATGTACTTGGTAAATGGTCATTTTCTACCATTTCTCCATAGCGCAACTAAAACATTGAGTTTGATGAGCTAATCACTCACTAATCCAGCTTCTTTCGAAGTGAGATCAACTAACATTTTTCTTTATCCAACGAATATCTGAGCAGAACGTCACCTACGGGCTTGGTATAGAGACACACTCATTCGACTTTGATGTCGGGACGCATCATGGATGACTGCTCCTGAAAAATCGGAGAGTACAGCATCCGTCATTAGATTTCGGCCTAGAAGGTGGACTTTATGGCGTGCTCACGAAAACACCCACCACCAGCCTAGACCCTGAGCCAAATCCGAAGCACAATCGGCTCACCAAATGAGCCGAATAACCCCTTTATTCGGCTCACGCACCCCAGGCATTCAACCATGGCTCATCCGCACTGGATCTGGCAACACGCCGACTGGCCGCACTTCCACTGGCAACCCGGTCGCCTCGCGCCGTTGCTGCGCGATTGCGGACAAGCCCAGGGCAAGTTGCTGGGCATGCTCGGCTCCGTCAGCCAGCCAGTCAGCGCACAGAATGAACTGGATGCGCTGCTGCAAAATATCCTGACGTCCTCGGCGATTGAGGGTGAACAGTTGAATGTCGGCTCGGTGCGCTCGTCCCTGGCAAGGCGGATGGGCCTGGAAGCTATGGAAGACGGTCAGGTAAGCCGCCGCAGCGAAGGCCTCGCCGAGTTGATGATGGATGCCACTCAACAATTCACCCAGCCGTTTACCCTCGCCCGCCTATTGAAATGGCATCACTTATTGTTCCCGGTCCCGGAAGCGAGCTATACCGCTCGAGCGCTCAATATTGGATCCTTGAGGGGAGATGAGCCAATGCAAGTCGTGTCGGGCCGGCTTGATCGGCCGACCGTGCATTTCGAGGCCCCGCCACGTCTGGGACTGGAGCAGGCACTGGCGGATTTTCTGGAGTGGTTCGAAACCAGCCGCGATCAGCCGGAACTGGACCCGCTGGTACGCGCCGGCGTCGCGCACTTCTGGTTTGTCACACTGCATCCCTTCGATGACGGCAATGGTCGCCTGACACGCGCTATCACCGATTTGGCACTGGCCCAGGGTGAACACCAGGCCATCCGTTTCTATGCCATGTCAGCCAGCATCCTCGAAGACCGCACCGGCTACTACAACGCACTGGAATCCAGCCAGAAGGCCTCACTGGATATCACTGACTGGCTGGAGTGGTTCCTTAAAACCCTGTTACGCAGCGTGCAGCAGGCAATGGCGCGGATTGACCGAGTGCTGGGAAAGAGTCGGTTCTGGCAGCAACACCGCGACCTCCCTTTGTCTGCTGAACAAATCAAGGTCCTCAATCGACTGCTCGACGGTGGTGAGAAGGGCTTCGAACACGGCATCAGCGCGGCGCAGTACCAGGCGGTCGCAAAGGTCTCCAAGGCGACAGCGACGCGACACCTGGCTGACCTGCTGGAAAAAAACTGCTTGGTTCGTCTGCCCGGAGGCGGCCGCAGCACGCGTTATCAGGTCAATACAGCAGGCAAGTGACACCCCGCTCATTTGCCCAGAATCCCCATGTCTGCTAGTGTCGCGCCGGTTTACCGTCTACCGGAATAGCCGCCATGGCCCGCAAAAAAGTTGCACTCGATTTCGAACAATCCCTCGCTGACCTGCAAACCCTGGTCGAGCGTCTGGAGAACGGCGAGTTGTCGCTGGAGGACTCGCTGACAGCGTTTGAGCAAGGCATCGGCCTGACCCGCGACTGTCAGAGCGCGTTGGCGCAGGCGGAGCAGAAGGTGCAGGTGTTGCTGGAGCGTGACGGGGAGTTGGCCGAAGAACCTTTCGACGCGGAACAGCCGGAATGATCGACGCGTATCAGGCCAGTAGCCAAGCCCGGGTGAATGCGGCGCTGGACCCCTTGTTCGTAGCGCCAAGCCCGGAAATGAATCGCCTCTATGAAGCCATGCGTTACAGCGTGATGAATGGCGGCAAGCGCGTGCGCCCATTGCTGGCGTACGCAGCCTGTGAAGCGCTGGGCGCGTCGGCCGAGCAGGCCAATGGCGCCGCGTGCGCGGTGGAGTTGATTCACGCGTATTCCCTGGTACATGACGATTTGCCGGCCATGGACGACGACGATCTGCGTCGCGGCCAGCCCACCACTCATAAAGCCTTCGATGAAGCCTATGCCATCCTGGCCGGTGATGGCCTGCAAAGCCTGGCGTTCAGCGCATTGCTGGACCCGCGCCTGAGCAGCGTCAACGCCGAGATCCGCCTGCGCATGGTCACCACACTGGCGCAGGCTGCGGGCCCGGCCGGGATGGTCGGCGGGCAGGCCATCGACATGGGCTCGGTCAGTCTCAAGCTGGATCAAAAAGCACTCGAACACATGCATCGCCATAAGACCGGTGCGCTGATAGAGGCCGCCGTGCAGTTGGGCGCGCTGGCCAGCGGCCGTGCGCAGCCTGCGCAATTGGCAGCCTTGCAAACCTACTCCCAGGCCATCGGCCTGGCTTTCCAGGTGCAGGACGACATTCTCGACGTGGAAAGTGACACCGCCACCCTGGGCAAACGCCAGGGCGCCGATATCGCCCGGGACAAGCCGACCTATCCTGCGCTGCTCGGGCTCGACGCTGCCAAGGCCTACGCCCTGGAACTGCGCGACCAGGCCCTGGCGGCCCTGCGACCTTTCGACGCGGCGGCCGAACCTCTGCGTAACCTGGCGCGGTATATCGTCGAACGCCGCCACTGATAACCACGGCCATTACGGCCGCATATCGGCCAAGTTCGGCGCTCCGCGTGGGCAGTTTGCGATGCTTGAGGTAAACTGCCGCCTCTTTCTATACCTATAACGATTCGCCTGATGCCCACGACGTTTCAAGAGATTCCCCGCAAGCGCCCGTCCACGCCCCTGCTCGACCGTGCTGCCACGCCGGACGGCCTGCGTCGTCTGGGTGAAGCCGAGCTGGAAACCCTGGCCGATGAATTGCGCCTGGAATTGCTCTACACGGTCGGTCAGACCGGTGGGCATTTCGGTGCCGGCCTGGGCGTCATCGAGCTGACCATCGCCCTGCATTACGTGTTCGACACCCCGGACGACCGGCTGGTGTGGGATGTGGGCCATCAGGCGTATCCGCATAAAATCCTCACCGGCCGTCGCGAGCGCATGAGCACGCTGCGCCAGAAGGACGGCGTCGCCGCCTTCCCGCGTCGTTCGGAGAGCGAGTACGACACCTTTGGCGTCGGCCACTCCAGCACGTCCATCAGTGCGGCACTGGGCATGGCGATTGCCGCCCGCCTGCAAAACAGTGATCGCAAAGCGATTGCCGTGATCGGCGATGGTGCACTGACCGCCGGCATGGCGTTCGAAGCGCTGAACCACGCGCCGGAAGTGGACGCCAACATGCTGGTGATCCTAAACGACAACGACATGTCGATCTCGCGCAATGTCGGCGGCTTGTCCAACTACCTGGCCAAGATTCTTTCCAGCCGTACGTATGCCAGCATGCGCGAAGGCAGCAAAAAGGTACTCTCGCGTCTGCCCGGCGCGTGGGAAATTGCCCGGCGCACCGAAGAATACGCCAAGGGCATGCTCGTGCCCGGCACCTTGTTCGAAGAGCTGGGCTGGAACTATATCGGCCCAATCGACGGCCACGACCTGCCGACCCTGATCGCCACGCTGCGCAATATGCGTGACCTCAAGGGCCCGCAGTTCCTGCATATCGTCACCAAAAAAGGCAAAGGCTTCGCCCCGGCGGAAGTCGACCCGATCGGTTATCACGCGATCACCAAGCTCGAACCGCTGGACGCTCCCGCCGCCGCGCCGAAAAAGGCCAGCGGGCCGAAGTATTCCGGGGTGTTCGGCGAGTGGCTGTGCGACATGGCCGCCGCCGACTCGCGCCTGGTGGGCATCACTCCGGCGATGAAGGAAGGCTCGGATCTGGTGGCGTTCAGCGAGCGTTTCCCGCTGCGCTACTTCGACGTGGCGATTGCCGAGCAGCACGCGGTGACGTTCGCCGCCGGCATGGCCTGCGAAGGCGCCAAGCCGGTGGTCGCGATCTACTCCACCTTCCTGCAGCGCGGTTACGACCAACTGGTGCATGACGTCGCGGTGCAGAACCTCGACGTGCTGTTCGCCATCGACCGCGCCGGCCTGGTGGGCGAAGACGGCCCGACCCACGCCGGCAGTTTCGATTTGTCCTACCTGCGCTGCATCCCAGGCATGCTGGTGATGACCCCGAGCGACGAAAACGAATTGCGCAAGATGCTCAGCACCGGCCATCTGTACAACGGCCCGGCTGCGGTGCGTTACCCACGCGGCAACGGCCCGAACGCCGTGATCGAAAAAGACCTGGAGCCCATCGAGATCGGCAAGGGCATCGTGCGTCGTCAGGGCAGCCAGGTGGCGTTCCTGGTATTCGGCGTGCAATTGGCCGAAGCCTTGAAAGTCGCCGAGAAGCTCGACGCCACGGTGGTCGACATGCGCTTCGCCAAACCTCTGGATGAAGCGCTGGTGCGCGAGATCGCCGGCAGTCACGAGTTGTTGGTCACGGTGGAAGAAAACGCCATCATGGGCGGCGCCGGTGCAGCGGTCAGCGAGTACCTGGCGCGGGAGAATATCCTCAAGTCGGTGCTTCACCTGGGCTTGCCGGATGTATATGTCGAGCATGCCAAGCCGGCGCAGATGCTGGCCGAATGCGGGCTGGATGAGGCCGGGATTGAAGCCTCTGTGCGCAACCGCATGGCGCTGCTGGGCCTGTAGAAACCGGGACCAAAGGAGTGTGGGAGGGGGCAAGCCCCCTCCCATATTTGATTTGTGCCCTTCTCAACGCCATGGACAGCCCATGAAACACCTGTACTTTGCCTTGCTGCTCCTGCCCTCCCCGCAATTGCTCGCCGACACCCGCGACGATGCGCTGAAACTCCCCGATATCGTCATCAGCACCAACCGCCAGGTCCAGGCGCGCAATGACAGCAGCGCCGCCAACACGGTGTTCACCCGCGACGATATCGACCGCCTGCAACCGACCAGCCTTACCGACCTGCTCAACCGCGTGCCTGGCGTGCAAGTGGCGCCCACCGGCGGGCGCGGCAGTTTGCCGGGGATCTACCTGCGCGGCACCAAGTCCGCCCAAAGCCTGGTGCTGGTGGACGGCCAGCGCATCGCCAATACCACCTCCGGCGATAGCGGCCTGCAATACCTCAGTGTCGATCAGATCGAGCGCGTGGAAGTGCTGCGCGGCTCACGCTCGGTGATCTACGGCAGCGATGCAATTGGCGGGGTAATTCAAGTCTTCACCCGACGCAACGCCGAGCAAGGCTTGCAGCCACGTCTGACCTTGGGCTTTGGCAGTCTTCAGACCTGGCAACGCAGCCTCGGTCTGTCAGGCGGGGATGAACACACGCGGTTCAACCTGGGCGCAAGCCTGGATGAAACCGCCGGCATCAACTCGACCCACGCATCCTTTCCCACTGACGGCGACCACGATGCTTACCGTAACCAGTCCCTCAGTCTTAACCTCAGCCATTCATTCAGCGAGGCGCTTGAGGCGGGTTTCAACCTGCTCGATAGCCGTGGCAAGTCGGAGTACGACAACAGTTTCGGCCGCTACGACGCCGCCAGCGGCCAGACGCTGGGGCAAAAGCCCTACACCGATTACACCGTCAGCAGTGCCAGCGGTTACCTCGATGCCACGTTCAACCCGCGCTGGCAGTCACGCCTGGAACTGGGCCACAGCGAGAACCGCGACACCAAGCGTGACACCCTCAGCGACGACTTCAGCGTGTTCAACACCTACCGCGACTCGGTCAACTGGCAGAACGACCTGACCCTGGACGAACACAACAGCCTGATCCTCGGCGGTGACTGGTATGAAGACCGCTTCCACGGCTCCACCGCGTTCAGTGAAAACAGCCGCTGGAACCGCGCGGCCTTTGTGCAGCATCGCTTTCACAGTGAGTGGTTTTCCACGGAACTGGGCCTGCGCCGTGACCAGAATCAGCAGTTCGGCGCGCAGAACAGTTGGAGCGGCACGCTGACCTTGCCGATCAACCCCGACAATGATGTATTGCTGAGCTACAGCGAAGGCTTTCGCGCCCCCACCTTCAACGACCTGTATTACCCCGACACGCGGTACAGCAACCCCGACCTGCAACCCGAAACCTCCAAGAGCTACGAACTGCAGTGGCGCAGCCAGCTCAGTGACAGCACACGCCTGGAGGCCTCGCTGTACCGCACGGACTTGAGCGACGCAATCATCCTCGACAGCACGGGCAAGCCGCAGAATGTGGCGTCGGCGCGTATCAACGGCATGGAAGCGGCACTCAAGCAGGACCTGTTCGGCTGGCAGGGCAATCTGGGGTTGTCGATTATCGACCCGCGCGACCGTAGCACAGGCCACACCCTGGCCCGTCGCGCACGGCGTACGTTGAGCCTGGACCTGGACCGGCAATTCGATCAACTCGGCCTCGGCGCCAGTTGGCAGGCAATCAGCGGCAGCTATGACGATGCCGACAATGCACAACGCCTGGGCGGTTATGCGTTGCTAGGGCTGCGCAGCCGGTGGGCGATCAATCGGGAAGTGACGCTGTCGCTGAAGGTCGACAACCTACTGGACAAGTCCTACGCGCGGGCGCGTTACAGCTATGACGATCCGATGTTTATCAACAATCAGGATTACCGCGAAGAAGGTCGGGTATGGCTGTTCGGTGTGACCTGGACTCCGGAAATCTGAGGCTCCAGTCACAGGTCCGGCGCAATTACCTGGCACAACCGCCCCACCGCCTCCAGCATCTGCCCGCTGGGCCGCTCCAGGCCTTTATCGGGCACCTGCCGTACGCGATCGGCCATGGTTGGCCAGGCTTTCCAGGCGTCCATTTGCGCTTGATCGCTGACCAGAATCAGCTCGGGATTGCGCTGCAACACCGACTCGATACTGACTTGCGGCGCCGGCAGTTTGAGGTCGTCGAACACATTGCGTGCGCCGCAGACCGTCAACGCGTCGCTGATGATCTGCCCACCGCCCACGGTGTACAGCGGCGAGTTCCACACCTGGTAAAACACTCGAAAAGGTTCGGCACGTCGGTAGCGCTGACGCAGTTCGGCCAGGCGCTGGCGCAACCGCTCGGCCAATTGCCGGCCGGCGTCGGCACGCCCAAGCCGCTCGGCGATGGCCTGAACCTGGGTGGTGAGTTGTTCGAGATTGTGGGGTTCGGCGACGTACACCGGGATATTCAACCGCTGCAACTGCGCGCGCTGGGCCGGGCCGACGCTGCCGGGCCACAGTAGGATCAGGTCTGGCTTGAGGCTGAGCAGGCGTTCCATGTCCAACTGCCCGTAACGCCCCACGGACGGCACCTGCGCCAATGCCGCCGGGCGCTCGCCACCGTCGAGCAGGCCCACCAGCAGGTCGGCGGCACCCAGTTCCATCACGATTTCCGACAGCGACGGCGCCAGGCTGACCACCCGCTCGGCCGCCAGGGCCTGGGCACTCAGCGCCAACACCAGCAGCGCCAGCCAGCGGCGCATCATCCCAACTGACGCGGGATGCGGTAGAGGTAAAACAGCACCATCGTCGACAGCGCCAATAGAAACAACGGCACCGCCTCCAGGCCGACGAACACCGCCAGCGCACCGATCCACGCGGGCAGCGCGGCCACCAGCAGCGCCGTACGGCGACGGGCCGCCAAGGTGATCCAGGCGCCGGGTTCTTCGGCGGTGTCGAGGGCTTTGGAGGTGGCGATCAACGCGTGTTTATAGCCGTTGAAGTAGCGCAGGCTGAGGAACATCGAGGCCACACCCGCGATAAAGAACGGCATGGCCAACACCGGCAGCAAGGATTCAGCCTGGCCAAACACCAGGTTGATCACAAACAAGGGCAACAGCGCCAGGGCCAGATACTGCCACCAGTTGACGGACAGCCGACGCTTGACCTGGCCCCGAGTCACGCGCGGTCTACCTCACCTTGATGCTCGTTGCCCATCATGTGGTCGAGCTTGCTGGCCTTGGTCGCCAGGTAGAGCTTGTTGTGCGGGTTTTGCCCCGTGTGCAGCGGCACGCGCTCGGCCACGGTGATGCCCATGTCGGTCAAGGCCTTGACCTTGCGCGGATTGTTGGTCATCAGGCGCAGGGATTTGACCCCCAGGTGCTCAAGCATCGGCAGGCAGATCGCGTAGTCACGCTGATCGGCCGCGAAACCCAGACGTTCGTTGGCTTCCACAGTATCGGCGCCGCCATCCTGCAATTCGTAGGCGCGGATTTTGTTCAGCAGGCCTATGCCACGGCCTTCCTGACGCAAATACAGCAACACGCCACGACCTTCCCGGGCGATGGCCTGCAGCGCGGCTTCGAGCTGCGAGCCGCAGTCACAGCGCTGGCTGAACAACGCATCGCCGGTCAGGCACTCAGAGTGCAGACGGCCGAGCACGGGCTCGCCATCGGCGATGTCGCCCAGGCTGAGCACAACGTGCTCGCGCCCGGTGGCTTCTTCAAGAAAGCCGCTCATGGTGAACGTGGCAAAAGGGGTAGGCAGCTTGGAAGCGGCGACGAAAACGACGGGCACCGTGTGCTCCTGATTTCAGATTTCACAGAGGCGGCATTGTAACAGCAGGTTCTGACAGACGCTTAAGCTGAATGATCGCTGATAAAGATCAATCGGTTCGATTGGCCTTCAACTCGGTTCTATGCAGGTCAGAACGGATAGGGCTGTTTCCAGTGCTGGAAAATCGGTTTGAGTTCGCCACTTTTCACCAGCGAGTCCATACGCCGATCAAATACGGCGCGCAGGCCGCGTCCGTGCTCGTTGTCGGCAAAGCCCACGTAGAGGGGCAGTTGAGTCAGGTGGGTCAACCGAAAGATCGACGGGTCTTGCGCCTGATTGAGGACTTCCTGTGCTTCGGTAAAGGCATCGATGTAGAAGTCGGCTCGTCCGTGTTGCAGCATCGGCAAAATACCGTCGCGCCGACGTATCTGGTTAAAACGTCGTACATTCGGCAAGTACGCTTCGTATTTGTAGCCATGCACCCAGGCCAGGCGATACTCCCCCAGCGTGGCCAGGCTCGGCGCCTTGGAAGTGGCCAGGCCGAGGGCGTAAATGGGGTCGGAATCGTAGTGCCAGCGGGGATACAGCACATCCTTGACTTCGTCACGGTACGAACCGACCCAGCCATCCACCTCGCCGCGCTGGGCCAGGCCAACCGCTCGGGTGTAGGGCTCGGTGCGGGTTTGAACAGTGAATCCCGCCGGCTCGAAAACCTTGCGCATCACGTCCCAGGCAAGGCCGCTGCCGTCGGCATTGGTGTAGCCGTCCCACGCCTCACTGGCCAGCGTAACCTTGGCAGGTGACACGGGAGTCTCCTGCGCCTGCAAAAGCGTCGCGGCGAAGCACAGCAGTGTCAGCAACCAGCGGCGTACACCCATGGGGGCGACCTCCTACAGAGCCTTGCATCAGGAATTACGCTATTGAGGGTAGCCCAGGCCGCCGCTTCAGGGTGCATCGCGAAAATGTTGGTAGCCGCGCACGGCGGGTGTGATGTCCTGGCCATTGGCGTCAAGCAGGGTCACTCCCTGGCCTGCCTCGACCCGGCCGATCACATGAATTGGCCAGCCGTCGCCCAGCAACGGCGCCAACTGCGCGGGCGGCAGGGTAAAGGCCAGCACATAGTCGTCGCCACCGCTCAGAGCGGCCACCCGCGCCTGCTCGTCACCCACGAACGCCAAAAGAGCTTTGGACAATGGCAGCGCCTGCCGCTCAATGACCAGGCTGACAGCCGAGGCTTTGGCGATATGCCCACAATCGGCCAATAGCCCATCGGAAATATCCATCGCCGCCGTGGCCTTGCCGCGCAGCGCCAATCCCAGTGCCAGTTGCGGTTGCGGCGACCAGTAATGGGCCAATAACGGCTCGGCGACCGCCGCCTCGGCGCTGCGCTGGCCCAGCACCAGTGGCAAGGCGCCGGCGGCGTTGCCCAGTTCGCCGCCAACGCACAGCCAATCACCTGGCTGCGCGCCGCTACGGGTCAGAGCCTGCCCCGCCGGGACACGGCCGAACACGGTCATGGTCAGGCTCAGCGGCCCGCGCGTGGTATCGCCCCCCACCAGGCCCACGCCGCAGCGTTGCGCCATGGCGTTCAACCCCTGGGCATAGCGTTGCAGCCAACCGGCATCGACGCTCGGCGTGGTGAGTGCAAGGGTAAATGCGAGGGGGTGGGCGCCCATGGCGGCCAGATCGCTCACCGCCACGGCCAACGAGCGCTGGCCGAGCAGGAACGGATCGCAGGGGTCGGCAAAATGCACGCCGGCCACCAGAGTATCGGTGGAGATTGCCAGTTGCTCCCCAGGGGGCAGCGCCAGCAAGGCGCAGTCGTCGCCGATCCCCAGGGCAATGCCTTCGCCGCCCTGCGCACAAGGCGCGGCGGCGAAGTATGTGCGGATCAGCTCAAACTCACCCATCGAGAACTCAAGCGCGGATCAGCGCTTGTGTTCCTTGACTTCGGCTTCGCGCAGGCGCGGGGCCAGCTTATCGAGCACGCCGTTGACGAACTTGTGGCCGTCGGTCGAACCGTAGACTTTCGCCAGCTCGATGCCTTCGTTGATCACCACGCGGTACGGTACGTCGACGCGCTTGAGCAGTTCCCAGGTGGACAGGCGCATTACGCACAGTTCTACCGGGTCCAGTTCCTCGATGGTCAGGTCCAGGCAAGGTGCCAGGGCCGTGTCGATCTCGGTCAAGCTGGCGTGAACGCCGTGCAGGATGTCGTGGAAATAGCTTTGATCGGCGAAGGTAAAGTCGTTATCGACGCGAAACTGCGCTTCGATTTCGTTCAGCGAAGCACCTGCCAGATGACGCTGATACAGCGCCTGGGTCGCAAGTTGACGCGCCTTGCGACGCTTCTCGCTCTTGGACGGCTTGCCGGCATCCGCAGGGCGTGGGTCCTGAGGGTTGAACTGATCGCTCTCGTCGGAAATCACTTGGCCTCCAACTGCGACAGCAGGCTGACCATTTCCAGGGCGGACAGGGCAGCTTCGGCACCTTTGTTACCGGCCTTGGTGCCGGAACGCTCGATGGCTTGTTCGATGGAATCCACGGTCAGCACGCCGAACGCAACCGGCACGCCGAACTCCATGGACACCTGGGCCAGGCCCTTGGTGCATTCGCCGGCCACGTATTCGAAGTGCGGCGTGCCGCCCCGAATGACCGCGCCCAGGGCAATGATTGCAGCGTATTCGGCCTGTTGGGCCACTTTTTGCGCAACCAGCGGAATTTCGAAGGCGCCAGGGGCGCGGATGATCGTGATATCGCTCTCGCTCACACCGTGGCGAACCAGGGCGTCCACGGCACCGCTTACCAGGCTTTCAACCACGAAGCTGTTGAAGCGGCCAACCACCAGGGCATAGCGGCCTTTGGGGGCGATGAAGGTACCTTCGATGGTCTTCAGGGTCATTCGACAAATCTCTTAAAGAGCCGGGACGCGAAAAGTGCGTCCCTCAGTGATGATTTAACCGCGAACAAGGGGCAGAAATCGCCGGCCTTTATTCGGAGGGCACGTATTCTACAACTTCCAGATCGAAACCGGATATCGCATTAAATTTCATCGGTGCGCTCATCAGGCGCATTTTGCGCACACCGAGGTCACGCAGGATCTGCGAACCGGCACCGACAATGCTGTAGGTGGTGGGGGTTTTCACCTGGGTCTGCTCGGCGGTTTCACGGATATGCGCGAGCAAAACGTCGCCATCCACCGGGTTGCCCAACAACAGCACCACGCCGCTGCCAGCCTCGGAAACCGCGGCCATGGCGGCGCGCAGGCTCCAGCGGCCGGGTTGCTTGACCATCAGCAGGTCGCGCAGCGGGTCCATGTTATGCACGCGGACCAGCGTCGGTTCATCGGCGCAAATATTGCCCAGTGTCAGGGCCATGTGCACGTCGCCTTCCACCGAATCACGGTAGGTCACCAGGTTGAATTGGCCCAGTTCGCTGTCCAATGGCTGCTCGGCAATCCGCTGAACGGTACGTTCGTGGATCATGCGGTAGTGAATCAGGTCGGCGATGGTGCCGATCTTGATGCCGTGTTCGGCGGCGAACGCTTCGAGTTCGGCGCGACGGGCCATGGTGCCGTCATCGTTCATCACTTCGCAGATCACGCCGCTGGGTTCGAAACCGGCCATGCGCGCCAGGTCGCAGGCGGCTTCGGTGTGGCCGGCACGGGCCAGGGTACCGCCGGGCTGGGCCATCAACGGGAAGATATGGCCGGGGCTGACGATGTCTTCAGCCTTGGCATCCTTGGCGGCGGCGGCCTGCACGGTGCGAGCGCGGTCGGCGGCGGAGATGCCGGTGGTCACGCCGGTGGTGGCTTCAATCGATACGGTGAACTTGGTACCGAAACCCGAGCCGTTACGCGGCGCCATCAATGGCAGCTTGAGCAGTTCGCAGCGCTCGCGGCTCATGGGCATGCAGATCAGGCCGCGGGCGTGCTTGGCCATGAAGTTGATGTGCTCGGCCTTGCAGGCTTCGGCGGCCATGATGATGTCGCCTTCGTTCTCGCGGTCTTCGTCATCCATCAGGATGACCATCTTGCCTTGGCGGATGTCTTCAACCAGTTCTTCGATGCTATTGAGCGCCACGTGGCACCCCCTTGGTCAGGATTTCAGGTAGCCATTAGCGGCCAGAAAACTTTCGGTGATGTTCCCGGCAGTCGGCTCTGCGGCCTTATCGCCCAGCAACAGGCGCTCCAGGTAACGGGCAAGCAAGTCCACTTCCAGATTCACCCGGCGACCCGGCTGGTACGAGGCCATGATGGTTTCGCTCAGGGTGTGCGGGATGATGGTCAATTCGAATTCGGCGCCGTTGACGGCGTTCACGGTCAGGCTGGTGCCGTCGACGGTGATCGAGCCTTTGTGGGCGATGTACTTGGCCAAGTCTTTTGGCGCGCGGATGCGGAATTCCACCGCCCGCGCGTTTTCGCTGCGCGACACCACTTCGCCAACGCCGTCGACGTGGCCGCTGACCAGGTGACCGCCCAGGCGGGTGGTCGGGGTCAGGGCTTTTTCCAGGTTGACCGGGCTGCCGGCCTTGAGATCGTTCATCGCCGTGCAGTCCAGGGTTTCGCGGCTGACGTCGGCGGCAAAGCCATTGCCCGGCAGTTCGATGACGGTCAGGCACACGCCGTTGACGGCGATGCTGTCGCCCAGTTTGACGTCGCCCAGGTCGAGCTTGCCGGTTTCAACCAGCAGGCGTACGTCGCCGCCCTTGGGGGTCATGGCGCGAATGCTGCCGATGGATTCGATAATGCCGGTGAACATGGCCTTCTCCTGGAAAACGGGGCCGCGCGGTGCGCAGGCCGGAAATTATACGCTGGCTGATGGCACAGGGATGGCGGTGACTCGCCAGTCGTCGCCTACAGCGCGCATGTCAGTGATCTTGAGTTGGGGAGCGTCGGCCAGTTTCTCAAGCGGCCAGTCCAGCAAAGGGCGGGCGGCGGAGCCGAGGAACTTGCCGGCGACGAATATCACGTATTCGTCCACCAGGCCCTGCTGCGCAAACGCGCCGGCCAGACTTGGCCCTGCCTCCACCAACACTTCGTTGACGCCCCGCGCGGCCAGCGCCACCAGCGCCGAACGCAGGTCGACCTGGCCGTCGACGCCCGGTACTACCAGGCATTCAGGGCCACGGGGAAACTGGTTTTCCGGGGTCACGCAGGTGATGACCAGTGCCGGGCCGGCCTTGAAGAACGGCGCATTGAGCGGCACCCGCAGGCGGCCGTCGATCAACACGCGCAACGGCGGGCGCGACATGGCCAAGGCGGTCGTGGCTTCATCGAGGCCCAGTTCGGCGGCACGCACGGTCAGCCGCGCGCCGTCGGCCAGCACCGTGTCGGCACCGGTCAAGACCACACTGGCCTCGGCACGCAGGCGCTGCACAGCGGCACGGGCGGCGGGGCCGGTGATCCACTGGCTTTCGCCGCTGGCCATCGCGGTGCGACCGTCCAGGCTCATCGCCAACTTGACCCGCACAAAAGGCAGACCGTGTTCCATACGTTTGAGAAAGCCCGGGTTCAGCGCTCGCGCCTGGCTCTCCAGCACGCCGCTGCGCACTTCGATCCCAGCCTGGGCCAGACGCTGCATGCCGCGCCCGGCGACTTCCGGATTGGGGTCCTGCATCCCGGCCACCACCCGTGCCACGCCAGCACTCACCAGCGCATCGGCGCATGGCGGCGTGCGGCCATGGTGGCTGCAAGGTTCGAGGGTCACGTACACCGTGGCGCCGCGCGCTTTATCGCCGGCGGCGCGCAGGGCATTGGGCTCGGCGTGGGGCTCGCCGGTGCGCTCATGCCAGCCTTCGCCGACAATCTGCCCATCGCGCACGATCACGCAGCCGACCCGAGGGTTGGGATGGGTGGTGTACACGCCCTTGCGCGCAAGCTCCAGGGCACGGGCCATGTAGTGGGCGTCGAGCACGGCCTGTTCGGCGCAAGGCGGGTTCATTGTTTAGCCGGCTCGCGGGCCAGGCGATCGATCTCTTCGCGGAACTCGTTGAGGTCCTGGAAGCGTCGGTACACCGAGGCGAAACGGATATAGGCAACTTCGTCGAGCTTTTGCAGCTCGCCCATCACCAGCTCGCCCACGACCAGGCTCTTGACCTCGCGCTCGCCGGTGGCACGCAACTTGTGCTTGATATGCGCCAGGGCCGCTTCCAGCCGCTCGACGCTCACCGGGCGTTTTTCCAGGGCGCGCTGCATACCGGCGCGCAGTTTTTCTTCGTCGAAGGGTTGGCGGCTGCCGTCGGACTTGATCAGCCGTGGCAACACCAGTTCGGCGGTTTCGAAGGTGGTGAAACGTTCACCGCAGCCAGAGGCCAGGCATTCGCGCCGGCGACGTACTTGATCGCCCTCGGCGACCAGTCGCGAGTCGATGACCTTGGTGTCGTTGGCACCGCAGAAGGGACAGTGCATGGTGGCAGGCAACAAAAAATGGGAGGGCCATGGTAGCGCATCCCCGTGGCAAGACAAGCCATAGCCTTTACGGTATATAGGCTGACAATTATGTTTCTTCTCTTTTAAGCCACGGATTTTGTCCCTTCTGGAGCCGTACATGCAGTTACGACCTGTTGTTTTACTCGCGTTGTTCAGTGTTCTGGTCGCCTGCAGCAGCGAAGCCCCCAAGCCGAGCGCGCCCCAACCGACGCCCGCGCAGGAGAAAAAAGTCCCAGGGGTCGAAGACCTCGGCCCCCTGCCGGCCTACCAGCGTGAAATCAACGGCAGCCTGACCAACGTGCCCGCCGGCGCCGAGGTCGAGATGGCATTGCTGGTGATCGACGATCGCGCGCGCCCGCAACAATTACTGGCCAGCAGTGTGCTGACCGGCAACGGCAAACCCCTGGCCTTCCGCCTGCGATTCAACCCTGAAGCGTTCCCGGCCGGTGCGCGGGTCGAGTTGCGCGGTCGCGCCAGCCAATCCGGTCAGTTGATCCTGCACCTGCCCGCCGTGCGCATTACCCAGGCGATCACCCAGACCACCGGCCCCCTGCAACTCGTCAAAGCACCATGACGCCACCGCTGCACCTGCAGCGCGCCCTGAGTGCGCTGATCGGCGACGCGCACCTGGTGCCCTGCGCGCTGCCGGATACCGACCTGTCGTTATGGCTGCTGGACGCGGACAATATGGACCGCGCCTTCAGCCAGGAAGAAACCCGGCGCATCCTGCATGAACCGCCCTACTGGAGTTTTTGCTGGGCCAGCGGCCTGGCGCTGGCCCGCTATCTGGCGGCGCACCCTGATTGGGTTGCGGGCAAGCGCGTGCTGGACTTCGGCGCAGGCTCCGGGGTGGCTGGCATCGCCGCCGTCAAAGCCGGCGCCCTGGAAGTGGTGGCCTGCGACCTCGACCCGCTGGCGCTGGCATCTTGTCGGGCAAATGCCGAACTCAACGGCGTGGAACTGGCTTATTCCGCCGATTTTTTCGCCGAAGCCGACCGCTTCGACCTGATCCTGGTGGCCGACGTGCTCTACGACCGCGCCAACCTGCCACTGCTGGATCACTTCCTCAGCCGTGGACGCGAAGCACTGGTGGCCGACTCGCGCGTGCGGGACTTCCAACACCCCGCCTATCGACGCCTGGACATACTGGATGCCCTGACCCTGCCGGACCTGGCCGAGCCTTGGGAGTTTCGCAAGGTGAGCCTGTACCATTCGAAGCGTTAAACCCGCACGTTACAGATTTTCAGCAATAGATTGGTTAAGACAGCAAAAGCGGGTGCATGGAAAATGCCCTCCTTCGCAAGCTGCCTGGACCATCGATCTGCATGCTTTTCCAAACAGTTTCAATCATTGCTGAGCGCTCAACGCCCTTGCAAAAAATCGGGCGGCTACCTAACCTTTGCAGCAATACACCCGCCATGCCTCTGGTTGCCTTAGCAACCAAGCACAAATTGTGCGGGTTTTTTTTGCCCGGTATTTTTTGAGCATGAGGACATTCAGTAAACCCGCCATTGACGTTCGCGCCCAGCTAGAGCTGCTCAAGCACCGCGGGTTGAATGTTCAGGATGAGGTTCACGCAGAGTCTTTTTTGCAATCGGTCAGCTTCTTTAGGCTCAGCCCCTATATGCGACCGTTTCAGCAACCGGAGGATATCGATCATCGCTTTCGTGATGGCAGCCGGTTTCGTCAGTTAACGCGTCTCTACGACTTTGATCGACGGCTTCGCTTACTGACCATGGATGCCATCGAGAGAGTCGAAATCGCATCTCGTGCAGTCATCAGCAACCATATGGGGCCCGCCCATGGCAGTCATTGGTATATAGACCCACGAATGTTCCATCAGATGTTCGATCATCAGCGGCTGCTTACGACGCTGTCCTTCAAACAATCCACAGCCATGCGTGATTTTCAGCGCGAATGCGAGCGCATCGATAGATCCCGTGCGGACGACAGGAGAAAAGGCCTACTTAAACGCCAAAGAGCTAAAGAAAGCTACGCCCGCCACTACCCCGCCACCTACGCCCACCCACCTCTTATGCCTGGCTGGGCGATGTTGGAGGAACTGACACTGGGCGATTTATCCCATTTATATAAAGGCTTGGCGAAAGACGCGGACAAAAAGGCGATTGCCAGGCGTCTGGGAATTGCGGCTCCCCTGATGCAGTCTTGGCTGCACACCCTGACCACCATTCGAAACATATGCGCCCATCATTCACGGCTGTGGAACCGAGAATTAGGCATTCGTCCCGAACTGCCAAAGAAAGCCAACTTTTTATGGCCCAAACATCTCTTTCAGCCCGGGCCGCACACCCGCATTTTTGCAGCGCTCTGCATTTTGAATCATCTGACACATCGAGTGAGCCCCGACAGCCACTGGGATCAACGCTTGCATCAACTGATTTGCGAATTTCCCGACGTTAGCCTTAAAGCGATGGGCTTCCCTCTCAATTGGTATCAGGACCCTTTTTGGCATGCGCTTGAAAACTGAGCAGCCTGCTGCTTCCGGTAGCTTTCGCCAGCCCTTATAGTTGCCCCCATTCCCGCTTTCTTCGAGACGCCCCATGAGTGAGCCCACCCCGTATATCTTCGACGCCACCACTGCCACCTTCGACCAGGCGGTAATCGAAAACTCATTCCACAAACCTGTACTCGTGGATTTCTGGGCTGAGTGGTGCGCGCCGTGCAAGGCGTTGATGCCGATGCTGGCGCAGATTGCCGAGAGTTATCAGGGCGAGTTGCTGTTGGCCAAGGTCGATTGCGATGCCGAGCAGGATATCGTCGCGCGCTTTGGTATCCGCAGCCTGCCGACCGTTGTGCTGTTCAAGGACGGTCAACCGGTGGACGGGTTTGCCGGGGCGCAGCCGGAATCGGCGGTGCGTGCGATGCTGGAGCCCCATGTGCAGATGCCACCGCCGGCCGCGGCGGACCCGTTGGAGCAAGCCCAGGCGTTGTTTGCCGAAGGGCGTATCAGCGATGCCGAAGCCGTACTGGTAGCGCTGCTGGGCGAGGACAACACCAACGCCGGTGCGCTGATCCTCTACGCGCGCTGCCTGGCCGAACGCGGTGAGTTGGGCGAAGCCCAGACCGTGCTGGATGCGGTAAAAAGCGACGATCACAAAGCCGCCCTCGCCGGCGCCAAAGCGCAGATCACCTTTTTGCGCCAGGCCGCCGACCTGCCGGACGCCGCCGAGCTGAAAAGCCGTCTGGCCCAGAACCCGCAGGATGATGAAGCGGCGTATCAACTGACGATCCAGCAATTGGCCCGCCAGCAATACGAGGCGGCGCTGGAAGGTCTACTCAAATTGTTCATCCGCAACCGCAGCTACAACGAAGGCTTGCCGCACAAGACCCTGCTGCAAGTGTTCGAACTGCTGGGCAACGATCACCCGCTGGTGACGGCGTACCGCCGCAAGCTGTTTGCCGCGCTGTACTAATCGCCGACCCAACGGTACAGCGGCGTATCCCCGCCGCTGGCCACTTTGACCTTGGCGCTGTGGCGCAGGCGCACCAGCAGACGCTTGCCCGCCGCCGCGTCGCCGGCCAGCCCTTCCAACTGATCAAGCAGTTCCAGTCCGCTGAGTTGGCCCGCATTGCGCAATAGGTCCTGGGCGCTCTGCCATAGGTCATCGTTGGGCTTCGCCGCGGCTGCTGGCGCAGCGCCGGCTGGGGCCCCTGGCGCGGTCTGAAATTGCGCCCCCAGGCGGGCCCAATCGCCGTCGTCCATCTCTACCGTCAAGTCCACCGGCAGGTCGCCGATGGTTCCACGAATTCGCAACATCGTCCCTACTCCCGCAGTTTTCCGACCGGCATGCTCCCATGTGGCTTGCACAACGCCAAGCGGGCGGTCAAACTCTCGCCACTATTGTTATAAGATCACATAACAAAACTTTCATCTCTGGGAGCTTTTCCATGCGCCGTCTGTTGCTTGCCTTGCCGTTTGCCCTGCTGCCACTGGCCGTTGCTCAGGCTCATGAGGACCATGACCACGAACACGGTAGCCTCGGCGCCCACGAACACGGCGTCGCTCGCCTCAACGCGGTGCTCGACGGCCAGGCCCTGGAACTTGAGCTGGACAGCCCGGCGATGAATCTGGTGGGGTTCGAGCACATGGCCAGCAGCGCCGCCGATAAAGCCAAAGTCGCCGCCGCGCGCAAGCAACTGGAAAACCCTGTTGCCCTCTTCAACCTGCCCACGGCCGCCGGTTGCAAGGTCAGCTCCCAGGAACTCAACAGCCCGCTGTTCGGTGACAAGCCCGAAGCCGATCACGACGACGATGATGACGCCACCGACGGCAAAGGCGCAGCCGCCCATGAACATCATCACGACCACAGCGAGATCCACGCTCACTATCAATTCACCTGCGCCACACCAAGCGCCCTGAGCAATCTGGACCTGACCCAAGTGTTCAAGACCTTTCCCGCCACCCAGAAAATCCAGGTACAACTGATCGGCCCGAGCGGCCAGCAAGGCGTTGATGCGACGGCCACCGCAGCCACTTTGAAGTTCTGAGTGCCCATGACCCACCCATTGATCGAACTGTCCGAGCTGGGCTTTAGCTGGCCCGGTCATCCTCAGTTGCTGGATATCCCCGCCTTTCGTCTGGAGCGCGGGGAAACCCTGTTTCTCAAAGGCCCCAGCGGCAGCGGTAAAACCACGTTGCTGGGCTTACTGGGCGGCGTGCAGAAGCCCGACCGAGGCAGCATCCGCCTGCTCGGCCAGGAACTCACCGCGTTGTCGGCGGGTGCCCGGGATCGTTTCCGTGTTGATCACACTGGCTATATCTTCCAGCAGTTCAACCTGTTGCCGTTCCTGTCGGTGCGCGAGAACGTCGAGCTGCCTTGCCACTTTTCCAAGCTGCGCGCGCAACGCGCGGTCCAGCGTCACGGCAGCGTCGACCAGGCAGCCGCTACTCTGCTCGCGCACTTGGGGTTGAAAGACAAGGATCTGCTGGAGCGCCGCGCCGACTCGCTGTCCATCGGCCAGCAACAACGGGTGGCGGCCGCCCGTGCGCTGATCGGCCAACCGGAACTGGTGATCGCCGACGAACCCACCTCGGCCCTGGACTACGACGCTCGCGAAGCCTTTATCCAGCTGCTGTTCGCCGAGTGCCGCGACGCCGGTGCCAGCCTGTTGTTCGTCAGCCATGACCAGAGCCTGGCGCCGCTGTTCGACCGTCATTTGTCGCTGGCCGAACTCAATCGCGCCGCCACGCCTGCAGAGGTTTGAGATGTATCTGTTCCGTCTAGCCATGGCCAGCCTGGCAAACCGCCGCTTCACCGCGATCCTCACCGCGTTCGCCATCGCCTTGTCGGTGTGCCTGCTGTTGGCCGTGGAGCGGGTGCGCGTCGAGGCCCGCAATAGTTTCGCCAGCACCATCAGCGGCACCGACCTGATCGTCGGCGCGCGCTCGGGCTCGGTGAACCTGCTGCTGTACTCGGTGTTCCGCATTGGCAACGCCACCAACAACATCCGCTGGGACAGCTTCGAGCATTTCGCCGCCAGCCCTCAGGTGAAATGGGCGATTCCGATTTCCCTCGGTGACTCCCACCGCGGCTACCGCGTGATGGGCACCAACGCCTCTTACTTCGAGCACTACCAATACGGACGCAAGCAGAACCTCGAACTGGCCAGCGGCCGCGCCTTTGCCAGCGACCCGTTCGAAGTGGTGCTCGGCGCCGAAGTGGCCGACGCGCTGCACTACAAACTCGGCGACAAACTGGTGCTGGCCCACGGCGTAGCGGTGGTCAGCCTGGTGAAGCACGATGACAAGCCGTTCACCGTGGTCGGTATTCTCAAACGCACCGGCACGCCGGTGGACCGCACGCTGCATATCAGCCTCGGCGGCATGGAAGCGATCCACATCGACTGGCACAACGGCGTCCCCGCCCAAGGCAAAGGCCGTATCAGCGCGGACCAGGCGCGCAACATGGACCTTACGCCGCAGGCCATCACCGCTTTTATGCTGGGCCTGAACAACAAGATCTCCACCTTCGCCCTGCAACGGGAGATCAACGAATTTCGCGGCGAGCCGATGCTGGCGATCCTGCCGGGCGTGGCGTTGCAAGAGCTGTGGAGCATGATGGGCACCGCCGAAAAAGCGCTGTTTGTAATCTCGCTGTTCGTGGTGCTGACCGGCCTGATCGGCATGCTCACGGCGATCCTCACCAGCCTCAACGAACGCCGCCGCGAGATGGCGATTTTGCGCTCGGTGGGTGCGCGACCGTGGCACATCGCGACGCTGCTGATCTTCGAAGCTTTCGCCCTGGCGCTGTCAGGAGTAATCGCGGGCGTTGGTTTGCTCTATGTGTGCATCGCCGCCTCGCGCGGTTACTTGCAGGCCAACTACGGCCTGGACCTGCCGATGTCATGGCCGAGCGAATATGAATGGACCCTGCTCGCCGGTATCCTGGCCGCCGCGCTGTTGATGGGCAGCGTGCCCGCGTGGCGCGCCTATCGACAATCCCTGGCCGACGGCCTGTCCATTCGTTTATGAGGAAGGTTTCGATGCGCCGTGCCCTGTTTGCCCTGTTGCTCGTGCTGGCCGTGCCGACCTGGGCCGATGAGCCGCCCAGGGATCTGACCTGGCAGGAAATGATTCCGCCGGACGCGCCGCCGGAAGTGCCCAATATGAAGCCGCTGCACGACCTGTCGAAAATGGCCGATGCCTTGTCCGTGGAAGCGGCGCCAGCGGCCAAGCAGGACTTGCCCAACGCGCCGGTGGTCAAGAGCCTCGACGGCCAGCATATTCGTCTGCCGGGTTATATCGTGCCGTTGGAAGTCAGCGAAGAGGGCCGCACCACCGAGTTTCTGCTGGTGCCGTACTTCGGCGCGTGCATCCATGTGCCGCCGCCGCCGTCAAACCAGATCGTGCATGTCAAAAGCGAAATCGGTGTGAAGCTCGATGAGCTGTACCAGCCGTACTGGATCGAGGGCGCGATGCAGGTCAAGCCGTCCACCAGCGAACTGGCCGACGCCGGTTACCAGATGGACGCCGAGAAAATTTATATGTACGAACTGCCCGAATAGCGCTTATCGCCCTTTCATTGAGCTGAGTCAAAAGACCGAACGGAACGATCTTTACCATTGGACCTACAACTTTTTTAACGTCCTTTGGAGCTCCCATGAACAAGTCTCTGCTCGGCGCGTCCCTCTTCGCGCTCGCCCTCGTCGCCCCTGCCGCCCACGCTCACGAAGCCGGTGACATTCTGGTTCGCGCCGGTGCAATCACCGTGAACCCGAAAGCCGACAGCGGCAGCGTCAAAGTTGACCAGGGCCCTGTGGCCGGCGCCAACCTCGGCGGCAAGGCGAGCATGAGCAGCGACACTCAACTGGGCTTGAACTTCGCCTACATGGTCACCGACCACGTCGGTATCGAACTGCTGGCCGCCACCCCGTTCGAGCACGATGTGAAGCTCAAGAACACCGCCCTCGGCGCCGCCAACGGCAAGCTCGGTACCCTCAAGCACCTGCCGCCGACCCTGAGCGTCGTGTACTACCCGCTGGATAAAAAATCCGCGTTCCAACCGTACGTCGGTGCCGGTATCAACTACACCTGGATCTACGATGAACACGTCGGCAGCCGTGCCGAGAGCGCTGGCTTCAGCAACTTTAAGGCGGAAAACTCCTGGGGTTGGGCCGCACAGATCGGTGCGGACTACATGATCAACGACAAGTGGATGATCAACGCCCAGGCGCGCTACATCGACATCAGCACCAAAGCCACCGTCGAAAACGACGCCGTGGCCCCCGGCACTCGCGCCAAGGTCAATGTGGACGTGGACCCAATGGTCTACATGGTGGGTATCGGCTACAAGTTCTAAGCCTGCTTTAACCAGCACTGCATAACCCATGTGTGAGGGGGCTTGCCCCCGATAGCAAAGTGTCAGTCAACAGGTTCATTGACTGGCCCAGCGCTATCGGGGGGCAAGCCCCCTCTCACATTCAGCTGCGGCGGTAGAAGCGGTCCAGCAAGGCCGGCAACGCCGCCCGCCATGCCCGTGGCTTGATGCCGAAGGTGTGCAGGATTTTCTTGCAGGCGAGCACGCCGTGCTGCGGTTCTTCGTTGGCGTCCGGCCGGGCGGCGTGGGCCTGGGCGGTGGGTGATTCGATGGCCAGCGGATGATAGCCGCGGGCTTCGGTAAGGATCGCCTGGCCCAGCGCCAACGGCGTCGTCGCCTCCTGGCCGGCATAGTGATAGGTGCCCCACAGAGGCGCGGCGCAATCGAGTTGCTTGAGCACCGAAATGATCACCCGTGCGGCATCGTCCACCGGCGTCGGGTTGCCGCGCCGGTCATCGGCCATCAACAATGGCTCCGCTCGTTCGGCCCGTTCCAGAAAACGCCCGAGGGTGCCGTCGACGCTGTCATCCAGTAACCAGCCAAACCGCAGCAACACATGTTGCGGGCACGCCGCACGCACACTCTGTTCGATACGCCACAACGCCTGGCCACGCAGGCCCAGGGGCACCGGCTCATCTTTTTCGCTGTAGGCGGTGGCGCGGGAGCCATCGAATACACGGTAGCTGGACGGTTGCAGCAAGGTGATCGAATGGTGCTGGCACAGTTCGGCCAGGCGTTCGATGGCGAACTCCTGGGCGGCCAGGCGCGCTTCGCTGACCGCTTCGGCCTGGAACCAGTCGAAATAGTAGGCGAGGTTGATCAACGCATCGGGACGGGTGTCGTCGAGCAGTTGGGTGAGGCTCGCGGCATCCCAGCCGTCTTGGGGCGGTTTGGGGGCGAGGAAACCGATATCTTCCTCCGCACCGAGGCGAATCAGCGCCTGCCCGAGGGCATTCCCGCCGCCCAGTAACATAAGGCGCATTCGCATAGATTGAGCAGGCCCGGTCTGTTTGGAACGATGGTGGTTGTCGACAAGGCTGTGGGCCGTGCCGTGGATAGTTGCCAGAATCGTTGCATTTTGCGGGTTTGTAGCGCAACCGTCACGGATAAAGTACGGGTTTGCAACTTGTTGGAACTGGCAGTATCAATCACTCCATGAACGTATCTGAATCAACCGACACGGTCCTGAACGGTTTCCACCCCGCCGTCAGCGCCTGGTTCCGCAGCAGCTTCCCCTCCGTAACCGCTGCCCAGGCCCAGGCGTGGCCGCTGATCCGCCAGCGCCGCTCGACGTTGATCGCCGCGCCCACCGGTTCGGGCAAGACCCTGACGGCGTTTCTGGCGGTGCTCGATGACTTGGTCCACCAGGGGCTGGCCAACGGCGGCGAACTGCCGGATGAGACGCTCGTGGTGTATGTGTCGCCACTCAAGGCGCTGTCCAACGACATCCAGATCAACTTGCAAACCCCGCTGGCGGGCATCACTCGGCACTTGCAACAGCAAGGCCTGCCAGCGCTGACGATACGCACAGCCGTGCGCACCGGCGACACGCCGCAAAAAGACCGCGCGCAGATGCGCAAACGCCCGCCGCATATCCTGGTGACCACTCCGGAATCACTCTACGTGCTGCTGGGCTCGGACTCCGGCCGGCAGATGCTCGCCACCACGCGCACGGTGATCGTCGATGAAATCCACGCCATCGCCGCCGACAAGCGCGGCAGCCACCTGGCCCTGAGCCTGGAGCGTCTGCAAGGCTTGTGCGGCGAACCGCTGATGCGCATCGGCTTGTCGGCCACGCAAAAGCCCATCGAGGCGGTGTCGCGCTTTTTGGTGGGCACGGGCCGCTCCTGCGCCATTGTCGACATCGGCCACGCACGCCCCCGCGACCTGGACATCGAAGTGCCGCCGGTGCCGTTGTCAGCGGTGATGGCCAACGATGTCTGGGAGCTGGTCTACAACCGCCTCGCCGATCTAGCGCGCGAGCACCGCACTACGCTGATCTTCGTCAACACCCGGCGTCTGGCCGAGCGCCTGGCCCGGCATCTGAGCGAGCGCCTGGGCAAATCCGCAGTGGCCGCCCACCACGGCAGCCTGGCCAAGGAGATGCGCCTGGATGCCGAGCAACGCCTCAAGGCCGGCGAGCTGCAAGTGCTGATCGCCACCGCCTCCCTGGAGCTGGGGATCGATATCGGCGACGTCGACCTGGTGTGCCAGATCGGCTCGCCCGGGTCCATCAACGGGTTTCTGCAACGGGTCGGGCGCTCCGGCCACCATGTGGGCGGCACACCCAAGGGCCGTTTGTTCGCCCTCACCCGCGATGATTTGATTGAGTGCGCCGCCCTGCTCGACTGCGTGCGCCGAGGTGAGCTGGACACGCTGCACATCCCCGTGGCACCGCTGGATGTGCTGGCGCAACAGATCATCGCCGAGGTCAGCGCCCAGGAGTGGTCGGAACACGCCCTGCTGGCGCTGATCCACCGCGCCGCGCCTTATGCCGAGCTGGATGAGCGCCACTACCAGGCACTGCTGCACATGCTCGCCGACGGCTATAACGGTCGCCAGGGCATCCGCAGCGCCTACTTGCACCGCGATGCCGTGACCCACACCCTGCGCGGCCGACGTGGCGCACGGCTGACCGCTGTGACCAGCGGCGGCACGATCCCGGACAACGCCGACTACAGCGTCTTGCTCGAACCCCAGGGCTTGAACATTGGCAGCGTCAACGAGGATTTCGCGGTGGAAAGCATCGCCGGGGATATCTTCCAACTGGGCAATACCTCCTACCGCATCCTGCGGGTCGACGCCGGCAAAGTGCGGGTGGAAGACGCCCATGGCCAACCGCCGACCATTCCGTTCTGGCTGGGCGAAGCGCCAGGGCGCAGCCATGAGTTGTCGGCCGCTGTGGCGCGTTTGCAGGGGCATCTGGACAGCCTGCTCGGCGCCACTCCCGGCGACTTGAGCACGGCTTCGGCCTGGCTCACCCAGACCTTGGGCCTGAACCGCGCCAGCGCCGAGCAGATCCTCGATTACCTGGCTCGCGCGCGCCAGGCCTTGAGCGCGCTACCGTCCCAGGACACGCTGATCATGGAGCGGTTTTTCGACGCCTCCGGCGGCACCCAATTGATCATCCACACGCCCTTCGGCAGCCGCATCAACCGCGCCTGGGGCTTGGCCCTGCGCAAACGCTTTTGCCGCACGTTCAACTTCGAATTGCAGGCGGCGGCCAGTGAAAATGCGATCGTGCTGTCGCTGTCCACCAGCCACAGTTTCCCGCTGGACGAAGTATGGCGTTATCTCAACAGCCAGACTGCCGAACACCTGCTGATCCAGGCCGTGCTCGACGCGCCGCTGTTCGGCGTGCGCTGGCGCTGGAACGCCGGCGTGGCCCTGGCGTTGCCGCGCTACACCGGCGGGCGCAAGGTGGCGCCGCAGATCCAGCGCATGAAAAGCGAAGACCTGATCGCCAGCGTGTTCCCCGACCAGATCGCCTGCCTGGAAAACCTCGCCGGCGAGCGTGAAGTGCCGGAACACCCGCTGGTGGAACAAACCCTCGATGATTGCCTGCACGACGCCATGGACAGCGACGGTTGGCTTGCCCTGTTGCGGCGTATGGAAAGCGGCCAAGTGCGCTTGATCAGCCGCGATCTGCCGGCGCCTTCGCCCATGGCCGCGGAAATTCTCAGCGCACGCCCCTACACCTTTCTGGATGATGCGCCGCTGGAGGAGCGACGTACCCAAGCCGTGCTGAACCGCCGCTGGAGCGATCCGCAGAGCACCGACGACCTGGGTGCTCTGGATGCAGAAGCCATCGCTGGCGTACGCGAAGAAGCCTGGCCGGCGCCTCAAGGCGTGGATGAGATGCACGAAGCGCTGATGAGCCTGGGCGGCATCGCTCCCAGCGAAATCACGCCAGCCTGGGCCACGTGGCTGCAAGCGCTGGCCAAAACCGGGCGCGCCCATTGTTTACCCAACGGTCTGTGGGTGGCGGTGGAGCGCCTGAATATCTGGCAGGCGATCATTCCCCACCACCTGGCGCTGCTGCCCGGTTTCGATGAGCCCTGGATTCATGAGGACGCCCTCGCGGAAATACTGCGCGCACGGCTCAGTGCGTTCGGCCCGCAGACCCTGGCCGAGATCGCCGCGCCCCTGGCCTTGCCGGCCACCGACATCGCTCAGGCACTGGCTCGGCTGGAACAGGAAGGCTACGTGCTGCGCGGCCACTTCAGCCCCGGGGCCGACGACGAACAATGGTGCGAACGACACCTGCTGGCGCGCATCCATCGCTACACCGTCAAGCGTCTGCGCCGGGAAATCGAACCGGTGGCGCTGCAAGACTTCATGCGGTTTCTGTTCGATTGGCAGCACTTGTCCGATGAAACCCGTGGCCAAGGCAGCGCCATGCTGGCGCAGATCGTCGGGCAATTCGAAGGCTATGCCGCCGCCGCGTCAGCGTGGGACAGCGATCTACTCAGCGTTCGACTCAAGGATTACTCGCCGACTTGGCTCGATGAGCTATGCCGCAGCGGCAAATGGGTCTGGATGCGCCTGACCGACAAACACAGCGCCAGCGCCCAACGCAGCACGCCGGTGGTGGTACTGCCGCGCAGCCAGGTGGGCATGTGGAGCGGCCTGACCGATGCGGCCGACAGCAGCACGCTGTCGCCCAAGGCGCAGAAAGTCCACGTAGTGTTGCGTGAACACGGCGCGCTGTTTTTCGACGAGCTGGTGCACGAAGCCCATCTCTTGCGCAGCGAGCTGGAAACCGCGCTGCTGGAACTGGTCGGTGCCGGTTTGGTGAATGCCGACAGTTTTGCCGGCCTGCGCGCACTGACCACCCCCGCCAGCAAGCGCCAGGCGCGCAGCAGCCGACGCGGACGCGGGGCGTTTATCGGCGGTATGGACGATGCGGGGCGCTGGGCGCTGATCCGTCGCCCACCGAGCGCCGCCGGCCCGCACTCGGCCGAAACCCTGGAGCATGTGGCGATGACCCTGCTGCGTCGCTACGGCGTGGTGTTCTGGCGCTTGCTGGAACGCGAGGCCGATTGGCTGCCGAGCTGGCGCGAACTGCTGCGCACCTTCCACCGCCTGGAGGCCCGTGGAGAGATTCGCGGCGGACGGTTTGTCAGCGGTCTGGCAGGTGAACAATTTGCCTTGCCGGAAGCCATCCCATTACTGCGCGAAGTGCGGCGTCGGCCCCATGATGGGCGCCTGGTGGCCGTGTGCGGTGCGGACCCGTTGAACCTGGTGGGGACCTTATTGCCGGGCAATAAAGTGCCGGCGGTGAGTGGCAATCGCATCGTGTATCGCGACGGGCTGCCGGCAGCGGTGAGGGTCGGCAGCAAGCAGCAATTGCTGGTGGAGGAAGATCAGCAGGCGGTGCAGGAGAAGTTGATCAGGCTGTAAGCTTGAGGGCCTCATCGGGGGCAAGCCCCCTCCCACACTTTGGCCGCCACTGTGGGAGGGGGCTTGCCCCCGATAGGGCCCTAACACACACCATCAAACAACCGGCGCCTCAGCATCCGGTTCATCCAACTGTGCCCTGCGCATGGGCAGCAACACCTGCTGTGGATAAGTCTGCGCAAAGTGCACCTCGTCACAGTTATCCACAAGCTTTTTCAAGCGCTGGTTGAACGCGCGGCTCACCGCATACTGCCCGCCCGACACGGTGCGAAATTGCGCGGTCAGCACCACGCCGTTGAGGTCCATTTTGTCGACGCCGAATACTTCCAGCGGGCCTTGCAGGTTGTATTTGAGGAACACGTCGTCGCGGATCGACTGCCCCGCCTCGCGGATCAGCTCCACGGCCTTGTCCACATCGGTGTCATAGGTGAACTGCACCGAGAAAAACGCATAGGCGAATTGCCGCGATTGGTTGGTCACCGCCTTGATCTGCCCGAACGGCACCGAATGTACAAAGCCCTTGCCGTCGCGCAGGCGCAGGGTGCGGATGGTCAGGCCTTCGACGGTGCCGGCGTGGCCGGAGTCGAGCACTACCCAATCGCCGATCGACAGCGTGTCTTCGATGATGATAAACAGGCCGGTGATCACATCCTGCACCAACTGCTGGGAACCAAAACCAATCGCCAGACCGACCACACCGGCACCCGCCAGCAGCGGCGCGACATTGATGCCAAGGTTGGCCATAGTGGTGATCGCGCAGATCACCACCAGAATGATCTTCACCGCATTGCGCAGCAGCGGCAGGATGGTTTTGACCCGGGTGCTGGGTTGGCGGCTGGAGCGTTTGTTTACCGGCGGCTTGAGCGCTTCCTGGATCGCAGTGTCGAGCACCACCCAAAACAGCCATGTCACCAGCAGGATCAGGCCGATGCTGCTTAGGGAGTCACTGATCGCCCGGCCCACCGAATTGCGTTGGGCGAATTCAAACAGCGACACGCCCCAGATGCGCCCAAGAATCTCGATAAAGGCAATCGCCATAACGATGCGCAGGACCGCATGCAACAGGCTGAGGAAGCGCTCCTTATAGGCGCTGCTGCGCTGGATTGCCACCTGGCTGCGGGACTTGAACAGGTGTTGCAGCACCGTGCTGAGAAACACCGTGCCGATCAACAAAATGGTGGTGAACAGCGCGCAACGCAGGGCTTTCTGGTTATCGTCGCCGGCACCGATCAGGTTGATCGCCGAGACCAACACCATCAACAGGATTGGCCAGTACCACAACCCGGAAAACACCCGCAGCGACTGCTGCAACGCCGGATGCTTGAGGCGCTGGGCCAGCGGCCGATTCCGGATTAAATGCGCCACTGGCCGACGCAGGCGCACCACCAGCACGCCAAAAATCACCGCCGCGAACAGGCCGGTGAACACCGCGATACTGCTGGTGATATTGCCGCCGAACTGCCGTGCGATCTGTGGGCTGGTCAGTGCATCGCTGAGGGCGGCGAGAAAACCGATCAGGAACAGCGGCTTTGGGCAGTACTCGCGAATAATCCGCACCGCGCGCCGTTTATGCCCGAGGTTGAACATGACGATCACGCACAGCAGCACCGAGGTAGAGAAGATGCCGCTGCTGGTCGCGTAGGCAAAACACAGCGCCAGCGCCCGACCAATGGACGGGGAAAGAAAATGGCTGACGTACAGGGTCAGCGGCAGACAAATCAGTGCCGGAATCGTATAGGGCACGACATAACTGAGCACACCCAACAGGCGCTCCCGCCGCTCGAAGAAAGAACGCTGGCCAAGACGCCGCACAATCAGCCGACCGAGCAGAGTCAACAGGGTAAAGGCGCCGATCCACACACCGGACAGCAGCAGAAAGTCCCCGGCGACGCTCCACGGCGAACGCTGCGCGGTCTGGTTGACCAGACGCCCGACTTCATCGGCGGCGCGGTCCGCGCGCAAGCGCCAGGCATCGATAAGGTTCTGATTGAGATCGAGCTTGTCCTGCACCTCATCGAGGCTGGAGCTGATCGCGCCGAGAAGGCCGCCCTCCACCAGCAACTCCGGCTTGGCCGGGGCTTCGGGTTCAGGCGCGGTAGCCGCGGCGTGCAATGCGCCGCTGCCACACAACAGCAGCGCACCAAGCAGTAATGCAGTCTTTGAATTCAGCAAAACACCGGGCTCCTTCGCGTAGGTCTGTAAGGAACTGACGGGTTTGCTTCCTGATCGTTCCCGAGAATGTGCCGTCTGTAGGAATCGCGAAACTTTCCGCCAAATCCGGCAGTCATCCAACAACGCAGGCAAACCGGCCTGGCCTTGACAGGAGCAACCATGGCGGCGATTCACATCGGCATATCCGGCTGGCGCTATACGCCCTGGCGCGGGGACTTCTACCCCGAAGGGCTGCCCCAGAAACGCGAATTGCAGTTTGCGTCACGCGCCGTCAACAGCATCGAGATCAACGGCTCGTTCTATGCGCTGCAAACGCCCAAGCGCTATGCCGAGTGGTACGCCGATACGCCTGAAGGTTTTATGTTCAGCGTCAAGGCCCCGCGCTATATCACCCACATCCTGCGCTTGCGGGATGTGCATAAGCCAATGGCGAATTTTTTTGCCTCCGGGGTGCTGGAGCTGAAAGAAAAACTCGGCCCGGTGCTCTGGCAGTTTCCACCCAGTTTCAAGTTCGATGCGCCGCTGTTCGAGGCGTTTCTAAAGGAGCTGCCCACCGACACCCAGCAAGCCGCCACCCTCGCCCGCCAGCATGAGGC
The DNA here is from genome assembly GCF_007858255.1 of Pseudomonas rhodesiae. Taxonomy (GTDB): domain Bacteria; phylum Pseudomonadota; class Gammaproteobacteria; order Pseudomonadales; family Pseudomonadaceae; genus Aquipseudomonas; species Aquipseudomonas rhodesiae. Next base: position 8,182 of record NZ_VFEU01000037.1, on the reverse strand, counting down.
GCGCCTGAACGGCAAGGCGAGCATGCAGGCCCACGGCAAGCGTGCGCTGCGCCATGCGGTTGAGATCCGGCATAAAAGCTTTGTCACCCCCGAGTTTGTAAAGCTGCTGGCACAGCACAACGTAGCGCTGGTGGTGGCCGACACCGCCGGCAAGTGGCCGTATGCCGAGGACGTGACTGCCGACTTTGTGTACCTGCGCCTGCACGGCGACAAGCAGTTGTACGCCAGCGGTTATACCGATGCAGCACTCAAACGCTGGGGCGAGCGCATCGACTGCTGGCGCCACGGCAAACAGTCTGCCGATGCTCACCTGATCGACCCGCACCACACGCCACCGGCACGTAAGCAACGCGACGTGTTCTGTTTTTTCGACAATGACATCAAGGTGCGCGCGCCTTTCGATGCCCGCCAATTGCTGCAGCGTTTCGCGCTGGACAAGCACTTGGCCACCGCACCCGGACAACTGCCGGAACCGGGAGTGTTGCCATGACCCACCCTGAATTGATCCCCATCACCCCCACGGCGCCGATCACGCGCTTTACCGTGCTGACGGTGAATATCCACAAGGGCTTCACCGCACTCAACCGCCGCTTCATCCTGCCCGAGCTGCGCGAAGCGGTGCGCAGCATCGGCGCCGACATGGTGTTTTTGCAGGAGATCCACGGTACCCACGAGCAACACCCGCAGCGCTACAGCAACTGGCCGAACATGCCGCAGTACGAGTTCCTCGCCGACAGCATCTGGCCGCAGTTCGCCTATGGGCGTAACGCGGTCTACCCCCACGGCGACCACGGCAATGCGCTGCTTTCGAAGTTCCAGATCGTGCGCTACGACAACCTCGACATCTCCCAGAGCGGCCACGAAAACCGTGGCCTGCTGCATTGCGTGCTGCGCTTGCCGGGCACGGGTCAGGAGGTGCACGCGATCTGCATCCATCTGGGCCTGCGTGAGGTGCATCGTCAGCAGCAATTGCGCCTGCTGGAGCAACGCATCGCGGAAATTCCGGCGGATGCACCGTTGCTGGTGGCGGGGGATTTCAACGATTGGCGGCAAAAAGCCGACTTGAGCCGCAGCGGTCTGACCGAAGTATTCGTTGGCGCCCACGGCAAACCGGCGCGGACCTTCCCGGCGCGCCTGCCGTTGTTGGCGCTGGACCGCATCTACGTGCGCAACCTCACCGCCCATAACCCCCGGGTGCTGACTACACGGCCCTGGTCCCATCTGTCAGATCATGTGCCGCTGTCGGTGGAGATCGAACTATGAACATTGCGGTAGAACACATTTCCACCGATCAGCCGCCGGACGAAGCCAAGGCCCGCGACCTCGATTACGGCTGGCAGAGCGGCAATCAAGTCGAGCTGCTGGAGAATGGCGAGGCGTACTTCCCCAGGGTGTTCGAGGCCATGCGCCAAGCCCAGCGCGAGATCCTGCTGGAGACCTTCATTCTGTTCGAAGACAAGGTGGGCAATGAGCTGCAGAGTATTTTGATCGAAGCGGCGCAACGGGGCGTCAAGGTGGTCGCCAGCCTCGACGGTTTTGGCAGCGGCGAGTTGAGCCCGGCGTTCCTCGGTGCGTTGGCGGATGCGGGCGTGGCGGTGCAGATGTTCGACCCGGCGTCCAAGACGTTGGGCATTCGCACCAACTGGTTTCGCCGTCTGCACCGCAAGATCGTGGTGGTGGACGCTACCGTGGGGTTTATCGGCGGGATCAATTTTTCCGCCGACCACCTCGGCGATTTCGGCCCGGAAGCCAAACAGGATTACGCGGTGCAAATCACCGGCCCGGCGGTTGCCGACCTGCATCATTTCGCATTGGCGCAAAGCGGCCGCCAAGTGCGCACCCGACGTGGCTGGCGGCGGCGCCAGCAACGGCCCTCGGTATGGCCGGCCGAGCAAGGTGACGGTCAGGTGCGCCTGATTTACCGCGACAATCTGCAACACCGGGACGACATCGAAGAGGCGTATATCCATGCGTTGAGCAAGGCGCAAAAACGCGCGGTGATCGCCAACGCTTATTTCTTCCCCGGTTACCGGCTGCTGCGTGAGATCCGCAACGCCGCGCGGCGCGGGGTGCATGTGCAATTGATCATGCAGGGCCAACCCGATGTACTGCTGGCCAAGCTGGCGGCGCGCATGCTCTACGACTACCTGCTCAAGGACGGCGTGGTGATCCACGAATACTGCCAGCGCCCGCTGCACGGCAAAGTGGCGCTGGTGGATGACGAATGGAGCACCGTCGGTTCGAGCAACCTGGACCCGCTGAGTCTGGCGCTCAACCTGGAAGCCAACGTGCTGATCCGTGATCGTGCGTTCAACCAGCAGTTGTACGAACGCTTGGAGGCACTGGCGAACAACCACTGCAAGACCATGCCGGAAAACCGCAAGCCACGCCTGTGGCTGTGGCGCCTGACCGTGGGTTTCCTGGTGTTCCATGTGATGCGCCATTTCCCCGTGCTGACGGGTTGGCTGCCGGCCCATAAACCGCGTTTGAAACCTTTCGAGAGCCAGGCCCATGACCACTGAAACCGGCGGTTCACGCTTCAAGCGCTGGAAAAAACCGCTGACCATCGCGTTCTTCCTGCTGCTGATCGTGCTGTTCACGATGCTCGCGCGCCGCATCGACTGGAGCGAAGTGGTGCAGACCTTGGGCGACTTCAAGCTGCGCACCCTGCTGATCGCCAGCGCGTTGACCCTGTGCAGTTTCATCGTCTACGCCTGCTTCGACCTGATCGGCCGCACCTACATCCGCCAGCCGTTGCGCTGGAAGCAGATTTTGCCGGTGGGCATCATCAGCTACGCGTTCAACCTCAATCTCAGTGCGTGGGTGGGCGGTATCGCCATGCGCTATCGGCTGTATTCGCGGCTGGGGGTGAGCACCAGCAATATCGCCAAGATCCTAGGCCTGAGCCTGGCCACCAACTGGTTCGGTTACATGGCCCTGGCCGGCGTGGTGTTCAGCAGCGGCCTGGTGGCCCTGCCGCCGGGCTGGAAATTGAGCAGCGGCGCCTTGCAGGGTGTGGGGGTGTTGCTGGTATTGGCGAGCCTGGGCTACCTGGCGGCCTGCCGGTTCTCGAAGAAGCGCGCGTGGTCGATCCGCGGTATCGAAATCAACCTGCCGTCGCTGCGCATGGCGTGTCTGCAATTGGCATTGGGCGCGCTGAACTGGTCGTTGATGGCGGCGGTGATTTTCACCCTGCTGCCGGCCAAGCTGGACTACCCACTGGTGCTCGGCGTGCTGCTGATCAGCGCGATTGCCGGGGTGGTTACGCATATCCCGGCCGGGCTCGGGGTGCTGGAGGCGGTGTTTATCGCGCTGCTGCAACACGAGGCATCGCGCGGCAGCCTGCTGGCCGGGCTGATTGCGTACCGGGCGATCTATTTTATCTGCCCGTTGCTGATTGCCTTGGTCATGTACTTGGGCGTTGAAGCCAAGGCCAAGGCGCTGCGGGTGAAGAAAACACCCGCATAGGGCTTAGCGCGACTGGATGATGCTCAAGCGCTCGCCCACCACCATCTCGGTGATCCAGTCCACCAGGATCGAGGTATAAGCCTGCTGGGACACCGGATCGCTGAGGGAATGGTCGGCACCGTCGATGATGCGGTGGGTCAGCGAGTGAGTATGCCGGCATGCCGCGCGGTAACTCATGATGGTGGCGTGGGGCACGTGGTCGTCGGTTTCCGATTCGACGATCAATACATCCCCGGTAAACACCGAACACGCGTGCAGGGCACGATTGGTCTCGGCCTGCACCAGGGTACTGCGGTAATCCATCAAGTCGGCTTTATCCAAGTCGCGCTTGGGCTTGAGCCATTCCTGATCGCGGTAAAGCGCCGGTACCCGCAATGCCAGCCAACGCACCGGGCGTAACGAGGTGAGGATTGCCGCCAGGTAACCGCCGTAGCTGGTGCCCACCACCGCCACCGCCGTGGTGTCGATGGCCGGGTGCGCGATCAACCGGTCATAGGCGGCCAGCAGGTCGCGCAGGTTGTCTTCGCGCGTCACCCGCGACAGCGGAATACCGGTGCCGGCGTGACCTCGCAGGTCGAAGGTCAGGCATACACAACCCAGGCCCGCAATACCTTTGGCCCGCTCCAAGTCACGCTCCTGGCTACCGCCCCAGCCGTGCACAAACAACACGCCGGGCACCTTGGATTTGGGGCTCAGGAATGTGCCGCTCATTTGTTCGTCGTCGATGTCGATCGCAATACTTTCGCTTCTAGCCGTCATAAGAATTGACCGTTACGTACTTGAGAAGAAATTCGCTGTGTTCCGCCGGGCCTCGGTACACCTCGATGGCATCCGCCGGCAGCGCTTGGTGCTCGTAAGTCTCCACCGAGGACACATAAATGGCCTTCAGGCCCGGATGGTTGATAAAGCTCTGTAGCGCAGCGACCTCCGCGCTGCTGGCACCGCCCATGCGCCAGGACTGTTCGAGTACGCCGCTGCGGCGCTGGCCCTGGCTGTCCAGGCCTTGGGCGATATCGTAGTTGCGCCGCGAGGCGTAGAACCCTGGGTAACATTGGTCGGCGGCGGCGTCGAATACCCTGGCCTGCTCGACCGCCAGGCGCACGTCGTCGGGCAGCGCCAGTGCAAGCAGGTCGGCATAATCGCCAGGCACCACGAGCAGGTTGGAGCCACCGTAGACCTCTTCGCCCTGCCCGTCCCGCGTCAGGTATTGCTGGCCGCAGTAACTGAGCACGTAATCGCCGATAAAGCTCTGGCCCACGCTGTGGGTGACGACGTCGTGCAGGTCCTGCTCCAGCACTACGCCGTCGTTGAACATTGCCGCTGCTTCCGGGCGCGCCAGCACGGCATCCAGTTCGTCGAGGCTGCGGATCACTTGTTGACCGCGCCCTGCGCAGGCATGCACGGGTTTCAGGCGGATCGGCCCGCTGTACAGCAGGCGCGTGGCAGCCTCCCGCGCATCGCCCAAGGCAAATACGCTGAGCCCGTCGAGCACCACATCGCGCACTTGCTCGCAGAACTGCGCCGACCAGCCCTCCGGTGCCTTGGCATCCGGGCCGAGCAAGCCATGGCTGATGGCTTTGGTGCAGATGAAAGCGTGATCCACATATCCGCCCCACAGATCGTCCGGACCTTGGATATTCAAAGCGCGGGCCTGTTCTTGGCCGACAATGGTTTGCGTAGGCAATAAGTAGAGATCGCGCCCCGCATGCTGCTGCGGGTCATAACTGCCAGCGAACTTGAGCCCGAGGATTTGCGCCAGCCAACGGGCCAGGGCGCGATTGGTGTCGACTTCATGCTGGGGCGCTCCATCGCGCGTGGAATGCGCCGCCACAGATTTTTTGCGTTGAATCGGGGTCATGCGTCCCCCTTGGCCATCCTGCCATGTGTGTAGAAGGACAGTTGCAGGGATCAGGCCAACCCCAAGTAGAGGGACAGCGCTGGCAAATCAGTCAGTTATGCTCAAAGCGATAGCCATTGGCCTGTTTGATTCTGCACGACCTCTTCTAGCGCCTCCGGCGTTCTGCACGATTCAAACGCCAAAACGACTACGGTAGTCGCTCGGCGCCAAGCCGGTGATCTTCTTGAAGGTGGCGCGAAAGGCACTGGGGTCTTGATAACCCACGGTCCAAGCGATGTGGTCGATGGTGCCATTGGTGAATTCCAGCATTTGCCGCGCCTTGCCAACCCTCAGGTGCTGGCAGTATTCGGTGGGTTTGAGCCCGGTGGCATTGCGAAAACGGCGCAGGAACGTGCGCTCTTCCAGTCCCGCCTGCTGCGCCATGGCTGCAACGGACACATCCACCGCGCCGCTGGCCTGCAACCAATGCTGGACCTTGAGAATCGCCCCATCGCCATGGCTGAGGATCGGCGCAAAGTTGCTGCCGCACTGGCTGGCGCTGTCGCTGTGCTCGATCACCAGGAAACGCGCGGTGTCGGCGGCGATACTCGGCCCCATCAGGCGGTCGACCAGGCGCAAGCCCAATTCGGACCAGGCCATCAGCCCGGCGGTGGTGATGAGGTCGCCGTCGTCCACAATCGGCTTATCCGCCTCCAGCCGCACCGACGGGTACAGCGCGGCAAACGACTCGGCGGATGACCAATGGGTGGTGGCGCTGCGCCCGTCCAGCAGGCCGCTGCGCGCCAGCATGATCGAACCGATGCACACGCCGCCGAGCACCGTACCGCCGGCATGCCTTTTACGCAGCCATGCCAGCAGAGTCGGCGGCGCCTGGTCGTCAGTGAAGCCACAAATCGAGGGCGGCACCAGCACAGCCATCAGCGGCAGATCCGGGCCGGGCTGGCTGTCGAATATCCGCACAGGTTCACCCCCGGCCTGCACTTGCCAATGGCTGATGCGCAGCAACGGTAGCTGGGCGGACGCATGTTCGGCAGCGATGCGATTGGCCACGCCGAACAGATCGGTCAAACCATGCACCGCGGCCAATTGCGCGCCCTGGTAGATCAGCACACCCAGCTCAACGGTGGAGCGTTCCACGGCCATTGTCAGTTTTCCCCCTGTTATTGTCGGTGCTGCCAATCCTCGGGCGCGGCGCCAGCTAAGATACTGGGCCCATCAACCCATCACGAGGCAACCTCCATGGCCAAGCAGGCGCTCATCCTAATCGATATCCAGAACGACTACTTCCCCCAGGGCAAGTGGCCGCTCGACGGCGTGCAAGCCGCTGCCGATAAGGCGGCGCAGGTGCTGCAAGCCTTTCGCCAGGCCGGCGATGCGGTGATTCATGTGCGTCATGAGTTTACGTCCGAGGATGCACCCTTCTTCACTCCAGGCTCCGAAGGTGCACACCTGCACAGCCAGGTGCTCAATCAAGGCGATGAGCCAGTGGTGCTCAAGCATTTCGTGAACGCGTTTCGCGAAACCAACCTGCGCGCGTTGCTCGAACAACGCAGCATCACCGAACTGGTGGTAGTGGGCAGCATGAGCCATATGTGCATCGACGGCGTGGTGCGGGCTGCGGCAGACATGGGCTACACCGTCACCGTGATCCATGATGCGTGCGCCACCCGCGATCTGGAGTTCAACGGCCAAGTGATTCCCGCAGCGCAGGTGCATGGCGCCTATATGGCGTCACTGGCATTCGGTTATGCGGGCGTGGTGTCGGCGGAGGAGTTTCTGAAAGCGCAAACGGCGACGGCCTGACCGCCACCATTAAGGGACGCTTTAGCGCGTGGCGATGATGAACAGACGCGGGAACGGCAACAGCACGGTGCCGTCAGCCAGAGCCGGATAACCTTGGGTGATCCGCGCCTGGTATTCCTGTAGGAAAGCGACTCTTTCTTCGTCGGTCAACGGCGCAAGAAAAGGTCGCAGCCCTGTGCCCTTGAACCACTCCACCACGGCCCCATGATCGGCCAACGGATGTTGGTAGGTGGTGCGCCATACGTCGACCGTGCTGCAGTGCTTGCTCAGCAGTTCGTAGTAGTAGCCAGGCGCATGCCGCTCGTTGTGTTTGAAGCCACCAATCTTCGCCGCCCACGGGCCATCGGCAGCGACTTCGCGAGCGAGCCGGTGCGCAGGTTCATCAAGGTTGTCCGGCGTCTGCACGGCCAAGGTGCCGCCGGGCGTCAGTTGCTGGATCAGGTGCGGGTACAACGTAGCGTGGTCGGGCAGCCATTGCAGCGAGGCGTTGGCCAGAATCACATCGAAAGACTGGGACGGCTGCCACGCGCCAATATCCGCCAGTTCGAAATTCAAGGCAGGCAAACGCTTACGGGCGTCGATCAACATATCGTCGGAGCTGTCGATGCCAGTGATGTGCGCCTGCGGGAAACGCGCCGCTAATACTTCGGTGGAGTTGCCTGGACCGCAACCCAGATCAACGGCCGTGCGCACCTCGACGGTGGGGATGGCGGCAACCAGATCACGCACCGGGCGGGTACGTTGCTGTTCGAACATCGTGTATTGCTTGGCTGACCAGGTCATCGCGGCTTTCCGTTTCTAGAGGTTGGCCCTAGCCTAAATTCTGTGACCGGTGAGGACAACTGGGCGGTTTAACCGGTAATAAAAAACCCCCGAAGCCTGGACTATCGGGGGTTTTCGTTTCGAAGCTTTAAGCCCTAGAGCTTTTCCAAACACCTTGATCTTGGATCCCAAAAGAAAAAGCCAAAAAAATGAATTGCTTTCATTGGGTTACATGCACGCTCCACCCACCAGTCAAATAATGTAATAAATTACGTAAATTTTTTGCCATTC
>NZ_VFEU01000036.1 GCF_007858255.1 Pseudomonas rhodesiae | reverse complement strand
AGATTTCTTGACGACCATAGAGCATTGGAACCACCTGATCCCATCCCGAACTCAGAAGTGAAACGATGCATCGCCGATGGTAGTGTGGGGTTTCCCCATGTGAGAGTAGGTCATCGTCAAGATTAAATTCCGAAACCCCAATTGCGAAAGCAGTTGGGGTTTTGTTTTGCGCGCTCGAAAAGCCGTGGGCATCATCAGCGCCGACTTCGGTGCTAAATTTTCCCCTTTCTATGCAATCACCTTGCGCATGGCTATCATGCGTGCCTCATTGTGAGGCGATACTTGCATGTTGACGTTGTTGAAGCTTCTTAAAGATGGCCGATTTCATTCGGGCGAGGATCTCGGCGCGGCCCTAGGGGTGAGTCGAAGCGCTGTGTGGAAACAGCTTCAGAGTCTAGAGGCGGAATTGAATCTGCCCATACACAAGGTTCGAGGGCGCGGATATCAGTTGGCTGAGCCGCTGTACCTGCTTGATGCTGAAGATATTGCTAAGCGTGCGCCGCTCTTGGCCTGGCCTATCCATATATCCGAGTCTGTTGACTCAACCAACGCTGAAGCTCTTCGCTTGATCGGGGCTGGCCATTCAGCGCCTTTCCTTGTGCTCGCAGAACGGCAATCGGCGGGGAGAGGGCGGCGGGGGCGCAAGTGGGTGAGTCCGTTTGCACAAAATATCTATTACAGCCTAGTGCTGCGTATTGAGGGTGGGCTGCGTCAATTAGAAGGGCTTAGTCTCGCGGTTGGCTTGGCTGTCATGCAGGCCTTGCGTGATCTTGGCGTGGATAGGGCTGGTTTGAAGTGGCCGAACGACGTTCTGGTGGACGGAAAGAAGATTGCAGGTATCTTGCTGGAGTTGGTAGGTGATCCCGCAGATATCTGTCATGTAGTACTGGGGATTGGCATCAATGTGAATATGCAAGACGTGGCAGGTGTCGACCAGCAATGGACGTCCGTGCAGTTGGAGATAGGGGGGGCTGTCAACCGTAATGTTCTGGTTGCTCAGCTTGGAGTGCAGCTACAGCGCTATCTTAACTCCCATCAAGAATTTGGTTTTGTGGCTTTGCAGGAGGAATGGGAGCTGAATCATCTTTGGCAGGGGCGCTCGGTCTCTCTCGTTGCGGGTGTTAACCAAATTCACGGGCAAGTGCTAGGTATCGATAGTCGGGGGGCCTTGCGCTTGAGCGTAGCTGGCGTCGAAAAAACCTACAGTGGCGGTGAGCTAAGCCTGAGGTTGCGTGATGATTCTTGAGCTTGACTGTGGGAATAGCTTCATCAAATGGCGTGTTCTCGAGCCTATCGGTATATCAACTTATGCGGAGGGGGTTGTCGGATCGGACACGGCTTTAATTGAGGGGCTGGCAGCTGTTCCGGGTTTGATTCTGACACGTTGCCGACTAGTAAGTGTTCGTGCCGCAGAGGAGACCGATAAGCTGGTTGATACTCTAAAGCGTGTGTTCGGCATCGCTGTCTCGGTGGCGGTGTCTGCTCGGGAAATGGCTGGCGTGCGCAATGGTTATGAGGAATTTGAGCGTCTGGGCCTCGATCGATGGTTGGCAATGCTGGGGGCATTCAAGTTGGCCTCTAGGGCTTGTCTGGTACTCGACTTTGGCACTGCGGCGACAGCTGATTACATTTCGATGGGGGGCGAGCATTTGGGGGGCTTCATCTGTCCCGGGATGCCACTGATGCGGAATCAATTACGTACTCATACGCGCAAGATACGTTATGACGATATTGCTGCTGAGCGAGCCCATGAGAGCCTTTCGCCAGGACGTACGACTGTGGAGGCTGTAGAGCGTGGTTGCACATTGATGTTGAGAGGGTTCGCGTTGACGCAGCTGGAGCTTGCTCGCAGCTACTGGGGAGATGATTTCACTGTGTTTCTCACAGGGGGCGATGCAGGGTTGGTTGCTGATGATGTTCCAGGAGCCCGACTTGTCCCAGACTTGGTTTTCGTTGGATTGGCGATGGCGTGCCCCTTGCCTTGAGGTGTCTTGTCTATGCGTTGGCTGTTTCTGCTTCTGCTCGTTCTGAATGTCTTCTATTACATCTGGCATCAGCAAGAGGCGCCGTTGCGCGCCAAAGATGTTACGCCTCTTAATCTATATCGTGGCTCAGCCCAGGATATTCGACTGCTAAGTGAGTCCTCTGACGCGGCCGTTCGCCGGGATCGCGCGAGGGTGCCTGAGGCGCAAGATGCCTGTTTGTATATCGGTGGATTTGCTGATCAGCGCCAGGCGCTAGCCTTGGAGCAGCGCCTCACTAGTCTGGATATAAAGGTCCAGGTCCAGTCGCTGAAGGGGGCGGATGCCTCTCGCTATTGGTTAAGAGTTGCTCCGGAAAGCCGGCGCCTGGCTGATGATCTGCCGTTTGAAAACCTTGCTAAGGAATTCAATGAGTTAAAACATAAAATAATGTTGTGCGAAGGCGTTGCAACTGCCCAATAGTTTGAATAGAATGGCGCCCGCTTCGCAGTGAAGACCTTTGAGGTCTACAGGGTGAAGCGAAGGTCAACGCTGCTAACCTCATATTTTTAAATGAGAAAGTTGTTGACAGAAGGCTGGCATGATGTAGAATGCCGGCTCGCTTAGGAGGGGTTCCCGAGCGGCCAAAGGGATCAGACTGTAAATCTGACGTCTACGACTTCGAAGGTTCGAATCCTTCCCCCTCCACCATTTTTAGCGTGAGCTGCAAGCTCGGCGGGTATAGTTTAGTGGTAGAACCTCAGCCTTCCAAGCTGATGATGCGGGTTCGATTCCCGCTACCCGCTCCAAGTTTGCAGGTTGTGCAAAGTGTTTCGCTCTTGTAGCTCAGTTGGTAGAGCACACCCTTGGTAAGGGTGAGGTCAGCGGTTCAAATCCGCTCAAGAGCTCCATATGACAAGGCAGATATGAAAATATCTGCCTTTGTTTTAACGGCTGCCTTGGCTTGATTGTGTTGCTCCTGGCTTTGATGTTGGGTTGTCGAGTCTCTTGAGGTTGGTTGTTGTAAAGTCTTTTTCAGGTCTGCATAATGGTCGGCCTGATTTTGTTTTAGGTCAGTAGCTCAATTGGCAGAGCGACGGTCTCCAAAACCGTAGGTTGGGGGTTCGATTCCCTCCTGACCTGCCAGATTCACGTGGTGTGTCTGGCTTTCTTTTCACAGGATCTTCATAGATGACTCCTAAGACTGAAGCTCAAAGCTCTCGTTTCGATCTCGTCAAGTGGCTGTTTGTGGTCGCTTTGGTGGTCGTAGGCGTTGTTGGCAATCAGTACTATTCTGCTTCGCCGATCCTGTACCGTGTTCTGGGTTTGCTTGCTCTTGCTGCGGTGGCTGCTTTTGTTGGTCTCCAAACTGCCAAGGGTAAGTCGTTCGCGGTTCTGGTAAAGGAAGCTCGCACCGAAATTCGTAAAGTCGTTTGGCCGACTCGCCAAGAAACCACGCAGACCACATTGATTGTTGTGGCTGTTGTTCTGGTTATGGCGTTGCTGTTGTGGGGGCTTGATTCCCTGCTCGGTTGGCTTGTTTCCTTGATTGTTGGCTAAGGGTGTCCCGTGGCTAAGCGTTGGTATGTTGTGCATGCTTACTCCGGTTACGAGAAGCATGTTATGCGCTCTTTGCTGGAGCGCGTAAAGCTTGCAGGCATGGAAGATGGCTTCGGCGAAATCCTCGTTCCCACTGAAGAAGTGGTTGAAATGCGGAATGGTCAAAAGCGCAAAAGCGAACGCAAGTTCTTCCCTGGCTATGTGCTGGTTCAGATGGACATGAATGAAGGTACTTGGCACTTGGTCAAGGACACTCCTCGTGTCATGGGTTTTATCGGCGGTACAGCTGATAAGCCTGCTCCTATCACCGATAAAGAAGCGGAAGCAATTCTGCGTCGTGTTGCTGATGGTAGCGACAAGCCTAAGCCGAAGACGTTGTTCGAGCCGGGTGAGGTTGTTCGTGTCACTGATGGTCCGTTTGCTGATTTTAACGGTACCGTCGAAGAGGTTAACTACGAAAAGAGCCGAATCCAGGTGGCAGTGCTCATTTTCGGTCGCTCTACTCCGGTAGAGTTGGAGTTCAGTCAGGTCGAGAAGGTCTAGCTGAACATGCATCCCAACCCCGCAGCCTTAGGCTGTGGGGTTTTGTCGTCACTGGGATAAACGCGCAAGTAACCGGGGAGCCTTTCGAGGCGTCTGAACCCGTAATTGGAGTGCCTCATGGCCAAGAAGATTACCGCTTACATCAAGCTGCAAGTGAAGGCCGCTCAGGCCAACCCTAGTCCACCTGTCGGTCCAGCTCTGGGTCAGCATGGCGTGAATATCATGGAATTCTGCAAGGCCTTCAACGCCCGTACCCAGGGTCTTGAGCCAGGTCTGCCGACTCCAGTGATCATCACTGTATACAGCGACCGTAGCTTCACCTTCGAAACCAAGTCGACCCCGGCTTCGGTGTTGTTGAAAAAGGCTGCTGGTCTGACTAGCGGTTCCGCTCGTCCAAACACCGTTAAGGTTGGGACCGTAACTCGTGCTCAGCTGGAAGAAATCGCGAAAACCAAAAACGCGGATCTGACTGCAGCTGATATGGATGCAGCCGTGCGTACCATCGCCGGTTCTGCTCGTAGCATGGGCCTTAACGTGGAGGGTGTGTAATGGCTAAGCTGACCAAGCGCCAAAAGGCTATCGCCGGCAAAATCGAAGCAGGCAAGTCCTACAATTTTGTAGACGCCGCCGCTCTGCTGACCGAGCTGTCGACTGTCAAGTTCAGCGAGTCCGTTGACGTTGCTGTGAACCTCGGCGTTGACCCACGTAAATCCGACCAGGTCGTCCGTAGCGCTACTGTGCTGCCACACGGTACTGGCAAGACTGTACGTGTAGCTGTCTTCACCCAGGGTCCAGCGGCTGAAGCTGCCCTGGCCGCCGGCGCTGATCGCGTTGGCATGGACGACCTGGCTGCCGAAATGAAAGGCGGCGACCTGAACTACGACGTAGTCATCGCTTCTCCTGATGCCATGCGTGTTGTTGGTCAGTTGGGTCAGATCCTGGGTCCACGTGGCCTGATGCCTAACCCAAAAGTCGGCACAGTAACTCCAGACGTAGCTACCGCGGTTAAGAACGCCAAAGCTGGTCAGGTTCGTTATCGCACCGACAAAAACGGCATCATTCACACCTCCGTTGGCAAGGTTGGCTTCGACGCCGTCAAGCTGAAGGAAAACGTTGAAGCGCTGATCGCGGATCTCAAGCGTATCAAGCCAGCTTCTTCGAAAGGCATCTATGTCAAGCGCGTTACCCTGAGCACCACTATGGGCCCAGGTCTGGTCATCGACCAAGGTTCGCTGGACGTATAAGACACAGATTGGCGCGAGAAATTGCGCCAGTTGATAAAATTGGGGTCCCTGCCTGGCGGGGGCTATCCAAGACCGTAGGCGACGCAAGTCTTAAACCACAAGCCTACGCAGATGGTGCTCCCGGTTCCTTACCGAATCAGACACCAAAACGACATCCGGCTCCGGCCAGATGAAACGGTAACAAGCAGGAGTTAAACCCGTGGCAATTAATCTCGAAGACAAGAAGGCCATCGTCGCTGAAGTCAACGAGGCTGCCAAAGCTGCTCTGTCCGCTGTCGTGGCTGATGCCCGTGGTGTGACAGTAGGCGCTATGACCGGACTCCGTAAAGAGGCTCGTGAAGCTGGCGTATACGTACGTGTTGTGCGTAACACCCTGCTAAAGCGCGCTGTTGCTGACACTGAATACAGTGTCCTCAACGACGTGTTCACCGGCCCGACTCTGATCGCGTTCTCCAAAGAGCATCCAGGCGCTGCTGCCCGTTTGTTCAAAGAGTTCGCCAAGAGTCAGGATAAGTTCGAGATCAAGGCAGCTGCGTTCGAGGGCAAGTTCCTCGCAGCTAACCAAATCGACGTACTGGCAACACTGCCGACCCGCGACGAAGCCATTTCGCAGCTGATGAGCGTGATTCAAGGCGCTACCAGCAAGCTGGCTCGTACTCTGGCCGCAGTTCGCGAGCAAAAAGAAGCAGCCGCAGCCTAAGGCTGAGCGTCTTCTTTCGCGTATTTTTGTTTATTTCGATGGCCGAGTAGGCCGTCCCCCAATTCAGGAAATACAGCAATGTCTATCTCCCAAGACGATATCCTCAACGCCGTAGCTGAAATGTCGGTTCTGCAGGTTGTTGAGCTGATCAAAGCTTTCGAAGAGAAATTCGGCGTTTCCGCTGCCGCTGCTTCCGCCGGCCCAGCTGCTGCTGCTGCCGTTGTTGAAGAGCAAACCGAATTCAACGTCATGCTGACCGAAGCTGGCGAGAAGAAAGTTAACGTGATCAAGGCAGTACGTGAACTGACCGGTCTGGGCCTGAAAGAAGCCAAGGCTGTAGTTGACGGCGCTCCTGCCATGGTTCTGGAAGCTGTTGCCAAAGACGCAGCTGACAAAGCCAAAGCAGCTCTGGAAGAAGCAGGCGCTAAAGTCGAGCTGAAGTAAGCATCGACCTTGCGTCTCCAGCCCAAGCGTTAAGCTGAAGGCTGATGGCTGGTGGCTCTTGCCACCGGCCTTTTTCCGTTCTTGGCTGTCGACTCGGTCGCCGCCATTAACGCGCTGTAGCCACCCGATGCGGTGGTGCAAACCATGGGGTTTGCAAGATTTTCTGGCTGCTCCCGTCGGAGGGGCCAAACAAGCAGGTGACCAAGCTGGGGAACGCTGATGGCTTACTCATATACTGAGAAAAAACGTATCCGCAAGGACTTTAGCAAGTTGCCGGACGTCATGGATGTCCCGTACCTTCTGGCTATCCAGCTGGATTCGTATCGTGAATTCTTGCAGGCGGGAGCGACCAAAGATCAGTTCCGCGACGTGGGCCTGCATGCGGCCTTCAAATCCGTTTTCCCGATCATCAGCTACTCCGGCAATGCTGCGCTGGAGTACGTGGGTTATCGCCTGGGCGAACCGGCATTTGATGTCAAAGAATGTGTGTTGCGTGGCGTTACGTACGCCGTACCTTTGCGGGTAAAAGTCCGTCTGATCATTTTCGACAAAGAATCGTCGAACAAAGCGATCAAGGACATCAAAGAGCAAGAAGTCTACATGGGCGAAATCCCATTGATGACTGAAAACGGTACCTTCGTTATCAACGGTACCGAGCGTGTTATCGTTTCCCAGCTGCACCGTTCGCCGGGCGTGTTCTTCGACCACGACCGCGGCAAGACGCACAGCTCCGGTAAGCTCTTGTACTCTGCGCGGATCATTCCGTACCGTGGTTCGTGGTTGGACTTCGAATTCGACCCTAAAGACTGCGTGTTCGTGCGTATCGACCGTCGTCGTAAATTGCCGGCCTCGGTACTGCTGCGCGCGCTTGGCTACACCACTGAGCAAGTGCTGGATGCCTTCTACACCACCAACGTATTCAGCCTGAAGGATGAAACCCTCAAGCTGGAACTGATCGCTTCGCGTCTGCGTGGTGAAATTGCCGTTCTGGATATCCAGGATGAAAAAGGCAAGGTTATTGTTGAAGCTGGCCGTCGTATCACTGCGCGCCATATCAATCAAATCGAAAAAGCCGGTATTACAGAGCTGGAAGTGCCTCTGGACTACGTCCTGGGTCGCACTACCGCCAAGGTTATCGTTCACCCGGCTACAGGCGAAATCCTGGCTGAGTGCAACACCGAGCTGAACACCGAGATCTTGGCCAAAATCGCCAAGGCTCAGGTTGTTCGCATCGAAACCCTGTATACCAACGACATCGACTGCGGTCCGTTCATCTCCGACACACTGAAGATCGACTCCACCAGCAACCAATTGGAAGCGCTGGTCGAGATCTATCGCATGATGCGTCCTGGTGAACCACCGACCAAAGACGCTGCCGAAACCCTGTTCAACAACCTGTTCTTCAGTCCTGAGCGTTACGACCTGTCTGCGGTCGGCCGGATGAAGTTCAACCGTCGTATCGGTCGTACCGAGATCGAAGGTTCGGGCGTGCTGTGCAAGGAAGATATCGTCGCGGTACTGAAGACTCTGGTCGACATCCGTAACGGCAAAGGCATCGTCGATGACATCGACCACCTGGGTAACCGTCGTGTTCGCTGCGTAGGCGAGATGGCCGAGAACCAGTTCCGCGTTGGCCTGGTACGTGTTGAGCGTGCGGTCAAAGAGCGTCTGTCGATGGCTGAAAGCGAAGGCCTGATGCCGCAAGACCTGATCAACGCTAAGCCAGTGGCCGCAGCGGTGAAAGAGTTCTTCGGCTCCAGCCAGCTTTCGCAGTTCATGGACCAGAACAACCCGCTCTCAGAGATTACCCACAAGCGCCGTGTTTCGGCACTGGGCCCGGGCGGTCTGACTCGTGAACGTGCTGGCTTCGAAGTTCGTGACGTACACCCGACGCACTACGGTCGTGTTTGCCCGATCGAAACGCCGGAAGGTCCGAACATCGGTCTGATCAACTCCTTGGCCGCCTATGCGCGCACCAACCAATATGGTTTCCTCGAGAGCCCGTACCGTGTGGTGAAAGACGCTCTGGTCACCGACGAGATCGTGTTCCTGTCCGCAATCGAAGAAGCCGATCACGTGATCGCTCAGGCTTCGGCCACGATGAACGACAAGAAAGTTTTGATCGACGAGCTGGTAGCTGTTCGTCACTTGAACGAATTCACCGTTAAGGCGCCGGAAGACGTCACCTTGATGGACGTTTCGCCGAAGCAGGTAGTTTCGGTTGCAGCGTCTCTGATTCCGTTCCTGGAGCACGATGACGCCAACCGCGCGTTGATGGGTTCCAACATGCAGCGTCAGGCTGTACCAACCCTGCGCGCTGACAAGCCGCTGGTAGGTACCGGCATGGAGCGCAACGTAGCGCGTGACTCCGGCGTTTGCGTCGTGGCTCGTCGTGGCGGTGTAATCGATTCCGTTGATGCTAGCCGTATCGTGGTTCGTGTTGCCGATGACGAAGTTGAAACTGGCGAAGCCGGTGTCGACATCTACAACCTGACCAAATACACCCGTTCGAACCAGAACACCTGCATCAACCAGCGTCCGCTGGTGAGCAAGGGTGATCGCGTTCAGCGTAGCGACATCATGGCTGACGGCCCGTCCACCGACATGGGTGAGCTGGCTCTGGGTCAGAACATGCGCATCGCCTTCATGGCGTGGAACGGCTTCAACTTCGAAGACTCCATCTGCCTGTCCGAGCGTGTTGTTCAAGAAGATCGCTTCACCACGATCCACATTCAGGAACTGACCTGTGTGGCGCGTGACACCAAGCTTGGGCCAGAGGAAATCACTGCAGACATCCCGAACGTGGGTGAGGCTGCACTGAACAAGCTGGACGAAGCCGGTATCGTTTACGTAGGTGCTGAAGTTGGCGCAGGCGACATTCTGGTTGGTAAGGTTACTCCGAAAGGCGAGACCCAACTGACGCCAGAAGAGAAACTGCTGCGTGCCATCTTCGGTGAAAAAGCCAGCGACGTTAAAGACACCTCCCTGCGCGTACCTACCGGTACCAAGGGTACTGTCATCGACGTACAGGTCTTCACCCGTGACGGCGTTGAGCGTGATGCTCGTGCTCTGTCCATCGAGAAGACCCAGCTCGACGAGATCCGTAAGGATCTGAACGAAGAGTTCCGTATCGTTGAAGGCGCGACCTTCGAACGTCTGCGCTCCGCTTTGGTAGGCCACAAGGCTGAAGGCGGTGCAGGTCTGAAGAAAGGTCAAGACATCACTGATGAGGTCCTCGACGGTCTTGAGCACGGCCAGTGGTTCAAACTGCGCATGGCTGAAGATGCTTTGAACGAGCAGCTCGAGAAGGCCCAGGCCTACATCGTTGATCGCCGCCGTCTGCTGGATGACAAGTTCGAAGATAAGAAGCGCAAACTGCAGCAGGGCGATGACCTGGCTCCAGGCGTGCTGAAAATCGTCAAGGTTTACCTGGCAATCCGCCGCCGCATCCAGCCGGGCGACAAGATGGCCGGTCGTCACGGTAACAAAGGTGTGGTCTCCGTGATCATGCCGGTTGAAGACATGCCGCACGATGCCAATGGCACCCCGGTCGATGTGGTCCTCAACCCGCTGGGCGTACCTTCGCGTATGAACGTTGGTCAGATCCTCGAAACTCACCTGGGCCTCGCGGCTAAAGGTCTGGGCGAGAAGATCAACCGTATGATCGAAGAGCAGCGCAAGGTTGCTGACCTGCGTAAGTTCTTGCACGAGATCTACAACGAGATCGGCGGTCGCAACGAAGAGCTGGACACCTTCTCCGACCAGGAAATCCTGGATCTGGCGAAGAACCTGCGCGGCGGCGTGCCGATGGCCACACCTGTGTTCGACGGTGCCAAGGAAAGCGAAATCAAGGCCATGCTGAAACTGGCTGACCTGCCGGAAAGTGGCCAGATGCAGCTGTTCGACGGCCGTACCGGCAACAAATTCGAGCGCCCGGTTACAGTCGGCTACATGTACATGCTGAAGCTGAACCACTTGGTAGACGACAAGATGCACGCCCGTTCTACCGGATCGTACAGCCTCGTTACCCAGCAGCCGCTGGGTGGTAAGGCTCAGTTCGGTGGTCAGCGTTTCGGGGAGATGGAGGTCTGGGCACTGGAAGCATACGGTGCTGCTTACACTCTGCAAGAAATGCTCACAGTGAAGTCGGACGATGTGAACGGTCGGACCAAGATGTACAAAAACATCGTGGACGGCGATCACCGTATGGAGCCGGGCATGCCCGAGTCCTTCAACGTGTTGATCAAAGAAATTCGTTCCCTCGGCATCGATATCGATCTGGAAACCGAATAACACGTGACGCGAATCGAGAGCGTGGCAGTGATGCCCGCTCTCTGCTCCGCCAGGAGGAAAGGCCTTGAAAGACCTACTGAATTTGCTGAAAAACCAGGGTCAAGTCGAAGAGTTCGACGCCATCCGTATTGGGTTGGCATCGCCTGAGATGATCCGCTCGTGGTCGTTCGGTGAAGTTAAAAAGCCGGAAACCATCAACTATCGTACGTTCAAACCAGAGCGTGACGGTCTGTTCTGCGCCAAGATCTTTGGCCCGGTAAAGGATTACGAGTGCCTGTGCGGTAAGTACAAGCGCTTGAAGCACCGTGGTGTGATCTGCGAGAAGTGCGGCGTTGAAGTTGCGCTGGCCAAGGTTCGTCGTGAGCGCATGGCACACATCGAGCTGGCTTCGCCGGTTGCCCACATCTGGTTCCTGAAATCGCTGCCGTCCCGTATCGGCTTGCTGATGGACATGACCCTGCGTGATATCGAGCGCGTTCTCTACTTTGAGAGCTATGTCGTTATCGATCCAGGCATGACCACCCTTGAAAAAGGTCAGCTGCTGAACGATGAGCAGTACTTCGAAGCGCTGGAAGAGTTCGGCGATGATTTCGATGCTCGCATGGGTGCCGAAGCTGTGCGCGAACTGCTGCACGCTATCGACCTGGAGCACGAGATTGGCCGTCTGCGCGAAGAAATTCCGCAAACCAACTCCGAAACCAAGATCAAGAAACTGTCCAAACGGCTGAAGTTGATGGAGGCCTTCCAAGGCTCCGGCAACTTGCCAGAATGGATGGTGCTGACCGTTCTGCCGGTTCTGCCGCCAGACCTGCGTCCGCTGGTGCCGTTGGATGGTGGTCGTTTCGCAACGTCCGACCTCAACGACCTGTACCGTCGCGTGATCAACCGTAACAACCGCTTGAAGCGCCTGCTCGATTTGTCCGCTCCGGACATCATCGTGCGTAACGAAAAGCGTATGTTGCAAGAAGCTGTCGATGCATTGCTCGACAACGGTCGTCGTGGTCGCGCTATCACCGGTTCGAACAAGCGTCCTCTGAAATCCTTGGCTGACATGATCAAGGGTAAGCAAGGTCGTTTCCGTCAGAACTTGCTCGGTAAGCGTGTTGACTACTCCGGTCGTTCGGTAATTACCGTAGGCCCGACCCTGCGTCTGCACCAGTGTGGTCTGCCTAAGAAAATGGCGCTTGAGCTGTTCAAGCCGTTCATCTTTGGTAAGCTGGAAATGCGCGGCCTCGCGACCACCATCAAAGCGGCCAAGAAAATGGTCGAGCGCGAACTGCCAGAGGTTTGGGACGTTCTCGCTGAGGTGATTCGCGAACACCCGGTTCTGCTCAACCGTGCACCGACCCTTCACCGTCTGGGTATCCAGGCATTTGAGCCGGTACTCATCGAAGGTAAGGCTATCCAGCTGCACCCTCTGGTTTGTGCTGCGTACAACGCCGACTTCGACGGCGACCAAATGGCCGTTCACGTACCGCTGACCCTGGAAGCCCAGTTGGAAGCGCGTGCGTTGATGATGTCGACCAACAACATTCTGTCGCCAGCCAACGGTGAGCCAATCATCGTTCCGTCTCAGGACGTTGTATTGGGTCTGTACTACATGACGCGTGAAGCGATCAACGCCAAAGGCGAAGGCCGTGTGTTCGCTGACCTGCAGGAAGTTGACCGTGTGTTCCGTGCCGGCGAAGCCGCACTGCACGCCAAGGTCAAAGTGCGGATCAACGAAACCGTCAACGACCGTGATGGCGGCAGCGTGACCAACACCCGTATCGTCGACACCACTGTCGGCCGTGCGCTGTTGTATCAGGTTGTGCCAAAAGGTCTGTCGTACGATGTCGTCAACCTGCCAATGAAGAAAAAGGCGATCTCCAAGCTGATCAACCAATGCTACCGCGTGGTTGGTTTGAAAGAGACCGTGATCTTCGCTGACCAGTTGATGTACACCGGTTTTGCTTATTCGACCATTTCCGGCGTTTCCATCGGTGTTAACGACTTCGTTATCCCGGATGAAAAAGCCCGCATCATCGGTGCCGCTACCGACGAAGTGAAAGAGATCGAAAGCCAGTATGCCTCTGGCCTGGTTACCCAGGGCGAGAAGTACAACAAGGTGATCGACCTTTGGTCCAAGGCCAACGATGAAGTTTCCAAGGCGATGATGGCCAACCTCTCGAAAGAGAAGGTCATCGACCGTCACGGCGACGAAGTTGACCAGGAGTCCTTCAACTCGATGTACATGATGGCCGACTCGGGCGCACGGGGTTCTGCTGCGCAGATCCGTCAGCTCGCCGGTATGCGTGGTCTGATGGCCAAGCCGGACGGTTCCATCATCGAAACGCCGATTACCGCGAACTTCCGTGAAGGTTTGAGTGTACTTCAGTACTTCATCTCCACTCACGGTGCTCGTAAAGGTCTGGCGGATACCGCGTTGAAAACCGCTAACTCCGGTTACCTGACTCGTCGTCTGGTAGACGTTGCACAAGATCTGGTTGTAACAGAGATCGATTGCGGCACCGAGCACGGCCTGCTGATGACTCCGCACATTGAAGGCGGTGACGTTGTAGAGCCGTTGGGTGAGCGCGTATTGGGTCGTGTAATTGCCCGTGACGTATTCAAGCCGGGTACCGAGGAAGTTATCGTTCCTGCTGGCACTCTGGTAGATGAGAAGTGGGTTGAGTTCATTGAGCTCAACAGCATCGACGAAGTGATTGTTCGCTCGCCGATCAGCTGCGAAACCCGCTACGGCATTTGCGCCAAGTGCTATGGCCGTGACTTGGCTCGTGGTCACCAAGTGAACATCGGTGAAGCGGTCGGCGTTATCGCTGCCCAGTCCATCGGTGAGCCAGGTACTCAGTTGACCATGCGTACGTTCCACATTGGTGGTGCGGCAAGCCGAACCTCCGCGGCTGACAGTGTTCAGGTGAAGAATGGCGGTACTGTCCGCCTGCACAACCTCAAGCACGTTGAGCGAGTGGATGGTCACCTGGTTGCGGTGTCCCGTTCCGGTGAGCTGGCAATCGCTGATGACTACGGTCGTGAGCGTGAGCGTTACAAGCTGCCGTACGGTGCTGTGATTTCGGTTAAGGAAGGTGACAAGGTCGACGCTGGCGCAATCGTGGCCAAGTGGGATCCGCACACCCACCCAATCGTTACCGAAATGAAAGGTACCGTGACCTACGTGGGGATGGAAGAAGGCATCACGATCAAGCGTCAGACTGACGAATTGACCGGTATGACCAATATTGAAGTACTCGACGCGAAAGACCGTCCAGCTGCTGGTAAAGATATTCGTCCAGCCGTGAAGATGGTCGACGACAACGGCAAGGATCTGTTGCTGCCAGGCACTGACGTAATCGCTCAGTACTTCCTGCCAGCTAACGCCCTCGTCGGTGTGGCTGACGGCGCGAAGATCGCGATCGGTGATGTTATCGCGCGTATCCCGCAGGAAACTTCGAAGACCCGTGACATCACCGGTGGTCTGCCGCGTGTTGCCGACTTGTTCGAAGCTCGTCGTCCGAAAGAAGCTTCGATTTTGGCTGAAGTCAGCGGCACCATCGCGTTCGGTAAAGAGACCAAAGGCAAGCGCCGTCTGGTCATTACCCCGAACGACGGTAGTGATCCGTATGAGGAGCTGATTCCGAAGTGGCGTCACCTGAACGTGTTCGAAGGTGAGCAGGTAAACCGCGGCGAAGTTATTTCCGACGGTCCAAGCGATCCACACGACATCCTGCGTCTGCTGGGTGTAAGTGCGCTGGCCAAGTACATCGTGAACGAGATCCAAGACGTTTACCGTCTGCAGGGCGTTAAGATCAACGATAAGCACATCGAGACCATCCTGCGTCAGATGCTGCGTAAAGTTGAAATCGCGGAATCCGGCGATTCCAGTTTCATCAAGGGCGACCAGATGGAACTGACTCATGTGCTGGTGGAAAACGAGCGTCTGGCGAACGAAGACAAGTTCGTTTCCAAGTTCACTCGCGTACTGCTGGGTATCACCAAGGCCTCGTTGTCCACTGAGTCGTTCATCTCGGCGGCCTCCTTCCAGGAGACCACCCGCGTACTGACCGAAGCAGCGGTAACCGGCAAGCGCGACTACCTGCGCGGTCTGAAAGAAAACGTGGTTGTGGGTCGTTTGATCCCAGCCGGTACCGGTTTGGCCTATCACAGCGAGCGCAAGCGTCGTCGTGATGCCGACAAGCCGTTGCGCGTAAGCGCCAGTGAAGTGGAAGCTGCACTGACCGAAGCGCTGAACTCAAGCGGTAACTGAGTTCTGCGATAGATGAGTCTAGGCCCTGACAGCTCCGTTCGTCGGATCGAGGCAATTTTGCTTCAGTTCGATGGGTGGGGAGGTTGGGGCCTTGCCTTGACTGGGGGCAAGATCCTCTTTAGACTCTTGTACCCCTAAATTTGGCGGGAATTCGTTCCTGCCATTTTGCTTTTCTTGCAAGACAATAGCGTCGCAAGACAACAGTGGAGCTAGTAGATGGCAACTATCAACCAGCTGGTACGTCAGCCGCGTAAGCGTATCGTCGAGAAATCCGACGTGCCTGCGCTGCAGAACTGCCCGCAACGTCGTGGCGTATGCACTCGTGTGTATACCACTACGCCGAAAAAACCTAACTCGGCACTGCGTAAAGTATGCCGTGTGCGTCTGACCAACGGTTTCGAGGTTTCCTCGTACATCGGCGGTGAAGGCCACAACCTTCAAGAGCACAGCGTGGTACTGATCCGCGGCGGTCGTGTAAAAGACTTGCCAGGTGTTCGTTACCACACCGTACGCGGTTCCTTGGATACTTCCGGCGTTAAAGGTCGTAACCAGGGTCGTTCGAAGTACGGTACCAAGAAGCCTAAGTAGTAGCGGCTTTTTGTAAACCTGAATCATCTTATTTTCTGAGTCGATAAGAGTAAGGTCGGAGGCGTCCCGAGAGGGCACCGATTCCGAGCGAACCTGAAGACCGTTTGAGGGCTTATCCATGCCAAGAAGACGCGTAGCAGCCAAGCGCGAAGTGCTTGACGATCCAAAATACGGAAGCCAAATCCTGGCCAAGTTCATGAACCACGTAATGGAAAGCGGCAAGAAAGCCGTTGCCGAGCGTATTGTTTATGGCGCGCTGGAAAAGGTTAAAGAACGCAAGAACAGCGACCCCCTGGAAATCTTCGAGAAAGCTCTCGACGCCATCGCTCCGCTGGTCGAAGTGAAGTCGCGCCGTGTAGGCGGTGCTACTTACCAGGTTCCGGTTGAAGTTCGTCCGTCCCGTCGTAACGCTCTGGCAATGCGCTGGTTGGTAGACTTCGCCCGTAAGCGTGGCGAGAAGTCTATGGCTCTGCGTTTGGCCGGCGAACTGTTGGACGCTGCTGAAGGTAAAGGTGCTGCTGTTAAGAAGCGTGAAGACGTGCACCGTATGGCTGAAGCCAACAAAGCTTTCTCGCACTACCGCTTCTAATTTTAGCTTCACTAATTTTGCGAGGGCTTTATGGCTCGTACTACTCCGATTAGCCGCTACCGTAACATCGGTATCGTCGCACACGTGGATGCTGGTAAAACCACCACCACTGAGCGCGTACTGTTTTACACCGGCAAAAGTCACAAAATGGGCGAGGTGCATGACGGCGCCGCGACCACAGACTGGATGGTTCAGGAGCAGGAGCGTGGTATTACCATTACTTCTGCTGCTATTACCGCCTTCTGGAAAGGTTCTGAGAAGCAGTACAAAGACGAGCATCGCTTCAACGTAATCGATACCCCGGGCCACGTGGACTTCACCATTGAAGTTGAGCGTTCCCTGCGTGTGCTCGACGGCGCTGTCGTTGTGTTCTGCGGTACTTCGGGTGTTGAGCCTCAGTCGGAAACCGTATGGCGTCAAGCCAACAAATACGGCGTGCCGCGTCTTGTTTACGTAAACAAGATGGACCGTGCTGGTGCCAACTTCCTGCGCGTGATCGGTCAGATCAAGCAACGTCTGGGTCACACTCCGGTGCCGATCCAGTTGGCTATCGGTTCCGAAGACAACTTCCAGGGTCAGATTGATCTGATCAACATGGAAGCTGTCTACTGGAACGATGCCGACAAGGGTATGGTTCCTGTTCGTAAGCCTATCCCTGCTGAATTGCAGGAACTGGCTGATGAGTGGCGCAACAACATGGTCGAGGCTGCTGCCGAAGCCAGCGAAGAGCTGATGAACAAGTACCTCGAAGGTGAAGAACTCACCAACGTGGAAATCAAGGCCGCTCTGCGTCAGCGTACTATCGCTGGTGAGATCGTCTTGGCTGTTTGTGGTTCTTCCTTCAAGAACAAGGGTGTTCCCCTGGTTCTCGACGCCGTTATCGACTTCTTGCCTGCCCCGACTGACATTCCTGCTATCAAGGGTACTAACCCTGATAACGAGGAAGAAGAGATGGAGCGTCACGCTGACGACAGCGAGCCGTTCTCGGCTCTGGCGTTCAAGATCGCTACCGACCCATTCGTGGGTACTTTGACCTTTGTCCGCGTTTACTCGGGCGTGTTGGCATCCGGCGACGGCGTGATCAACTCGGTTAAAGGCAAGAAAGAGCGTGTGGGTCGTATGGTGCAGATGCACGCAAACGCCCGTGAAGAGATCAAGGAAGTTCGCGCTGGCGACATCGCGGCCCTGATCGGCATGAAGGATGTCACCACTGGTGAGACTTTGTGCGACGCCGCTAAGCCAATCATCCTGGTTCGCATGGACTTCCCGGAGCCGGTTATTTCGGTTGCGGTAGAACCTAAGACCAAGGATGACCAGGAAAAAATGGGTATCGCTCTGGGCAAGCTTGCTCAGGAAGATCCATCTTTCCGCGTCAAGACTGATGAAGAGACTGGTCAAACGATCATCTCCGGCATGGGCGAGCTGCACCTGGACATCCTGGTAGACCGGATGCGCCGTGAGTTCAACGTCGAAGCCAACATCGGTAAGCCTCAGGTTTCGTATCGTGAGCGCATCACGAAGAACTGTGAAATCGAAGGCAAGTTCGTTCGTCAGTCCGGCGGTCGTGGTCAGTTCGGTCACTGCTGGATCCGTTTTGCTCCTGCTGACGAAGGTCAGGAAGGTCTGCAATTCGTGAACGAAGTAGTGGGTGGTGTCGTTCCTAAGGAATACATCCCTGCTATCCAGAAGGGTATCGAAGAGCAGATGAAGAACGGTGTTGTTGCCGGCTATCCGCTGATCGGCCTGAAAGCAACCGTTTTTGACGGTTCTTACCACGACGTCGACTCCAACGAGATGGCGTTTAAGGTGGCTGCTTCCATGGCAACCAAGCAACTGGCCCAGAAGGGTGGTGGTGAGTTGCTTGAGCCAATCATGGCGGTAGAAGTTGTTACACCTGAAGACTATATGGGTGATGTCATGGGCGACCTTAACCGTCGTCGCGGCATGATCTTGGGTATGGAAGATACGGTTTCCGGCAAAGTGATTCGCGCCGAGGTTCCGTTGGGTGAGATGTTCGGTTATGCGACCGACGTTCGCTCCATGTCTCAGGGTCGCGCAAGCTACTCTATGGAATTCAAAAAATACAACACAGCTCCGGCGCACATCGCTGAAACTGTATCCAAAAAACAAGGCTGATTCAGTCCTTTAGGCAAGGAGTTAATTGTCGTGGCTAAAGAAAAATTTGATCGTTCCCTACCGCACGTCAACGTTGGCACTATCGGTCACGTTGACCACGGTAAAACCACTCTGACTGCTGCTCTGACTCGCGTCTGCTCCGAAGTTTTCGGTTCGGCCGTAGTTGAATTCGACAAGATCGACAGCGCGCCAGAAGAAAAAGCTCGTGGTATCACCATCAACACCGCGCACGTCGAGTACAACTCGAACATTCGTCACTACGCTCACGTTGACTGCCCGGGTCACGCTGACTACGTGAAGAACATGATCACTGGTGCTGCCCAGATGGACGGCGCGATCCTGGTTTGCTCGGCCGCTGATGGTCCGATGCCACAAACCCGTGAGCACATCCTGCTGTCCCGTCAGGTAGGCGTTCCGTACATCGTGGTTTTCCTGAACAAGGCTGACCTGGTAGACGACGCTGAGCTGCTGGAACTGGTAGAGATGGAAGTGCGCGATCTGTTGAGCACTTACGACTTCCCAGGCGACGACACTCCAATCATCATTGGTTCGGCCCGTATGGCGCTGGAAGGCAAAGATGACAACGAGATGGGCACCACTGCCGTCAAGAAGCTGGTAGAAACTCTGGACACCTACATTCCAGAGCCAGAGCGTGCTATCGACAAGCCGTTCCTGATGCCAATCGAAGACGTATTCTCGATCTCCGGTCGTGGTACTGTTGTGACTGGTCGTATTGAGCGCGGTATCGTTCGCGTACAAGATCCACTGGAAATCGTTGGTCTGCGTGACACTACCGTCACCACCTGCACCGGTGTTGAAATGTTCCGTAAGCTGCTCGACGAAGGTCGTGCTGGCGAGAACTGCGGCGTTCTGCTGCGTGGTACCAAGCGTGACGACGTTGAGCGTGGTCAGGTTCTGGTTAAGCCGGGTTCGGTTAAGCCGCACACCAAGTTCACTGCAGAAGTTTACGTTCTGAGCAAGGAAGAAGGCGGTCGTCACACTCCGTTCTTCAAAGGCTACCGTCCACAGTTCTACTTCCGTACTACTGACGTAACCGGTAACTGCGAATTGCCAGAAGGCGTTGAAATGGTAATGCCAGGCGATAACATTCAGATGACTGTTACCCTGATCAAAACCATCGCGATGGAAGACGGTCTGCGCTTCGCTATCCGTGAAGGCGGCCGTACCGTTGGTGCTGGCGTTGTAGCTAAAATCATCGAGTAAGCTCTTTTAGAGTTTGCTTTGATGTTTTGAAAAAGCCCCCGCTCAGCGGGGGCTTTTTTATTGGGTTGACACCTATCGGGGCCGTCTATAGAATTGCGCCTCCTTTTAACGGGCGTATTGCGCTCGGTGGGAATAGCAGCCGGAGTCTGAAATCCAATGCAAAATCAGCAAATCCGTATCAGGTTGAAGGCCTTTGACCATCGCCTGATCGACCAATCCACCCAGGAAATCGTGGAAACCGCGAAACGTACTGGTGCTCAAGTGCGTGGTCCAATTCCACTGCCTACCCGTAAAGAGCGGTTCACCGTTCTGGTCTCCCCGCACGTCAACAAAGACGCGCGTGACCAGTACGAGATCCGTACTCATAAGCGCGTACTGGACATCGTCCAGCCAACGGATAAAACCGTTGATGCTCTTATGAAGCTCGATCTGGCGGCCGGTGTGGAAGTACAGATCAGCCTCGGCTAAGACTTGGGTCTTAGTCGTGTAACGCTCTGAAATGGGCGGCCATAGCGGGTGAAAGCCCCGTACACTCATGAGGTTTACAACATGACTATTGGTGTAGTCGGTCGTAAATGCGGTATGACCCGTATTTTCACCGAAGAAGGTGTCTCCATTCCGGTCACGGTCATTGAGATCGAGCCGAATCGCGTCACCCAGTTCAAAACTGAAGAAACCGATGGCTATCGTGCAGTGCAAGTCACTGTCGGCGAGCGTCGTGCTTCGCGCGTGACTGCTGCTCAAGCAGGTCACTTCGCTAAAGCAAACGTTGCAGCTGGTCGTACTGTTATGGAGTTCCGTCTTGAAGATGGTGACTACCAAGCTGGCGATCTGATCAACGCTGAAATCTTTGCTGCTGGTCAACTGGTTGATGTAACCGGTCAGTCCAAAGGTAAAGGCTTCCAGGGTACGATCAAGCGTTGGAATTTCCGTGGCCAAGACAACACTCACGGTAACTCCGTCTCCCACCGCGTCCCGGGCTCTATTGGCCAGTGCCAGACTCCTGGTCGTGTATTCAAGGGCAAGAAAATGTCCGGTCATATGGGCGCTGAGCGCGTGACCGTGCAGTCCCTCGAAGTAGTGCGCGTCGACGCTGAACGCAATCTGTTGTTGGTCAAGGGTGCTGTTCCTGGCGCTACTGGCGGCAACCTGGTTGTACGTCCAGCGGCCAAGGCTCGCGGTTAAGGGGAAGCTGACATGCAATTAAATGTAAATGACGCTCAAGCGATCGAAGTTTCCGAACTGACATTTGGCGGCGAATTCAACGAGACGCTGGTTCACCAAGCAGTCGTGGCCTACATGGCCGGCGGCCGTCAAGGTAGCAAGCAGCAAAAGACCCGTTCCGACGTTCGTGGTGGCGGTAAGCGCCCTTGGCGTCAGAAAGGTACTGGCCGTGCTCGTGCTGGTACCATCCGTAGCCCAATCTGGCGTGGCGGCGGTACCACTTTTGCAGCTCGTCCGCAGGATCACTCTCAGAAGCTCAACAAGAAGATGTATCGCGCAGCTCTGCGCTCCATCCTTGCTGAACTCGTGCGTACTGATCGCCTGGTCGTGGTTCAGGACTTCGCTGTTGAAAGTCCAAAAACCAAAGATCTGCTGGGCAAACTGAACAACATGAGCCTGACCGACGTTTTGATCGTGTCTGAAGCTGTTGATCAGAACCTGTACCTGGCTGCTCGCAACCTGCCACACGTTGATGTACGTGACGTGCAAGGTTCCGATCCAGTTAGTCTGATCGCATACGACAAGGTGTTGATCACCGTGTCGGCCGTGAAGAAATTCGAGGAGCTGCTGGGATGAACCAGGAACGCGTATTTAAAGTTCTGCTTGGCCCGCACGTTTCCGAAAAGGCTACGGTTCTGGCTGACAAGAAAGGCCAGTTCGTTTTCAAGGTTGCAACTGACGCAACCAAGCTGGAAATCAAGAAGGCCGTCGAAAGCCTGTTCAGCGTGAAAGTAGAGCGTGTTACTACCCTGAATGTTCTGGGTAAGAGCAAGCGCACTGCTCGCGGTCTGGGCAAGCGTAATGACTGGAAGAAGGCAGTTATCTCCCTTCAGCCAGGCCAAGATCTCGATTTCAGCAGCAGTGCTGAGTAAGGAAGGGGTGCATCATGGCAATCGTTAAATGCAAACCGACTTCCCCTGGCCGCCGTTTTGTGGTCAAGGTGGTCAACCAGGAGCTGCATAAAGGCGCTCCTCACGCACCGCTGCTCGAGAAGAAATCGAAGTCTGGTGGTCGTAACAACAATGGTCGTATTACCACTCGTCACATCGGTGGTGGCCATAAGCAGCATTATCGTCTGGTCGACTTCCGTCGCAACGACAAAGATGGCATCGCTGCCACTGTCGAGCGTATCGAATACGATCCAAACCGTACTGCTCACATCGCTCTGCTGCTGTACGCAGATGGCGAGCGTCGCTACATCATCGCCCCTAAAGGCGTGAGCGCTGGCGACCAGCTGATCGCAGGTGCTCTGGCACCGATCAAGCCGGGCAACGCTCTGCAGCTGCGTAATATTCCAGTTGGTAGCACCGTACACGGCATCGAATTGAAGCCAGGTAAAGGCGCGCAAATCGCTCGTTCCGCTGGTGCTTCGGCTCAGCTGATCGCTCGTGAAGGTGTCTACGTGACCCTGCGTCTGCGTTCTGGTGAGATGCGTAAAGTACTGGCTGAATGCCGTGCGACCTTGGGTGAAGTCTCGAACTCCGAGCACAGCCTGCGTTCGCTGGGTAAAGCTGGTGCCAAACGCTGGCGTGGCGTTCGCCCAACCGTTCGTGGTGTTGCCATGAACCCGGTTGACCACCCACATGGTGGTGGTGAAGGTCGTACCTCTGGTGGTCGTCATCCGGTATCGCCATGGGGCTTCCCGACTAAGGGCGCGAAGACTCGTGGTAATAAGCGTACCGACAAAATGATCGTCCGTCGTCGCAAGTAAATAGAGGGATACGACAGTGCCACGTTCTCTGAAAAAAGGTCCTTTTATTGATCTTCACCTACTGAAGAAGATCGAAGTGGCGGCGGAAAAGAACGATCGCAAACCAGTTAAGACCTGGTCGCGTCGCTCGATGATCCTGCCACAAATGGTCGGTTTGACCATCGCAGTACACAACGGTCGTCAACACGTCCCCGTTCTCGTTAACGAAGACATGGTCGGCCACAAACTGGGCGAGTTTGCCGGTACCCGCACTTATCGTGGGCACGTGGCAGACAAGAAAGCCAAGCGTTAAGGGGTAAGGAAATGGAAGTAGCCGCTAAGTTGTCGGGCGCTCGAATCTCCGCCCAGAAAGCCCGCTTGGTCGCCGACCAGATCCGCGGGAAGAAGGTGGGCGAAGCGCTCAACCTGTTGGCTTTCAGCAGTAAGAAAGCCGCCGAGATCATGAAGAAAGTGCTGGAGTCGGCCGTAGCCAACGCCGAGCATAACGAAGGCGCAGACGTTGATGACCTGAAGGTCAGCACCGTTTTCGTCAACGAAGGGCGTTCGCTGAAGCGCATCATGCCACGTGCCAAAGGCCGTGCTGATCGCATCGTCAAGCGGTCTTGCCATATCACTGTCAAGGTTGCTGACAAGTAACGGAGTCGAAGAGATGGGTCAGAAAGTACATCCCATTGGCATTCGCCTGGGAATCGTCAAGGAGCACACCTCCGTCTGGTACGCAGACGGTCGGACTTATGCGGACTATTTGTTCGCTGATCTGAAGGTGCGTGAGTATCTCCAAGACAAACTAAAAAGCGCGTCCGTAAGCCGTATCGATATCCATCGTCCGGCCCAAACTGCACGTATCACCATCCACACCGCTCGCCCAGGTATCGTAATCGGGAAGAAAGGTGAAGATGTTGAGAAACTGCGTCAGGACCTGACCAAGCAAATGGGTGTGCCTGTGCACATCAATATCGAAGAGATCCGCAAGCCGGAACTCGACGGTATGCTGGTTGCGCAGAGCGTAGCTCAGCAGCTGGAGCGCCGCGTAATGTTCCGTCGCGCTATGAAGCGCGCCGTACAGAACGCCATGCGCATTGGTGCCAAAGGCATCAAAATCCAAGTGAGCGGTCGTCTCGGCGGTGCTGAAATCGCACGTACTGAATGGTATCGCGAAGGTCGTGTGCCATTGCACACCCTGCGTGCCGACATCGACTATGCCAACTACGAAGCTCACACCACTTACGGTGTGATCGGTGTAAAGGTTTGGATCTTCAAAGGCGAAGTAATTGGTGGTCGCCAAGAAGAACTGAAACCACAAGCACCAGCGCCTCGTAAAAAAGCTGCTAAGTAAGGGGTACGCCAAATGTTGCAACCTAAGCGTACGAAGTTCCGCAAGCAGATGACAGGCCACAACCGTGGTCTGGCTCAGCGCGGTAGCAAAGTCAGCTTCGGCGAGTTCGCGCTGAAGTCTGTAGCTCGTGGTCGTCTCACCGCTCGTCAGATCGAGTCAGCGCGTCGTGCTCTGACCCGTCACGTAAAACGTGGCGGCAAGATCTGGATCCGTGTATTCCCGGACAAGCCGATCTCCAAGAAGCCTCTCGAAGTGCGGATGGGTAAAGGTAAGGGTAACGTGGAATACTGGGTAGCCCAGATTCAGCCAGGCAAAGTCCTGTATGAAATCGAGGGTGTTTCTGAAGAGCTGGCGCGTGAGGCTTTCGCCCTGGCTGCTGCAAAGCTGCCGCTCGCCACCTCCTTTGTTAAACGGACGGTGATGTGATGAAAGCGAATGAACTTCGTGAAAAATCCGCACAGCAGCTGAACGAGCAACTGCTCGGCTTGCTGCGCGACCAGTTCAATCTGCGCATGCAGAAAGCAACTGGCCAGTTGGGGCAGTCTCATCTGCTCTCGCAAGTTAAGCGTGACATCGCTCGCGTGAAGACTGTGCTCAACCAGCAGGCAGGTAAGTGATCATGGCTGAAGCCGAAAAGACTGTCCGTACGCTGACTGGCCGTGTTGTCAGCGACAAGATGGACAAAACCATCACCGTTTTGATCGAGCGTCGCGTTAAGCACCCGATCTACGGTAAATATGTTAAGCGTTCGACTAAGCTGCACGCGCACGACGAAACCAATCAGTGCCACATCGGCGACAAAGTCACTATTCGTGAAACTCGTCCGCTGGCCAAGACCAAGTCTTGGGCACTGGTTGATGTTCTCGAACGCGCTGTGGAAGTCTAAGGACTAGGGGTCGGAGAAATTATATGATTCAGACTCAATCCATGCTCGATGTGGCCGATAACAGCGGCGCTCGCCGTGTTATGTGCATCAAGGTGCTGGGTGGCTCCCATCGTCGTTACGCTGGTATCGGTGACATCATCAAAGTTACCGTGAAGGAAGCAATTCCTCGCGGTAAGGTGAAAAAAGGCCAAGTGATGACTGCTGTTGTAGTCCGCACTCGTCACGGCGTACGCCGTGCAGATGGCTCCATTATCCGCTTTGATGGCAACGCTGCTGTTCTTCTGAACAACAAGCAAGAGCCGATCGGCACCCGTATCTTTGGGCCAGTGACCCGTGAACTTCGTACTGAGAAGTTCATGAAGATCGTCTCGCTCGCCCCAGAAGTGCTGTAAGGAGATCCGACATGCAAAAGATTCGTCGTGACGACGAGATCATCGTGATCGCCGGCAAAGACAAAGGTAAGCGCGGTAAGGTGCTGAAGGTTCTCGCTGACGACCGTCTGGTTGTAGGTGGTCTGAACCTGGTCAAGCGTCATACCAAGCCTAACCCTATGTCGGGCGTACAGGGCGGTATCGTCGAGAAAGAAGCGCCACTGCACGCTTCTAACGTCGCCATCTTCAACGGCGAAACCAACAAGGCTGATCGTGTTGGTTTCAAAGTAGAAGACGGTAAGAAAATTCGTGTCTTCAAGTCGACCCAAAAAGCGGTTGATGCTTGAACACTGCTAGGTAGATAAGACCATGGCACGACTACAAGAGATTTACCGGAAGGAAATCGCCCCCAAGCTTAAGGAAGAACTTAAGCTCGGGAACGTGATGGAAGTTCCGCGCGTTACCAAAATCACCCTGAACATGGGTCTGGGCGAAGCGATCGGCGACAAAAAAGTCATCGAGCACGCTGTTGCTGACCTGGAAAAGATCACCGGCCAAAAAGTCGTTGTGACCTACGCTCGGAAATCCATTGCTGGCTTTAAAGTCCGTGAAGGTTGGCCGATCGGCGTCAAGGTAACTCTGCGCCGTGAGCGTATGTACGAATTCCTGGATCGTCTGCTGTCGATCTCCCTGCCTCGGGTTCGCGACTTCCGCGGCCTGAATGCCAAGTCCTTCGATGGTCGTGGCAACTACAGCATGGGCGTGAAAGAGCAGATCATTTTCCCGGAAATCGACTACGACAAGATCGATGCTCTCCGCGGTCTGGACATCACCCTGACCACCACTGCCAAGAACGATGATGAAGGTCGCGCCCTGTTGCGTGCTTTCAAATTCCCGTTCCGCAACTGATTGGAGTAGGACCATGGCCAAGATGAGCATGAAAAACCGCGAGCTGAAGCGTCAGCTCACGGTTGCCAAGTACGCCAAGAAGCGTGCAGCACTGAAAGCAATCATCGTCGATCTGAACGCAAGTCCAGAAGCACGTTGGGAAGCTACAGTAGCTCTGCAGAAGCAGCCACGTGACGCAAGCGCTTCGCGCATGCGTAACCGCTGCCGCCTGACCGGTCGTCCACACGGCGTTTACCGCAAGTTCGGCCTCGGCCGTAACAAACTGCGTGAAGCGGCAATGCGTGGTGACGTCCCAGGTCTGGTTAAAGCCAGCTGGTAAGTACTTTCAGAGTCCAGGCGATTGGTATCGCAAGATACTGACCGCCGGTGACCTTGAATCTGGAACAAGCCCCTTTTGGGGCTTGTTTCATTTCCGGAGTGTGTCTAGAATACCCGGCTCGCCTGAGCCCGTGTTTTCTATGCTCGGAGATTCTCGGCGACATATGTAGCCGCAAGGCTAATTTTTTTGTATTAGGAGCGTCTAGCCCATGAGTATGCAGGACCCGTTAGCGGACATGCTAACTCGTATCCGTAATGCCCAGATGGCTGAAAAGTCCGTCGTAAGCATGCCATCTTCCAAGTTGAAGGTAGCTGTTGCCAAAGTCCTGAAAGACGAAGGCTACATTGCGGGTTATCAGATCAGCAGCGAAACCAAACCACTGCTGTCCATCGAGCTGAAGTACTTCGAAGGCCGTTCGGTCATCGAGGAAGTGAAGCGCGTTAGCCGTCCAGGCCTGCGTCAGTACAAGTCCGCTGAAGATCTGCCGAAAGTTCGTGGCGGTCTGGGCGTGTCTATCGTCTCCACCAACAAAGGTGTGATGACGGATCGTGCTGCGCGCGCTGCCGGTGTCGGCGGCGAAGTTCTTTGCACTGTGTTCTAAGGGGGGATAAGCATGTCTCGCGTCGCTAAGAACCCCGTTAAGCTGCCAGCCGGTGTCGAAGTCAAATTCGCAGGCCAACAGCTTTCGGTGAAGGGTGCCAAGGGTACTCTTGAACTGAACATCCATTCGTCCGTTGAGATCGTTGAAGAAGCTGGTGAGCTGCGTTTCGCTGCTCGCAATGGCGATCAACAGACTCGCGCAATGGCCGGTACCACGCGTGCGTTGGTGAACAACATGGTCCAAGGCGTAAGCCAAGGCTTCGAGCGTAAGCTCCAGCTGGTCGGTGTTGGTTACAAAGCGCAAGCAAAAGGCACGGTTTTGAACCTGGCCCTTGGCTTCTCGCACCCAGTGGATTACGAACTGCCGGAAGGCATCACCGCTGAGACTCCTAGCCAGACCGATATCCTGATCAAGGGCATCGATAAGCAGCTGGTAGGTCAAGTGGCTGCTGAGATCCGCGACTTCCGTCCACCAGAGCCGTACAAAGGCAAAGGTGTGCGCTACGCGGACGAAGTCGTCCGTCGTAAAGAAGCCAAGAAGAAGTAGGGCATAGCAAATGACCGACAAAAAAGTTACTCGACTGCGTCGCGCTCGCAAAGCACGCCTGAAAATGCACGAACTCGAAGTCGTGCGTCTCTGCGTGTTCCGCTCGTCGCAGCACATCTACGCCCAGGTCATCTCGGCCGACGGCAACAAAGTCCTGGCAAGCGCCTCGACTTTGGATAAAGAACTGCGTGATGGTGCCACTGGCAACATCGACGCGGCCACAAAGGTTGGCCAGCTGGTCGCTACGCGTGCTAAGGCCGCTGGCGTCTCGCAAGTGGCTTTCGACCGCTCTGGCTTCAAGTACCACGGCCGCGTTAAAGCGCTGGCTGATGCTGCTCGTGAAGCTGGGCTGGAGTTCTAAGTTATGTCAAATAACGACCAAAAGCGCGACGAAGGCTACATTGAGAAGCTGGTTCAAGTTAACCGCGTAGCCAAAACCGTTAAAGGCGGCCGTATCTTCACTTTCACCGCGTTGACCGTGGTTGGTGATGGTAAAGGGCGTGTTGGCTTCGGCCGTGGCAAGTCGCGTGAAGTGCCTGCTGCGATCCAGAAGGCAATGGAAGCTGCTCGTCGCAACATGATCCAAGTTGATCTGAACGGCACCACCCTGCAGTACGCAATGAAGTCCGCCCATGGCGCTTCGAAGGTGTACATGCAGCCTGCTTCTGAAGGTACCGGTATCATCGCTGGCGGCGCTATGCGTGCTGTCCTCGAAGTTGCTGGCGTTCAGAACGTTCTGGCCAAGTGCTACGGCTCGACTAACCCGGTAAACGTGGTTCACGCCACTTTTAAAGGTTTGAAAGCTATGCAGTCCCCTGAATCCATTGCCGCCAAGCGTGGCAAAAGCGTCCAGGAGATTTTCTGATCATGGCTACCGTTAAAGTAACGCTGATCAAAAGCATGACCGGCCGCATCCCTAACCACAAACTGTGCGTTAAGGGTCTGGGTCTGCGTCGCATCGGTCACACTGTAGAAGTTCAGGATACTCCCGAGAATCGCGGGATGATCAACAAGGCTTACTACATGCTGCGTGTCGAGGGTTAATCGATGAAACTCAATGATCTGAGTCCAGCGCCGGGTTCCCGTCGCGAAAAGCATCGTCCGGGCCGTGGTATCGGTAGCGGTTTGGGTAAGACTGGTGGCCGTGGCCACAAAGGTCAGACCTCCCGCTCCGGTGGTACCATCGCTCCAGGCTTTGAAGGCGGTCAACAGCCGTTGCATCGTCGCCTGCCTAAGTTCGGTTTCGTATCCCTGAAAGCCATGGACCGCGCAGAAGTGCGTCTGTCCGAACTGGCTAAAGTGGAAGGCGACATCGTAACTCTGCAGACCCTGAAAGATGCCAACGTGATCAACGTCAACGTACAGCGTGTGAAAATCATGCTGTCCGGTGAAGTGGCTCGCGCTGTCACTATCGGCAAGGGAATCGGCGCCACCAAAGGTGCGCGTTCGGCTATCGAAGCAGCTGGCGGCAAGTTCGAGGAATAAATGGCTAAGCAAGGTGCTCTCTCTGCGCTCGGCAAAGGCGGTATGTCTGAACTTTGGGCTCGTCTGCGTTTTCTGTTCCTGGCGATTATCGTCTACCGAATAGGCGCACACATCCCGGTTCCAGGTATCAACCCGGATCGACTCGCAGACCTGTTTCGACAGAATGAGGGGACCATTCTTAGCTTGTTCAACATGTTTTCCGGCGGCGCGCTGGAGCGGATGAGCATCTTTGCACTGGGGATCATGCCGTACATTTCGGCATCGATCATCATGCAGTTGATGACAGCCGTCAGCCCGCAGCTGGAGCAGTTGAAGAAGGAAGGTGAAGCTGGCCGTCGCAAGATTAGCCAGTACACCCGCTACGGCACTGTCATCCTCGCTCTGGTTCAAGCTATCGGCATGTCCGTTGGCCTGGCCGGGCAGGGTGTCGCGTTCACTGGTGACTTTGGCTTCCATTTCGTTGCGGTGTCCACTTTTGTGGCTGGTGCAATGTTCATGATGTGGCTGGGTGAGCAGATTACTGAGCGTGGTGTTGGTAACGGTATCTCGATGTTGATTTTCGCAGGTATCGTCGCCGGTCTTCCGAGAGCGATTGGGCAGTCTTTCGAGTCTGCACGTCAGGGTGATATCAATATCTTCGCCTTGGTTGCCATCGGTTTGCTGGCAGTAGCGATTATCGGTTTTGTGGTGTTCATTGAGCGTGGTCAGCGTCGTATCGCTGTTCATTACGCCAAGCGTCAGCAGGGCCGTAAGGTTTTTGCCGCGCAGACCAGCCACTTGCCGCTGAAAGTGAATATGGCCGGTGTTATTCCGGCAATTTTCGCGAGCAGCATTTTGCTGTTTCCGGCTTCGTTGGGTACCTGGTTTGGTCAGTCTGAAAATATGGGCTGGCTGCAGGACCTCTCTCAGTCGATCGCTCCTGGTCAGCCGTTGAATATTCTGCTGTTTAGTGCAGGGATTATTTTCTTCTGCTTCTTCTATACGGCGTTGATGTTCAATCCGAAAGACGTAGCGGAAAACCTGAAGAAGTCCGGTGCCTTTATTCCGGGTATTCGTCCAGGTGAGCAGTCTGCACGCTACATTGATGGCGTTCTGACTCGCTTGACCCTGTTCGGTGCTCTATATATGACGGCCGTGTGCTTGTTGCCCCAGTTTCTGGTGGTTGCAGCAAACGTTCCGTTCTACCTTGGCGGGACCTCGTTGCTGATCGTGGTCGTGGTTGTGATGGACTTCATGTCCCAAGTACAATCGCACCTCGTTTCGCACCAGTACGAATCCCTGATGAAGAAAGCCAACCTGAAGGGTTACGGCAGCGGCATGTTGCGCTGAGTACCCATAAGGTTCGAGGAGTTGGTGATGAAAGTTCGTGCATCGGTGAAAAAGCTGTGCCGTAACTGCAAGATTATTCGCCGCGAAGGTGTTGTTCGAGTAATTTGCAGCGCGGAACCGCGTCACAAACAGCGCCAAGGCTGAGTGTGATCCGCTTGAAGCCCGGCAGCTAGTGCGCTGCCGGGTTGATTATTTGTTATTACAGCGATATTATCTCGCGCCCTATTTCTTGGCTTCCGGGGCGTAGGTAGCTGTCAATTGGAGTCCCACTGAATGGCCCGTATTGCAGGCGTTAACATTCCAGATAACAAGCACACTGTTATCTCGCTGACCTACATCTATGGTGTTGGTCGCACTACTGCGCAGAAAATTTGCGCAGTTGCTGGGGTAAACCCAGCCGCTAAGATCAAGGATCTGAGCGACGAGCAGATTGAACAGCTGCGTGGCGAAGTGGCGAAGTTCACCACTGAAGGTGATCTGCGTCGCGAAATCAACATGAAAATCAAGCGTTTGATGGACCTCGGTTGCTATCGCGGTCTGCGTCATCGTCGTGGTCTTCCAGTACGCGGTCAGCGTACCAAGACTAACGCGCGTACCCGTAAAGGTCCGCGTAAGCCGATCCGCAAGTAATCGCCCCCGCGAATCGACAGGAAAATTATCATGGCAAAACCTGCTGCTCGTCCTCGTAAAAAAGTTAAAAAGACAGTGGTTGATGGCATCGCCCACATCCATGCTTCTTTTAACAACACCATCGTGACCATCACCGACCGTCAAGGTAACGCGCTTTCTTGGGCTACCTCCGGTGGTTCGGGTTTCCGCGGTTCCCGCAAGTCCACCCCGTTTGCTGCTCAAGTAGCTGCTGAACGTGCTGGTCAAGCTGCGCTGGAATACGGCCTGAAAAACCTCGACGTTAACGTCAAGGGTCCAGGTCCAGGTCGTGAGTCTGCTGTCCGTGCTTTGAACGGCTGTGGCTATAAGATCGCCAGCATCACCGACGTGACGCCAATCCCGCACAACGGGTGCCGTCCGCCGAAGAAGCGCCGCGTGTAATCCAGGAGATTGTAAAGAATGGCTCGTTACATTGGTCCAAAATGCAAACTCGCTCGTCGCGAAGGCACCGATCTCTTCCTGAAGAGCGGCGTGCGCGCGATCGAATCGAAGTGCAACATCGAAGCAGCACCTGGTATCCACGGCCAACGCCGCGGTCGCCAGTCCGATTACGGCACCCAACTGCGTGAAAAGCAGAAGGTCCGTCGTATCTACGGCGTTCTCGAGCGTCAGTTCAGCGGCTACTACAAAGAAGCTGCTGGTAAGAAAGGTGCAACCGGTGAAAACCTGCTGCAACTGCTCGAATGCCGTCTGGACAACGTTGTATACCGTATGGGCTTTGGTTCGACTCGTGCCGAATCACGTCAGCTGGTATCGCACAAGTCGATCAGCGTTAACGGTCAGACCGTAAACGTTCCGTCTTACCAGGTTCGTGCTGGTGACGTGGTCGCAGTTCGCGAGAAAGCTAAAAACCAACTTCGCATTGTCCAAGCTCTCGATCTGTGTGCCCAACGTGGCCGCGTAGAATGGGTAGAAGTAGACACTGAGAAGAAGTCGGGCGTTTTCAAGAACGTTCCAGCTCGCAGTGATCTGTCCGCCGACATCAACGAAAGCCTGATTGTCGAGCTCTACTCCAAGTAAGGGCTAGAAAATAGGTGCATCCATGCAGATTTCGGTAAATGAGTTCCTGACACCCCGCCACATTGATGTGCAGGTTGTCAGTCCAACCCGCGCTAAGATCACTCTCGAGCCTCTCGAGCGTGGTTTTGGCCACACCCTGGGCAACGCGCTGCGCCGCATCCTGTTGTCCTCAATGCCCGGCTGTGCAGTAGTCGAGGCCGAGATTGACGGTGTGCTCCACGAGTACAGCGCCATCGAAGGTGTACAGGAAGACGTAATTGAAATCCTGTTGAACCTTAAAGGTCTGGCTATCAAGCTGCACGGCCGTGACGAAGTTACGCTGACCTTGTCGAAGAAGGGTTCGGGGGTGGTTACCGCTGCCGATATTCAGCTGGATCATGATGTCGAGATCGTTAACCCCGATCACGTAATCGCTAACCTGGCGTCTAACGGCGCCCTGAACATGAAGCTCACCGTAGCTCGTGGTCGTGGTTATGAACCGGCCGACTCGCGTCAGAGCGATGAAGACGAAAGCCGCAGCATTGGTCGCTTGCAGCTTGACTCTTCGTTCAGCCCGGTTCGCCGTATCGCATACGTGGTGGAAAACGCCCGTGTCGAACAGCGTACTAACCTGGACAAGCTGGTTATTGATCTGGAAACCAACGGTACCCTGGATCCTGAAGAGGCTATCCGCCGCGCTGCAACCATTCTGCAACAGCAGTTGGCTGCGTTCGTCGATCTCAAAGGTGACAGCGAACCAGTGGTAATCGAGCAGGAAGACGAGATCGATCCGATCCTGCTTCGCCCGGTTGACGATCTGGAACTGACTGTACGTTCGGCTAACTGCCTTAAGGCGGAAAACATTTACTACATCGGCGACCTGATTCAGCGTACCGAAGTAGAACTGTTGAAGACTCCGAACCTGGGCAAGAAATCCTTGACCGAAATCAAGGACGTTCTGGCCTCCCGCGGTCTGTCCCTCGGCATGCGCCTCGACAACTGGCCGCCTGCAAGTCTTAAGAAGGACGACAAGGCGACTGCCTGATCGTCGTAATCACCGAACGTGAGTTTGGTAAGGAATGAACCATGCGTCATCGTAAAAGTGGTCGTCACCTGAGCCGTACCAGCTCGCACCGCAAGGCCATGTTCCAGAACATGGCGGTGTCGCTGTTCGAGCACGAGCTGATCAAAACTACACTGCCGAAAGCTAAAGAACTGCGTCGCGTTGCTGAGCCGCTGATTACTTTGGCTAAGACAGACAGCCTGGCTAACCGCCGTCTGGCTTTCGACCGTACTCGTTCGAAAGCTATCGTTGGTAAGCTCTTCAACGACCTGGGTAAGCGCTACGCTACCCGTGAGGGTGGCTACCTGCGCATCCTCAAGTGCGGTTTCCGCGCTGGCGACAACGCGCCAATGGCGTACGTCGAGTTGGTTGATCGTGCTACTGCTGGCGAAGCTGTAAGCGCCGAGTAAGACGACAGTCTGTAACGAAAAACCGGGCCTAGTGCCCGGTTTTTTGTGCGCACAAGAAAAGCGCGATGGGTACAAGCTTCCTCAAATTGCAGTTGGCACCATGGGTATAGGAATTGTTGGTAGATATTTTCTATTGATGCTTACGATTTAATGAATTTGTCAGTGTCATGTTGATGATCAATACTTCCTTCAAGCCGATTAGCCGGCAGTGCCACATCTGACCTGAGGAAAATTGAACATGAGCCAGGATAAAATCCTTACCACCGCGAGCGGTGCTCCCGTTGCGGATAACCAGAACTCTCGTTCTGCCGGCCCGCGTGGTCCTCTGCTTCTTGATGATTTTCATCTGATCGAGAAGCTTGCTCACTTCAACCGTGAAAACATTCCTGAGCGCCGCGTACACGCGAAAGGCTCGGGCGCATACGGCACGTTTACCGTGACCCGCGACATCACCAAATACACCAGTGCTAAGCTTTTCGAAGCGGTTGGCAAGCAGACGCCTACCTTTTTGCGATTTTCTACGGTCGGTGGCGAGCGTGGTTCCGCTGACACTGAGCGCGACCCCCGCGGTTTCGCTTTGAAGTTCTATACCGAAGAGGGTAACTGGGACATCGTGGGTAACAACACGCCGGTATTCTTCATTCGCGATCCGTTGAAATTCCCTGACTTTATCCACACTCAAAAGCGCCTGCCGCAAAGCAACCTGAAAAGCGCGCAAATGATGTGGGATTTTTGGTCGCATTCTCCCGAAGCGCTGCATCAGGTCACGATTTTGTTCTCTGACCGCGGTATCCCTGATGGCTACCGTCATATGCACGGCTTCGGTAGCCACACCTACAGCCTGATCAACGCGCAAGGCGAGCGGCATTGGGTCAAGTGGCACTACAAGACCAAGCAAGGCATCAAGAACCTCGCGCCGGAAGAAGCCGCGCGCCTCGCGGGAACAGATCCCGATTACGCGCAGCGCGACCTGTTCAATGCAATTGAGCGCGGAGAATTCCCTAAATGGCGGGTTTGCATCCAGATCATGACTGAGGCGCAGGCCAATGCTCATTACGAAAATCCTTTCGACGTGACCAAAACATGGTCGCAAAAGGAATTCCCGCTGATCGAAGTTGGCGAGCTGGAGCTTAACCG
Organism: Pseudomonas rhodesiae; assembly: GCF_007858255.1. Lineage (GTDB taxonomy): Bacteria > Pseudomonadota > Gammaproteobacteria > Pseudomonadales > Pseudomonadaceae > Aquipseudomonas > Aquipseudomonas rhodesiae. The sequence goes on along the minus strand of NZ_VFEU01000036.1, from coordinate 6,291 downwards.
TAACCCGCAAAACTACTTCGCTGAAGTAGAGCAAGCTGCGTTCGGCCCAAGCAACATGGTTCCGGGTGTGGGGTTGTCTCCCGACCGTATGCTGCAAGGTCGCGTATTCGCTTACGCAGATGCGCACCGCTACCGTGTCGGTACCAACCACCAGCAGCTGCCAGTGAATGCGCCGCGCAGCCCGGTGAATAGCTACCAGCGTGACGGCTCCATGGCATTCGGTAGTAATGGCGGGGCGGCTCCCAACTACGAACCGAACAGCTATTCCGACGCGCCGAAACAAGCGCCTCAATATGCTGAACCCGCGTTGGCATTGAGTGGTGCGGCGGACCGCTACGATCATCGCGAAGATACCGACTACTACAGCCACGCCGGTGCGCTGTTCCGGCTGATGAGCGATGAGCAGAAAGCTCTGCTCACCAACAACATTGCTGGTGCTATGTCTGGGGTTTCGGGTGATGTCGTTGGGCGTCAGTTGCGACACTTCTACAAAGCAGACCCCGCTTACGGAGAAGCAATCGCAAAGGCGCTGGGTGTATCGCTTAACTGACTCTAAACGAGAAGCAGAACCGCCCTCATTTGGGCGGTTTTTGCGTTATTTCAGCTACTTTTCGCGATAAATCTTCACTTTTCTGCCGTTGGTCTCGTGACCTCCGGGTCATCATGGTTCAAACTACAGACTTTCAAGCAGGGAGATGTAGGGCGATGCAAGGTCACCCCGACGTAATCGATTACCTCAACACGTTGCTGACGGGAGAACTGGCAGCTCGTGACCAATATTTCATCCATTCGCGCATGTACGAAGACTGGGGCTTTACCGAGCTCTACGAGCGTATCAACCATGAAATGGAAGAAGAGGCACAGCACGCCGATGCGCTGATGCGCCGCATCTTGATGCTCGAGGGAACGCCACGTATGCGCCCTGATGATCTGGATGTGGGCACGACGGTACCTGACATGCTCGCCGCCGACCTTCGCCTTGAGTACAAAGTTCGTGCCGCGCTCTGCAAGGGCATTGAGTTATGCGAACAGCATAACGACTACGTCACCCGCGAAATTCTGCGTGTGCAGTTGAACGACACTGAAGAAGATCACACCTACTGGCTGGAAAAACAGCTGGGTCTGATCAAGCTGATTGGTCTGGAAAACTACCTGCAATCGCAGTTCTGATTTCCGGTACGAAAAAGCCCCTGTCACCCAATAAGGTGACAGGGGCTTTTTATTGCGCCGGATAAATCAGGCCCGATCGCGTGCCAGCAAAGGTTTCAAGTAGTAACCCGTGTGGGATTGGGGCATCTCGGAGACCTGCTCCGGCGTGCCCACTGCGATGATCTGGCCACCCTTGGAACCACCTTCCGGCCCGAGGTCCACCAGCCAGTCGGCCGTCTTGATCACATCCAGGTTATGCTCGATCACGACCACGGTATTGCCATGGTCACGGAGTCGGTGCAGTACATCCAGCAGTTGCTGGATATCGGCGAAGTGCAGGCCGGTGGTCGGCTCGTCCAGTATGTACAAAGTCTTGCCGGTATCGCGCTTGGATAGTTCGCGAGACAACTTCACCCGTTGCGCCTCACCGCCGGACAGAGTAGTAGCCGACTGTCCGAGCTTGATATACGACAAGCCTACATCCATCAAAGTCTGCAGCTTGCGCGCCAGTGCCGGAACTGCATCGAAGAACTCCCGCGCTTCCTCGATCGTCATTTCGAGGGTTTCGTGGATGCTCTTGCCCTTGTATTTGATCTCCAGGGTCTCGCGGTTATAGCGCTTGCTCTTGCATACATCGCAGGGCACGTAGATGTCCGGCAGGAAGTGCATTTCTACCTTGATCAAGCCATCGCCCTGGCAGGCTTCGCAGCGGCCACCCTTGACGTTGAACGAGAACCGGCCAGGCCCGTAGCCGCGGGAGCGCGACTCCGGAACCCCAGCAAACAGTTCGCGAATCGGGGTAAACAGCCCGGTGTAAGTTGCAGGGTTAGAGCGCGGCGTGCGACCTATAGGGCTCTGGTCGATATCGACCACTTTATCCAGATGTTCCAGGCCCTTTATGCTGTCGTGTGCCGCCGCTTCCAGAGTGGTCGCGCCGTTCAAGGCGGTGGCACTGAGGGGGAATAGCGTGTTGTTGATCAGCGTCGACTTGCCTGACCCGGAAACACCTGTCACGCAGGTAAGCAGGCCCAGTGGAATCTCCAGGTCTACATTGCGCAAGTTATTGCCACGCGCGCCCTTGAGGTGCAGGGCCATCTTCTTGTTACGCGGTGTGCGTTTGGCCGGGACTTCGATCTTTACTCGACCCGAAAGGTACTTACCGGTCAGCGAATCCGGGTGAGCCATGACCTCGGCCGGCGTGCCCTCCGCGACAATATGCCCGCCATGCACGCCTGCGCCCGGGCCGATGTCGACCACATAATCCGCCAGGCGAATCGCATCTTCATCGTGCTCGACCACAATCACCGTGTTACCGATATCGCGCAGGTGTTTCAAGGTGCCCAGCAACCGGTCGTTGTCGCGCTGGTGCAAACCAATCGACGGTTCATCGAGGATATAAAGCACACCCACGAGGCCTGCGCCGATTTGACTGGCCAGGCGAATCCGTTGGGCTTCACCGCCGGACAGCGTGTCCGCGCTGCGATCGAGCGAAAGGTAGTCCAGGCCGACGTTAACCAGGAACTGCAAACGCTCACGAATTTCCTTGAGAATCTTGTCGGCAATTTCCCCGCGCCGTCCGGTGAGCTTGAGCTCACCAAAGTACTCACAGGCATCGCCAATCGGCAGATTGGTCACCGCCGGCAGGGTTTTTTCACCAACCCACACATGACGCGCCTCGCGTCGCAGGCGCGTACCCCGGCAATCCGGGCACGGCTGGGTGCTGAGGAACTTCGCCAATTCTTCGCGCACGCTCGCCGATTCGGTCTCGCGATAGCGGCGCTCCAGATTCGGCACGATGCCTTCGAACGGGTGAGAACGTTTGACGATATCGCCTCGGTCGTTCAAGTACTTGAAGTCGACATTCTGCGAGCCGCTGCCATTGAGGATGACCTTTTGCTGGTCTGCCGGCAGTTGGCTGAATGGCACTTCCAGACTGAACTTATAGTGGGAGGCCAGCGAACCGAGCATCTGGAAGTAATAGACGTTACGCCTATCCCAGCCGCGTATCGCGCCTTCGGCAAGGGTCAACTCACCATTGACCAGGCGCTTGATGTCGAAGAATTGCTTGACCCCCAGACCATCGCAGGTCGGGCAGGCGCCGGCGGGGTTGTTGAAGGAGAACAGCTTGGGTTCCAGCTCGCTGATGGCGTGGCCACAGATCGGGCAGGCAAAGCGCGCGGAGAAGATGATTTCTTCGCCCGGTTCGTCATCCATCGGTGCGACCAGGGCAATACCGTCCGCCAGTTTCAGCGCTGTTTCAAACGATTCCGCCAGGCGTTGCTGCAAGTCCGCCCGCACTTTGAAGCGATCGACGACAACATCGATAGAATGCTTCTTCTGCTTGTCGAGCTTCGGTGCTTCATCGAGTTCATAGAGCTTGCCGTTGATGCGAGCTCGCACGAAACCCTGGGCGCGCAGCTCTTCGAATACGGACAGATGTTCGCCCTTGCGCTCGCGGATCACCGGCGCCAGCAGCATCAGCTTGGCCCCTTCGGGCTGCGCCAACACCAGGTCGACCATCTGGCTGACGGTCTGGGCTTCCAGAGGAATGTCGTGGTCCGGGCAGCGCGGGATACCTACCCGCGCATACAGCAGGCGCAGATAGTCATAGATTTCGGTAATGGTGCCCACGGTGGAACGGGGGTTATGGGAAGTCGACTTCTGTTCGATGGAAATGGCTGGCGACAGGCCTTCGATGGTATCGACGTCAGGCTTTTCCATCATCGACAGGAACTGGCGGGCGTAGGCCGACAGCGACTCCACATAACGACGCTGACCTTCGGCATACAGCGTATCGAAGGCCAGAGACGATTTGCCGGACCCGGACAGGCCGGTGATCACGATCAGTTTGTCCCGTGGCAGGGTCAGGTCGATGTTCTTCAGGTTGTGGGTTCTAGCCCCACGAATCAGGATCTTGTCCAAGATGGCCTCGCACGGCGGGCGTAAATAATGCCGGAGTATACGGCTAAAGACTGGATGAATATACACTGTCAAAAGGCCGCTTGCAGCCTTACATGAAAGCTGCGCGGCAAACCGCCGCATATACCCTCTCAATCGATGGGACTGGTAGAATCGCCGCCGGTTCACACGAGGTTTTTCCATGCACGATCCCCACAGCGAACGCATGAGTAGCGGTGAGACCCGCGCGGCAAGCGGTCTGGCCCTGGTGTTCGCCTTCCGTATGCTTGGCATGTTCATGGTGTTGCCGGTACTGGCGACCTACGGGATGGATCTCGCAGGCGCGACCCCCGCTTTGATCGGTCTGGCCATTGGTGCCTACGGCCTGACCCAGGCGATTTTTCAGATTCCGTTTGGGATCATTTCCGACCGCATTGGTCGTCGTCCGGTGATTTATCTCGGACTGGTCGTATTTGCCCTTGGCAGCGTGCTCGCAGCGCAATCCGACTCCATATGGGGCGTAATCGCCGGCCGCATCCTACAGGGCGCCGGGGCAATTTCCGCTGCCGTGATGGCGTTGCTGTCGGACCTGACCCGCGAGCAGCATCGTACCAAGGCCATGGCCATGATCGGCATGACCATCGGTCTGTCGTTTGCCGTGGCCATGGTGGTGGGCCCGCTGTTGACGCGCGCTTTTGGTCTGCATGGTTTGTTTCTGGCCACCGGCGGCATGGCGTTGTTCGGGATCGTGATCGTGGCGTTCATGGTGCCGCGCTCCACCGGCACGCTGCAGCACCGCGAGTCCGGCGTGGCGCGCAAGGCGCTGTTGCCGACGCTCAAGCACCCGGACCTGCTACGCCTGGATTTAGGTATCTTCGTATTGCACGCCATGCTGATGTGCAGCTTCGTCGCCTTGCCCCTGGCCCTGGTGCAAAAAGCCGGTCTGCCCAAGGAACAGCACTGGTGGGTGTACCTGACCGCGTTGCTGATTTCATTCTTCGCCATGATCCCGTTCATCATCTATGGCGAGAAGCGACGCAAAATGAAACGTGTTTTGCTGGGCGCCGTCGCGACATTGATGCTCACTGAACTATTCTTCTGGCAGTTCGGCGATAGCCTGCGGGCACTGGTGATCGGCACGGTAGTGTTCTTCACCGCGTTCAACCTGTTGGAGGCTTCGCTGCCTTCGCTGATCAGTAAAGTTTCACCGGCCGGCGGCAAGGGCACGGCGATGGGGGTGTATTCCACCAGTCAGTTCCTGGGCTCCGCATTGGGCGGCATCATGGGCGGCTGGATGTTCCAGCATGGCGGTTTGTCGGTTGTGTTCCTCGGGTGCGCAGGTCTGGCTGCCCTCTGGCTGGCCTTTGCTGTTACCATGCGCGAACCTCCGTATGTGACGAGCCTGCGCCTGCCGTTATCGCCTGAAGCGATGCGCGAGGCTGGCTTGGTCGAGCGCCTCAAGGCCGTCGTTGGAGTAACGGACGCAGTAGTGGTTGCGGAAGAAGCCGCGATCTACATCAAATTGGACACCGAATTATTGGATCGCGCGACGCTCGAGCAACTGGTCAACCCAGTGCCGACAGCGCGCCCAGCTTAGGAGAACGTTATGGCCCGTGGGGTTAACAAAGTCATATTGGTCGGTACATGCGGCCAGGATCCCGAAGTTCGCTACTTGCCTAACGGTAATGCCGTGACCAACCTGAGTCTGGCGACCAGCGAACAGTGGACCGACAAGCAGACCGGCCAGAAGGTCGAGAAGACCGAATGGCACCGCGTGTCGATGTTCGGCAAGGTCGCGGAAATCGCCGGCGAATACCTGCGCAAAGGTTCCCAGGTCTACATCGAAGGCAAATTGCAGACCCGCGAGTGGGAAAAAGACGGCATCAAGCGTTACACCACTGAAATCGTGGTCGACATGCAAGGCACCATGCAACTGCTGGGCGGCCGTCCACAGGGCGACCAACAGGGCCAGGGCGGCATGTCCAACTCGGCACCGCGTCCACAGCAGTCGCGCCCACAGCCAAGTCAGCAGCCACAGCGTGAGTCGCGTCCAGCGCCACAGCAGGCGGCACCTCAGCCGGCGGCGGATTTCGACAGCTTTGATGACGATATCCCGTTCTAGCGAACACCTGAGACGATAATGTAAGGTTTTTGCCTGAAAGCCCCTATTTAGGGGCTTTTTCGATAATTTACGCTGTAAAGTTTTACGTCGAGATTTGCCGGTTTTCAGGATTGTGTACTACC
>NZ_VFEU01000035.1 GCF_007858255.1 Pseudomonas rhodesiae | reverse complement strand
AAGCGCTTCATACGCGCTCTGAAGCGTTACCGGCGCTGATCGTGGTAAATAATCGGGAAATCGCCACGCCTAGGAGCAATGGGCTGAAGCACGCAAGATAAGAAAGTGTTTTTACACACTCTGGGCCATCAGCGGACGCAGGGAGGACTTTCCGCAACCGGCCGTTCGATGCGGCACCGATGGCCTTCGCGCAGGGGTAGTGAATCCGCCAGGATTGACTTGCGCTGCCCTACCTCTCACTAGTGAGGGGCGGCAGCGCATCAAGCGGTGAGCGCACTCCGGCACCGCCAACTTTCAGCACATGCGTGTAAATCATCGTCGTAGAGACGTCGGAATGGCCGAGCAGATCCTGCACGGTTCGAATGTCGTAACCGCTGCGGAGCAAGGCCGTCGCGAACGAGTGGCGGAGGGTGTGCGGTGTGGCGGGCTTCGTGATGCCTGCTTGTTCTACGGCACGTTTGAAGGCGCGCTGAAAGGTCTGGTCATACATGTGATGGCGACGCACGACACCGCTCCGTGGATCGGTCGAATGCGTGTGCTGCGCAAAAACCCAGAACCACGGCCAGGAATGCCCGGCGCGCGGATACTTCCGCTCAAGGGCGTCGGGAAGCGCAACGCCGCTGCGGCCCTCGGCCTGGTCCTTCAGCCACCATGCCCGTGCACGCGACAGCTGCTCGCGCAGGCTGGGTGCCAAGCTCTCGGGTAACATCAAGGCCCGATCCTTGGAGCCCTTGCCCTCCCGCACGATGATCGTGCCGTGATCGAAATCCAGATCCTTGACCCGCAGTTGCAAACCCTCACTGATCCGCATGCCCGTTCCATACAGAAGCTGGGCGAACAAACGATGCTCGCCTTCCAGAAAACCGAGGATGCGAACCACTTCATCCGGGGTCAGCACCACCGGCAAGCGCCGCGACGGCCGAGGTCTTCCGATCTCCTGAAGCCAAGGCAGATCCACACACAGCACCTTGCCGTAGAAGAACAGCAAGGCCGCCAATGCCTGCCGATGCGTGGATGCCGAAACCTTACGCTCGTTTGCCAGCCAGGACAGAAATGCCTCGACTTCGCTGCTGCCCAAGGTTGCCGGGTGACGCACTCCGTGGAAACGGATGAAGGCACGAACCCAGTGGACATACGCCTGTTCGGTTCGTAAGCTGTAATGCAAGTAGCGTATGCGCTCGCGCAGTTGGTCCAGAACCTTGACCGAACGCAGCGGTGGTAACGGTGCAGTGCTGGTTTTCATGGCTTGTTATGACTGTTGTTTTGTACAGTCTATGCCTCGGGCATCCAAGCAGCAAGCGCGTTACGCCGTGGGTCGATGTGTGATATTATGGAGCAGTAACGATGTTACGCAGCTGGGCAGTCGCCCGAAAACAAAGTTAGACATTTAGAGCATTCCATCACATGAATAATCATTACTCATTTATTGGCGGCTCCGAGGGCTCTTGGCGAGTCACCAGTTGTGAAACACTCATTGGCATACCTCTTGAGATTGTGGAGAGGGTCAATGTAGTTAATATGCCCTCAACAAATTTGATCGAACGTGGCACCTGGGTGCTTCAAGGCTTTACAAGCAATGTTCGGTACGCCGAACGGCATGAGATCAATCAACTTCGCGCAAAACAGGAGGAATTAAACCGTCCTACGTCATCATGCGCTGCACTCATTCCCATAAAGAAAAGTCCAGAATGGTGGGCAATGTCACAAGAGGAACGGCGCGAAATTTTTGAAGCAAAGTCCCACCACACAGAAATTGGACTGGCTTATCTTCCAGAAATCGCAAGACAGCTACATCATTCTCGCGACCTCGGAGAGCCGTTTGACTTCTTAACCTGGTTCGAGTTTGCTCCGGAGCATACTGCAATATTCAACAAACTGTTGGCTCAGTTACGCTCATCAAAAGAGTGGGAATATGTCGAACGCGAGATAGATATCCGACTGGTGAAAAATGTCTAACAACAGGTTCAAATCGCTCGCTCCGCTCGCTGGGACGGGCTAAAGCCCGCCCCTTAACCAAACGTTGAACGACAGCTTTCCCAAAAGCTCTACGGCGGTTCAGGGTCGACACCGGTAATCGGATCGTTGCCGCACTGAACAGCGCCCCGTTCCAGGTCGCCTCCATTTATGCGGCTGAACCGAGGGAGAGCAGCTTTACGCCGTCTGGCCGCAGTTCGCCCTTGGGCGACACGTGCCGGTAGAGCGTCTGCCGGGTAATCCCGAGTTCTTCGCAGAGATCGCCCACCTTGGTTTCCGGTTGCCCCATGCTGGCCATCGCCAGGCGTAGCTTGGCGGCGGTCATCTTGAAGGGGCGCCCCCCTTTCCTGCCGCGAGCGCGCGCCGAGATAAGTCCAGCGACTGTTCGCTCGGAAATCAACTCACGCTCGAACTCGGCCAGCGCGGCAAAAATACCGAACACAAGCTTGCCGGCGGCAGTCGTCGTGTCGACCGCCGCACCGTGACCGGTCAGGACCTTCAGGCCCACGCTACGCGCAGTTAGGTCGTGCACGGTGTTGATCAGGTGGCGCAGATCACGGCCAAGCCGATCGAGCTTCCACACGATCAGCGTGTCCCCTTCACGAAGCGCCTTCAGGCAAGCAGCCAACCCTGGGCGATCATCGCGCCTGCCCGAGGCCAGATCCTCGTAAAGGTGCGCAAGGCTCACACCAGCGGCGATGAGCGCATCGCGTTGCAAATTGGTGGACTGGGATCCGTCCGCCTTCGATACCCGCATGTAGCCGATCAGCACCTTTTCACCCGTCACGTATACGTTCGATTATGTGACAGTGTGAGCCAGAAAGTTCTCGCCGTCAAAAACTGTCACTTAACCCGTCATTTAGTCTAAGACCTGCAAACGGCCATTCAGGCTCGTAATGTGACAAAAACTCCGGCGGGATGCCCTCCTTGGTGAACGTGGCGCGCAAACGTTCCAGGGATTCGGGGTCGCGTCGCCCGTAGGACGCCAGTGTGAACAGCAAGCGGGCCGTCTCCGGGTTGTGTCGCGCTTCAATGATGGCCTCATCGATGGCCTGGGCTGCTCGTTGCCAGTGGTTGATGGGTTCCGGCTTCGGCACCTTCGCCGGCAGGCCGTTGGTGAAACCAGTGTGCGGCTCCGTCTGAAACAGCGCGGCCTGTTCCCCGCGCGGGATCAGCGCCTTTGACTCGATCAGCGTGATGGCGGTGGCCGCCGCCTCCAGCATCTGCCACTGCACCGCCGGGGCCAGAATCTCGTAGGGACGCCACAGACTCTGCCCGGCGCGCAGCGGATGGCCGCAGCGCTCCCAGACATGGCGGATGCTCGCCGAGCAACTGCCGCAGTGCGAGAGCGGCGTGTTCAGCTCATCAAGCAGGGTGCGCAGCAGCCGGAACCACAAGCCGGCGTGGACACGCCGACGCGGCAGCTCCACAAAACCCGTCGTCAGCGCCTGCCAGGTGCGCCGGTCCATGCAGGCGATTGCGTCATCGGCAGGGCGCGGCGCAGCATCGGCGATTTCCCACTGAAGATACCGGCCGTGCATGCCCCAGTAGGACTCCAGCCAGCAGCCATGCTGCGGGCAGCTCAGCATCAAGGGGAGCTGCCAGACGAGTAGCACAGCTTGATTCGTTGGATCGTTCAGACACTGCGGACACGCCCGGCGAATCGTCTGGCTCGGTAGCCAGGCACGCCAGCGAGTGATGGACCGCACCTTGCGGGTGCGCTTGGGCAGGAGCACCGCGCATTGGAATGTATAGGTTTCCAAGGCTGCTGGTACCGAATCGTCGAGACTGTCGAGCAGCCACGGCACCCAGCCTGCAAGACTCATGCTGCGCAACCGCTCCAGCTCGACGCCACTGCGCTGGCAGAGCGCCGTCAGCAACGACAAGGATGGTGCGGTATCCAGGTCATCAAGTTGGCTGTGACCAAGATCGTGGGCCAGCAGCTCGTGCACGTCCATCTGGTAGCAGGCGGCGACCCGGTTGAGCCATGAGGACAGGGCTTCGCCTTCCTTGGGTGCCGGATGCAGCGGCCAGCGCGGCGCGGACTTCACATCAGTTCCCGCTCGAACTGTCGCCGCCGCTCACTGGGGCCGATGTAGTCGGCCATGCTGAGCGTGCGGTGGTTGATCGCTTCCTCGCCACTCTCCACGGCGGCGACGGCCGCCGCCACCAGCAGATGTGCAAGCTCGCCGATGGTGCCTTCGCTCCGGGTGAGCAGGTAGCTGTACCGGCTTGCAATCGAAAACGGCCGTGCTCGCAATCAGCGCAATTTCCGGCTCAGATTAACTGCGACTGACGGAGCCGTCTGGCTCAGATTATTTGCGAGCGAGCTTGCATTCAGCCGCGCCGGCTTGCATTCCATCGTTCCCTACTCACATTAACTGCAACTAGCCCCGTCTTTAGAGGTGGTAAAGATGCCGATGATGGCCATGGTGTTCTCCTTTCGGATTCATGGTCGCGCCCATCGCGTCCTTGTTGTGAGCCGATCGGCGGGTGAGGGCCGAACGCACTGCCAATGCAGCCGAAACGTAGAGAAGGACCTTGAGCTCCGAACAATTTGTTGCGCGAGAAAGCCGCTCGCCGGCGGGGAAAATGTTCGGTGGGAACGGTTGTGGGCCCAGGTCCGATCCCGCCAGGATTCACGACGACTCAAGGACGCATGGCTGACCGGCCGGACAGGAGTATTGGCCGACTCTAAACACCAGTCGTAGGCGCTGGAATCTCGCGACATGCGTAGCCCTTGCTTGGCGAAAAATATTCCCGATCGCCGAGCGCTCGATCTGACATTCGTCGTTCGGTATAGTAAAGAGTGCAGACCAGGCAGATAGGGGCGCCGGTAGCTTAAGGCCAAACCAGAGACGAGCCGCGCGAATGCTCGCCGAGGACCCGGTTTTCAAGCGCATGAGCTTATTTGACCGCGACGGAAACTTGGTCTCCTCAAGCCACGCGGATGAACCGCAAAAACTCCCTGCGGGTTGGCTGTCGCAACTGCGCGAACACACGGGTAGAAGTGCCCCGGCCAGGCGCGGAGGCTTCGATGAGCGCGGATCGGACATCTTGTCCTAACGGTCGACCCCGCCAGCGGGGGCTTCGTCAGCACCGCGCTGCAATTGCCGGCAGGGCTCTGGGACAACCATCTGCGTCTGGTCTGAAAGCGTTCAAGTATCGCAGCGGTACGCCGACATAAGGGGGCGAACGAACGGTCATTTGGCTGACCGCTCGCTCAATCTTGCGTATGACTCAAGCGCCCCCCTTTCGATACGAGACCGCCCAGATGCTCTTGAAAAAATCCCTGCGCGCTCAGCTGCTCACACTGATCGGCGGCAGCCTGTTGGTGATATTGCTGATCGCCTTCGCCAGTTTTTCCTTCTTGTCGGATGACATTTCCAAGTATCAACAACTACTCAAGGGTCCGATCGAAACGTCGCGCCTGATCGACGAAGCCAACGTGGAATTCAAAGTGCAGGTGCAGGAGTGGAAGAACGTCTTGCTGCGTGGCAAATCACCTGAAGCCTTGAGCAAGTACTGGCAAAGCTTCGAGAACCAGGAACGAAAGGTCCAGGACATCCTGGGCAGACTCGTTGAGCGAAGCGAGCACAACCCTGCCCTGTCAAAGCAGCTCCGCGACCTGCACGAGGAGCACCGGCGCCTCGGCGCCGCCTACCGCGCGGGCCGTGCGGCCTACATCGCCGGCGGAAACGATCCATTCGCCGGCGACGAGGCGGTTCAAGGCATCGACCGTGCCACCAGCGAACAGCTCAGTGGTTTGGTCATCCAGCAGCGCGATTCGGCGCTGCATCGTTCGGAAACCATCAGCGAAGCCGCAGATCGTAAAATAGTCGTCGGCTCGTTGGTAATGCTAGCCGCTGGCGTTTTCATCGCCTTGCTCAGCCTATGGTTGGTAAACCGCAATCTGATCGCCCCCATCCGTCACCTGATCGACCACATCGCCAAGCTCAGCCAGGGCGACTTTGCACAGCGCGTCGATGCGTCCCGTGCTGACGAATTGGGACGTCTGGCAGTTGCCGCGAATATCCTGCGTGACTTCCTTGCCGATACGTTCACCCTCCTGCAACGCAACACCTCGGACCTGGACAGCGCCAGTGGTGAATTGAGCGCCATCGCCGCACTGATGGGCCAAGGCACTCGCGAGCAGTTCTCGCGCACCGATCAGGTCGCTACCGCCATGCATGAAATGTCCGCTACGGCGCAGGAAGTCGCCCGTCACGCCGCCGAAGCCGCGCGTGCAGCGGATGCGGCCGATCATTCGGCGCAGCAGGGTGAGACCATGATGCGTTCGACTATCCAGACCATTACCCACATGCGCGGCGAGATCAGCAACACCGCCGAGGTAATACGCCGTCTGGAGACCGATAGCGGTCGCATTGGCAAGGTGCTGGAAGTTATTCGCGGCATCGCCGACCAGACCAATCTGCTGGCGCTAAACGCAGCCATCGAAGCCGCCCGCGCGGGCGATGCCGGACGCGGGTTTGCCGTCGTTGCCGACGAGGTGCGCACGCTGGCCAGGCGCACCGCCGACTCCACCGCTGAAATTCATCAGATTATCGACACGGTGCAGACCGGCGCGGTGGATGCGGTGCGTGCGATTGAAAATGGACAAACCCGCAGCAACGAAGGTGTCGAACAGGTTACGGAAGCGGGCAGCATGCTTCAGCGCATCACCCAAGAAGTCGAAGCGATCCGCGACATGAACCGTCAGATCGCTACCGCTGCCGAAGAGCAGACGTCCGTGGCGGAAGATATCTCGCGCAATCTGACCGAAATTACCGCCATCGCCACCACCAACCAGGACAATGTCGAGCGTACCGAGGCAGCCAGCCAGAACCTGCATACGCTGTCGGCCCAGCTCAGCGAAGTGACGCACCGCCTCGCGGGCTGACACAGGCTCTGCTCCGGCCCTAGATGATCGGTGTCACCACGTTGCTAGGTCCGACTCATCCGAGTTCGAGGGAGTTGGGGCAGGGCCGATCAACATGGCTTGTCTCGTGCTTGGTCGATTCGTTCCTGCATCGCCTGCATGACTTCTCGTGGGTGTACGACTTGGCGTTGGGGTCGTCGGCCTCACGGAGAGCTTCTTCGACCTCGCGGGTCATCCGCTCATATTCTTCTGGCCACAGCGCTTGCTCCATGCGCAGCGACGCCTGCCCCAGTAGGTGCAGACCGAACAGACGCATGTCATTGGTGGCGATGACGTGCTCTCGAATCCGCACCTGGATCACCTCATCGCCAGTTGATGCAGCTTCAACAGGTCGGTGCGCAGTTGCGGAGGCCCGCCGTCTGCGTTGTCACTCAATCGCCGCGCAGCTCGTCCACGGCATCGACTGCCCGCAGCAGTGCGGTGGTATCGAAACTCTCGGGAGTCAGTTCGTTCCAATCGTCGTCGGTGATGCTGATTGTCATGTAGCTTCTTTCCTTGTCCTGGGCAGACCCCGGCGTTACAGGCCAAGCTCGCTATGCGATCCGAGACGCACGAGTTGCAGCACGGCGTCATCCGGCTTGCGGTAAATCAACACCAGGTCGGGCTTGATGTGACAGTCCCGGTGGTCTTTCCAGTCGCCGGTGAGGGCGTGGTCACGGTGCTTCTCGGCCAGAGGCTGGTTATTCGCCAGGGCTGTGACGACGGCAATGAAATCGCTCGCCAGCGTCTGACGATGCGGGCCTTTGGCTTCGCGTTTATAATCGCGTTTGAACCGGCTGGTCTGTTCAATCGTCCGCATTCAGATCCGCCATCAGATCCTCGACGGAAGCGAACGACTTCAAGCCGCCACGGCGCGCTTCCTTCATCGCCTCGATGGTGGTGGCGTTCGGAATCAGCGGCTCGAACGGCAAGGCTTTCTCGCGGGCGACTCGGGTCAACATGATGCGGAAGGCGTCAGACACGGTGAGTCCCATCGCTGCCAGCACGACGGTCGCCTCTTCCTTGATGTGCTCGTCGATACGGGCACGGACTACAGCATTTGCGGACATGGTTTGATCCTCCAGATTGATGAGCTACATTGTAGCTCAATCCTTCCAGGAGTGCACCCAGCACACCTCGCCAGAGGCGTCTATCAAACGAAGGTTTATTGGACTGTCCGTACCATTGATGTTCACTTGTAGAAAGTGAGCCCATCGCGATGGAATACAGGATCGGTTGGTCAGGCTTTCAATGCCAGGATTCGGCGCGCACCGTTCAATACGATGAGGCCAACGACCGTACCAATCACCAAGTCTGGGTAGGGAGAGCCCGTCCACGCAACCAGCGCGCCGGCGACGATAACGCCAATGTTCGCGAGCACATCGTTGGCCGAAAAAATCCAGCTCGCTTTCATGTGTGCACCGCCTTCGCGATGGCCATAGATCATCAAGAGACAGCTGGCGTTTGCGACGAGTGCAACTAAGCCAATCCCCATCATCAGCATCGACTCAGGTTCGCTGCCATAGTGGAAGCGTCTAGCCACCTCCACGAGTACGCCCAGTGCCAACAGGATCTGAAAGAAACCCGCCAGGTGCGCAGCGCGAACTTGCAGCTGTGCACTGCGGCCGACGGCAAAGAGAGCCAAGCCATAGACGGCAGCATCCGCAAACATGTCCAGCGAGTCGGCAATAAGGCCCGTCGACTGAGCGATCAACCCTGCGCCCATCTCGATAACAAACATGGCAGCGTTGATGCCGAGCAAAATTTTCAGGGTGCTCGCCTCTTTCGACGCCGCTAATTCCTCATCAGCGCGATTGGTCGAGGCTGCTTCCTGACTAGCTGGTTGAGTCCCCAGTAGCGCTGCCCCTAGACCCAGGGACTCCAGCTTGGTAGTGATTGGGTCAACCGCCCCGTCATGGAAAGCGAGTACCTGCCTGCTGCTCAGATCAAAGGACAACGAACGAAGCTCAGGCAAGCTATTCAGCGCGAGCCGAATCATTCGCTCTTCCGAAGGGCAATCCATCTTGGGTACAGAAAAATGGCTGACCCAGGCTCCTTCGGTCGAGGGCGCGCTCGCTGCTTCAGCAGGCGCTGACACTGAACCGCAGCCACAGGATTTTTCACACGAGCTCATGATCCGCCTCTCCTATCAGGTTCAATTCTGGCAATTGAAAACCATATAGCAGGTATAGGGTCAAGCCTGGATATACTGGCTGTTTATCGAGGAGCAGCCTATGCGCATTGGTCAACTTGCACAGCTGACGGGAGCGGACATTCAGACCATTCGTTTCTATGAGCGCCAGGGCCTGCTTGCATCGCCCAATCGCCAGGCAAATGGCTACCGAGCCTACGAAGCGGATCATGTGGAGAAACTGCTGTTCATCCGCCGTTGCCGGTCCTTTGGCATGTCGTTGGACGAAATTGGTGTTTTGCAGAGCGTTCAAGCACAGCCGCAGCAACCGTGCGCGGCGGTCAATACGCTGCTTGATAGCCATATCGCCCAGGTCAGGGCCCAGATCGCATCCTTGCAAGCCCTGGAAAACCAGTTGGTGACGTTACGCAGCTGCTGCGATGACGAACGACAAAGCCTGGACTGCGGAATACTTTCGGGTCTAGTGGAGGGAGGCAAACGGCTTCCATAAGGCGCGCTAGAAAAGTGCCATTCGCTTCTGCTCAAAGCGTAGAGCTTGACCCTATAGCGGCTACAGGGTGTTCACTTGCACGATCGGCCCAGAATCATGGCCTTCCAACTGCTGCGCAAGTGAGTTCCAGATGAATACCGCCCTCCGCAATGCCATCGATGAAGCCTTTTTCCAGGCAAGGACAGCACTCCGTGAAAAGGCGCCAACCGAGGCATTCCCCTGGCTCGAGCGCGCCCACATCTTGAGCCAGCACATGCCCGTCCTGCATGCGCGGAGCCATTGGTTGATGCTAAGGGCTGGCTGGCAGTTGCGCGACTACCGGGAAATGTTCGGCCAAGCACCACGGATCATCGCTGCCGTGTTGTTCTCGAAGATCTGGGTACCGCTCGGCAATACCGGACGCGCGAGGATCAGTGCATTCGCGCCGATGCCCGTCTCACCCGGATTGCAGCGACTGTTTCAGGGAGCGAAACAATGAAATCGCCACTTGGAATGGCGCACCGTATCACTCCCGGGCTCTGGTGGACGCTATCGCTAGCCGTTGCCCTGGCCGACCAGGCGATCAAATATGTAATTGAGGGTTCGCTCTCGGTCGGCGCCGTGGTTCCTCTGACCCCAGTCTTCAATCTGGTCCATTTCTGGAATACCGGCGCAGCGTTCAGCTTCCTAGCTGACGCGGGCGGTTGGCAGCGCTACTTCTTCATTCTCCTCGCACTGGTTGTTTCGATTGGGCTCGCGTTGCTCTTGCGTAAGCCCAGGGCCAAGCTCGAAGCGCTGGGCTATAGCCTCATACTGGGAGGGGCAGTGGGGAATCTGATCGATCGCAGCTTCCGAGGCCATGTGATCGACTATCTGGATTTTTTCTGGCAATCCTGGCATTGGCCTGCATTCAACTTGGCGGACATCGGCATCGTGGGCGGTGCCGCCATGTTGCTCCTGAGCAGTGTGCTGAGTCCAAGCGCGGAACTGGACCGGGGCAGATAATGCGAAGCTCGGATGCCGCAGAAGTGGCTCGCTGGTCAGGCCATGCCTGGGTCGGCCCCGGTATCGGCGTCTTTCTCGGCCATGCCGCCCACCAGGATTGGCACCATCATCAAGCACATCAAATTGCAGTGGGGCTCGACGCCGCGATAACGGTTGAAACGCCGTTGGGTGGGCAATCTGGGGCTGCCATCTTGATTCCGGCAGGCTTGAAGCACCGGCTCAGTGCTGGGCATGTCCTGTCGATCTACCTGGATGTGCTGTCCGATGAGGCGCGTGCCTTGCGGGTGAGCGGAGCCGTGAGGCTGATGGAGATCGTAGCGGCCGATATTGCTGCGATGGTCGAGGCACTGAGGGCGTCGGGGCATTCGCCTGTCCAGTTGCAGGCGCAGGTACGTCGGCTGTTGCGGCTTGCCGATCCACCAATCCCTGATCCGCGCTTGACCAAGGTCACCGCAGCGCTGCGCGAAGGCCAAATGGGGCGTGAGGCAATGGCCGCGTTGGTGCATTTGTCACCCACGCGTTTTTCCCATTGGTTCGTGGAGCAAACCGGCCTGCCGTTGCGCAGCTATGTCAAATGGCTGCGCCTCACCCAAGCCCTGCAACACCTGGCCAAAGGGGGACGGCTGACCGAAGCCGCGCATGCGGCAGGTTTTTCCGACTCGGCGCATTTCTCCCGGACATTCAGGGCGCTGCTGGGCATCGATCCGTCCTCCGCCCTGGCTGCGGTCGATCTCCAGAAGTCATAGCTCTTTCGTTCAAGTCGAACGTCGTCCTCTGCACCTACCGTGAAGGCTCTCTACATAGGAGCTGAGCGATGTCCACTTCTCTTCGATTCGCCCTACGCTGGGGTTGTACGCCGGAATCCCAGAAATTTCCGTCAGCCCAGCTCCAGTCCCGCCACGAGCGCATCCAGGTCGATGAACTTGCCGTCAGTCTGGAAGGTGTAATGCCCGTTCAGCAGGATGTGCCGCCAGGCCGCTGGCGACATCTGCGTGATCAACGCCAGCGCCTTGGCATTGCCAGCTGCCTCGTACTTCGTCAGCAGCAGGGACAGGATCGCCGAGTTGTAGAAGATGATCGCGTTGCCGATCAGCCTGGCGCACTGGTTGCTGATCTCGATTTCGATGTCGGTGCGGCCGGTCAATTCCTTCTTCCCACCGACTTGGGCGATGGTCGAGCGTAGCTGGTGATAGGACTCAATGCGGTTCTGCGAGCGGTGAACATTACGCTCCAGTTGCGGGTCGCGCAGGTAGCGCAGTGTGTAGATACTGCGGATGAGCTTGTCGAACTCGAAGATTGCGCGCCGCGTCGGGTTCGGCGCCGTATAGGTGCACAGCTTGCGGATCAGCGTGCCCTGCG
Organism: Pseudomonas rhodesiae; assembly: GCF_007858255.1. Classification (GTDB taxonomy): domain Bacteria; phylum Pseudomonadota; class Gammaproteobacteria; order Pseudomonadales; family Pseudomonadaceae; genus Aquipseudomonas; species Aquipseudomonas rhodesiae. The sequence continues at coordinate 32,721 of NZ_VFEU01000035.1, read as the reverse complement.
TCATTTCCTTCAGGCCCAGTGTGGCGACGATTCGGTCGATGTTCGCCTTCTCACCGACGATGAGTTGCCGGTCGATCTGGCCAGCCGGCCGGATCAGGCATTTCTCGTACAATGCCAGATCATCGGCGCAATACAGCTCCTGCAACTGGTCGTCGAGGTCGGTGAAGCGCGGCTCGAAACGAAGTCCGAACCAGTGCAGGATGGCGAAGTTGGCCTTGTTGATGCTGTGCATGTCGCCGGTGATCGCGCTCGGCACGATGTCCGACGTGTTGCGGTACCAGATGTCGAACACGTGGTGAGCCTCGTACTCGTGTGCGCCTATCAGGTAGCCGTTCAACGGCACGTGATTGCACAGCAGCGTGTAGGCGACGACGCCCTTGCCGCGGCCGAAATATTTGCGCGAGTAGCGCGCCTTCACAGTTGGTCGCTCGACGCCGAATTTCTGCCCATCAACGGCACCGTACAACGAATCGAGGTCGAACGAGTAATGCGGGAAGATCGGCAGTGCGGCGATGGCGTTGCTGATGCAATCGTTGGCCACATGTAGCGTCGCCTGGCGCAGGTACTGCTGGTAGGTACTCTCCAGGACGTGGTACGGGATGTCGCTGGTACGTGCCATAACCTGGTTGCCGTGGTTCATGGCTTGGGCAATGATCACCGCCATCAGACTGTCGGCGTCGGCTACCTTCTTCGCATAGCGTGGCTGCAATGGTGTCAGCGCCGACAGGAACTGGCACTGGCCGTTGACGAAGCGAAACACGTCGGCGACATCGCAGTATGGCAGTTGCTCGTAGAGAGCTTGCTCGCGCGCCTTCTGGTTCTCCCCCTTGGGCTTGCGCCAGGTCAGTCTCTGCGTGTCCTTGTCGTATTCCAGGTGCGTCAGCTTGCCCTGTTTCAGCTCGCGATTGAACGCCACCCATTGCGCACGCAACTCGGCCGCCAGTGCATCGAGCTGGGCACTGACCGGCTGCCGCAGGAAGGGGATGTCCATCTGCGCGAGCACGGCGGCTTTCTCGTCCATCGAAACCAACTCGTCGGACAAATGCCGGTGCTGCAAGCTGTCGTCAATGTAGAGCTCGCCCGCCTGGAAGCGTTTCCTGACCTGACGGTAAAGCCAGAATTCGTAACGATCGGCATGCAGGCCTGTCGGCGTGCCTTCGGCATCGAACATCAGCAGGTACGGACGCAAGCGTTTCGGCAGCGTTGCCGCCGGACATTCGTCGAGTGGCCGTTGTGATAGGCGCTGCTGCTTGGCGAACACGCTCTTGGCCCAAGTCAGCGCCGCGAGCCATGGGTTATCGGGGGCCGTGCCGGCGAAGTCGAGCGCGACGTACAGCGGCCGTAGATGGCGTCGAATGCGTTCGGCCAGGCCGTCCACCGCCTGCCAGTGCAGCGCCAGTTTGTTCAGTGGCTTGACGCTCATGCGCTGCGCCGTGTTTTGCAGCAATTCCCTGGACATGATTTTGTAGGCGCGTTGGCGCACCTCGCCGAACGGCGTCGGATCGGCCACGCTGTCGTCCACGTACAGCGACAGCAGGCGGCCAACCTGCGGCGTTTCCTGATGGCGTCGCAGCTGTTCGGCGACAAAGGACTGTTTCGCACCCGTGCGGCTCTCGTCCTCAAGTTTTTTCATGTGGAAGGCCATCGCGTCGACCAGGTTGTCGGTGAGCTGCCGGTAACGTACCCAGGCATAGCACAGCAGGTAGAGCCGGGTCTGCTCCGCCTTCAGGTGGCGCAGGTCATGGACGGTATAGAAGTTCGCCAGGCTCGCGTAGTACAGCAGGTTCTGCTGCGAGATGCCGAGCTTGGGCAGCAGCGCCTTGGCGATCCCGTGCAAGGACTTCAGCGTGGCGCGCTTCTCGCGCTCCCCTGCCATCTGACGCCAGCCGAAATCTTTAGCGTCCTGCTTGAGCGCTGCCAGTTGAGACAGGGTGTCGTCACGCACCAGGAGCTGGCCCAGCGCAGCTTTGGCCGATTCGTCCAACACTTCTGCCAGCAAGCCGCCCAAGCGCCTGCGTTCGGTGGACAGGGCTTCACTGACCAGCTCTTGTAAGGTGGTGTGGCCGGGCCGGATGATTTTGTGCTCGCTGAGCCAAACGATCAGTTCGGCGGCCACGAATCCTGGCATTACGTCGCGCCGCACGATCTGTTCAGCCTGCTGTGCCAGTTGCGGCAGGAAGCTAGCCGCCCACGACCGGTAGCCGAACAGTTCGGCGATCTGACCCCTCTGGCTGTAGTGCTCATGCTTGGTGATCGCCTTGCGTTCGAACGCTTCGCCGTGGAAATAGCGACTCAGCACGAAGGCGCAATCGTCCTCGACCTCATGCCAATCGAAGCGGAAGAAAGCATGCTTGGCCTTGAAGTAGCCGATCTGCAAGACGCAATAGACTTGGGCCTGCAGGCTAGGCCGGCTGCTGGCGAACGCCAGTTCAGATTCGGCCAACGCCAGGTATTCCAGCCGCTGAGCATCGTCGAAGTCCGGTAGGCGGTACAAGGCTTCCTGCTCTGCGTCAGAAAAGACGGTGAGTAGCTTATTCTTGTTGCTCATCGACCGTCCTTCCCGCACCACGCCAACCTGCTCGCGTCAATGTTTCGATCAACGTAGTGCGCTTGACATTGAAGTTGCGGCACACCGCCGCCTTAGACATGCCGCCATCGAGCGCGGCGACGATGGCGTCCAGCTTCTCACCAGTGATCGCCTGCGGCCGGCCGCCGATCCGGCCGCGTTTGCGTGCGGCGGCCAAGCCCGCGACGACGCGCTCCTGAATCAAGGCGCGCTCGTACTGCGCGAGCGCACCGAACACCTGGAACAGGAATTCGCCCGAGGGCGTCGTAGTGTCCAGGTTCTCTGTCAGCGAGCGGAACGCCACCCGCTTGTCCTTGAGCGAAGTCACAATGGCGAGCAGGTGCGACAGCGAGCGACCGAGCCGGTCGAGTTTCCACACCACCAGCACATCGCCGGCTCGAACGAACTCAAGCGCCCGCGCCAAGCCGGCACGGTCATCCTTCGCGCCAGAGGCACGATCCTCAAACAGGTGACGCGGATCGACGCCGGCGGCGAGCAGCGCGTCGCGCTGCAAGTCCGTGCTCTGGCGGTCGGAGTCCGACGACACGCGCATGTAGCCAACCAACATAGGCGGATAACCATCAAAAACAGGTTTCCGCATAATAGTGAATAGCGATAGAGTTTTCCGTACATTTTTGAGGGGGTGTTGCACAGGTAGCACAGCGGCGGCTGACAGCCTGTCGCAAAACAAATGTTTTACGACACCTCCTTGAGGTTGCCGCGTTTACATCATTACCTGAACAGGTATAAAATTCCGTCATGACAAACAAAGAAAAACCGCTCGAATGGATCGCGAGCAGCCACAAGGATTTGATGGCGTTGCCGTCCGACGTGCGTCGCCGTTTCGGTTACGCGCTCTCGTTGGCGCAGATAGGCGATCAGGATGACGCAGCAAAGGTGCTCAAGGGGTTCGGTGGTGCCGGCGTGCTGGAGGTCGTCGAAGACGATGCCGGCGGCACCTATCGAGCGGTATACACGGTCAAGTTTGCGGAAGCGGTGTTCGTCCTGCACTGCTTCCAGAAGAAGAGCAAGAGCGGAATCGCCACGCCAAAGGCCGACATGGACATCATCCGCGCTCGGCTGAAGGTGGCCGAGGTATTGGCACAGGAGCTACGAAATGCAAAAACGAATCATTGAAGGCGTCGAGGTTCAGCGCAGCTCGGGCAACGTCTTTGCCGACCTTGGACTGCCTGACGCTGAAAAGCTCAAGATCAAGACCGGCCTGGTGGTCGAGATCAGGAGGGCCATGCGCGCCCTTGGGCTGACTCAACAAGCGGCGGCCAAACGCATGGGCATCCCGCAACCGAAGGTGTCGGGCATGATGCGCGGCGACTTCACCAATCTATCCGAACGCAAGCTGATGGATTGTCTGAATCGCCTCGGCTACGACATCGAAATCAAGGTACGGCCAGCAGCCGAGCCGATCGGGCATCTAACGCTCGCAACCGCTTAATCGGAGCTCTCCTGATGGCAGCCCGCATCACCGACGACGAATGGGACGAACTGACTCCCGAGAATTTCGATACCACGGCACTGCTGCGTGCAGTCGATGCCGTGGACGTGCTGCGCGGCGATTTGAATGACAGCGCAGACGGCGCACCTCCGCAACTGCGCACCGACCTGTTGAAGCTGCATCAACTGGCAATGGCCGCGTTCAACGAGGGATCACGCAGCCGAGTGGCTGAGCTATTTGATCTCGCCGTGGATCTTCAGGATCAGGTTGATCATCTGATGACCTCGCTGGAACAAGTGCAAGAAACCCTGTCCCGGTTGACGGCGCTCTACCCAGAAAGCCTGTCCTGAATGTTCTTGGAGACAACCACATCATGAGCCGCAGCCGCCGCAAAACGCCCATCGTTGGGCACACGACCTGCCGTAGCGAGCGCGAGGACAAGAAACTCTGGCATCAGCGCTGGCGAACCCACGAGCGCACCGCGCTGGCCAGCGCGTCGCCGGAAGCTCTATGCGCCCATCTGCCTCTACTGGAAAACCAGGTCAGCAACGTCTGGTCGATGGGTAAGGATGGCCGCTCCTACTGGCCCATCAAGCGCCAGGCCGCCACGGCGGATCGCATTGCCAACCACAAGGGACGCAATCCGCAAGAGCGCGCCTCCCTGAAAAAGCGTCTGCTGCGCAAGTGGATGAGCAAATGAACCTGTCCACCATCGAGGCGCTGGCTATCGCTTGGGCGCGAATCGCTGAAGAAGCAGAACTCCCAGCCGGCTACGAGGGCACGGCGACGCCAGAGGCGCATCGGGCCTGCGAGGTGATCCAGGAGCGGATTCGAGAGCACGTCGTCGCCACCAATGACATGCGGCTGTTCGGCCTGCTGCACCTGCTTGGGCAGGCGTCGCTGCGCATGGAGCAAGCGCTGTGGCCGGAAGAATATGCGCGGATGACCCGCGAGGTCGAGGAAGCTCTCCGAGAGGCCGACGACCCCAACGCCAAGTCGTACACCCACGAAGAAGTCATGCAGGCGATGCAGGAACGCATCGACCGAGCGCGAGACAAAGCCATGTTGATCGGCTGACGGAAATTTCGGCGGTTCCGGCTGATCCAAGAATCTTGGCGTGACCTTACCTCCGCTCTACCGCTGGGTGCCAGCCTCGGCGCACGCCTAACCACCCAACTCAGAAAGGAAAATAAGTTGGTAAAACGCATTCCCGTATCCGAGCTTCGTCTCGGCATGTACATCCACAAGCTCGCCGGCTCTTGGGTTCGACACCCATTCTGGCGCGGCAGCTTCCTGCTGACCGAGCCTCAGGATCTCTCTGCCATTCGAGAATGTGGCGTCGGGGAGGTCTGGGTCGACTTGGCCAAAAGCCAAGTCGACCCAGAGAGCCCAGAGAGCCCAGAGCCCAGAGCCCAGAGCCCAGAGCCCAGAGCCCAGAGCCCAGAGAATTGTCGGAGGAGCAATCTCTGCCGTCTAGTCCACTAAGCAAGAAAAGTGACGGCGCAACCTCAATGGAGAGCGAAATGTGTTATGCACGGAAACTCTGTCTTGCGGCCAAGTCCCAAGTCATGGACATGTTCCAGGAAGCCCGGCTTGGCAAGGCCGTCGACCCAAGCACGACGTTGCCGCTGGTCGGAGAAATCGCTGCCTCGGTGCTGCGCCAACCTCATGCCCTCATCAGCGTCGCACGCATCAAAACGCACGACGATTACACCTACCTGCACTCGGTTGCCGTCTGCGCCCTGATGCTATCGCTGGCCCGGCATCTCGATCTAGACGAGGAGCAAACGCGCCTGGCTGGCATCGGCGGACTGATGCACGACCTAGGCAAGGCCGCGATGCCGCTGGAAGTGCTTAACAAACCAGGCAAGCTCACCGATGCCGAGTTCGCCATCATGAAGCGCCACCCTGTGGAGGGCGCAAAGATGCTGCGCGCAGGCGGGGCCGAGCCCGGGGTGGTGGACATTGCCCTGCACCATCACGAGAAGATCGACGGAACCGGCTACCCGGATCGCTTGGCCGGTGACGCCATTTCACTCCTGGCCCGCATGGGCGCAATCTGCGACGTCTATGATGCCGTGACGTCGGAGCGAGCCTACAAAAAGCCGTGGGACCCGTCCGCGGCGATGCGGCAGATGGCCAAGTGGGAGGGCCATTTCGACAAACGCATCTTCCACGCCTTCGTCAAGGCCGTGGGCATCTACCCCGTCGGCTCCTTGGTTCGCCTGTCCTCTCAGCGTCTGGCCGTTGTCGTTGAGCCGGGAATGGAATCACTGCTGACTCCCAAGGTTCGCGTGTTCTTCTCGCTACGCTCGAGAGAGCCGATCCCGATGCAGACCATCGACCTGGCGGCCACGAGTTGCAAGGACAGTATCACTGGCCCCGAAGACCCGACGCTCTGGAACTTCAAGAACCTCGACGACTTGTGGATGGAATAGCCCCCACAAAACGACGGCCCCGTGAGGGAGCCGTTGAACATCGTCGAGCGATGCCCGTCCAGGGAGGGATGGCCGAGCTCGATTCTCCAGAAGGTAGCTGGTGACACGAGTGTTGAGCCCACCCAACTAGGGTGACGGAAATTTCTGGGGTTCCGGCTTACATCCCCTGTTACAGTCATGGAGCAAAGTAGTCGGCAAGCGCACACGAGTGTAGCTCACGCAGAGGAAGCAGCTACAGCTCTTGATGGAATTGGCCAACGCGTTAACGAAATTACCGACATGAACGCGCAAATAGCGACTGCGGTCGAGCAGCAGGGAGCAGTAAGTGAAGACATAAACCGCAGTATTATCAATATACGCGATGCTGCTGATACCAATGTACAGACCGGGCAGAATAATTTGCAAAGTGCGAAATCTGTCGTTCAGTTAACTAGCGCTCTGAGCGAACTGGCAAAACAGTTTTGGGAAAAACGAGGATAACGCTTTTCAGTATCTCGACAGGGATAACTTACTTTACCATCGGTTATCCCTTTTAGCCGCACAAATTTTAGCCATGGCTTTTCAGGAAGTCAGGGCTATCAGAATGGCCTTAGAAAGCCTAGTCAAAGAGCTGTCACGAGAACACCGTTAGCTTAGCGTACGATTTTTTCCGAATTCTGCGGTTCCCCCTGATTGAGAACGGTGACGACATCCGGGCCCTGGCCGAAATCTGCCGGCAGACCGGCGTTTTCGAGCATAGCCACGCAAAGTTCGCCGAATTCAAGCAGCACCTGGAGGATTCAACACCTCCTGAAGAACGGCTCGTCAAATCGTGGGCGTGGCTGCTTGACCGGATTGTCCATTCGCCGACCACTCTGCACATGCGGGGAGCCGTTCGCCTATGCGTGCCACTGGTTGCGCTCTACCTACCCCCTGAATGACTTCAGGTCGAAACTCGCATAGCTAGGGAAATGAGGCGATTATTCGCGCCATTTTGAAGCGACTCGGGGAGGTTTGGGTTATTTCGAGATCGCGATACAAAGACTTCGAGCTGCGCTTTCAGTCGGTAAAAGCGTCTGAAATAACAACCCGCCAAGGAATACGGCAGGTACGATCTCCAACAAATCCAAGGAGAAATTTTCCGCCATGACTCATTCAGTGGTCAACATCGACCACCTCAAACAGCAGGTACTCCCTGAGTTGTTTGCTTTCCCGGCTCGCCTCGGCGAGTACGGGGGCGTAGCGGATAGCTCTGCCAAAATCGATCAACTATCAGATCTCATGGAGAGCGGGTCGGCGGCAGCGCTTGCGGCCAAAATCGCAGAAATCCTCTCGAAAATGGCCGACGCCTCGCCGGAGCAGATTACCCGGAAGCCGACCTGGTTCGAGAAGGTTCTGGGCGGAGCCGTGGAAAAGCAGGTTCGCTATCAAGTCGCCCGGTCAACACTGGAACAGCTACTGGCCGAAGCTGAAGGACACGCCCAAGGTGTACGCGATACGGTCAGTGCCATCAGCAGAATGATCGTTGCCCACGCCGAAGAGGCGGAAGCACTGAAAGTGTTCATCCAGGCCGGGCGCGAATTCCTCGAAGAGAACCCTCTCATCGGGACGGTAGCGGAGGGGGAGATCGAGTTTGATCGGCCGCGAGAGCGGCTGGCGCGAAAGCTCGCCAACTTGGCAACACTTCTGGCCTCACACGAACTGAGCGTTAGCCAGATGAAGCTGAGCCGCGCCCAAGCCCTCGACATGCTCGATCGCTTCCGAGAGACAGTCACCGTACTGGTTCCAGTATGGCGGCAACACACCCTTACCCTGATCACCACCAAACACATGAGCCCGGCGATGGTCGAGGCTGCCAGCAAGGCGCATCAGGCGCTGATGGCCAGCCTGTCTGAAAGCCTGAATGGCGTGAAGCACTGAGGAGCAAAACATGCAGCAGGAAATTACCGTGACAGATCTCGCCACTACCAACACCGAGCTTACCCCAGCTGGGCTTCAGGCTCTCGGTCTCCAGGAACAGGACATCCCCCAGATCAAGGCTGTAGCGGCACTGATCCAGGCAGAAAACCCGCTCTCGGTTTCTCAGTTCGGCAGGGAAGTGGCAGAACACACGTCCTCCTACGCCGACAGCTTGCTCGACCAGGTTCGTAACAGCGACCTGGACGATGCCGGCGCAAAGCTGAGCGAGGTGGTTGCCGTCGCGCAGTCGCTCAATGTCAGCGCGCTTTCCAATCGCCGTTCGCGCATCCCTGTCATCGGCCCGCTGATTGACAAAGTAACCCTGCGCGGCAAGTCCGTCATGGGTCAGTTCGACACCACGCGAGAGCAAATTGAAAAGCTCGTTGCTGAAGTCGACCAAACACAAGCGGGCATTTCTGCTCGGAATACCGGCCTCGAGTCCATGTTCGTTGCGGTACGCGAGGAGCATCGCCTGCTTGGCATCCACATTGCCGCCGGTAAGCAGCGCCTTGCGGAGCTACAGATGCAGGTTTCTCAGCTTCGGGCGAACATCGGGAACGACCCGGCCCGCTTGCAGCAAGTTGCGGATCTGGATGCACTGATCTCCAACCTCGACAAGCGTATTGGCGACCTCACGGCGCTCCAGCAGTCCGCGATGCAGAGCCTCCCGACGATTCGGATGATTCAAGCGAATAACCAGATGCTGGTGGACAAGTTCCACACCATCCGGGAAATCACTGTGCCGGCTTGGAAGCGCCAATTCATGCTGGCTTTGACGCTGAACGAGCAGCGGAACGCCGTCCAGCTGGCCACCAAAATCGACGACACCACCAACGATCTCCTCAAACGCAACGCCGAGCTGCTGCACCGCAACTCCGTAGAGACGGCCAAAGCTAACCAGCGGTTGGTAATCGACGTGGACACCTTGCAGAAGGTCCAGGCCACGCTGATCCAGACCGTCGAAGACGTAATCAAAATCCAGCGTGAGGGCGTAGCTCAACGCAAGGCCGCAGAGAAAGAGATCCAGGGCATGCGTCTCGATCTCCAGAAGCGCCTGGGCAGGACTGATGAAGTGAAGGAGCTTCACTGATGACCGAACCAGTCCAACTTTTCCGGTTGCGGGTCGACGGCCTCGTTTCGAAGGAAAACATTCCCTTAGCGCAGCTATCGAGTCTCTTGAATGACTATGGCGTCGTGGAGGACAGTACCTTGAATAGGCTGATGGCTGGCCAGACCGAGCGCGTTCTCGGTCAAGAGCTGGAACTGTCCAGGCAGACTCCAGAGGTTGACCCGCAGTTGTACACGCTGCTTGTTGATGGAAAAGTCGCCGCGAAGGACGTTCCTGATGCAGAGCTCGACAAGCTCCTCGCTAATTACGGTGCTCGTAGAAAGGAAATATCTCGTGGTCTCGTTGCAGGCAAGACACAGCGTGTGCTCGGTCAGGATCTGAAGCTATTACGGCAGCCGGTTGGGCAAACGGTACATGTCACCGCCAAGCACGAACAAGCCTCAAACGAAGCGAAAGCAGAGCCGACAGCGCAGAAGACACATCGAGCCCAACCCGAACCAGCTTTGCCGGCAAAAGCGCCGACGCCTTTTGACGCGCCCCTCCAGGAACTGATCTCGCGGGCGAAGAAGCTACGCAAAGGCACGCTCATCTACGGTGGTACCGCCCTGGGTTTGGCGGTATTCGGGGGCGTATTTTACGCGCTGGGTATCGCCGCAGAGCCAACAACGGCTATTGACCAGATCCTGGTTCCTGATGCGATCGCCAAGGCCTTCCAAGCATCGGGCCACGAGGGCGGCGGTATTGGCGGGTTGATGGGGGTCGAATCAGCCGTCGACTCGATCCTCAATAGCACAGCTCTCAAAATGATCAGCGCGGTTGCAATGATTGCGGGTGTAGGCCTTGCGGTTATTACCGGACGCTTGTTCAACATCGTTCCCGCCGTCATGGTCGGCATGATGCCGCACATCATGGGAGCGTTTCTGGGGATACTAGATCCGGGCACGGCAAGCACGGCAAGCAAGCCCAGCGAGTTTTATTCCGCGGTTGAGTCTAAGAACCTACCGACGCTTCAGCGTCTGCTCAGCTCCAGAGAGGATCTGGACGAGGTGGCCAGGGCGTATGTGCTAGCCCAAGCATCTGTTGCCGGCGGCAGCTCCTCGAAGTGGGTTGTTCTGACAGCGAAAAATCTGCGAGAGGGAAAAATTAAGGGCGACTTTTCCGTGCCGGCCGGCATTGCCTACGCCATCGAGGCAACTGCGCTTGGCCCAGAAAGCCCGTCTCTTTCTGATCGAGCCGAACAGCATCGCCAGAGTGCCTTGGCCGAGGCAAGCGACTGGAAGCGCAACAGCTTCTGGGCACTTCTCCTGGCAGGGTTGTTTGGTGTCATTGCCACGGGCCATGAATCGATCGCGCAAATTATCTTTCGCAGGGTTCGTCGCATTGGCGAGCTTCTTACCCCGCTGCGGTAGCTACTGCGAGCAGCGCTCAAACCCAAGCCTTGCTTGGGTTTTTTTTCCCCTGAATAGCCTGGAATCACCCTTGTTTTAAGGAAAAGACCGTGAAATCGATCCTCATGATGTTTTTGGCCATGCAGATGGCCACGTCTCACTTCGCTCTTGCCTCCGCACCTACGACCTTCGAGCAGGCCAAGGTTGAGCTACGCCAGAAGGTCTACTACGACCGCAACACCAGCGAAGCCGGCGATCTTTACTGTGGGTGCGACTGGAAGTGGGTAGGGCGATCCGGAGGCCGTGTGGACTTCGCCTCGTGCGGGTACGAAGTCCGCGCTCAGGAGAATCGCGCGCAGCGCATCGAATGGGAGCACGTCTTGCCAGCATACGCCTTCGGCAGCCAGCGGCAGTGTTGGCAGAACGGGGGGCGCAAGAACTGCATCGATACCGATCCGGTATTTCGCAAAATGGAAGCCGACATGCACAACCTTGCGGTGAGTGTTGGCGAGGTCAATGCTGACCGAAGCAATTTTCGCTATGGCGTTTTACCCTCAACACCGATGCAATACGGCGCTTGCCCGACCAGAACAGATTTTCAGCAGCGCGTGACTGAGCCTCGCGACCAGGTGAAGGGCGCGGTAGCCCGAATCTACTTCTACATGCACGACCGTTACGGGCTATCGATGTCCAGAGCACAACAGCAGTTGCTGATGGCCTGGGATCGTCAATACCCGGTGAGCGCGTGGGAACAGGAGCGTGACCGGCGGATCGCCAGAGTAATGGGGCATAGCAACCCATTCGTAACAGGTGAAAGATCCTGGAATCTCGGTATGCGAGTGAAGGGAGCGGGCACAATGGCACAGGCCATTCGGAGCGAACCAGTTCAGCACCAGGTATCTGGTGGATACGCCTCCAGCTCGCTTTCGCCGGTGATTGGCAACCGCAATAGCAATGTTTACCACCTGCCAGTGGGCTGTCCGAGCTATGAAAAAGTCGGAACGCGCAACCGGGTAGAGTTTGCGAGCGCTGCGGACGCCGAAGCTGCGGGTTTCAAACGGGCCGGAAACTGCCGATAAGGGCCGTTCGGAGGGGATATGCGGTTTTGTAGCCTTCAGGGCCAGGTTAACCCTTCCTGAGCCTCCAGGGCGCTGTGCGGTCGTTACAGCCCGTGCTGACGGGAAGCGTGAGGTGAGGGAGCGAGTTTTGCGTGCCTGGCCGGGTGTATCGTGAAGATCTCCCGGCCGGCCTCGATGATCAATCAACGGTCTGATGCTGTTTCGTTTTTGCAGTGTGCTGGGCCGGTACCGGACCAGAATGGGCTGGCGTAGTGGCCAAGGTGTGAGTAATCACCGAGCCGCTTTTGTTCGCCAGGTTCTTTGCCAGAGACTCGCGGACAACTTCCATCGTGAGTATTCGCGAGGTGGCAATCGCAGCTTTGAGGGGCTGGCCAGCTGCAACCAGTACCTCAACCATGTCCAGGGCCGTATTCACGCCGGCTTCAATTCGTTTCTCAACGCCATCAATCATCATCTTCTCGATCTCCATTTCAGGCAGCTGGCGGAATGCAAGCGGCCTCAGCAGAGCGTACGTGGTTCACCAGCTATTTGGGTAGAGCATCAAAGCGCGAGGCTAAAGGACGCATCCTAATTATTAGGCTGCTACCGAATTTAACATAACAAAGATTATAAGAAGTCTAAGCTGTTGTTTATAAAGGGTAAGTCTACTGATCAACGACGCCTTTTACTGACTCTCGGTACGTCGATAGCACCTCAGGTGTCTCTGGCGCGCCGGGCTCCTGAGCAACTGGGTCCGCAGTGGATGAGGCTACGAAAAAGCGCCCCCCAGGGAGTGCCGGCAACCGTTGCTTTACGTCTGGTCGTTTTGCTGATCGCGAGTCTCTATCGAAGTTCTTGAGGCCAACGATCCTTGCAGCGGGTTGCCCATCGAGTACGAAGAATGGAAGGTTGGCATGCAGCATTGCGTCATACCGGCTGCGCTCGGAAAACCACAGCATGGCCCGCGGATGCGGAGCGATGGGCTTTGGCACATCCAGCATATCGGTTTCAGCCATATTCGCAATGCTGCGCAGATCGATCCACTGGGGGCTATTCACCACCGGCTCGCCGGTGGCCATAGATTTTTCATGGGCCTCGGCGAGCAGCACCTCACGGACGTGGCCAACAGTGACACGCTCTTTTCCTGAGGTGTGACCGGCCCAGGTGAATGTGATCTGTCTTGGGGCAGCATCAAAAACCTGGATTGCGCGCTTCAGCTGGTTGAGGGAGAAATTTTTCCCCAGGGCCTGGCGCATGATGTGGGAACGGCGGCTGACGGCAACGTTGCGAAACACTCGCTCAGCCTCGATCGCATCCACCAGCTCGCTCTTGCAGCGGTTCACCGCCCTGCCCTCATCGAGTATCGATCCGGAGAGGATAAAGTACCCCGGCAAACGCAGCACGGTACCTGGAGCCTGGCCGAGATCGCGCTCAAACTCGCGTAACGCCTCTACAGCGGCCTTGATCGCGTCAGTTCCTGTCAGTACCTGGACGTTAATTCGAGATGGCGTCCTCTGTTCAGTGAGGAGCGGGATGCGCCATATCATCCCGCCGACAACCAATGCGGGCCACTTCTCATTGAAAGCCTCAACGGTTTCGACCAAGCGCTCGTAAGCGGAGACAATTGCGTCAGTCATCTAGGATTCCTCATAATACCACCCCTTCACTACGGCTATACCGTATGCCCTCCTCCCCCTCCGCTCCATGTTAACCAGGAGCGACGCCGAGGGTGCGAAAACGATCTCGCGATTGAAGGGGTGGTATTATCGAGTATCCCAAAATCCGCTCATAAAAAAACCCGTTCGAAACGGGCTTTTTTTGCTACGTGTCAGCTCAACGAATTTGGACTGCCTCAAGGGACAACAGATCCTCAATGTGATCGGCTGCATCGGCCCGCAAACGGCTCTCCAACCTTTCTCGACTGATGTGTTCAGTTTCGCTCGGCTCAACGAGCAAGACTACATAGCCTTGATCACGCAGCTGCTGAAGCAAAGCTGCCTGGCCTGTAGAAATTGGCATGAGAATATCTCCTGTGATTAGCGGGTTGGTTTCAAGAGTCGAAGCAGCCAACTGAAGACGCTTTTCCGCTTCGGTTTCCATGTCTGCCACACCCCGTTCATAGGGCCTGAAGCCGTCAAATCATCATGAAGCCGAAGTAGGAACCTGGTGATGCTCTTGCACTCCGCGCAGTGGCCACTCGCTTCTATCGTGAAACACCGCTGCGCCGGTCGGGTAACAGCTCCTCTCAGATGCTCATCCGGGATGGGCTGGTTGCAGCCGCGGCACTCGCCGACGAACTCATGCCAGGCTGTTTTATTCTCAAAGCAAACAGGTAGCTGGCTGGCAATGCTCGGCATCGCTAGCAGGTCCAGATCCCGCTGGGTTGGCTTTTTCTGACTCATCTACGCTCCATCGGCAACCTAATGGTCAAATCCGATCCTAGTACGAGCCCCGGATAACCCAATGATCGAGGAGCACTACGCGGCAGCAGCCTGTTTCTTTCTGAAAACCATCGGGGTATTTGGCTTGCGGCCGTCACGCCGGTCGACGAACTCTTTCATGATCTCCAACATCGTCGAGTTGACAGCCAGAACCCGCATAGCACGCGTACACGCGACGTAGAGGAGGTTCATTTCATCAATCCATGGTTCCTTTTCGTTGTCCGGATTGAATGGATCGAAGGTGAAGTCCTCAGCCAGTTGCACAGCATCCCATTCCAAGCCCTTCGAGCGATGCGCGGTGCTGAGAGTGATGGTGGCTTCAAGCTCATCGGTGACAGCATTGCGCCGCAGCTTGGCAAACAACTCCGGAAGATCCGCGCTGTACTGCTCGATGATCTTGATAGAACGGTTCATCTCGGGGTCTTGGCTTTCATCGGCAATCTGCTTGTAGAGATCGTAATCAGGATATTCCTGGAGGAGTTTTTTCCCCTTCACTCGGTCACGCCACCCCTTTGATAGAGCATGTAGGTCTTCAATATCCTGGAGGTTGTAACCATCGATCCCCCCAACCCAGTAGATCTTTGCACCGGCCTCTACATTGGCCAGCGCCGTCTCGATCACTCCAACTACCGTGCGGCAGAGTACGGTTCGATGTTCAAGGTCAGCTGGTAATGCCTTAGAAACACGAGTCTCGCCGCCAAGCCCAGCCAGTTGGCGGGATTCGCCCTTGAACGCGAGAACCATGTTGGCCACGTGCGCAACGGCAGACCCGAATCGAAACGACTGAGTGAGGTAATGGACTTCCGCTTTGTCGAGCCAGGTTGCATTGAGAGCATCTACAGCCCCCCTGAAACGGTAGAGCATCTGATGGCCATCACCACAGACGACTACACCCATACCGTATGCCGCCTGCTGCGCAAGCACACCAGCAATCACTGGATTGATGTCCTGTGCCTCATCTCCAAGCGCAATATCGTAACGGTCCCGCAAGTTCGGTTTCGACAGGGCCCAGAGCTTGAGGTACCCGTCGTGCGTAATATTCACAGCCTCGTTATGGATGTCGCACATTTGCAACCAAAGCTGCCTGGCTCCTTCTACGATGCTGCCGGCGGCGCGCTTCATTCGCTCCGTTTTGAGCTTGTTGACGGGGCAGTGACATAGCTCGATGTCGTCATCCGCGCTGGCCAAATAATTGTTCAGCGTCTCTTGCACGCTGCGCACCAATTCCCAGTTCTGAGAGCCGATAATCCTTGCGATGTCGGTCAGGCGCAGGTTGCTCGTAAGCTTGTGTCTGTACTTCGATCCGATCGACGCATAAGCCAAGCCGTGGGCTGTTTTGCACGTCACGTTCGGCGGAAATTTTTGCTTGGCAGCAATCTCGACGCTTTTGTTGTAGCAGAGGTAGAGCAGACGGCATTGAGGCCGAGCCTTGGCATAGCCAACAAGCGTAGTGGTCTTTCCTGTTCCAGCAAAAGCCACCAGCTTGACGATACGGGCCAACGAGTTAATCGCTGGCTCCTGTTCGTGGGTGAAGTTCATCCCTTGGATCTCCGTTCTGATATGGCTCCATGGTTGCATAGCCACGCACAAACCCAAGCGGGGGGCTGCTAGCTCTGTCCTCTTCAGGATTTGGGTTTTTCTGTAGAGCTGGCAATGTCTTCTCACACCCGGAATCAGAGCAGCAACCATGACTTACGACGAGACCCTTTCTTCCTATCAGCGTCATCTTGAAGCCAATCCAGGGAAAGCATTGCAAATCGGCGACGATTGCTACGCGGTGCTGATCAACGGAACCTTGAGAGGGGCATACCCCACCCTGGATGGGACTGTTGATCTCGGGACAACCTTCGACTTTAATCGCGAAGCTTGGGATGCCGAATGCGAGTGCTGGGACGGTGATGTTTCTGGCATGCAAACAGCATTCTGCGTAGCCACTCCCACCCTCGTTGATCTTCCGCCACCTCACGCCGGAAATAGGACGCCCTGCCTGGGAGGAAAAGAATGCTAGGGTTCGCCACCAATCTGATGCCGAACAAAGACAGGGGAGTTCCGTTTGGGATTTACGGGTCTGCTGGCAGGATGAGCGCATATCAAGGGAGCCGTAGCTTATGACAGCCATCCAACTTTTCCAGCAGCGCCAATCGGAGCCGGTCTGCACCGATCTGATTCAGATGATTCGTGAGGGCATGATTCGCCGGCTCAAGCGATTTGTTGTAGAGCCTTACGATGACGGTATCACCTGGGGAATTCAGACAGTCGCCATAGCAACACCAGATGCTGATGACGGCGACCAGTTTCCTGTTGTGATTGTCGACCTTCACGAAGATGACCAGGCTGCAATGTCGTTTGCTTTGAGCGTCTTCGACGCGCTCAAAACCGCTGGCCGAGCAACAGGCGAGGATGTATGCCAATGGCGGCGAAGCCTCTTCACGCTTGTGCCTAATTACTGAGCCCTGCACGCTCCAGACCGGGCTAAGAAAAACCCGCCATTAAGGCGGGTTTTTTGTGGGAGCGGCACTTAAAGGGCGGCAAATGACGACATGGGCGGGAAAAAGCACCGGCGACACTGCTCACAAAGGCACAAACGGTCGTAAGATGACGACGCATGCTAATCAGGTTGATCTTCTTCCTCCGCCGAAACAGCGAACAGCAGTCCAGCTTCCTGAGCTTCAGCCAACTCGCCCAGGGGCTTAGTGACCAGCCATTCGCTTTCTTCGGCAGGGTCATACTCAGGAAGCGGTGGAAGATCCTCAGGGTCAAGTTCCAGATTAAGCGGGAGCTGTGCGAGATCACAGAAGGTGAATTTGATAGCGATCACCTTCCGCCCTTCCCTTCTCAACTCGTAGCTGACATCCAGATTGCTCTTTGTCTTCAGCTCCTCAACTGCCGGATCTATGACCCTCTGGCGGAGGTTATTGAATCGTTGATAGGCATCCGACAAGCCAAGGGCTACCCGCAAGGCTTCAACCTCGATGTAGGCCCATCCAGTCTTCCGAAATTGCATCAACATCTCGAACAGCCGGAATGAATGGCTCGAGTCCAGGCAGGCTACCCGCCGTAGATCATAGCTAGTCACTTTGCTGTACAGCATCGTGAGATAGGGCATGACATGAATGGTGAACGACAACTCAACGCGACCTTCACCATCCAGGTATTTGGCCCGATCAACCCAGCGCTTCCGCTCCATGCCGGACCCGTCAAAGGTCTTGATGTCGCGCTCGTACAGCTCATCAGCTGCCACTTTCATCTGCTCATAGGCATGCCGGAGCTGGACGCCGTAGATATCCGAATAGTCCACGGCCGACACGGACACCTTTTTCGGCATGGGCCTTCGTGGATCGAGCTTGCTGATAGCCGCGAGGATCAACCGCTGCTCGTTGAGGGTCAGCCGGTACGACGCGGTAATCAGCGTATTGGATTTCGTGACCCGGAGCGGCTTAGGTTCCGGTTTGGTAGGTTTGGGTAAATTGGACATGTCTGGCCCTACGATTAATAACGGAACCCTACAGAGAGATTCCTCTGTAGTCGATACCCAGGAGTCGTCTAATCTCTAACCCCCCAGTAACCATGGGCCTTACAGCCAACCACCTATTCAGATAGCTCGACGGTACATGGATCTGTAGTCGATAGGTGGAAGCCGTAATCTGTAGTCGATTGGCCTCCCGTCCGGCGCGTACACAGCCGTAATCTGTAGTCGATGGTGCGCGATACCTTCGATCCGCAGCCGTAATCTGTAGTCGATAGCAAAGAATTGGATGCCACTGCTGCCTGGTAACGCCCGTCCAGGCATAGCCGTAATCTGTAGTCGTATCGGGCGGATGGCTGTTACAGCAGCCGTAATCTGTAGTCGATAGGTTCAGATGAGGACTGGGAAGACTATTTATTGGCGATTCAACGCGGGCATGGGGCAGCACAGGGATAAACGTCAAATAAACGACGAAATCATGCAAATATCTATTAAAATCAATGAGTTATAGTTTTTTTGGCGAAGCCTTAGCCCACGCTGGCAAATTCAGAGCACAAAATGGCTTGAAATCGAGCCATGAAAAATCAAACTCGTGCTACGTGGGCCACCCAACAGCCGGAATCTGTAGTCGTTAGGCGCAACCCAGGCCCTCCTATCCGGCCTGTGGATAACGGCCGGAATCTGTAGTCGCATCAGCCGGAATCTGTAGTCGCATCAGCCGGAATCCATAGTCGCAATGCCGGAATCTGTAGTCGCAATGCCGTAATTTGTAGTCGATGGTCCTCTGGAGGCCCCGTGGCACAAGGGCTCCAGCCTTCTAAAAACAAGAGAACAACAAGAGAAAAACAGTTAAAAGGCTTTTAAAACTGGAAAGCTAATTTTTCTGAAGGTTGAGAAGCAAAGGCCAAAACCGAAGCCAAAAGCAGACTCAGAATCCGAAGGCCGTTTTTCCGACGACAATTCGGTTCGAAAGCAGCACACCCACCAGGTCGGCGAGGAGAAAATGATCCCAACCGAACACGACCTGGAGGAACCCAATGAATACTGCCGCTTTCGCGGGCGTCGCAGCTTATCTGCTCAGCATGGCTGCTATAGCGCCGGAGCCGGTAAGCCTAGCTGTAGGCGTTACGACGATCGTAGACGTCCAGCAGCACTACACCATCATCGACAAGATTGGTACTTCCTACACCGGCGGGCCGGTACTGAACCTTTCAGAGTGGGAGGTCAATCTCGAGGGCGTCAGTGACATTCAACTGGCCTTTAATGCTGAAGGGGTCCTGGATGTAGCTACGGTAAAAGCTGACAAGCTCCATCTGGAGGAGGTGCTAAATGGCTTCAGGAACCAACTGCAAATCAGCACTGATGAATCCGGCCTTGGCTTTGAAAACGTGACCTTCTTATCTGGCTCCACCGAGGTGGTTGTCGAATCGCATCCACTGGACACTCAGTTCACTGTCAACTACATCAGCGCCGACTTCAAACGCGCACGCACCCAAGCTCAAAAACAGTACGCCTAACCAGATCACAGAACTGCCCTCCTCTCTTCATGCAAAATCCAGTTCGCGTCTAACCATAAAATCTAGCCCTAAACCCGAACTGATAGGCACAAAAACCAGCCTTCAGTTCGGGATAAGCAGCGTAAAAAACACCCCTACCATGATTTAGCCTTGAAAATACGGCTTTACGTATTATCATCCACCCTGTATTCAGCAAATGCAGGGATTGTCATGCAGCAGTCAAGCGAGCAGTTTGAAGAAGAAACGGTCAACTACACCGACTTCGACGCCCTCCTCTATCCCCCCCAGTTCGCGGCCGACTGCTTCGGCCTTACAACCCGGCGCCTCAAGGATATTGAAGACGAAAACGGCATCGAGATTCGGCGGGTTCCGCGAGGAACCGTCACATCCAGGGCTTACACGCTTCGCGACATTTTTGACATCGCCGCGCTTCGACGAGCGAAAGGCTACACAAAGGGATTGCCCCGGCAGATTGTTATCTCGACGTTCGTGCAGAAAGGCGGCACTGGAAAGACGACAACCTCGGTCAACTTTGCTGTATATCTTCAGCTCGCGGGTCTGCGGGTGCTTTGCGTTGATAACGATCCTCAAGGCGATTCGTCCAGCGTGTTTGGCTACGATCCAGATCTCGCACTATCAGATCTCGAGGCAATGGGAATACCTGCCGATCGCTATGTCGCCGGCCACTTTGGTAGCCTCCTGAGTCCCGATCTCCGGGTGAGATGTTTTGATCCGATGACTTTCGAGGAAGTGGTCAAGAAGCCATTCGGTGAAAACGGGCCACACCTGATTCCTGCCGATGCATACCTTGAAGACCTGGCCGTCGCACTCGATGCCGAAAATAACATGGACTTCTGGTACGCCGGGTGGCTTGAGCGGGCGCGTAGCGGAGAAATCCCAGGTGTCGATATCTCCTCTTATGATGTGATTCTGTTCGACAACGCGCCTACCGCCTCCAGGCTCACCAAGAACTCTATCGTTGCCAGCGACTTTGTGCTCTGCCCCGTGCGGATGGACAAATTTTCGTTCCGGGCTCTGATGCGGCTTAACGACTGGATGGTCCGATTTGCGAAAGCGTATCGCCGCTCTCCAGGAGTGCTCGCTATTCCTACGATGTTCATCCGCAACCGCAAACGCATCCTCAGTAACCTGGTTGTCCTGAATGATCTTTTCCCTGGTCGGGTATCAGAGGAAAAACTCTATTACTCCGAGGATTACGGAAAAGCACTTGATCAAGGCGTTCCCCTGCTTGTCTGGAAAGGTGCGTCTTCCAAAACGATTGACTCGATGCGCAGCGTGTTTGGTGAAGCGCTGAAACGAATACGCGATCTGGCCGCGCAGTGATTGAGGTGGTGCTCGGAGCACCAGGGTCGTTAGATTTGAGTGGTGCTCGGAGCACCACCAGCGAAAATCAGAAAATAATGGTGCTCGGAGCACCACTTAAATCTTGAGAATTGAGTGGTGCTCGGAGCACCACCACTAGGTTTCGGAGGAAATATGGCCAAGTCGGAGGATTACCCAGGTCAAAAAAAGACCCCCCCTCAATGGGTCACTGGAGTTCGCCCACCCGCGGAAATTGCTGAGCCTAATCTCAGGGTCTCCGTTGCAGACATGCTCGCCGCACAACGGGCAGAACAGGAGGTCAGTGCGCCAAGTCCGGCCGCAGTGTTAGCTCCAGCACCAGGTCATAATGATGAGGCTGTTGCCGCAAGTGACAGCGGCGTTCTTGCTGAGGTGAAGGTCGATTCGATTCGGGTATCTCCGTTTCAACCTCGTTTGACCTTCAGCGAAGCAGCTATTGAGGATCTAGCGAACTCGATCGCCTCTGTTGGACTGGTAAAGCCGTTGACGGTCCGCCCTGTCGGGGATGGAGTTTATGAGTTGATCGGCGGCGAGCGCCGTTGGCGTGCTCACAAGCTGCTGGGCAGGGAAACCGTGACCGCCTATGTACGCTCCGTTACGGATGCAATGGCGAAGATTCTGGCCCTAACCGACAACGAGGGACAGGAAGCTCTGACCGAGTATGAGCGCGGCCGTTCTTATGCCGCGATCATGCGAGCAGGGGAGGAAAGCTCGATTCGTGCTCTCGCGCGCAGGGTAGGGGTCAACCATTCGATAGTTAGCAGGTGTCTTCTCCTAATGGATCTGCCAGAGGAAGTGCGAGCAATACTCGACACGAATCCGGGGCTTATCGGCGGGAAATGGGCAAAGGACTTCATTGAATTCAGTCGTACCGAGCCGGCGCTGCTTCTGCAAGCAGTTACCTCTATGCGCGATCATCAATGGACGCAGGAGCATGCCCTACGATGGTTAGCGAAGGAGCTTGCCTCGCGTGATCAGCAGAAGACGCCGGGCAAGTTCACCGATAAAGAAATCAGTGGGATAGGCAAGGTTCGTGTAGATGGGAAAAAAGTCGAGTTTCGATGCGAGAAAACGGTAGATGCGAAGCGGCTGGCGGAACAATTTGAGGCTTTCTTGAAGACCATTGATCGCTCCCTGATTACAAGCGAATGATTATCAGTAGTGTCGTAATGAATTATTTCAGACGCGAAACTGGTTAGAAAACGCGAACACGAAGGCGAAATGCCATGACAGAATATGGTTTTCAGACTTCGAGATAGGGATATATGGCAACCGCAGTCGCGCAACCAGAGCTCAGGGTGCAACCGCAGACACGATTCACCACGCTCGCACAGCTGTCAAAGATTGAGCCTGAGCATTTGCTCGGCCTGAGCCGTATCGAGCTGTTTTCTGTGATTTCAGAGCACTGGCTGAAGTGTTCGGCCCCAGCGCGGATTCACATGTTGAGCAGCGAAGATCGGTTCATCCGAGGCGAGGCGCGGGCTCAAAACAAAGCACTAAGCGTCACGCAAATTTGCGCAGACCAAGCGCCAGGGGTTATCTATGAGCAATTCAACCAAACACCGTATCTCGCTGGCGTATGAGCACGAAGGTGAGGTGCGGCAGGCTTCAGCTGAGCTGAACCTAACGAAGACCAGCATCATCTTTAGCGGACTCCCGAGCATAAAATTCAAGGTCTCCCTGAGCGATCCTGAACAGGTCATATTGCAGTTGCCGACAGACCGCAAAGGAAAAAAACCAACGGTGTCTTGCGACATCTCCTCGATTCCTGAGCTGGAAGCGGCGATGGCAGAGGTGCGCAGGCAAGGCTGGCTCAGGCCGAAGGTGTCGGTGAGTGAGTGCGAATGAACCGTGGCCGATGCCTAGATCCGAGCTCGATCCGATCGGAGTCGATATTCAGGACGCGCACAAGCTCATTCGCTTCCCTGGTTGCTTGAGCGCGCGCGGAGAGTAGGGCGAGCGCCATGGGCTTAGCTCAGAAGCTCAAAGGTTGGCTATCCACGGGCCATCCCATACTCCGGACGGGAAATGATCTACATAGATCTCCGCGATAACCTATGCTTTTACCACCGCCAGTTCGCTTTCCTTCTGTAGGAACGGGTCGGCTTAGCGGCGCTCAGAAAAGCTCAAAAAACATCAAATTAATGAAACTTATCACGCCTTAAATGGTCTGTGATGGCCTAATGTTTGCTGTAGACATGGCCCTAGCTTATGCTGTGCTGTGAGACAACTTTTTATAGGTGTTGCCGTCCTGCAACCAGTTTACGAGCTGAAAAGATGACGAACCTTTGACGCCGTTTTTGTGTAGTGATGCAGGACTGTATATTTATACACTGATTAGCATGCAGCCTTTGCCTTGACAGAAAATACCGAGATTCAGCCATGATCACAAAGATGCCGCCTCATGTAGTCAGAAGCTTTCCCTACTGGGAGACGCCACCAGAGCCGGGCCAGGATTTACATGAATTGAAATGGGGTGTCATGGAAGTCCTTTCAGACAAGTCGCTTAGATTCGTTGACACAAAACCAGATCAGGAAGCTCTCGAGGAATTAATAAGCCAACTTCAAGAGAAGATTTAATATTGATTTAGATTTGTTTTACTGGCTTCTGTAGATCACAACCCCTGCTTAAACGGCAGGGTTTTTTTTGCGCGAATGTCGACGCCGGGCCAACAAGGTGGCCGCAAATTCAGACGCAAAAGCGACCTGAAAAGGCGTCATTTATTTATGTGTTTGACATATCGTTCCTTGATAAAACCTGGAGCGAGAAGCTGCTTATGCAAAGCTATGATTTGGAGTTTCACGACTACGCTCAGCTATTTCCGCTAATTATCGGTGATGACTACCAAGCCCTGCTTGAAGATATCGATACCAACGGACAGCGTGCCCCGATCGTTCTCCATGAAGGCAAGATCCTTGATGGGCGTAACCGATATCGCGTTTGCAAGGATCTGCTGATCGAACCCCAAACAGAGGAATACACTGGAGATGATGCGCTGGGTTACGTCCTCTCTCTGAACCTCTATCGCCGGCAGCTCACCGTGGCACAACGGGCTTTGATCGCTGCCGAGTTGTCCTCGCTGCGTGGGTGCAGCGCTATCACTGTTGACCTGGAGAAGGCAGCCGGGCAGGAGTTGGAAGCCGCAAAGATGGCTATTGAGGAGGCAGCCAAAGTCCTGGGTATCAGCCCACGCTCTGTGTCTTCTGCCTGCAAGGTTGTCCGGGACGGCACCCAAGAGCTGTTGGATGCTGTCAAATCTGGTGAAGTGAGCGTATCCGCAGCGGAACAGGTGGCTAAGCTCGAAAAAGAGGCTCAGCAAGAGTTGTGTAGCCGCGGGCCTAAGGCAATACGTAAGGCCGCGAAGGACATGAGAGAGGAGGGCAGAGCGAAACCTACGTTGTCCAATAAGTCACTTCCGCCCCCAGAAAAAAGCAGTGACCTGCCACCGCCGGTGCCGCTTGACGATGATGAAGATGCTGATTCAGCACACGAAGTGCCGGCTAACCAAATAGCCGCGATCGAGCAAGAGTCGGACATTTTCTATACCTCGGAGAGAAAGCCAGCGGCTCAGCTACTGTTCGAAATGGCTGATGCAGGAATGCAGTTCGGTCGAGAAGCTGAGGGCGTTGCCGACGACATCATGAATGAGGTTGAGGAAGGCCTCGATCTTCAGTTCCTTGCGTTTGTTGTGGACGTAGCAAAGAGGCTGGAGAATCGGGTGAAGGCAAAAATGCAGGCCAGATACGCTGAGGAGACGTGAGGGTTGGGATTTTTTGGAAGGGTGATTTCATAGGTTAAAGCCCGAACAGAAAAGGAGTACCCCACATGCAAACACCTCAGGAAGACACCGTAATGGATTTTGGCCCGAACCTCTTCGGTGGCGAGGGTGGCTCCGCGTCCAATTCTTCCGCTGATGATTCAGGTGCTACGAACGACGCTCCAGATGGGGCGGCGAGTATTTCTCAGCAGATGGCTAAAGGTTGCACCGAAGAGGAGACAGCCGAGGCCGCCGGCGGCCAGGCGGGAGGTGACGATGCTCCCTCGAGCAGCAATGGTGCATCTGGCGTGAATACTGAGAAGGCAGCCACTCAAACCAAGGCAGGGAAGTCCGAAGTAGGCACCAAAGCCTTGTCCAGTGCGAAAGCGGCCGTGAAGGTTTTCGAAAGCATCAATGGGTTCGACGAACAAAGCGCGACTCAGCGTACCGTTGTTCGCGATCTGATGCTGAAGCAGTCCGAAGCCATGGAACTCAAGCTCCAGGGCAAGAAACCCCCTGAGGGTGAAGACTTTGATGCCATTGCTAAGCAGCTCCGGCGCGAGAACAACCGCCTCGACTCCCTGCTTGAAGGAAAGGAATCACTGTTCGGCAAGGCCCGGAAAGCCGCCGAAATTGCGATCGAAAACATGCAGGGCGTAATTGCCGAAATCAACCGCTTGGAGGAGGAGGGTTAGCCCTCCTGGACGACATGAACAAGAAACTCTTCGCCAACATTCAGTTTTATGCCTTCTGGCCTTCCGCCGGATTCCTTGCAGGCTATGCATTCCTTGCAACGGCAGGCATGATTTAACCAGCAGCTCTAGCAAGCCTGGCGCATCTCGTCACGGCTCAGGCCATGAAACCAAAACCAAGGAGACAAGATGTCCCTCATCACCGAGTACCGAGCCACAGAGGAAGCCATCAAGGAGCTTCAGGACCGACTGGAGAAGCTGAGCGGAAATGAAGCCCTTTTGAAGGAGATGGAGTTCGAGGAAAAGCTACGATCCTTGATGTCTGAGTATGGCAAGAACCTGCGTGACATCATCGCGATTCTTGACCCGGACTATCGCAAGCAGGTTTCCCATCAGCCTGGCAAACCTCGTGCCCAACGAGCAGTCAAGATCTATCGGAACCCCAACACGGGTGAGATCGTTGAGACCAAGGGCGGCAACCAGAAGACGCTCAAGGAATGGAAGCAACAGCATGGAGCTGATGTAGTCGAGACATGGCGAACCCAGTGAGCCGGCGCTTGCGCTGAGCTTCCAGAATAGAAGGCCGGTGATCCCGGCCTTTTTTATGTGCGCCCAGCATGGGCGCAATCTTGTGGGT
Source organism: Pseudomonas rhodesiae (assembly GCF_007858255.1). Lineage (GTDB taxonomy): Bacteria > Pseudomonadota > Gammaproteobacteria > Pseudomonadales > Pseudomonadaceae > Aquipseudomonas > Aquipseudomonas rhodesiae. The sequence continues at coordinate 6,938 of NZ_VFEU01000035.1, read as the reverse complement.
GAAAGTCCCGCCGTAAGCTGACCACAGCGAACGAAGTGAAGCGCAACTGCATGAGGGCGACCGAGTGTGGGGAGGAAGCGTGAATCGAAACCGCGAGCCGATGTACAAGAACCGGATACAAGGCGAAGCCGACCAGGGCGAGCGGGCATAAAACCGCGAAGCTCTTGTGGTCAAGGGTCAGGCAGCGTAAATCCGGCGGTTGTGCGGTGAAGGATTGCGTTCTTACCTGGGGAGATCTCGCCTTGTGCCTGAAAGGGCGACGGCGCGAGTCGGAGCGAGAAGTCAGCAGAGGCCGTAGTAGTCTTTTTTTTTTTGACGAAGGGCCGAACGAGAGAAAGCGTCATAGGCCATGTTGATGCGAAAGACCGGAAGTCAGATGCCTGCCAAACGCGGGGCGGACGGAGATAACGAGCGGTGAAACCGTGAGAAATCCTGTCAGCGACGAGGTCAATCGCCCGCAAAATGAACCCGATAACGCAGGACAAGGGCTGCTGGAACGGGCCTTTGCGAGAGAAAACCTGAAACGGGCGTGGAAACGGGTCAAGGCCAACAAAGGTGCAGCGGGAGTCGACGGTCTGGATATTGATCAGACGGCCGAGTACCTGCTGACCCAATGGGCGGGGATTCGTGAACAGCTTCTTTCAGGAGTCTACCGGCCCAGTCCGGTACGGCGTGTGGTCATTCCCAAACCTGACGGCGGTCAACGCGAGTTGGGTATCCCAACGGTCACCGACCGTTTGATCCAACAAGCGTTGCTGCAAGCCTTGCAGCCATTACTCGATCCGACCTTCAGTGAACACAGCTACGGCTTCCGTCCGGGACGCTGTGCGCAGGACGCCGTTTTAGCGGCTCAGCGCTATGTCTCTTCAGGACGTAAAGTGGTGGTGGATGTTGATCTGGAGAAGTTCTTCGACCGGGTCGATCACGACATCTTGATGGATCGTTTGCGCAAACGGATTACGGATCAGGCGGTTATCCGGCTGATTCGCGCCTATCTGGATGCGGGAACGCTGATCAATGGCGTGGTCGAGAAAAGCCGCTGCGGGGCGCCGCAAGGCGGCCCACTGTCGCCGTTGTTGGCGAACGTGCTGCTGGACGAAGTGGATCGGGAGCTTGAACGCCGAGGCCATTGTTTCGTGCGCTATGCCGACGATGCGAACGTGTATGTGCGCAGTCAGAAGGCGGGGCAGCGGGTAATGGCCCTGCTGAGGCGGCTGTACGAAAAGCTGCACTTGAGCGTCAACGAGAGCAAGAGTGCAGTGACGAGCGCGTTTGGTCGCAAGTTTCTGGGCTATGAGTTGTGGTCAGCCCGAAGTGAAGTCAAGCGCGCGGTCTCTTATAAGGCGCAGAAACAGTTCAAGCAGCGTATCCGCTGGCTTACCCGGCGCTCCTGCGGGCGTAGCTTGCAACAGGTCGCAGATAATCTTCGGCCTTATCTTTTGGGCTGGAAAGCCTACTTCACGTTGTCGCAAACACCGGCAGTCTGGCGCAAGCTGGACGAATGGATACGACATCGACTGAGAGCGATCCAGCTCAGGCAGTGGAAGCGTGGCCCTACGATCTATCGAGAGCTGCGGACACTGGGGGCGAGCCAGCAGGTGGCGCAGAGGGTGGCCAGTAACTCTCATCGCTGGTGGCGTAATAGCCGTTTTGAGTTGAATCGTGTACTGAATATTGCGTGGTTCGACAGGCTGGGATTGGCGCGCCTCTCATAACCTCAATCTCTCGAACCGCCCGGTGCGGACCCGCATGCCGGGTGATGTGGCAGGGGAGCGGCCTATGAAGGCCGTCCCCTATGCCGATGAGCTCGATTTGCCCACGGGAATTTGGGTTTTTCCAATTGAATGAGAACTTGAAATGGAGGTAAATAACTATCAACGGAGGATCAGATGGAAAGCACTGAAAACGTCGATGAGCGCCTGTTGGCCGCGGTTATGGATGAAGCGCAAACAGACTTCAGCATAGCCAGTATTGCAGTTGAGAAGATCCGTCAGGGAGCTGAAAGCATCGCTGCCGGCATGCACGGTCGCAACCATGTAAAGGCGTCATTCGAGCATTATGACGGTACACCGATGTCGCCTGAAGAAGCTTTGGCTCACCAGTGTGTTCATGCAGCAAGTATCGGAAAATCCCTCGGCCAGGAATTTCTTCTGAAGGCACCTGCTGCCCTCCTGGAGCAATTCTCCGCCGTTGCAGGGAACCGAAACGTTGCTGACAGTGGGGCAATGCTCGCCGGCCTGCTGCATGGGTTCATGATTGCCTTTGCCACGAGGGAGACGGAGGATAGAGCGCTGAAGGCACTACTGGAGGTAGCTCGGATCTGCGACGAGGCAAACAATATTCGAGGCACCACCTTCGGCCAAGCCAGCGAATAAGCTGGCTGTTACTCGGGCGCTCCTAGCAGAGCGCCCATCATCTCCTCCATCAGGCAGCCGGCTGGACCTTGGCCGGGTCAGACCCCGGATTAGGGGGCATCTCCGAAACTTCCGACACTTTACCCCTCACCTGGGGAGCATTGGCGGCAAGAAATCTACCCCAATCCTCCATCAGAGCGCGACGTTTATCCAGCAAGTCACCTCGGTTATATGCTGCTTCGACCTTACTGTTGAGGGTGTGTGCGAGAGCCATCTCGCAAACCTCTCGCTGGTGATCGGTTTCTTCCGCGGCCCACGTCCGAAAAGTAGATCTGAACCCATGCGGTACCACTCCATCGACCTTGAGCTGATCGAGCACCCTTGCCATTGCGTTGCCGGGAATCGGGCCTGTGCGCCAGGAGTTGAGAAATATCCATTTGGCATGCTTTCCGACCTGCTGCCGTAGCACCTCGATCATTTGGTCCGTAAGTGGTACCCGGTGAGCCTTGCCCGCTTTCATGCGTCCTGCCGGGATCAACCAGATTTTCTCCTCCCAATCTATTTCTGCCCACTGGGCCCCACTCACCTCCTGGTTACGTGTTGCTGTCAGAATTGCGAACTCAACAGCACGAGCTGCTGCACCATCCAGCGAGTCGAGCCTGGCCAGCAGCTCGGCCGTTCGTGAAGGTGTCGGAGACGGGAAGGGGACTACCGTATGCGATTGCTTGGGCAAGAGCTTGTCGAGGTGACCGCGCCACCGTGCGGGGTTTTCGCCTTGCCGAAGCTTCAGTGCCTTGGCTGCATCGAGCACGAGCTCAATGCGATTCCGGATGCGGTTCGCAGTAACCGGGATCTTGCTCCAGATCGGCGTCAGCACATCCAGGATATCGTCCGTGTCGACCTCGGCTATCCGAAATCCGCCTATGACAGGGTAGACATGCTTCGTGAGGGAATTCTGCCATTGCTGGTGATGCTTCTTGGACCAGCTCGAGGAATGCGTGCGTATGTACCTTTCTGCCGACGCCCGAAATGTGTGGCTCGTTGTGGCTCGCGATGCTTTGGCAGCTTTGGCCTTCGCGCGTTCAGCGGCTGGATCAACGCCGCGTGCGATATCGAGTCGGTACTTGTCAGCCTCCAGTCGTGCGTCTCTGAGGCTCAAGGCAGGAAACGTACCCAGGGCAAGATCGTGCCGTTGCTTCGCAAGCATATAGCGAAAGACCCAGCTCTTCCGCAGGGTAGCTGATACACGAAGAATCAACCCCCTTCCGTCCTGGTAGGAGCCGGGCTGGTCGACATCCTTGACGAACTTAGGGGTTAGTTTGCTCATGAGGTGCCCCCCCGGTCACCGGGCCGTTCCTTTCATCCGCCGGCACATCATCCTGAAAAGCGAGAGAAATGTTCTCCGGCCGAATGAGGTGAGGACACGCAAGCTCGTACCTACCATCTGAAACGAGGTGTAAACCTGAGCGATCGACGGCAAGAACGGAAATCGCTCCAGGCTCGTCATCGAGCGCTTCACCAAGCCAGTTACTGAGTGCGTCCTCTACTGCCAGCATCGACCCGAAGAAATAGACCATTTCCTTGGCCTCACCGAGTAGCGCGGAGCGAGGCCCAATCTGCGGCCGTAAGCCATCACGAAATATGGACTCGAGATGACGGGTTGGCGTGACGTGATAAATCTCACCAGAAATCGGCTCGCTTTGAGCGTGCTCATTCGAATCATGGGTTTTCACTACGGATTCCTCGCGGCTCGTTGGTTCGCAGGCGCTGATACTGCGATCGCGCCAGATCTCGCCGGAATGTAGGAGGATAAGGTATCCCCATACAAAACGGCTACAGGCCACAACCTATAAGGGATTCTAGAAAACCCAAATATTACGTCCCACACCATAGCCCACAGTTGCTATCGAGCAGAATGACCCTTCCAAGCAGGTGAGGCCGACCGACGAGAGCATCAGTATCTGGACCAGGTGAGGTTGGGGAGAGGAGAGGGGGAGTCGCCCACCCGGCAGCAGGTCTGAATCCTCGGCCGGGTTGTTGCCTGATCAGATTGAATGGATGGCTTCTGAGCCGCCAATTTCAACCATGGTCAATAGCCCGTTTTCAAAAACACCACCAGTATCAATATATCGAACATTCCCTAAATCAAGGACGGCAGCGACTTTCCGTGTGGCCTACAAAGATCCTGTCGATACCAGCAACGGGGATGGTTGTTTGATTTGCATGTCGAGACCTACGCCACATTGCTTCCGTGGCATGGTAGTTCCTATAAGAGTCGCCTAACTCACCTGTCAGAGCCTCTTCGAAGCGCGACCAACTTAGGCATGTGCATTCAGCATGAACAATTCCAAACTTTTCGCCGTTGCGGCCTTCGACCTGAATAGCGATGGGTAGACCATGTAAAGCAAGCCCTATGGACTTCTGCTCGTCAGAGGTAAGGGAATAAAACCATTCTCCACCGTACTTACGGTGTCCAACTGGTTCGGTATCTAGTCCGCCTTCAACACACCAGTAGTCATGATTCCCCATAACAGACTTGAACCAAGGCTTCTTCAACCAGTCATCAACTTGGTGTGATTCTGGCCCTCTATCAACTAAATCGCCTACCGAAAATAGTCTGTCTGAATATTCGTCAAATCCTACCGAAGATAACAGTTTCGATAGCTTGCTGAATTCACCATGAATATCGCCAACCACGAAATCACGCCCAAAAATATTTGCTCCATACTTCGCGTAATAGCCATTGGCGCTCACGCTGACCGGGGCATGAATTGCAGAAAGATGAGGGAATTTGGGCATCATAATAGGCTCGCGATACGCTGGAATTGTTGGCATACAGACCATTTTCGGAACGGATAGCGCCTAGATGGATAAAGGGTTCTTGCGTTGCTCAACGAAGTACGCAACCTCTTGAGATATTCGCTTTGTTTCAGCGTCATACTCATCGTTGATAGCAACAGCCCGATCCCCGCCAAGTTCGCTAATCAAGCGTTGAGCTTCTTGAGAAACCGCACTTTGCCTGTTCAGGAAGTTCGGGTCTATGACGTTCATATTGTAGGAACCGCCAATTCGCATAGCGACTTGAGCCCCTTGGGCCTCGCACATTACGAATCCGATCTTTTCATACGCCTCTACGAGTGTTGGAAAGCAGCTCAGCGCTATGTCGGTGAAGCGTGGTTTTAGGCTGGCAATCATCGCAGTCATAATTCCCTGATTGCGGTGGGCTGAATCGACACAAATATAATTGATGCCACAAGCAGTTGCGGAGTCGTTAGCACGGGTTAGGGTCATAAAACCTATAATAGTTGATGCGGAATTTACAGCGATTACTAATTCTGAATTGATCATCAGGCTAATTGCTGGGTCTAGTTGAAGTTGGATGTCAGTCAGCATCCACGCACGAACTACGCCGAACATCGGGTGGGTAGTGCTTATTGGTCGGTTGACCAAATCCTGGCTATAGCGATAGGCCATACGCAAGATTTCTTCTTTCTGCGAATCACCTAGGGAATCTCCGAACAAGTTTTCAAATGTGCTGAAATACGCCTGACCACCTGATCCGAGCCGCCTATGAGCCAGATGAGCTTTTCCGATTTCGAATACGCCGGCAAGCGCAAGCAGACACGCCGCGAACGCTTCCTCGCCGAGATGGATCAGGTCGTGCCCTGGACGGGTCTGCTGGGCCTGATCGAGCCGTTCTACCCCAAGGCCGGTGGCGGCAGAAAACCCTATCCTCTGGAAACCATGCTGCGTATTCATCTGTTGCAGAATTGGTTTTCCCTGAGCGATCCGACCATGGAAGAAGCGCTCTACGAAATCACGCCCATGCGCCAGTTTGCACGTTTGACCTTGAGCGCCCCGATACCTGAAGACACCACGATCATGAATTTCCGGCACTTATTGGAAAAGCATCAGCTTGCACCTGCAATCCTCGCGGTCATCAATGGTTATTTGCAGGACAAAGGCATGTCTCTGCGTCAGGGCACTATCGTCGATGCCACCATTATTCATGCTCCCAGTTCGACTAAAAACGAAGAGGGAAAGCGCGACCCCGAGATGCATCAGACCAAAAAAGGTAACCAGTATTTCTTCGGAATGAAGGCCCATATTGGCGCTGATGTCGAGTCCGGCTTGGTTCATCACGTCCACGGCACCGCCGCCAACGTCGCCGATGTCACACAGGTCGCCGAGCTTTTGCATGGCGAAGAAAATGCAGTGTATGCAGACGCCGGATACACCGGCGTTGAGAAGCGTGAAGAGCATGAAAATCGTGAAGTGATCTGGCAAATCGCGGCGCGCCGCAGCACCTATTCCAAGTTGAATAAACGCAGCGTGCTCTACAAGGCCAAGCGCAAGATTGAGTACTGCAAAGCCCAGACACGGGCCAAGGTCGAACATCCGTTTCGGGTGATCAAATGCCAATTTGGGTACGTGAAAGTGCGCTTTCGTGGGCTGATGTGTTGCCGCTGACCGAAAACTGACCCAGTAGAGGCTGTTCTGCCGACTGAAAACTGACCCAGGTGTTCAACTGCTTCTGCTCAATTTTTGAGCAGGAGAACACAGGGTGATCAGTATGGAAATGAT
>NZ_VFEU01000034.1 GCF_007858255.1 Pseudomonas rhodesiae | reverse complement strand
GCGGGTTTGCTTGCGCTTGCCAGCGTACTCGGCGTCGGCGAAGGTCATCTGCTTCATCGGGAAACTCGGTGGGTGGGGTCGCGGTATTTTGCCAAATCAGAAAGTCTTTTTCAGAGTTTCCTTAGCGAGAACTTCGGGTAGTACTCGGCAATCGCTTCCCCGATGCGTGCGTTGGAGGCGGCAAGGCGGCGCTCGGCCACGATGAGGTCAGGCCTGCGCCGCAGTAAATCGGCGGGGGTTCCCAGGGTCGTTAACTGCGGTGCTACCGGAATGCTCCCGACCATGGCAAGTTGCGTACGGTGAGTACCGGGTGGCGTGCCGAGCATGACATCGAGTGAGTTCATGGCAGCATCCAGACCGGCCTGCAGGACCGGCACCGTGGCTTGGACCTGGGCTAACGCCCCCTCGGTTTGACGCACCTCATAGCTGGCGGCAAGCCCTTTGCTATAGAGCAATTGGACTTTCTCCAGCAGTCCCTGCTGGGTTTTGACTTGTCGATTCGCAATGTCCAACCGAGTCTGCAGCCCACGGATAGTGATGTAGGTATCTGCGGTCTGTGCGGCGATGGTCAATCGTGTGGCGGCGGCGCCTGCCTCGCTGGCCTGGTACTCGGCCAGCGCCGCCTCGCGTCCGCGTCGCAGGCCGCCAAAGATATCCACTTCCCAACTGGCATTGAGGTCGGCCTCGTAGGAACTCCCATACCGATCGTAGTCAGGCGTTGAGTTCAACACCTGGCCGAGCGGGGTCTCGATGGATTGATAGGCACGTGCGGCCTGAGCGCTGATGTTTGCTGAGGGCGCCAAAGCGGCATTGGCGGCGCTGAGTCCGGCTCGCGCCTGTGTAACCCGCGCCTGGGCCTGTGCCAGATCGAGGTTCTGCTCAAGCGCCTTGGAGACGAAGCCGGCGAGCAGTGGATCACCGAAACTCTCCCACCAGATGACCAGACTGGCAGGCGTTGCCGCTGGTCTCTGCCCGACAGAAAACTGGCCCCAGTATCGGTCCGTGAGTGGGGCGTCTGGACGGCGATAGTCCGGGCCGACCGCACAGCCTGTCATCAAGGTGGCGCTTATCAGAAAAGCAGCGGGGCGCAGGGAGAGCATTGAGCTTCCTTGAATCGCGGGATGTTAGTGACCATATTACTTTATGGTCACAACCTGTCAATTGAGGCCACTGAGCTAAATTCAGGCATGGCTAAGAAATAACCCTCTACTGCCTCACATGCAGCCCTTGCAAAACGCCGCCTTGTACCGATCCAGTCTGAGTGAAGGGGGCATCTAGAGCTTTCGCGTAAGGGGAATTGCACGGCTAAGGTCCAGTTGGATTCTTGATTTGTGACTGTTGACAATAATAGTCACCAGTCTGAATATAGCGCTCCTGCTCTCTCTATTTAATAAGGGAACCTATGCTCCGGCTCCGACCTTTCCCCATTGCCGCCTGCTTGTTGCCTCTCGTCCTGACGGCGTGTGGTGACTCCTCCAATCTTGACGATCCGCGCACGCAGGCTCCGCTGGTAAGGCCCGGAACGGTTGAGGGTGCCTCAGAGGCGTCACGCTCATTCACAGGGGTAGTGGCGGCCCGCGTGCAGAGCGATCTGGGCTTTCGGGTTTCCGGCAAGATCCTTGAGCGGTTGGTCGAAACCGGCCAGAGCGTTAAACGCGGTCAGCCGCTTATGCGCCTTGACCCTATCGACCTCGGGTTGCAGGCGCGAGCCCAGCAAGAGTCGGTCATCGCCGCCAAAGCCCGAGCCAAGCAGACAGCCGATGACGAGGCGCGATACCGCAGCCTGGTAGCCGCAGGCGCTATTTCTGCATCGGCCTATGACCAGATCAAAGCCTCAGCGGATACCGCAAAGGCGCAGCTTAGCGCCGCTGAAGCGCAGGCTGACGTAGCCCGCAATGCTTCTGGCTACGCAGTGTTATTTGCCGACTCCGACGGTGTCGTGGTGGAGACGCTCGCCGAGCCCGGGCAAGTCGTCAGCCCGGGGCAGCCTGTGGTTCGATTGGCGCGCGCAGGTCAGCGCGAAGCCATCGTGCATCTGCCCGAGACGTTGCGTCCTGCCCCAGGTTCCACTGCGCAAGCGACGCTTTATGGAGATACCGCCAACGCAGTGACTGCGAAGCTGAGGCTGCTTTCCGACTCTGCCGACCAAGCCACGCGCACGTTTGAGGCGCGGTACGTGCTGGCGGGCGCGCTGACCAATGCGCCGATAGGTTCGACGGTTACCCTGCGCATCGCAGAAGGCGCCTCGCAAGCGCAGGCTTTGCGAGTCCCCATCGCGGCCCTTTATGACCCAGGCAAAGGCACAGGCGTGTGGGTGATCGCCGGCTCACCGGCAAAAGTTTCTTGGCGCCCTGTTCAGGTGCTGGGGTTGAGCGACGATGCCGCGCGCGTGGCAGGCGATCTTAAGGTCGGTGAGCAGATCGTAGCGTTAGGCGCCCATCTGTTGCGCGATGGCGAAGAAGTGCGAGTGCCCGGGCAGGATCAAGCCAACGTTGCCGGGAGCCATCCATGAGCGAAGGCCGCTTCAATATTTCAGCGATCGCCGTTCGTGAGCGATCTATCACGGTGTTTCTGATCTTTCTGATCGCGGTGGCAGGCATCCTGGCGTTCTTCAAGCTGGGGCGTGCGGAGGATCCGCCGTTTACGGTCAAGCAACTGACAGTCATTACCGCGTGGCCCGGCGCGACCGCGCAGGAGATGCAGGACCAGGTAGCCGAGCCCCTTGAAAAGCGTTTGCAGGAATTGAAATGGTACGACCGCACGGAAACCTACACGCGGCCGGGTCTTGCTTTCACCATGGTGTCGCTGCTCGACAGCACGCCGCCGCCGCAAGTGCAGGAGGAGTTTTACCAGGCGCGCAAAAAACTCGACGACGAGGCCACCAAGCTACCGGCGGGTGTGATCGGGCCATTGGTCAACGACGAGTATTCGGACGTGACGTTCGCGCTGTTCGCTCTCAAAGCCAAAGGCGAGCCGCAGCGCCTGTTGGTGCGTGATGCGGAGTCGTTGCGTCAGCAACTCTTGCATGTGCCGGGGGTGAAGAAGGTCAATATCATCGGCGAACAGGCCGAGCGCATTTTTGTGTCCTTCTCCCATGATCGGTTGGCCACTTTGGGCATTGCGCCTCAGGACATCTTTGCCGCGTTGAATGATCAGAACGTACTGACGCCGGCCGGTTCGATCGACACCAACGGGCCGCAAGTCTTCCTCCGCCTGGACGGTGCCTTCCATAAGCTGGAGAAGATTCGCGATACACCGATTGTGGCTCAGGGGCGCACGCTCAAGCTTTCCGATGTGGCGACTGTCGAGCGTGGTTATGAAGACCCGGCCACCTTTGTGGTGCGCAATAACGCAGAAGAGGCCCTGCTGCTGGGGGTCATCATGCGTGAAGGTTGGAACGGCCTGGATCTGGGCAAGGCGCTGGACGCCGAGACCCGCAAAATCAATGAGCACATGCCACTGGGCATGACCCTGACCAAGGTCACCGATCAAGCCGTCAACATCGACTCGGCCGTAGGCGAGTTCATGGTCAAGTTTTTTGTCGCGCTGCTGGTGGTGATGCTCGTTTGCTTCCTCAGCATGGGCTGGCGTGTGGGCGTGGTGGTTGCCGCTGCCGTGCCATTGACACTGGCGATCGTGTTTGTGGTGATGGCGGCCACCGGAAAGAACTTCGACCGTATTACCCTCGGGTCATTGATCCTGGCGCTCGGGTTGCTGGTAGATGACGCGATCATTGCTATCGAAATGATGGTGGTGAAAATGGAGGAGGGCTACGACCGCCTCAAGGCCTCGGCGTATGCCTGGAGTCATACGGCCGCGCCGATGCTCTCCGGCACACTGGTAACGGCGGTTGGCTTCATGCCCAACGGTTTTGCCCAGTCCACTGCCGGCGAATACACCAGCAATATGTTCTGGATCGTGGGCATTGCGTTGATTGCGTCCTGGATTGTCGCAGTGGCTTTCACCCCTTACCTGGGCGTGAAGTTGTTGCCAGAGATCAAGCCGGTCGAGGGTGGGCATGCTGCTATCTACAATACTCCCCGCTACAACCGCTTCCGCCGGGTGCTGGCACGGGTCATCGCCCTCAAGTGGCTGGTGGCTGGCACGGTTATTACGTTGTTTGTTGTAGCCGTTCTGGGCATGGGGCTGGTGAAGAAGCAGTTCTTCCCGACGTCGGACCGTCCCGAGGTGATGGTCGAGGTGCAAATGCCCTACGGAACCTCCATCGAACAGACCAGTGCCACCGCGGCAAAAGTCGAGGCTTGGCTGCAACAGCAGGAAGAGGCAAAAGTCATCACCGCCTACATTGGCCAGGGCGCGCCGCGCTTCTTCCTGGCGATGGCACCCGAACTGCCGGACCCATCGTTCGCCAAGATTGTGGTGCTCACGGCCAGTCAGGAAGCGCGCGAAACCCTCAAGGTCCGTTTGCGCGAAGCTGTGGCTGCAGGGCTCGCCCCAGAGGCCCGTGTCAGGGCGACGCAAATTGTGTTCGGTCCGTATTCACCTTTCCCTGTCGCCTACCGAGTGATGGGGCCTGACCCGACCAAGCTGCGCGAGATTGCCGGGCGCGTACAAGCGGTCATGCAAGCGAGCCCGTTGATGAGGACGGTCAATAGCGATTGGGGCCCACTGACACCGACCTTGCATTTGCGCTTGGATCAGGATCGCTTGCAGGCGGTAGGGCTGACCTCCAGCGCAGTCGCCCAGCAGTTGCAGTTCTTGCTGACCGGCGTGCCGATCACAGCGGTTCGTGAAGACATTCGTTCAGTGCAGGTGGTGGGGCGCGCCGCGGGTGACATCCGCCTGGATCCGGCTCGGATCGAGGGGTTTACATTGGTGGGCGCGGCGGGCCAGCGTATCCCTCTGTCCCAGGTCGCAGAGGTGGATGTGCGTATGGAAGACCCCATTCTCCGGCGCCGTGACCGTACCCCGACGATCACCGTGCGCGGCGATATTGACGAAGGTCTTCAACCACCTGATGTGTCGGGTGTGATCGTCAAGCAACTGCAGCCGATTATCGACACGCTTCCCAACGGCTATCGGATCGAGCAAGCGGGCGCAATCGAGGAGTCGGGCAAGGCCGGCCAGGCGATAGTGCCGTTGCTACCCATCATGATTGCCCTGACGCTGCTGATCATCATCGTTCAGGTACGTTCGATCTCGGCAATGATCATGGTGTTTTTCACAGCACCTTTGGGGCTGATTGGCGTAGTACCGACCCTGCTGATGTTTCATCAACCATTTGGTATCAACGCCCTGGTTGGTCTCATCGCGCTGTCGGGCATCCTGATGCGTAACACGCTGATTTTGATTGGGCAGATCCATCACAACGACCAGGAAGGCTTGGATCCATTTCACGCCGTCATCGAAGCCACCGTGCAGCGGGCTCGTCCGGTGCTGCTTACGGCGATGGCGGCGATCCTGGCATTCATCCCGCTGACCCATTCGGTGTTTTGGGGCACCCTGGCCTACACGCTGATCGGAGGCACGTTAGTCGGCACCGTTATGACGCTGGTATTCCTGCCGGCGATGTACGCCATTTGGTTCAAGATCCGTCCTGACAATGCAGGTCAAACCGAGCCCGCGAATTAAGTAAGCAAACCCAGTGGATGGGGCGCCATCCCGTCCTCTCGTCGTGCACCTCATCGCTGTAGCGTGGGCGGCGACTGAAAAAATGAAGAGGATTCAATGAGTAATCTCGAAGCTCAAAAGCGAATCGTGGTCACCGGCGTCGGCATTGTCGGGCCTTTGGGGTGCGCAGTAGAGGAAGTCTGGAAGAGATTGCTGGCCGGGCGTTCTGGTATCCGCAACCTGCCTGACGACATTACTGAGGGTACGGGCATCGCAGTAGGCGGCCAGGTGCCGTCTCTCGAAGAGGATGCCATCGCCGGTTACGACCCGGAGCGCATCATCTCGGCCAAGGATCGCAAAAAGATGGATCGCTTCATCGAGTTTGCATTGGTGGCAGCGCACGAAGCGCTGGAGCAGGCCGGCTGGCATCCAACAGAGGTCACCGACCAAGAGCGGACGGCCACGATCATTGCATCGGGCGTGGGTGGCTTCGGCGCGATTGCCGACGCTGTCCGCACCACCGATGCGCGTGGTCCTCGCCGACTGTCGCCATTCACTGCACCGTCCTTTCTCGCCAATATGGCGGCCGGGCACGTCTCCATCCGTCACGGCTTTAAAGGCCCGCTCGGCGCTCCCGTCACGGCCTGCGCCGCAGGGGTACAGGCTATCGGCGACGCGGCCAGAATCATCAGGGCCGGTGAGGCGGATATCGCGATATGCGGCGGTACCGAGGCCGCGATAGACCGTGTGACCCTAGGCTGTTTCGCAGCGGCCCGCGCGCTATCCACGGGGTTTGCCGAGCACCCGCAGGCAGCCTCGCGACCGTTCGATCGTGATCGTGATGGCTTCGTCATGTCCGAAGGTGCCGGTTTATTGGTGATCGAGTCACTGGAGCACGCCCTCAGGCGTGGGGCCAAACCCCTGGCGGAGTTGGTCGGCTATGGCACCAGCGCTGACGCGTATCACCTGACGGCCGGTCCGGAGGACGGCAGCGGCGCACGTCGCGCCATGGAGCAGGCGCTGCGCCAGGCGGCGGTGAGCCCCGCCGACGTTCAGCACATCAACGCGCATGCAACCTCCACCCAGGTCGGCGACAAAGGCGAGTTGGCAGCGATTCGCTCGGTTTTCGGGAGCGGCGCCAGTGTCGCGATCAGTTCGACGAAGTCCGCCACCGGGCATCTGCTTGGCGCAGCCGGAGGCATTGAAGCGGTGTTCACGGTGCTAGCGCTTCGCGACCAAGTGGTGCCACCCACGCTCAATCTCAATCATCCCGATGAGGCAGCCGAAGGCCTTGATCTGGTCGCCCTGAACTCGCGACAGTTGCCAATTACCCATGCGCTCTCGAATGGATTCGGATTCGGTGGTGTGAACGCCAGCGTGCTGTTTCGCCGCTGGGCGCCGGAGGCTGAATAATGAACGCGGCGTGACGTGGCGAGGGCTTTGTCCAGTGGGCCGAAGCGATCCGGCCGCCGGGTTTGAGCACCCCGCGGCTTTTTCACGCCGTCATAGCCGCTCAGCACCTGTTCAACGCCAATATCCGGGGGCTTTGCCGTAGCGTTTGAAGGTCAGTGCTTTCAAAACTGCCTTGGGCCCGATGCCATTGAAGGAAATGAGCGGCTAATGACGTTCGCTCAGGACTGCGCCTGATACCGCTCGGCGGCGCGCGCCTGGCGGATATCCGAGAGCAGCCCCTGGCGCGCCTGATCCAGTTGGTCCCAACGGCCTTCGACGTGCAGCGGCGGGATGGTCACTGGCTCGCGGCGGTCGAACCCCAGCAGCGCCGCGTCCACCAGCTCATCCACGTCCATCACTTCCGGCAGTGCGTTGATGTCGATGCCGGCGCGTTCCCAGATTTCGGTGCGGGTGGCGGCGGGCAGAACGGCTTGGATGTACACGCCCTTGGCGGCCAATTCCACGGTCAACCCTTGGGACAGGAACAGGACGAATGCCTTTGTCGCGCCATACACCGACATGCCGAACTCAGGCGCAAAACCCACCACCGAGCCCAGGTTGATGATCGAACCGCTACCGGCCTGCGCAAAGCGCGGCGCCACGGCGGCGGCCAGACGCGTCAGCGCCACCACGTTCAGCGCGATCAATTGGTCGAGCGCCTGGGCACTCTGGTCAACGATGCCACCGGTCTGCGCCATGCCTGCGTTATTGATCAGGATGCCGATACGGGCGTCCTCTCGCAGGCGGGTTTCCAGCGCAGCGAGGTCGGCGGCCTGGGTCAAGTCGGCCTGAAACACCTCCACGGCCACGCCGTTTTCCTCGCGCAGTTGTGCAGCCAGTGTTTCCAGGCGCGCGTTGTCGCGCGCCACCAGCACCAGGTCATGGCCACGACGGGCGAAGCGCTTGGCATAGGTAGCACCGATGCCGGAGGAGGCGCCAGTGATCAGAACAGCGGGGAGCGAAGTCATGGTGAGTATCCTAAGGAATGCCGCAGTGATGGAAAGTGTGCTAATGATTACGACCGAAATCTAAAAAGTCAACGTTTTGATGTTGGTCGACATCAATGTATGCTTGCGGCCTGTACGGATAAGTTTCAGGTGGACGATGAAAGTCTCTAAACAACAGGCCCAGGCCAACCGCGCGCACATCGTGCAAACCGCGTCCGCGCTGTTTCGCGAGCGTGGTTATGACGGTGTGGGCATCGCTGACTTGATGGCAGCGGCAGGGTTTACCCAAGGTGGGTTCTACAAACACTTCGAATCCAAGGCCGACCTGATGGCGCAAGCGTCGGCGTGCGGCCTGGCAGAGTCCGCCGCCCGCACGGCGGGGGCGTCGACCGAAGCATTCGTGAATCTTTACTTGTCGCGAGAACACCGCGATCAGCGCGCTACGGGGTGCACACTGGCGGCGTTATGCAGTGACGCGGCACGCAAGGAAGACGAGGTTCGCGCTGCATTTGCCGCCGGCATCGAGGCCCAAGTGAGCGCGATGCACGAGGCAAAAGCCGACGGTGAAGAACAAGACGCGGCGGCGATGCGTGCCGCCAATCTTGCGTTGATGGCGCAGGTGCTGGGTGGGTTGATCATGTCACGGGCCTGCCCGGATGACTCGGCACTGGCCGATGAAATCCTGGCGGCGTGTCGTGCAGACATCCAAGGGCGCCAGGACGAGGAGCAATCCTGAGGGCTAACCCCGGGCGCGCTGTTGCAGCGTGCTGAGCCGTTAGAGCCCGGCGTCAGCACACAGGCTTAGAGAAAAAAACAGGGGAGCGGTGTGGCTCCCCTGCATTGGCGCCTCAACTGCTGCGCCCGCCACCGTGGCTGTGTTCCCCTCCTTTACGTCCGGCTTGGGAGGCTTTTTCACGGTCGTTGGCAAAGTTGCCACCGCTGTGTTGGCCGCCTTTACTGCCGGCTTCGGCGGCCCGTTGTGGATCGTTCTTGAAGTTCCCTCCACTGTGTTGGCCGCCTTTGCTGCCCGCTTCGTTAACGCTTGTTTGGCCTTTTTTATCCTGAGTGCTCATTGTCGTTTACCTCATGGTTATAAAGGTTATGCAGCTTTCATTAGTGAAGTTGCCTTTGGCGCACGCTAATCAGTAAAGCTTGCTGTTCAGTCTTGATGTATAGACAAGCTTTAGAACGTCACGAAAGTTGCATTTGTATCGCGCCCGTGTGCTGGCGAACTTACGACGTGCGGCCGCCGCCATGGCTGTGCTGTCCGCCTTTGCGGCCAGCTTGGGCGGCTTTTTCGCGGTCGTTGGCAAAGTTGCCGCCGGACGCTTGGCCGCCTTTACGCCCGGCCTCGGATGCGCGTTCATGATCATTGGCGAAGTTGCCAGGGTTTTTATTACTGGTAGGCATGATGCATCTCCACTATTTAATCAAGTTTGGTTATATGAGTGCCCATTGCAACAATAGGCATTAACTCCGATAACGGCACTGACGGAAATGTTTGAAGAATTTTTGAAAATGACGATGAGCGGTAGTTGCTCGGAATAACTTGTACAAAATGGTCTTGTTAACGCCGCTTCGTATAAGTTTTTAATGTGTCGGTGTTGTCTTTGATATTGAACTGATAGCTGTTATGCCGCTTCGCTTAGTTGCCGCTTCGCTTGCATATAGAGTGAACCTCTACACTCGGTGCAGGGCCTAAACGTGCATCACTGAATAGGAGGTGCCGTATGCAAACCACTTACTTCTGGGCAGGCGTGGCCGTCATTCTGGTATTGCTCGACCTGTGGATCATCAACAGCGTCTGGCGCAGCAGCAAAATCTCGCGCACTAAGCTGGGATGGACCGCATTGGTGATCCTGCTGCCGTTTGTCGGCGCGGTTATCTGGAGCATTGCCGGTCCGCGGGGTGTGACCAAGGGGCCGTCGTCACCCGAACACAGCAAAGGTTGATAACGACATGGAGAGCGGAGAGCCTCAGGGCGAACTGTGCAGTCGCCGTGACCCGGTGCGCGAGGACATGGCTCTTCAGCGCAAGGTCTGGCGCTTCGAACGTTGGGGCTGGTACGGGTTGCTGCTGTTGGTGGCGCTGACCTTGGGCGGCTTGTTTTCAAAAGGGCCGCTCAGTGAGGCCCAGGTGCACAGTGCCGATGGTCAGGTGCGCGTGGAGTATCAACGCTTCCTGCGTAACGGTGCATCCGACACGCTGGTGATCCACTTACGCGGCCAACCCAACACTGCGCTTGAGGCGCGCATCGAAGGCGAGTTGCTCCAAGGGTTCAACATCGAGATGCTGCAACCTCAACCGCTCAAGGCCAGCGCGGCGGGTCAGGGGGTCAAGCTGTGGGTGCTCAGCGACGCAGATGGCCAGGCAGTTTTGCGTCTGAATCTGCGCAGTGACGGCGTAGGCCGTTTCGACACTCAAGTGGCGCTGGGCGCAGGGGCGGCGCTGCAATTTTCTCAGTTCATTTATCCCTAGGGGGTACACATGGATTCGGTGTTGCGCGCCGCCGCCATTTATCTGGTGCTGATGGTGCTGTTCAAAATTGCCGGTCGGCGCTCCCTGGCCGAACTCACCACCTTCGATCTGGTGCTGCTGATGGTCATCGGCGAGGCCACCCAGCAAGCCTTGTTGGGCGATGACTTTTCCCTGACCAATGCGGTGTTGGTGATTGCGACACTGATCGCCATCGACATCGGGTTGTCCCTGATCAAACAACGGTTCACCTGGTTGGCCCGGGTACTCGATGGCGGGCCAACGGTGCTGGTGGAGCATGGCCGTTTGCTGCCCGAACGCCTCAAGCGTGCTCGGCTGGATGCCGAGGATGTATTGGAGGCCGCGCGCTCTGCCCAGGGCATCGTCGAACTGAGGCAGATCCGCTTCGCCATTCTTGAACGCAACGGCAAGATCTCCGTGATTCCTTATGAGTGACGCCGTCTAGCTCTATCAGCGCACGCAGTGTGCGGGCCGAAGACTTTTGCAAGGAGGAAAGACCATGTCCATCGCCGCAGCCACCATTGACTGCCTGAAACAACACCGCTTGCTGCTCACCACCGCCGAGTCGTGCACGGCCGGCAAGATCATTACGTTGCTGTCCCAAGTCGAGGGCAGTGGTGCATGTATCGAGTGCGGGTACGTGGTGTATTCCGAGGAGGCCAAGCAACGCTTATTGGGCGTCAGTGCCTACACCATCAAGACGTTCAACCTCACCAGCTGCGAAGTGGCCCGCGAAATGGCCCAGGGCGCCTTACGCGACAGCCCTGCCCAGGTGGCTGTTGCCACAACCGGCCTGCTGGGGCCTGACAGCATCGACGGCATTCCACCGGGCACCGTGTGCTTTGCCTGGGCTTATCACCTCAACGGCGCGGTCAAGGTATTCAGCCGCAAGGAACGCTTCATCGGTTCGCGCGAACAGGTGCAGGTGCTTGCCGCTGAATACGCGTTGAAAGGCGTGGTGCGTTTTCTGGATGAGGCAGTAGGCCGTTAGGCGCGGCAGTGCTGCGGCCTTGGCGGGCAAGCTTTGCATCTGCAGAGCTTGCCCGCTCGTTGGTGTGACGCCGCAGATCAGCGCATCTGCAAGATGATCGGCGTGCTGCTCGCCGGATCGGTGTGCTCGCGCAGTTTGCCCACGTCCTTGGCCTCGACCGCGCTGCCGTGGTTGCCCCAGGTGCTACGCACGTAGGTCAGCACTTCGGCGATGTCCTGGTCGGACAGTTGCTCGCGGAAGGCCGGCATGCGATAGGCGTCCGGAACGCCGGCGGCTACTACGCGCTGGGCGCCGTTGAGGGTGATGTTGATGGCCGAGGCGGTTTCTGTGGCCAGGGCCGAAGTGGCGCCCGCCAGTGGCGGCATCCAATCGGGCTGGCCTTTGCCGTCCAGGCCATGGCAGGAGGCGCAGCGGGTGGCGTAGGTGTGGGCTCCGGGAGCATCCGGGCGGGCGTTGGCGGCCACGGCCTGATAGGCCCAGGGTGCGCCGTCGCGCTGTGGGTCGCCAGGCAGTGACTTGAGGTAGCGGGCAATGGCCGCCAGGTCGTCGTCGCTCATAAACTGAGTCGAGTTGTTGAACGCTTCAGTCATCGAACCGTACACCACCGCGTGCTGGTTGCGACCCGTCTTGAGGAACTGCACGAGCTGCGCCTCGCTCCAGCGGCCCAGACCGGTGTTAGGGTCCTGGCGCAGGCTGGGGGCGTACCAGCCGTCGAGCAGGGCGCCGGCGAGGAACGGCTTACCGGCTTCGTCCAGCGCTTTCTCATTGAAGGCCAGGCCACGCGGGGTGTGGCAACTGCCGCAATGGCCGGGGCCCTGGACGATGTAGGCGCCACGGTTCCACAGCGCATCCTGGGCCGGTTTGGCCGCATAGGGGGTGTTTGGCGCGAACAGCCCGTTCCACAGCGCAATGGGCCAGCGCATGTTCAGCGGCCAGGGGATGTCGCTGGGGAGGTTGGCCTGGTTGGCCGGTTGTACGCCCTTCATAAAGAAGGCGTACAGCGACCGCACATCATCGTCACTGAGCTTGGCATAGGAGGGGTAGGGCATGGCCGGGTACAGCCGCCGCCCGCCCGGCGCTACGCCGTGACGCACCGCGCGGTCGAAGTCGGCGAGGCTGTAACGGCCGATGCCGTGGGTAGGGTCCGGGGTCACGTTGGTGGCGTGGATATTACCCAGCGGCGTGGCCATTTCCAGGCCGCCGGCGAACGGTGCCTTGCCGGGCAGGCTGTGGCAGGCCACGCAGTCGCTCAGGCGCGCGACGTACTCGCCACGGCTGACCAGGGCAGGGTCAAATTCGGCGGCTGGCGCCTGCTCGAACGCGGTTACAGGTTGGCGGGTGACATACCACGCCAGTGCGCCGGCGGCGACCAGGCAGGGCACGGCCAACCAGCCGAGGGTTCTTGCGAATCGGTTATTCATGGGCGGTCTCGGTCGGTCAGCTGAAAGTGTGTCGGCTCAATGGCAGGCTGCGCACGCGCTGGCCAGTCAGTTGCGCCACGGCATTGACCACCGCTGGCGCCACGGCCGGCAGGGGTGGTTCGCCGATGCCGCCCATTTTTTCGCCGCTTTCCACGATCTTCACATGCACCTGGGCCATCCGCGAAGGTGGCAGGATCGGGTAAAGGTCGTAATTGCGCGCCCGTGGCTTGCCGTCCACATACACCGCTTCTTCCAGCAAGGTTTGCGACAGGCCCAGGGCCACGGCACCGTTGACCTGCGCCTCGACGATGGCCGGGTTGACGATGCTGCCCGGATCGATGGCTTCCCAGATGTGATGCACCTTGACCTGGCCTTTGTCGATCGACACCTCGGCGATCACCGCCGCATGGGAGCCGAACGGCGAAGCCATGGCCACGCCCCGCGCGCGGCGAGTGCCGTCTTCGGCGGTGTAGGGGCCGCGCTTCCAGCCGCCGGACAACTCAGCCACTGCCTTGAGCAGCGTGGTCAGGCGCGGATTGTCACGCAGCAGGTGCAAGCGCAGGTCGTACGGATCGCGGCCACCTTTGTCGGCTAGCTCGTCGAGGAACGCTTCGTAGAAGAAGTCGTTGAGGGAGTTGCCCACCGAACGCCAGTAGCCGAGCATGGCCGGGCCTTTGACGTAGATCTGCGCGATGCGCTTGTTGGGGATCGCATAACTCTTGCCCGACAGCCCTTCGAGCGCCGTGGGGTCGAGTTTGTCCCCCTGTTTGCCGGCAATGGCTTCAGTAGGGCCTTCGGTGGCACTTACCGCTTCGATGGCCACGGGCAGGCCGTCGGCGTCCAGCGCGGCACGGAACTTGACCACCGCCACCGGGCGCAAGACATCGCGCAGGAATTCTTCCTCACGGCTCCAGATCAACTTGACCGGGCGACCCACCGCCTTGGCCAGCGCGATGGCCTGGGGGTAGGGGCTGGCCGAGTCGTACAGGAAGTGCCGACCGAAGAAACCGCCCAACAGCGGCGAATGCAGATGGATGCGCTCGGGCGCCAGGCCGGTGCGCTTGGCGATGTCAGCGCGGAACATGTCCGGCGCCTGGTTGGGCAGCCAGATATCCAGCGAACCGTCCGGGTTGAAGCGCGCCAGTGCCGACGGCGGCTCCAGTTGTGCGTGGTTGACATATTGGTTGTGGTAGGTCGCTTCGACCTTGGTTTTGGCGCTGGACAGCGCGCCGGCCACATCGCCTTCGTTTTCATCGTCACGGGCCGGGCCCTGCTGGGCCGCGAGGAAATCACGGTAAGCGTCGCTGGAAAAATCCGCCGGCATCGCTCGCACCGTTGAGTCGGCAGTCGGTTCCTGCCAGTCCACCTGGATCGCTTCCACCGCGCGCTTGGCATGCCACCAACGCTCGGCCACCACCGCCACCGCGCCGGGTAATTGATGCACGGAATGCACGCCCTTCATGGCCTCGACCTGCGCCTGGTTGCGCAGGCCGCCGACCGTCATGCCCAGGCGCGGCGCGTGCTGCACGGCGGCATGGAGCATACCGTCGACTTTCAGGTCGATGCTGTACTGCGCCTTGCCGGTGGACTTGTCATAGGCGTCCACGCGTTTGACCGGTTTGCCGATCCAGCGGAATTGGCTGGGGTCGCGCAGGGTGACGCTGGCCAGGTCGGGCACCGGCATGTCCAGGGCACGGCCGGCCAACTCGCCGTAGCCCAGCGAGCGGCCAGACGCGGCATGCACCACGCGGCCTGGCTGGGTGGTCAACTGTGCCACCGGCACGCCGAGCTGTTCGGCACCGGCCTGCAGCAACATGGCGCGGGCGAGGGCGCCGAGGCGGCGCATAGTCGGGTAGCTCATGCGCACCGACATGCTGCCGCCGGTGATGCGCATGCCGTTTTCCATCACCACATAGGCGTCGCCGGGTGGCGCGGCTTCGACGATGAACGTGGCGGGGTCGGCGTCCAGCTCTTCGCCGACGATTTGCGCCATGGCGGTATGGGTGCCTTGGCCGCCTTCCATGAACGGGCTGAGCAGGCGCACGCTGCCGTCGGGGCGAATCTCCAGAAACGCCGGCACCTGGGTGCCGCGCTCGGCGCTTGCGCCGGCAGCGGCCTGGGCTCTGGACGCGCCCAGCGGCAGGCCGAAACCAATGACCAGCGCGCCGACGGCGGTACTGGCCAGAAAACGCCGGCGGGACAGGTTGATCGGTTCGCCGAGGGGCAGGCCGGGGATCAGTTCAGGCGTGTTCATCAGGCGTGCTCCTTCCCGGTGGCCAGGTCCTGCACGGCGGCGTGAATGGCGTTGTAGGTGCCGCAGCGGCACAGGTTGACCATCGCCGCATCGATCTGCTCCACCGTGGGCGCCGGGGTGTGCTTGAGCAGCGCCGTGGCAGCCATCACCTGCCCGGACTGGCAGTAACCGCACTGCGCCACTTGATGCTCGACCCAGGCGCTGACCACGCGTTTGCCGACCTCATCGGCTTCGATCGCTTCGATGGTGGTGACCTCACGGCCCACCACCCCGGCCACCGGCGTCACGCACGCACGCACCACGTTGCCGTCCACCAGCACCGAGCAGGCGCCACATTGAGCCAGACCGCAGCCGTACTTGGTGCCGGTCAGCCCCAAGTCATCGCGGATCACCCACAGCAACGGCGTGTCGGCGTCGGCATCGACCTGGTAGGTCTTCTGGTTGATTCGTAGCTCCATGGCTGGCTCACCTGCTGATCTTCGGTTAGGGGTACGGTTTTTCTTATAGGGAGGGCGATAGAGCGCCCATCGTCGAACTCTAGTCGACTGCGCAAGGGCTATCTATCCGAGCACCTGAAAGTTCGGAGGATCAGGCAAGTATTCGAGAGGATTGGATGACTGTCGGCAGTCGGTGTGTTCGTGCAGGTAGCTTCGCGTTCAGGCCCAACCCTCGCGCACGGCGTTGCGGATGCCCTCCAGCAGCATTGCGAATGCCGGGTTGTCGTTGTCTTCGCGCCAGATCAGGTGCAGTTCGCTTTGCGCCCCTTCGCCTAGATCAATGTCGCGGAACACTACGTTTTTGAACACCACGCTGCTGGCGCAACGCGGTACCAGGGCCAGGCCCATGCCGGCATTGACCAGGGCCAGGATGGTCAGTGAGGAGCCCAGCCATTGCACGTAGTCCGGCGCGACGCGCGCCGAGCGCAGCAGGCCGGTAAGCAGTTCGTTGAACGGCGGGTAGGCGGCGTGGGCGTACATCAGGAAAGGTTGCGCGTCCAGGTCCTGCACGCTGACCGACTCGGCATGGGCCAGGCGATGCGCGCTCGGCACCGCCAGCACAAAGGGCTCGCGCACCAGGCATTCGGTGGCGTAGCCCGGTTCCAGCAACGGCGCGCGCACGATGCCCAGGTCGATGCGCCTCGCGCGCAGGGCTTCGTATTGCTGATAGGTGTTCATCTCCGACAGGTCGATTTTGACCTGGGGCTGCTTGAGCCGCGCTTCGGCAATCACCTTGGGCAGAAACTCATACACCGCGCTGCCGACGAAGCTGATATTGACCGTACCAATGTCGCCTTCGGCAAAGCGTCGCGCGGTGATTGCCGCTTGTTGGGCGCGTTCGAGCAGGTTCTGCGCTTCGATGAAAAACGCCCGGCCGGCGGCGGTGAGGGTGACGCTGCGGGTAGTCCGCGCAAACAACGCCACGCCCAAATGATGCTCAAGCAATTGGATCTGCCGGCTCAGCGGCGGTTGGGTCATGTTCAGGCGTTCGGCGGCGCGGCGGAAATTCAGCTCGGTGGCCACCGTGGTAAAGCAGCGCAGTTGCGTCAACTCGAACATTGATCTAATCCCGGTATCAATCCCATGCCAAGTTAGATTAGACGGGAACAATGGCCGGCGTCCATGATCGATGCGTCCCTACAAAAACAATCATCGGGAGTCGCTCTTGGATACCTTCCACAATCCGCCGGACCCCGCCGTGCTTGCCCGCGCGGCCGCCAAGGTCAAGCGCCATGTGCTGCCGCTGTTCGTGGTGATGTTTATCGTCAACTACATCGACCGGGTCAACATCGGCTTTGTGCGCAGCCACATGGAGACCGACCTGGGAATTGGCGCAGCGGCCTACGGTCTGGGTGCCGGGTTGTTTTTCATTGGGTATGCGATTTTCGAAGTGCCGTCCAATCTGTTGTTGCAACGCTACGGCGCACGGGCCTGGCTGACGCGCATCATGTTCACCTGGGGCGCGGCCGCGATGGCCATGGCCTTTGTGCAGGGCGAGACGAGTTTCTACGTGCTGCGCTTTATTCTCGGCGCCGCCGAAGCGGGGTTTTTCCCCGGCATCATTTATTACTTCACCCAGTGGCTGCCGGCCGCCGAGCGTGGCAAGGCCATGGCGGTATTTTTGAGCGGCTCGGCCATCGCCTCGGTGATTTCCGGGCCGGTGTCGGGTGCGCTGCTGAACGTGAGCGGCCTGAGCCTGCACGGCTGGCAGTGGATGTTCCTGATCGAGGGGTTTGCCTCCATCGTGCTCTGCGGGTTTGTGTGGTGTTGGCTGCAGTCCCATCCCCGCGAGGCGACCTGGCTCAGCGCGCAAGAAAAATACGCATTGGTCAGCGCCATCGACCATGAGCAGCAGGCGCGTGAAGCGGCCCAGGTCAGCCGCCCGTCGATGTTCAAGCTGCTGGCCGACAAACAGATCGCGCTGTTTTGTTTTATCTACTTCTCGATTGCCCTGACCATCTACGGCGCCACGTTTTGGCTACCGAGCATGATCAAGAAAATGGGCAACCTGGGGGACTTCCAGGTGGGCCTGTTCAATTCAATTCCGTGGTTGATTTCCATCGTCGCGATGTACGGCTTTGCCTCCCTGGCCAGCAAGTGGAAGCACCAGCAGGCTTGGGTCGCACTGATGCTGGTGATCGCGGCGCTGGGCATGTTTATGTCGACCGTTGGCGGGCCGGTGTTCGCCTTTGTTGCGATCTGTTTTGCGGCGATTGGATTCAAAGCCGCCTCGGCGCTGTTTTGGCCCATCCCCCAGGGTTATCTGGATGCGCGGATTGCGGCAGCAGTGATCGCCTTGATCAATTCGGTGGGCAACCTCGGAGGTTTTGTTGCGCCCACCACCTTCGGCCTGCTTGAGCAGACCACTGGTTCCATCGAGGGCGGGCTGTATGGCCTGGCAGCGACCTCGCTGGTGGCGGCGGTGCTGGTGTTTTTTGCCCGAACCGCGCCGCACGGCGATGTGCCGCCCACGTCCGCCCATCATCACGCCTTGCGTCCAGGCCCACAGGGAGCCGCCTCTTGAAAATCGTCCGCGTCACCGTCACCCCGATCGCTTTTCGCGATCCGCCGTTGCTTAACGCCAGCGGTATCCATGAACCCTTTGCCCTGCGCTCAATCATCGAAGTGGAGAGTGACACCGGCTATATCGGCCTTGGCGAAAGCTACGGCGATGCCCCGGCGCTGGCGATCCAGCAACGGGTGCAACCGCAGTTGATCGGGCTCGATCCGTTCAACCTCAACGGCCTGCGCGCCATCGTCCAGGCCACCGTGGCCGCCCATGCACCCACAAGCCTGCCCGGAGCCGAACTGGCACCGGGTTCCCACGCCAGCAAAGCCGTGAGCAATGCTAATTCGGCGTTCGAAGTGGCCTTACTCGACTTGCAAGCCCATGCCTTGAATGTGCCACTGGTGGACCTGCTGGGTGGGGCGATCCGCGAACGCATCCCTTTCAGTGCCTATCTGTTCTTCAAATACGCCGAGCATGTCGATTCGCCCTACGCACCCGACCACTGGGGCGAGGCGCTTAATGAGCAGCAGATCGTCGCCCAGGCCCGGCACATGATCGACAGCTACGGTTTCAAAAGCATCAAACTCAAGGCCGGTGCACTGGACCCCGAGCATGAAGTGGCGTGTATCAAGGCGCTGAAAAAAGCCTTCCCAGGCGTGCCGCTGCGCATCGACCCGAATGGCAACTGGTCCCTCGACACGGCAATCCGCATGGCCGAGTTGCTGGGCGACGACCTGCAGTATTACGAAGATCCGACCCCCGGCCTCGATGGCATGGCCGACCTGCACAAACGCACCGGGTTAGCGTTGGCGACCAACATGGTGGTCACCGACTTTGATGAGTTTCGCCGCAGCGTGGCGCAAAACAGTGTGCAGATCGTGCTTGCGGACCACCATTACTGGGGCGGCCTGCGTGACACCCAGGTGCTCGCCAGGATGTGCCAGACCTTCGGCCTGGGCGTGTCGATGCACTCCAATTCGCACCTGGGCATCAGCCTGATGGCGATGGCCCATGTGGCGGCTTCGGTGCCCAATCTTGACTACGCCTGCGACACCCACTACCCCTGGCAAGAGCCGGACGAGGAGGTGATCAAGGGTGGCAAAGTGCCGATTGTCGACGGCTGTGTGCAGCTCACCCGCGCCCCCGGCCTGGGTCTTGAGCTGGACCATGACCAGTTGGGCAAGCTGCATGATCAGTACCTGAGCTGCGGTATCCGCCAGCGCGATGACGTGAAACAGATGCAGCGCTATCAGCCCGATTGGAAAGCCGTCAAACCCCGTTATTGAAGCTGGTCGCTTCGTTTGCCCGACCGCGCAGTCATGTGCCGTCGGGTTTTTTTTGCTCCGCGGTTTTGGGCGGACGCGGGTCGGCACGTTCCTGCTCCATGGCGCGGCGAATGCGCATCAGGTCCTGATATGCCTCGGTGCGCTTGGCGTCGGCCACCTGCTTGGCCTCGGTAAAGCGCAACCACGCGGCGGCATCCGCCAGGCTGGTGCCGATAATGTCGTAGGCCGCCTGCTCCAGGCGGTCGGCTTCGAAAAACAGTTCGGTGTTTCTTGCCAGTTGTGCATCCCAATCGGATGGTTGCGACGCTTGACGCTTGTTTGCTGCCATGGCGCTTACCTCCAGGTCGTCCTTCAGTATTGAGGGAGTGGGGTGCGTGAACGTTCAAATTAGTATCTTCCGAAAGGGAGCGACGAGGTGGATTTGACGGGTTGTACATAAAAGTCCAGTATGGATTTATAAGTACAAAGGCAACGCTGCATTTTTTCTTCACTCTTGCCAAAACCCACAACAACTTGCGAGAAACCTCCATGAAGAAACGCGCCCTGATCCCCGCCCTGGCCCTCAGCCTGTTTGCGTCCAGCCATGTGCTGGCCTCCGAGCAGACCCTGCGTATTGGCATCGAAGCGGCATATCCGCCGTTTGCCTCCAAGACCGAGGAGGGCAAGATCGTCGGCTTCGACTACGACATCGGCAATGCCCTGTGTGCGCAGATGAAGGTCAAGTGTGTGTGGGTCGAAGGCGAGTTCGATGGTCTGATTCCTTCCCTCAAAGTGAAGAAAATCGACATGGCCTTGTCGTCCATGACCATTAACGAAGACCGTAAGAAGTCGGTGGATTTCACCCACAAGTACTACTTCACTTCATCGCGCCTGGTGATGAAGGACGGCGCGGTGGTGGATGACCAGTACGCCAGCCTCAAGGGCAAGACCGTCGGCGTGCAGCGCGCCACCACCACCGACCGTTACGCCACCGAGGTGTTCGAGCCCAAGGGCATCAACGTCAAGCGTTACAGCAATAACGAAGAAATCTACATGGACCTGGCGGCGGGGCGCCTGGATGCGATCTTTGCCGACACCATCCCATTGAACGACTTCCTGCAGATGCCGCGGGGCAAGCGCTATGCCTTTGTCGGCCCGGAACTCAAAGACCCGAAATACGTGGGTGAAGGCGCGGGAATCGCGGTGCGTAAGGGCAATACCGCGTTGGTCAGCGAACTCAACAGTGCCATCGACGGGATTCGCGCCAGTGGCGAGTATCAGAAAATCTCCCAGCAGTACTTCAAGTCGGATATCTACGGCGACTGAAAGACCGCCATCGGGGGCAAGCCCCCTCCCACAGGGTATGGCTGATGCCCGGTGCTCCAAGTGTGGGAGAGGGCCTCCTCCCACAGGCAATTCCCCTTTCACAGGGTATGACTGATGCCCGGTGCTCCAAGTGTGGGAGAGGGCAGGCCTCCTCCTACAGGCAATTCCCTGTTCCACAGGGTATGGCTGGTGCCTGGTGCTCCAAGTGTGGGAGGGGGCCTCCTCCCACAGGCAATTCCCCTTCCACAGGGTATGGCTGATGCCCGGTGCTCCAAGTGTGGGAGAGGGCCTCCTCCCACAGGCAATTCCCCTTCCACAGCGTATGGCTGATGCCCGGTGCTCCAAGTGTGGGAGAGGGCCTCCTCCCACAGGCAATTCCCCTTCCACAGCGTATGGCTGATGCCCGGTGTTCCAAGTGTGGGAGAGGGCCTCCTCCCACAGGCAATTCCCCTTTCACAGGGTATGGCTGATGCCCGGTGCTCCAAGTGTGGGAGAGGGCAGGCCTCCTCCTACAGGCAATTTCCTGTTCCACAGGGTATGGCTGGTGCCTGGTGCTCCAAGTGTGGGAGGGGGCTTGCCCCCGATAAATGTCAGTCACCACTGCAATCAGGCCCGTTACCTCATTCGATCAGCCCTTGAGCTCCTTCAAGTGCTTGTAGACCGTGGCCCGCCCCATGCCCAATACATTGGCCACGTAGTTCGAGGCGCTCTTGCCCTTGAACGCGCCTTCGGCGTGCAGCGCCAGTACCAGTTCGCGTTTGTGGTCGCGGGTCAGCAGGTTCAGGCTCAGTTGACGTTCGCGCAGCCAAGCGTGGAGGAAGGTGTTGATGCGCTCCTGCCAGTCATCGCGAAACAGGGCGTCCGGCTGCGGGATCAGTTTGCTCGGTGACAGGAACAGGTCCAGCGCAGCCTTGGCGTTTTCGAACAGGGAGATATTCAAGTTGATGCACAGCACCGCCAACGGACGATCCTGGGCGTCGCGCAGGACAGTGCTCAGGCTGCGAATTTTCTGACCGTCCCAGTTGAGCTTTTCGTACGGGCCGATATTCACTTCGCTGATTTCCTCGCTGAGCATGTCCTCCAGCGCCGAGTCATCGCCGATGGCGCGTTTGGACAGGTTGTTGGCGATGTAATCGACGGTTTGTGTGCGCAGGTCATGCAGCACTACTTCGGCGTGGGGGAAAAACAGCGTGGCGATCGCATCGGCAATCGCGCGGAAATTCTGCAGGGCTTTGTCGTGTTCGGCGGTGTTCATCAATGGGGCTCCAGGCGGGCGGGGGAAAGCATATCAGCGTCCAGACCGAAGCGGGTCAGTGCCTGGGGCAGCGGTACTCCGCGCACCAGTGCCGCGCTGGCCTGGCCCATGGCCGGTGAAGTCTGAATGCCATAACCGCCTTGCGCCGCGACCCAGTACAGCCCCGGCACCTGGGGATCGAAGCCGCTGAGCAGATCGCCATCGTGCACAAAACTGCGCAGCCCGGCCCAGGTGCGAGTGGGGCGGCGGATGCTCAGGGTGGTGGCTTCTTCGATCTGGTAGATGCCCATGGCGATATCCAACTCTTCGGGCTGCACATCCTGTGCCTGCACCGGGTCGGCATTGGCCGGCGAGCCGAGGAACATGCCAGCGTCGGGCTTCATGTAGAAGGCTTCGTCCAGCGCTACCAGCATCGGCCAGGCATGGCTGTCCACGCCTTCGGGGCCGGCGAAGATAAATGCCGAGCGGCGCTTGGGTTGCAGGCCGATGGATGCGGCGCCGGCCAGTCCGCCGATATGGTCGGCCCAGGCGCCGGCGGCGTTGATGATGATTGGCGCGGTGAAGGTGGCGTCCTGGGTGCTGACCTGCCAGAGCCCGGCACTGTCGCGACTCAAGCCCAGCACCTCGCTGTCGGTGCGCACGTCGCCGCCATTGCGCCGGATACCGCGCAGATAGCCTTGGTGCAGGGCGTCGGTGTCGATGTCGCTGGCGGTGGGGTCGTAGATCGCGCCATGGACTTTTTCCCGCCGCAGGATCGGTAACATCTCACAGGCTTCATCGGCGCTCAGTTGCACGACCTGCTCCACAGTAGCCTTGGCGCTCAGATATTGCGCGTTCAATTCGGCCGGGTCGCCGCTGAAGTCCACGGTCATTTCGCCCCGTGGCGTGAGCAGCGGGTGTTCACAGAAACCGGCAGGCGGATGGTCGAAAAAGTCGCGGCTGGCCAGGGTCAGCGCGCGCACTTGCGGGGTGCCATAGGCGGCGGTATAGAGCGCCGCCGAACGCCCGGTGGAGTGATAGGCCGGGTGGCTTTCACGTTCCAGCACGATCACCTTGCCGTGGGGCGATAACCAGAACCCCGTGGAGGCGCCGGCAATGCCACCGCCGATGATGAGGTAGTCCGCGTGGTTCATAGCTGTCTCCAGAGGGCATTGGCCAGGGCGATGTCTTCCAGGCCCAGGCCGATGGAACGGAAGAATACGTGGCGATCATAGGTCGGGCGCGGCACCAGGTCACTGAGCAGCTCGGGTAGGTCGCCTAGGACCATGCGGGGGTGCCAGCCGTGCTGTTCGGCGGCGATCAGCATTTCGCCGGCTGCGGTGGGGGTGGTCTGGCGATAGTCGCAGAACACCTGCATGCCCGTGAGGCTGTGGGGCGGCACTTCATGGGCGCGCGGGGCGTTGGTGCTGATGGAGGTGATCAGCGCCGGTTTGCTCAGGCGTGTCGGGTCGAGCACGGGGCCCGCCGAGGAGGTACACAGCAGGATCACATCGGCGTTGTCCACGGCAGCCTCGCAGCTGGCGGCGATGCTCAGGCGCGGGTCCAGGCAGTGGAGGGCGTCGTGATTGGCCGTGACCGCGCTGGGCGAAAACAGACGGATGCTCTGCCAGTCCCGCAGGTTCTTCACATACTGCACATGGGCCTGGGCGACTTTGCCGCTGCCGATAATCGCCAAGCGTTGGGCCTGCGGTGCGGCCAGTGCGCCCACCGCCAACGCCGTAGTGGCGGCGGTGCGCGCGGTGGTCAGTTCGGCGGCGTCGCACAACAACAACGGCTGGCCGGTGTGCATCGACATCAGCAGCGTCCACGCCGTTACCAGTGGCCCTTGTTCGCGCACGATGTAGGGCGAAGTCTTGACCCCATACACACCCTCATTGGCCAACACACCGAGGTAGTTGATGAAATCACCGGCGCCGTTGGGGAATTGCACAAGCTGCTGCGCCGGCTGCACCGCGTGCCCGGCAGCCAGATCGCGGAACAGCGCGCGCAGGATCTGCGGTACGTCGAGGCGGGCCAGGTGTTCGCGGGCCTGGGTCTGGTCGATCACAAAAGGTGGGGTGAGCATGGGTGTCTCCGACGTAAACTAATTTGTCCATTATGGACTTTTAGTTCTTTCTGGCAACGGATAAGTTTTACCCTTTGAATGCAAACCCACCGGATAGCCTGTCTTTCAGATACCCCACCAGCGCACTTACCGACTTGGGCACATGGGGTGAGTACGGGCGGATCAAATAGATCTCATCGGCAAACGCGCCCTTGAGCGTCCAGCCCTTGAGTACCTGTACCAGTTTGCCGCTGGCCAGGGCGGCGTGGGCGCTGAAGTCAGGGAGCAGGGCGATGCCCAGGTGGTGCAGGGCCGCATCGCGCAAGGCTTCGCTGTTGTTGGTGGCGAAGCTGCCGGCGATGGGCACGGTGATGCGTTCGACGTTTTTGTGGTTGCGTTCGAAGGTCCAGGCCGGTTGGTCGGCACCGCGCGGGTAGAACAGGCAGTTGTGCGCCGACAGCTCGCCGGGCTCGCGCGGTTCGCCGTGGCGTTGCAGATAATCCCGGGTGGCCACCAGCACCGAGCCGGTGTCGCACAGCTTCCAGGCCACATGGGTTTCCGGCACCTGAAAACCATGACGTACCGCCAGGTCATAGCCTTCGGCGGCGAGTGAACTGAGGGCATCGGACACGTCCAGTTGGATACGCACCTGCGGGTATTGCTGCAGGAACCCCGACAGGTGCGGCACCAATTGCTGGCGAGCAAATGCCACTGGCGCGGTGAGGCGCACCAGGCCGCGGATCTCTCCTGCGGCGTCGCGCACCGACGAAAAGCTGCGGGCAATCTGTTCGTAGGCACTGCGCACGTCACGGGTCAATGAACGCCCTGCATCGGTCAGCCGCACACTGCGGGTGGTGCGCGTCACCAGGCGGGTACCGGTGGCTTTTTCCAGGTCGGAAATACGCTGGCTTACGGCCGACTTACTTACCCCCAGACGCGCGGCGGCGGCGGTGTAGGTACCGTGTTCTTCCAGTACGGAGAGCCAGTGTATGTGGGTCCACAAGCCTTCGATCTCGGATTTTTCCATGGCCACATTGTTCGCCTATAAGGACAATAAGTTCTGGATTCTGCTCTGGTTAGGAACAAAGCGAAAGCCTAAGGTGTGTACCAACGCTAACCACCTGGATCGACTGCCATGACCCACACCATTGAGCACTACATCAACGACCAGCGCGTTTCCCGCGATGATCGCTACCAGGATGTCTACAACCCGGCCACCGGCGAGAAAACCGCCCGCGTTGCGCTGGCCAGCCACCAGACTGTGTCCGAGGCCGTCGCTGCCGCCCAGGCCGCTTTCGCCGGCTGGGCCGACACCCCGCCGATCCGCCGCGCCCGCGTACTGTTCCAGTACCTGCACCTGCTGCGTGAACGTAAAGACGACCTGGCGCGGATCATCGTCGCCGAACACGGCAAGGTGTTCACCGACGCCCAGGGCGAAGTCGACCGTGGCATCGATATCCTCGAATTCGCCTGCGGCATTCCCAACCTGCTCAAGGGCGAGCATTCCGACCAGGTTTCCCGGGGCATGGACAACTGGACTATGCGCCAACCCCTGGGCGTGGTGGCGGGCGTCACGCCGTTCAACTTCCCGGTGATGGTACCGATGTGGATGTACCCCATCGCCATTGCAGCGGGCAACACCTTCATCCTCAAACCCAGCCCCACCGACCCGAGTGCGTCGTTGTTCATGGCCGAGCTGCTGCGTGAAGCCGGCCTGCCCAAGGGCGTATTCAACGTGGTGCAAGGCGACAAGGAAGCGGTGGATGCACTGATCGAACACCCGGACGTCAAGGCCGTGAGCTTCGTCGGCTCCACACCGATTGCGCAGTACATCTACGAAACCGGCGCGCGCCACGGTAAGCGCGTGCAGGGCCTGGGCGGCGCGAAAAACCACATGGTGGTAATGCCCGACGCCGACATCGAAAAAACCGTCGACGCCTTGATGGGCGCCGCTTACGGCAGTGCCGGCGAACGCTGCATGGCGATTTCCGTGGCGGTGCTGGTGGGCGATGTGGGTGACAAAGTCATCGCCGCCCTGACCGAACGCGCCAAGCACCTGCGCATCACCGACGGCCGCGACCTTAAAGCCGAAATGGGCCCCATCGTCTCCCGCGCCGCCCTGGAACGCATCAGCGGCTACATCGAACAAGGCGTGCAAGCCGGCGCACAACTGCTGCTGGACGGCCGCAACTACGTGCCCAACGAACCGGGCCTGGAAAACGGCTTCTGGCTCGGCGCGACACTGTTCGACCACGTGACCAAAGAGATGAGCATCTACCGCGAAGAAATCTTCGGCCCGGTACTGGCCTGCGTGCGCGTGAATGACTTCGCCGAAGCGGTAAAACTGGTTAACGACCACGAGTTCGGCAACGGCGTCAGCTGCTTCACCCGCGACGGCCACATCGCCCGCGAATTTGCACGACGCATCGAAGTGGGCATGGTCGGCATCAACGTCCCGATCCCGGTGCCGATGGCCTGGCACGGCTTTGGTGGTTGGAAGAAGAGCCTGTTCGGCGACATGCATGCTTACGGCACTGAAGGCGTGCGCTTCTACACCAAGCAGAAGTCGATCATGCAGCGCTGGTCGGAGAGCATCGAACAGGGTGCTGAGTTTGCGATGCCGGTTTCCAAATAACATAGTTGGGAGGGTAAATGTGGGAGGGGGTAAACCCCTCCCACCTCTGGATATTTTCACTCAAGAGTTGACGCCCAGGCGAATGCCGAATACTGTATATAAACACAGTGTTTAGGCGCTGATTGTCCAGGAAGGACACTTCAGCCCCGCTGGGCACTGTGTGTAGGTCAATGGATCAAATCAATACGCTGGCTCGCTATGACGGGCCGTATCCAAGCGTCAATGAAAAGGACTTCATCATGAAACACGCCACTATTATCCCCACTCGCTGGACACGCGCAGATGCGCTCAAAGTGAATGAAAATGACCCCACCACGACTCAACCGCTGGTGCCTGCCGACTTCCCGGTGATGAGTGACACGGTGTTTATCTGGGACACCATGCCCTTGCGCACCCTGGACGGCACGGTGGTTTCGGTTAACGGCTGGTCCGTGATCTTCACCCTGACGGCCGACCGTCGCCCCCATGATCCGCAATTCATCAATGCCGATGGCCGCTACGATATCAAGCGCGATTGGGAAGATCGCCATGGTCATGCGCGCATCTGCTACTGGTACTCGCGCACCGGCAAAGACTGGATCTTCGGCGGCCGCGTGATGGCCGAAGGGGTATCGCCGACCACGCGTGAATGGGCAGGTACACCGATCTTGCTCAATAACAACGGCGACATCGACCTGTATTACACCTGCGTCACTCCGGGCGCGACGATTGCCAAGGTCCGAGGCCAGGTGGTCACTTCCCAAAGCGGTGTCGAGCTGCGCGGTTTCACTCAGGTAAAGGCCCTGTTCGAAGCCGATGGCACCTACTACCAGACCGAAGCGCAGAACGCGACATGGAACTTCCGCGACCCCAGCCCGTTTATCGATCCCAAGGACGGCAAGCTGTACATGGTGTTCGAAGGCAACGTAGCAGGTGAGCGCGGCACTCACGAAGTGGGCGCGAACGAACTGGGCCTGGTGCCGCCAGGGCATGAACATGTGGGCGGTGCCCGTTACCAGGTGGGTTGCATCGGCCTTGCGGTGGCCAAGGACCTCAATGGCGATGAATGGGAACTCCTGCCGCCCCTGGTCACCGCCGTCGGGGTGAATGATCAGACCGAGCGGCCGCACTACGTGTTTCAGGACAACAAGTACTACCTGTTTACCATCAGTCACAAGTTCACCTATGCCGATGGCATAACGGGCCCGGATGGGGTCTACGGGTTTGTCGGCGATCATCTGTTCGGCCCCTACACACCGATGAACGCTTCGGGCCTGGTTCTGGGCAACCCGCCGTCGCAGCCGTTCCAGACCTATTCGCACTGCGTGATGCCCAATGGCCTGGTCACATCGTTTATCGACAGCGTGCCCACCGCCGGCGGCGACTACCGCATCGGCGGCACCGAAGCGCCGACGGTCAGGATTGTGCTCAAGGGTGATCGTTCGTTCGTGCAGGAGGCTTATGACTACGGTTACATCCCGCCGATGCGCGATGTGGTGTTGGACCAATGACAGCAGCGCAACGGTCAGCCTGATTCATCAGGTGTAAACCAACCCGACTGTAAGAGGGGGCTTGCCCCCGATGGCGGTGGATCAGTCAGCTTCTGTGTAGCTGACCCACTGCTATCGGGGGCAAGCCCCCTCTCACATTTTCTAACCGTGTTTCAGGCAGTTGATTGAGCGATCTACCGTGGTTTTGGCAATTTCAAGCAAGTGCCACACTGCCAGGATTTTCGCTCGCTCTGGGCTCGTCAGTTGCTCGCCACAATCCAACGCCGTCGCCGATGCGCTATCGAGCAAACTGGCGGTGTAGAGCAGGGCGTCTTCGAAGCTCAGGTCTTCGTTGATGGAGTGAAAGCCTTGGGTCGGTAGGTAATGGTCGATGGCGCGGTTGAAGGCGGCGCGGTCTTTGGCGGGATCGAAGGGTGGATCGGGGACGACTTTGTTCATAGTGAAGCTCCTTGTGTGAATAGGAGCCAGCACCTGTCGCGACTAAACGAAAGGTGGCGGCTGTACGCAGGTTAGTCGACCGGCCACAAGGAATCCGGCGCACCCGAAGGTGCCCTGCGCACAGCCACCATAAAACTTCATGTGACCATGCGCCTTGTGCATTCCGGGCGACTAAACCCGATCACTGATGAGCAGTGACGGACCGCAGACTAGCCATCGATTCCAACAGGCACAAGGCGGCGAGGATTGTCTAGGAAACGTCCTGCAATTAAAAGGGATGCGGCTTGCTGGCCCTTTACAAACCATGACTCGATGTCATCGAAGAGCGTGTGAAGGTTTATATCTGTAGGAAAAGTCTTCGATGATGGAATTTGATGGCAGTGCTGATGACGTTTCGCTTTTGCAGGTGCGGTGGGCTTAGTTAAATATCAGCGTCCACTTAATTACGTAAAGGATTGCGATGAACATAAATGTCAGCAATTATCGACAAGCAGTATCTAAAGTCCAACTCTCAAATGCAGCATTTGATGAGTTACTGAGCATAAGCTTGAAATCTGAATCAAAAATCCAAGCCGATCGACTCGATATAAACTTTGCTTGCAATGGTTCGTTTTATTCTCGGTCGCTTAGCGAAGAGTTACGCACCATACGAAACATTATTGAGCATGGAAGCCATGTTTTAATTCTTGATGGATTTAAGACGGATAACCTTGAAGCTTTCAAGTCGCTGGTGTGGGCCTTTGGCTCTTCGCTCGGTAGGCCAATGGTGCAAAATCATCTTGGTCATAAGATCATTGAGGTTTATGACCGGGGCGGCAAAAGTATCGAGGAGGGTGGGAGGTACCATCAGACCCGACAGGGGGCCTACATACATAACGATGGAGTCAGCGACCCGCTTCCGATCGACTATCTGGTTCTGGCTTGCGGACAGAAAGCGCTTCTGGGCGGTGAGAGCATTCTTATTGACGCAAGCGCGGTATATGCAGAGCTGATGGCATTTGCGGATGTTCTCGAAGAACTAAAGCGCGATTTCTATTTTGAAAATAGGGGCATGTCAGAAGAAGAGTGTTTATTTAAAGCGCCCATCCTGAGCTTTTCCCAAGAAGGTATTCCTTTGATAAGGTACTTTCGCGTGAATATCGAATCGGCTCACCTTAAAGCACAAGTGCCGTTAACGTTATCGCAGGTTCGGGCGCTGGATTTTCTGGATGCAGTACTCGACCAATCATCCGTTCAGCATCGTGTATTGCTCGAGCCCGGTCAGGTGCTTATTTCAGCGGACAATAAGTTTCTCCATACCCGAACACATTTCATTGATAAGCATACTCCACACTCAGAAATTAATGATAAAGCGCCCTTAAGCAGCCTGAATCGTTACATGTTGAGAATGTGGTTACGCAAACAATGATGCCGGTGAAGTATGCCGCGCCCCCTCGATACCACCCAAAAGCCGAGCCCCCATGGATAACGCCAGCATTGCCATCACCCTGGTCTTAATCTCCGCCTTCATGCACGCCACCTGGAACGCCGTTGTCCGTGCCGGCAGCAGCCGTTTCATGACCTTGGCCATGGTCGATGGCACGGCATTGCTGATTTGCCTGGCGGCGCTGCCGTTGGTCAACGTGCCCAACCTGGAGGTGTGGGTGTATGTGCTGATTTCGGTGATGCTCAATACGGTGTATCGATTATTTTTGATCAAGGCGTATGAAACCGGCGACTTCGGTCAGGTGTACCCGGTGATGCGTGGCGTGCCGCCAGTGCTGGTCGCGCTGTTTTCCTACGTCCTTTTGCATGAACAGTTGTCGTTCCCGTCGATGACGGGTGTGCTGCTGATTTGTGCAGGGATCATCAGCCTGGCGTTTGTACGCGGGATGACTGCGCAGATGTTCAAGCCGATACTGATGGCCGTGTGTGCGGGGGTGTTCATCGCGTCCTACACGGTGGTGGATGCCAAAGGTGTAAGAGCCAGTGAGACGGTGCTGCAGTACATCATCTATCTCACGGTATTCCAGAGCATTCCGATCCCGCTGCTGGCGTTTTTCAAGGCGCGATCGGCGCTCATCCAGGCAGTGCGCGGCCACTGGCGAGTGGGTGCGATGGGCGGGGTTTTCTACGTGTCGTCTTACGGTTTGGTCCTGTTTGCACTGTCGCTGGATGCGGTGGCCAGGGTCTCAGCGCTGCGGGAGACGAGTGTTATCATCGGCGCCATCATTGCCGCGCTGTTCTTCCGAGAGCGGTTCGGCTGGCGACGGATGCTGTCGGCGTTCGTCATTGTTTGCGGGATCGTCCTGATCAAAGTGAGCACCTGATGGCCCAGCGTCCGCCACCCACTCCTATGCTTCAAGCCTTTGTCAGCGCGGCGCAAACCGGCAGTTTCGCGCGTGCTGCGTCTGAGTTGAATCTCACAGCCAGCGCCATCAGCCATCAAATCGCAGGTCTGGAAGAATGGTGGGGAGTGCAGTTGTTCGAGCGGCATTCGCGGGGAGTCAAGCTCACGCCTGCGGGAGAGACCTTACTGCCGGTGGCGGATAGCTTTTTCAAAGCGCTGGATGCGGTGCTGCAGTCGCTTAGTCCGAGTAAATCACAGCCGCTTCACCTCTCGTGTACCTCCTCCCTGTGTGCAACCTGGCTGATTCCACGAATGCATGGTGCTCACGCCGAAGCTGCATTGAATCTTGATCTGGTGTTGACCAGCGTGGACATCAGTCGCGCTACCTTAAGCGTTCATCCGTTCGATGTCGCTGTGGTGATGGGTGATGGTGACTACCCGGATCATCATGTCGAACTGCTGATGCGCGATGCGGTGTTCCCGGTATGTTCGCCGCAATTCAAACGCGTGAATGGTGAGATTGCGCTGGAGGACATCGCGCGGTACCCGCTGATTCACCGAGTCGACGATCAGGTATGCCCAGGATGGGAGAGCTGGTTCGCCTTTCACGGGCTGGAGGCACCGCCGTATCACCACGGGCCGCGTTTTCCAGATTCCAGCCTGGCCATCAGTCTGGCAGTGAAAGGCGGCGGGATTGCGCTGGGCAGGACGGCGCTGGTGCATGACCAATTGAAAGACGGTGAACTGGTTGCGTTGAATGCCCCCACCATGATGTCCCCTGCGGCGTACTACATCATTTGTCGAAATGGACGACAATCAGAGCGCGATATCGCCCGCTTGTTTGATTGGCTCAAGGCCCAGGCACATCAGTTCATTGACCAAGTGCGGGGCTCTGGCGCTTGATTCAGCGCCGACCCGCCCGCGTACTCACATCCACCCACACCGCCAACACCAAAATGCTGCCTTTCACAATCATCTGCCAGTAACTGTCCACGTCCAGCATCGACATGCCGTTGTCCAGGCTGGTAATCACCAGCGCCCCCAGCAATGCGCCATATACCGTGCCGGAGCCGCCGCGCATTGATGTGCCGCCGATAAAGCAGGCGGCGATGGCGTCCAGTTCGCCCATATTGCCCGCCGACGGTGAACCCGCCGCCAAACGTGCGGTGTTGACCAGGCCGGCGAGGGCGCACATGACGCCCATGATGCCGAAGATCCACAGTTTGACCGCCTGCACGTCGATGCCCGACAGCCGCGTGGCTTCCATATTGCTGCCCACCGCATACACGCGGCGGCCGAATACGGTCTGGCTGGTGACATAGCTGAATACGCCGAGCAGCGCCAGTAACAGCAACACCGGCACGGGGATGCCGTCGTAGCTGTTGAGGGTGGTAACGAACCCGGCCAGCACTGCGCCGATCACCACCACCCGCAGCACGTCGCGCATCAATGAGTGCGCGGCCAGCCCATGCAGTGCGCGGTTGCGTCGTTGTTTCCAGGTCAAGAAGAGTGTGAGGGCAAACAGCAAAAGCCCCAGCCCAACCCCCACGGTATGCGGCAGATAGCCCTGGCCCACATACACCAGCGATGGCGACACTGGCGCGATGGTGGTACCGCCGGTGATCCCCAGCAGAACCCCGCGAAACGCCAGCATGCCGCCCAAGCCGACAATGAACGACGGGATGCGCAGGTACGCCGTCATGTAACCGTTGGCCAGGCCGATCATCAGGCCGCACAGCGCCACCAGGCTCAAATTAGCCAGCAGCGGAATGTGGTAGACCACGTCCAGGATCGCCGCCAGCCCTCCCAGCAACCCCAGCAATGAGCCCACCGACAAGTCGATCTCGCCGCTGATAATCACCAGCACCATGCCGCAGGCCAGGATGCCGGTGATGGACATCTGCCGCAGCAGGTTGGACAGGTTACGCGGCGTGAGGAAGCCGCCCTCGGTCTGCCAGCTGAAAAACAGCCAGATCACCGCCACGGCAATCACCAGGGCGAGCATTTTGTAGCGGGTGAACAGCTGTTTGACCTGATTCATCTACGCGGTTTTCCGATTGTTATTGTTTTGGCTGAGCGCGGCGGCGAGGACCTGTTCCTGGGTGAGCCCCTGGTTGATGAAGTCGCCGCGCAACTGACCGTCGCCGATTACCAGCACGCGGTCGGACACCCCCAGCACTTCGGCCAGTTCCGAGGACACCATGATGATCGCCACGCCTTCGGCGGCCAGCGCCCCCATCAGCTTGTAGATTTCATACTTGGCGCCCACGTCCACCCCGCGCGTGGGCTCGTCGAGGATCAGCACTTTGGGCTGGGTCATCAGCATTTTCGCCAGCACGGCTTTTTGCTGATTGCCGCCGGACAGGCTGGTGATCGGCAAAAACGGGCTGGCGGTCTTGAGGTGCATGCGCGTGATTTGCCGGTCGATGCTGCCCAGCTCGGCCTCGGCGTCGATGCGGGTCAGGTGCGCGTAGGTGTCGAGCACCGCCAAGGTGATGTTCTGGCCCACGCCGAGGTCGGGGATGATGCCTTGGCGCTTGCGATCTTCGGGCACCATGCACAACCCGGCGCGGATCGATTTGAGCGGCGTGCGCGTATCGATCAGCTCGCCGTCCAGCCATACTTCGGCGCTGTAGCGCCCGGGGTAGGCTCCGAACAGGGCTGACACCAGTTCGGTACGCCCGGCGCCCACCAGCCCGGCAATACCGAGGATTTCCCCGCGCTTGAGCGCAAAGGAAATATCGTCGACGCGTTTGCGCTTGGGGTTGTCGACGTCGTAGCAGGTCACGTGGCGCGCCTCGAACATTACCTCGCCGACGTCATGGGGCTCGGTGGGGTAGAGGTTGCTCATCTCGCGGCCGACCATCTGAGTGATGATGCGCGGGATGTCCATATCGGCCATGGCCGTGGTTGCGATGTGCTTGCCGTCGCGGATCACCGTGATGGTGTCGCACACCGCCGCCACTTCATCGAGTTTGTGGGAGATGTAGACGCAGGCCACCCCCTTGGCCTTGAGGTCGCGGATGATATCCAGCAGCACCTCGATTTC
Source organism: Pseudomonas rhodesiae (assembly GCF_007858255.1). Taxonomy (GTDB): domain Bacteria; phylum Pseudomonadota; class Gammaproteobacteria; order Pseudomonadales; family Pseudomonadaceae; genus Aquipseudomonas; species Aquipseudomonas rhodesiae. The sequence goes on along the minus strand of NZ_VFEU01000034.1, from coordinate 16,957 downwards.
CGAGCGGGTCAGGGCCGAAGAGGGTTCGTCGAGAATCAACAGGCGCGCCTGTTTGTTCAGGGCCTTGGCGATTTCCACCAGTTGCTGGTAACCGCCGCCGTACTGCGACACCGGTAGCGCCACGTTGATGTCCGGCACCTTGAGTTCACGCATCAAGGCTTCGGCGCGGTGCAGCATCGCCGGGTAGTTCATGCGTCCACCCGGCAAGGTCAGCTCGTGCCCCATAAAGATGTTTTCGGCCACTGACAGATCAGGCACCAGGGTCAACTCCTGGTGGATGATCACAATGCCGGCGGCCTCGGTTTCACTGATGGACTGCGCCTTGAGCGGCTGCCCATTCCAGAGGATTTCCCCCTCCCAGGTGCCGTGGGGATAGACCGCCGACAGCACCTTCATCAAGGTAGATTTACCGGCACCGTTCTCGCCGCACAGGCCGACACATTCCCCCGGCCGCACCTTGATGTCGATACCGTTCAGCGCGTGGACACCGCCAAAGGTTTTGACGATGCCGTTCATTTGCAGCAGGTAGTCGGCCATGGCGGTCATTGCCCGCCGATCTGCTCTTTGGTGTAGAAACCGTCCTTCTCCAGCAGGTCGATATTGGCCTTGGTCAGTGGAGTGGGCGTGAGCAGGATGGTGTCGACTTTCTTGCTGCCGTTGTCGTATTGCGAGCTGTAGGTGGGCTTCTCGTTACGCGCCAGTTGCACCGAGAGCTTGGCCGCTTCGGTGGCGATCAGCTTGAGGGGCTTGTACACGGTCATGGTCTGGGTGCCGTCGATCACGCGTTTGACGGCGGCGAGGTCGGCGTCCTGGCCGGAGATCGGCACCTTGCCCGCCAGCTTCTGCGCGGCCAGGGCCTGGATCGCACCGCCGGCGGTGGCGTCGTTGGAGGCGACGATGGCGTCGATCTTGTTGTTGTTCCGGGTCAGGGCGTTTTCGACGATGCTCAGGGCTTCGGTGGGGTTCCATTCCTTGACCCATTGCTGGCCGACCACCTTGATATCGCCCTTGTCGATTGCCGGTTGCAGCACCTTCATCTGGCCTTCGCGCAGCACCTTGGCGTTGTTATCGGTAGGCGCGCCGCCGAGCAGGAAGTAATTACCCTTGGGCGCCGCCTGCAGCACGCCGCTGGCCTGCATCTCGCCGACTTTTTCGTTATCGAAGGAGATATAGGCGTCGATGTCGGCGTTGAGGATCAGGCGGTCATAGGACACCACCTTGATCCCGGCCTTCTTGGCTTCGGCGACCGCGTTGGTCAGCACCGTGGCGTTGAACGGCACGATCACGATCACATCGACGCCACGGGAAATCAGGTTCTCGATCTGGGAAATCTGCTTTTGCTCGTTGGCATCGGCGGACTGCACAAAGACTTTGGCATCGAGTTTTTCCGCTGCTGCCACGAAATAATCGCGGTCGCGGGACCAGCGCTCCAGGCGCAGGTCGTCGATGGAAAAGCCGATTTTCGGATGGGCCGGGTCGGCCATCACCGGCAGGGCGAGCAGGGCCAAGGCGGTGGCGAGCAGGGTACGTTTGAATGACTTCATGGTGGGGCGTCCTTTTATTGTTGTTGGAAAGACACTGGGTGAAGACTTTAGGCGAACACTATAGGTGTGGCTAACCGGCGTGTCGTGGTAAGCCGGGATTCTGTGGTGAACAGGACTTTTGTGGTGAATGCGCTTGTGAGGAGCTCACCACAATAAGCCCGCTCACCACTCTGTCACCGATAAATAAACCGGTTGACCACCCCCTCCAGCATCTCTTGCCGACCACTCACGGCCTGCGGGTTCAGCCCTTGGGCAAACGCATGTTCGGCCAGGGATTCCAGGCTGAACTCACCGGCCAGCACGGCTTGGCCCAACGGCTGTTGCCAGCCTGCGTAGCGTTGGTCCTTGAACTGCTGCAACCGATCGTTCTGCACCATGGCCGCCGCACGTTCCAGCGCCAGGGCCAGTACATCCATGGCGCCGACATGGCCGTGGAACAGGTCGATTTCGTCGAGGCTTTGGCGGCGTACCTTGGAGTCAAAGTTATAGCCGCCGTTCTTGAAGCCGCCAGCCTTGAGGATTTCATAGGTGGCCAGGGTCATTTCCTCGACGCTATTGGGGAACTGGTCGGTGTCCCAGCCGTTCTGCGGGTCGCCACGGTTGGCGTCGATGCTGCCGAAGATGCCGAGGGACACGGCGGTGGCGATTTCATGGTGGAAGCTGTGCCCGGCCAGGGTCGCGTGGTTGGCTTCGATATTGACCTTGATCTCATGCTCCAGGCCGTATTCGTGCAGGAAGCCGAACACCGTGGCGCTGTCGTAATCGTATTGATGCTTGGTCGGCTCCTGGGGCTTGGGCTCGATCAGCAGGTCGCCCTTGAAGCCGATCTTGTGCTTGTGCTCCACCACCATGCGCATAAAGCGCCCGAGTTGTTCGCGCTCGCGCTTGAGGTCGGTGTTGAGCAGGCTTTCATAGCCTTCGCGACCGCCCCACAGCACATAGTTGGCGCCCTTGAGCCGCAGGGTGGCGTTCATCGCGCTGAACACCTGGGCGGCGGCGCAGGCGAATACTTCCGGGTCAGGGTTGGTGGCCGCGCCGGCGGCGAAGCGCGGGTGGCTGAAGCAATTGGCGGTGCCCCACAGCAGCTTGATGCCGGACTGTTCCTGATGGCGCTCCAACTGATCGACCATCTGCGCAAAGTGTTCGCGGTACTCCTTGAGCGAACTGCCCTCGGGGGCTACGTCGGTGTCGTGGAAACTGTAGTAATCGATGCCCAGCTTGGAGAAGAACTCAAACGCGGCCTCGGCCTTGCCCATGGCCACTTCCATCGGGTCGCCGTTGCGCTGCCACGGGCGCTTGAAGGTGCCGACGCCGAACATGTCCGCACCGGGCCAGACAAACGTATGCCAATAACAAGCCGCCATGCGCAGGTGCTCGCGCATCGGTTTGCCGAGGATCAGTTTGTCGGCGTCGTAGTGGCGAAAGGCGAGGGGGGCATCGCTGTCGGGGCCTTCGAAGCGAACCTTCTCGACACCGGGGAAGTACGTCATGGCGTGTTCCTTATTGTTCTGGGCGGTGTCTGGATACTAGCAACGGCACCTGGCTCGCTAATTATGAAAATCACCAAGCGATGGTGCGATTTTGAGTGGCGGGGGCTACCCTGTGGCGACTGGCCTGAGGACAACAACAATGAAAACCCTACCGCCCGTGCACCGCATTGCCTTGCTGTTCAACGGCAGCAAAATCTACGACCGTGGCATCATCGCCGGCATCGGCAATTACCTGAGCAGCACCCGCGCATCCTGGGATTTGTTCCTGGAGGAAGACTTTCTGTGCCGGCTCAAAGGCATCGAGCGCTGGCAAGGCGACGGCATCATCGCTGACTTCGATGACCCGCTGATCGGCGAGGCCCTGGCCCACAGCAAGTTGCCGGTGGTGGCGGTGGGCGGGTCTTATGAGGATGCAAGCGCCTATCCCAAGGGCATTCCCTACGTGGCCACCGACAACCATGGGTTGATGAAGCTGGCCTACGAGCACTTGGTCGAGGCCGGCTTGACCCGCTTTGCCTGTTTCAGCCTGCCGCCGGCCCAGGCCAATCGCTGGGCCCAGGAGCGGGAAAAAGCCTTTCGCCGCTTGATGCAACGCGATGGCCTGAACGTCGAGGTGTATCGCGGCCTGGGCACCAGCGCGCCGTTGTGGGATAGCGCGGTGGAACAGCAGATTGCTTGGTTACAGAGCCTGCCCAAGCCCATCGGCATCATCGCCGTCACCGACGCCCGCGCTCGGCAACTGCTGCAAGCTTGCCTCACCGCCGGCATTGCGGTGCCGGAAGAAGTGGCGCTGATCGGCATCGACAACGACCCGCTGACCCGCACCCTCACGCGGGTGCCGCTGAGTTCGGTGATCCAGGGCACGGAAACCATGGGCCGCACGGCCGCCGCGCTTCTTCATCAGATGCTGCACGGCAAACCTTGCGCCGGCACGCAGATTCTGGTGCCTCCGGAGGCAATCAACGTGCAGGCCTCCAGCTTGCATCAGCCGCTGGGCAATCCTTACGTGATGCAGGCGCTGCTGTTTATCCGCCAATACGCCTGCCAGGGCATCAAGACCGCACAAGTGGCGGCCTATGTCGGCGTGTCGCGTTCATCCCTGGAGTCGCACTTTCGCAAGGAGCGCGGGTGCAGCGTGCATGACGAGATCTTGCGCTTCAAACTCGCCGCCGCCGCTAAAGGCCTGGCAAGCCACGAACAGGCGATTGCCGACGTGGCGGCGCAATGCGGCTTCACATCGGCGCAGTACCTGCACACCGTGTTTCGCCGTGAATTTGGCTGTACCCCCCGGGAGTACCAGCGAGGCGAGGAGTGTGCGTTGCCCGTGCCTGATTAGGGCCTGATATACGCTGCTGAACCTGTGTGGGAGGGGAGCTTGCCCTAATGCCAGTCGCCCTACTCAGTATTAACTGAAAAAACCGGCTCAAAATGTGGGAGGGGGCTTGCCCCCGATGGCGGTGGGTCAGCGGCAGATGGGCTGACTGATCCCGCGTCATCGGGGGCAAGCCCCCTCCCACATGTTCAAGCAGTGCCGGAGCGCACGCAGGCGTTATGGCAAGGCGTAGGCGATCACATAGTCGCCCCGGTCGGTGGACTGGCGCGCGCCGCCGGCAGTCACCACGACGTATTGCTTGCCGGTTTTCGGCGACACGTAGGTCATCGGGCCACCCTGGCTGCCGACGGGCAGGCGGGCTTTCCAGATTTCTTCGCCGTTGCCACTGTTGAAGGCGCGCAGGTAGAAGTCCTGGGTGCCGGCGATAAAGATCAAGCCGCCCTGGGTCGACAGCGTGCCGCCGAGGGTCGGCAGGCCGATCTTGATCGGCAGGTGCATACGGATGCCCAGCGGACCGGTGTCTTCCACGGTGCCCACCGGCACTTGCCAGGCGATTTTCTGCGTTTTCATATCAATGGCGGTCAGGGTGCCGAACGGCGGCGCCTGGCAGGGGATACCAGCCACTGACAGGAAGCGGTTTTTGTTCACCGCATACGGCGTGCCCTTGAGCGGTACCGCGCCCATGCCGGTGTTCAGCGCTTCGCCACCGGAGGCGGCCTGGGCCTTGTTCTGCGACGGGATCATCTGGATCCACAGGCCCAGGCGCATGTCGTTGACGAAGATAAAACCATGCACCGGGTCGGTGGAAAGACTGCCCCAGTTCATGCCGCCCAGGGAACCGGGAAAGCTCAGGGATTTATCCGTGCCCGGCGCGGTGTACAGGCCGTCGTAGCGCATGCCCTTGAAGTCGATGCGGCACAGCAACTGGTCATACGGGGTGGCGCCCCACATATCCGATTCCCTCAGGGTTTGCGCGCCGATCTGCGGCATGCCCACGGATTTGGGTTGGGTTGGCGAATAGGGTTCGTTGGGGATATTGGCGGCCTTGACCGGCACGTCCTTGACCTCGGTCAGCGGCTGGCCGGTGGCGCGGTCGAGCACGTAGATCTGCCCGGCCTTGGTGCCGATGACCACGGCAGGCACGGCCTTGTCGCTGCCCGGCGGGGTGAAGTCGATCAGGCTCGGCTGCATCGGCAGGTCGAAGTCCCACAGGTCGTTGTGGACGGTTTGGTACACCCACTTTTCGGCCCCGGTGGAGGCGTCCAGCGCCAGGACGGACGCGCCGTATTTATGGTCGAGCGCGGTGCGCTCCACGCCATAGATGTCGGTGGACGAACTGCCCATCGGCAGGAAAACCGTGTTCATCTGCGGGTCGTAGGACATCGGCGCCCAACTGTTGGGCGTGCTGCGCACATAAGTGCTGCCAGCGGCCGGCGCTTGTTTGTCGTCGGGGTTGCCCGGGTCGAAGGCCCAGCGCATGTGCCCACTGATTACGTCGAAACCACGGATCACGCCGCCGGGCATATCGGTCTGCACGTTATCGGCGACGCGGCCACCGACCACTACGGTGGTCCCGGCGATCAGCGGGGCGGAGGACAGTTGGTAGTAACTGTCCGGCACATTGCCGAGGCCAGCTTTGAGATCCACCTGGCCATGGCTGCCGAAGTCTTCGCAGAATTGGCCGGTGTCGGCGTCCACCGCAATCAGGCGCGCATCGATGGTGTTGGTCAGCAAACGGCGCTGGCACTGCGCACCGGCTGGAACGCTGGCGGCGATGATCGGCGAGCTGTTGGGCTGGGTCGGTTGGGCGATGGGCGCGCTGGCGTCGAAATAGGCCAGGCCCCGGCATCGTTGCCAGACCGCCGACTGTGCGTTGATCTGGTTTTTCCACAGCTCTTTGCCAGTGTCGGCGTCCAAGGCGATCAGGTTGTTGTGGGGCGTGCAGATAAACACCTTGTTGCCGATCTGCAGGGGTGTCAGTTGGTCTTCGGCACCGTTGCCGTCGCTGATGGCCACGTCGCCAGTGCGGTAGGTCCAGGCCACTTTGAGCTTGTCGATGTTGTCGCGGTTGATTTGATCCAGGGCGGCAAAGCGGCTGCCGCCCTCAGTGTTGCCGTAGTGCGCCCAGTCTTTCTGCGCCTCGGCCGCCACCACCGGCGTGACACCCGGGCCCGCACCCGTTGGCGCCACGCTCGGGTGCGCGACAAACATATTGCCCGCCGCCACCGCCACGCCCACCGCCAAAACCGCCGCGACACCATACGCGCCGCGCGCCGGCTTGCCGGCCAGCAGCGGGTACACCAGCGCCACCACCAGGCCGATCACCGCGAACATAAACAATCGCGAAAACAGCGGCCAGAACACCAGCCCCACCTCTGTCACCGCCCACACGGCAGTGCCGATCAGAAACGCGGCGAACAGCCACGCGCCGGCCGGTTTGCGACGGGCAATCAACAGGCCGGCAACCGCCATGACCACACCGCCCAGCAGGAAATACCAAGAGCCACCGAGGCTGACCAGTTTGGCGCCGCCGACGGCCAGCGCGAGGCCGAGCAGGGCGATGATCACGCCCAGGCCCAGCAGGAAGAATCTAGAGACGCCAGCGGCGCGCGATGCTCGTTTCATGTCGAAAGGACTCGAGTGAGAGAGGGCAGAGGCATAATGTTAGCAAGACAAGTAACTAGTTAGTACATTTTTGCCGACAGACTGTCTTGGGCGTCAGCCACCGCGAGCAAATGGCGGTTAAAGAAACATTTCTTAATACATATCCAGTCACTGTAGTTGTACGACGTCATATCAACTGTGATCGACTAGCGGCGTTCTCACAAAAAAAATAAATGGAGACTCCCTCGATGACCGGTATTCCAACGATTGAAGGCCAGGCGGCGGCGCCCGCATCCGGCCATGTCGTACGACTTCTAAAGCTGCTGGGCCCAGGTGTCATTGCGGTGCTGTCCTGGCTCGGTGCAGGGGATTTGATTACATCCTCGGTGGCCGGCGCCAACTACGGCTACGCGATGATGTGGGTACTGGCGGTGTCGCTGCTGCTCAGGTACTTGATCGTCAATATCATCGCGCGCTTCCAGCTGTGTAATAACCAAGGCATGACCATCCTGCAGGGCTATGCCCAGTTGAACCCGTTTTTCGCCTGGTTCCTGCTGGTGTATGCGCTGCTGATGGGCCACTTGATGAATGCCTACATGATCAAGGGCGCGGGGGAGGCCCTGGCCATGCTGTTCAAGACCGATTACGCGTTGCTGTGTTCGGTGGCAGTGGTACTGGCGGTGTGGCTGCTGGTGGGGCGAAATATCTATTCGATGATCGAAGGGGTGATGAAGGGCCTGCTGGCGATTATGACGCTGGCCTTTATTGCTCTGGCGGTAATGTCCGGGCCGGACATGGCTGGCATCGTCAAAGGCACCATCGGTTTCAGTATTCCGCCGGACGAGGGCGTGCATGGCGCTCTGTTGGTGGCGGTGTCGGTGATCGGCGCGGTCGCCGGCTCTATAGCCAACTTCGTGCATCCCTATGTGATGCGCCAAAAGGGCTGGATCGGCCCGCAGCACAAGCGCATCCAGCGCAACGACCTGCTGTTTGCGGTATTCGTGGGGATTGTGATCAACCTGGCAATCTGGATCGTCGGCGCGGAAATCCTGCGTCCCAACGGCATCGAAGTGAAAACCCTCGGCGATCTGGGCAAGGCGCTGGAGCTGTTCTTCGGCCCCATCGGCTGGTACATCTTCTTTATCGGCGTGTTCGCCACGCTGTTTGCGAGCATTTCCGGCAAAACCACAGCATTCCCGATGTTGATCACCGATGCCTTCCAGCACGTGCGGCCTGAACGGCGCCAGCGCTTCGGCAAAGAGTTTCATCGTGACCCGATGCACAAGTGGTTCATGTTGTTCATTCTGGTCACGCCGCTGATCTGGTCGCTGCCGGGCATGCCGGATTTCGTCACGCTGACCATCGGCGTGAGTGCGCTGAACATCGTCGGGTTGCCGGTGATTTCCCTGGGGCTGTTGATCATGTCCAACCAGAAGTCGCTGCTCGGCAAGGAATACCGTAACAACCTGTTCGAGAACATTGCCCTGGTGTTCGCCACCGGGTTGGCATTGTGGGTGGCGTTCCAGCTTGGGGTTGAGCTGTTTGCCTGAGCAGGCACGGCGGTGAAGGGTTCACCGCCGTGTGCGCCGGGAGGGATCAGAACTTGAAGCGACCTACCAAGCCTTTGAGCTGAGCGGAAATATCGGTCAAACGGCCCGAGCCGGTCTGTGCCGAGTGGGCGAAGCCTTCAACCAGTTGCGCATCGGCATGGATCTGCGCGATGTGGCGGTTGATCTCTTCGGCGACTTGGTGCTGCTCTTCGGCGGCGGTGGCGATCTGGGTGTTCTGGTCGCGGATCGAGTCCACCGAGCCGAGGATCTTGTCAAAGCTGTCGCGCGCTTGTTGGATGCGTTCCACGCTGGTGTGGGACACCAGCAGGCTGCCCTGCATCTGCTGCGTGACTTCCTGGGTGCGGCGGGCGAGGTTGCCCAGCAGGCTGTCGATCTCGCCGGTGGAGTCGGCGGTGCGGCGGGCGAGGGCGCGGACTTCGTCGGCGACCACGGCAAAACCGCGGCCCTGGTCACCGGCCCGTGCGGCTTCGATGGCGGCGTTGAGCGCCAGCAGGTTGGTCTGTTCGGCAATCGAGCGGATGGTATCCAGGATGGTGTTGATGTTTTTACTGTCCTGCTCCAACTGCTGCATGGTCTGGGTCGACTTCTGCAAGTCTTCACTGAGCCGCAGCACGCTGCCGGTGGCTTCGCCGATATGTTGCTGGCCGTCATGCACGTCGCGGTAGCCTTCGTCGGCGCTGGAAGCGGCGGCGCTGCAAGAGCGTGCGACTTCGTTGGCGGTGGCCACCATCTCGTTGAATGCGGTGCTCACCAGTTCCACCGCTTCACGCTGGCGTCCGGCGGCCTGGTTCATATTGTTGGCCACTTCGCTGGTGTCGGCGGCGGCGCTCTGCAGATCGGAGGATGCGTTACCGATGCGCTGCACCAGTTGCGCGATCATGCCCAGGAACTGGTTGAACCAGCCGGCCAGGGTGGCGGTTTCGTCTTTGCCCTGCACCTTGAGTTGACGGGTAAGGTCGCCTTCACCTTCGGCGATTTCCTGCAGGCCGTCGGCCACGCCGCGAATCGGCCGCACGATGACGCTGGCAAAACTGGCACCGACAATCGCGAACACCACAGCCAGGGCTGCGGCGATGGCGGCGATCAACCAGGTCAGGCTGGTGGCGCCGGCCATCACTTCGTCGCGCTTGATCAGGCCGATAAAGCGCCAGCCCAGGTCTTTGGAACTGACCACGTTGGCCATATAGGCCACGCCGTCGATGTCGATCTGGGTCACGCCGTCGCCGCGTTTGGCCAATTCGGCGTAGTTGGGGCCCAAGTCGGCCAGAGGCTTGAAGTTGTGCTTGGCATCGCTGGGGTCCACCAGCACGTTGCCGTTGCCTTCCACCAGCATCAGGTAACCGCTGTCACCGAGCTTGATGTTCTTGACCAGTTCGGTCAGTTGCTTGAGCGACACGTCCAGGCCGACCACGCCCAGCACATTGCCGCTGGCATCGGCCACGGTATGCACGGTGCCGATCAGCACCACGTCGTCCGGCGCCCAGTAGTACGCGCCGGTGCGCACCGTGGTGCCAGGCGCGGCAACCGCTGCCTTGTACCAGGGGCGTACGCGCGGGTCGTAGTTGGTCAGCTTGGCGTCGTCGGGCCAGCTGGCGTAGCCGCCGTCGGCGAGGCCGAGGGACAGGTAGGCCGTGGTGGGATGGCTCTTGGCGAATTGATCGAAAATCGCCAGCAGCTCTTTATTGGTTGGGGTCAGCGGGATTTGCGCAGCGTCGGCACTGGCATAGCTCTTGAGGTCTTTGGCCGCGACCACGCGCGGGTCCTTGGCCACGTACTCGACGTTCTGGCTGATGCCGTCGAAGAACTGCTTCATGCCATTGTCGATTTGGCGGATTTCCCGTCCGCTGCTGTCGAGGAAATTGGCCTGAGCCCCCTCGCGCAGATTCAACACTACCAGTACCGCTACCAGGATGACCGGCACGCACGCGATAGCCGCGAACGCCCAGGTCAGCTTCTGCTTGATATTCATGACTTTCACCCGCGGGTATTTATAGTTTTGGCAAGGCAAACAGTAGTGCTGAGCGTCGCAGGGGTTGTTATGAAGGGTGGGTCCTTGCGTACGTACCCTCTTTATCGACCGAGAGAGCACGCACTTTAGGGCAAGCAGGTGGGGTCAGCCGATCAAATTGTCGGCCAGGGTGTCGCGGCGCATCGATTGCAGGTTTTTCTCGATGGTTTCGCAGATGGCTTCCATCTGGATTTGGTGTTCGCTGGAGCGGAACGGGCTTTGCAGGTCGGTGCCGATGCGTTCGATAGCCAGCAGCATAAAGCCCACCACCGTGGAGGCCAGCGGGGTGAACCAGCCCAGGGATTCCACCAGGCCCACCGGTACGATCAGGCAGAACAGGGTGATAAACAGGCGCGGGAAATACACGTAGGGGTAGGGCAGCGGCGTGTTGGCGATACGCTCCATGCCGCCTTGGGCGTTGGACAGGTCCACCAGGGTCGACTCCAGCCGCGCCAGGCGAATGCTGTCCAGATGCCCGGCCTTGTATTCGCGGGCCAGCAACGCCGCCGAACCGGTAAGGATGTCATTGGCGAAATTATTGGTCGCACCGTTGCGCGCAAACTCATCGGCAGGGATGAACGCGCGCACTTCATCGGGGCACGGCTGGCCCCGCAGGTGCGCGGCCAGGCAGTTCACGTAGGCCACATGTCGGCGCAACAGCGTGGACTTGATCGGGTTGACCTCACTGCCGGGGTCGTCCAGCAGGGTCAGCACCTGGCGCGCAAAGCTGCGCGAATTGTTGACCATCGCCCCCCACAACGTGCGGGCCTCCCACCAGCGGTTATAGGCGCTGCTGTTGCGAAAACTGATCAACACCACGAGTGCCGAGCCCAGCAGGGTCAGGGGCATCAGCGGCAGGTTGATCTTGGCTGTGAGAAACAGCATGAAGTCCACCGTCACGGCGACGTCCCACAGCAACAGCCAGAACAACGACCAGCCGACGTAGCCCATGGTCTTGATGACCAGGCGGTACTTTTTGATGATGGCGGCTTTCAAATGACAACCTCGCGGCGAACGGTAAGCAACAGTGCCTTAGCTCGGACGCCGACGAGCCCGTTAGGTTCGCCGCAACCTGAAACGTTTAAGCCGCCGGGCGCAACAATTTTGGTAGCGATGGCAGCAGGTTTGAGATCGCGGCCTGGCTGAATGTGTGGCACGCCTGCTCACTTGTAGGCCTTTAAGAGTTGTGTAGATACCTATGTATGCTGAGTCAAACCTTCGAGAGTGAGCCCCTATGAAGATCGGCGTAATTTCCGATACCCACGGCCTTCTTCGGCCCGAAGCTGTGGCGGCCCTGCAAGGTTGTGAGCAGATCGTCCATGCGGGCGACATTGGCAGTGCCGACATTATCGAGCAACTGGCCGGCATCGCGCCGCTGCATGTGGTGCGTGGCAACAATGATCAGGATGCGCCATGGGCATGCCAGGTGCCTGATCATCTGCACGTTACGCTCAACGGCTGCCCAACTTTGCTGGTGCATGACGTCGCCGATGTCCCGGCATTGCTCACGCCTCACACGCGCCTGGTGATCACCGGGCATTCGCATAAACCGTTGATCCAGTGGCGCGGTGAAATCCTGTATGTAAACCCAGGCAGCGCGGGGCGCCGGCGTTTCAAGTTACCGGTGACGCTGGCGCTGCTTGAAATAGACGACGGCACTATCGACGCTCGCTTGGTGTCACTGCTGGAGTGAAGCGGCTTATTGCTGGGCAAGAATGGACGCGAGCAAACCAGGAAAGCGGCTTTCAAGCTCATCCCTGCGTAACGAGTTCATATGGGTGGTGCCCACGCTGCGGGTATTCACCAGGCCGGCGTCGCGCAGCACGCGGAAGTGGTGGGACATGCTCGACTTGGGCCGCCCGCCATCCAGTTCGCCGCAGGTGGCTTCTGGCACGCCGGCCAGGCATCGGACGATCTCCAGGCGCACCGGATCACTCAGGGCGTAGAGCACGCGTTCGAGTGTGAGGTCTTGCAGGGGAGGGTGTTTGAAGGCTCGCATGAAACGAATCATAACAGGGGGGTATCGCTGAATACTATTGTTCGATTACCATCGAACTATCGAATCAGTCACCTGCTCTTGGAGTTTACGATGTCCGCTCTATTCGAACCCTTCACCCTTAAAGACGTCACCCTGCGCAATCGCATCGCTATTCCGCCAATGTGCCAATACATGGCCGAAGACGGCATCGTCAACGATTGGCACCATGTTCACCTGGCAGGCATGGCGCGCGGCGGTGCAGGACTTTTGGTGGTGGAAGCCACCGCAGTGGCCCCGGAAGGCCGTATCACCCCAGGCTGTGCCGGCATCTGGAGCGATGCCCACGCCGAAGCTTTTGTGCCCATGGTCAAAGCCATCAAGGCCGCAGGTTCGGTGCCAGGCATCCAGATCGCCCACGCCGGACGTAAGGCCAGCGCCAATCGCCCGTGGGAAGGCGATGACCATATCCCTGCTTCCGACGCCCGCAGTTGGGAAACCATCGCGCCGTCTGCGATTGCGTTCGGTGCCAACCTGCCCAACGTGCCGCGCGCCATGACCCTGGAGGACATCGCCCGGGTCAAACAGGACTTCGTCGATGCCGCGCGCCGTGCCCGCGACGCCGGTTTCGAGTGGATCGAACTGCACTTCGCCCACGGCTACCTGGGCCAGAGTTTCTTCTCGGAACATTCCAACCAGCGCACCGACGCCTACGGCGGCAGCTTCGACAATCGTAGCCGCTTCCTCCTGGAAACCCTGGCCGCTGTGCGTGAAGTCTGGCCGGAAAACCTGCCGCTGACCGCGCGTTTTGGCGTGATCGAGTACGACGGCCGTGACGAGCAGACCCTCACCGAATCCATCGAACTGGCGCGTCGTTTCAAGGCCGGCGGCCTGGACTTGCTGAGCGTCAGCGTCGGTTTCACCATTCCGGACGCCAACATTCCGTGGGGCCCGGCTTTCATGGGGCCGATTGCCGAACGTGTGCGGCGGGAAGCCGGCATACCGGTGACCTCCGCGTGGGGCTTCGGCACCCCGCAACTGGCTGAAGGCGCGTTGCAGGCCGGTCAGCTGGACTTGGTGTCGGTGGGGCGCGCGCACCTGGCCGACCCCCATTGGGCGTATTTCGCCGCCAAAGAATTAGGCGTGGAGAAATCCGCCTGGACCTTGCCGGCGCCTTATGCGCATTGGCTTGAGCGCTATCGCTAAGGTCCTGGCGAGGTAATGGAAGCCACTCAATCGAGTGGCTTTTTTACGTCTGGACATTGAGTTGATACACAACGGATACACGAAAAATAGCGAATGAGAACAGATATCAAACACGAATGACTTGATATACCATTCGCGGCGAATTCTTGGCAGGTTTGCCGTCCCATCTGGCTCATTCACTAGGCTGAACACCCATGCGTCGTACGCTGATTTCCCTGTGTGTCCTTCAGGCGTTTTCCCCTTTTACCTGGGCGCAGGAGGTCACCACGCCATCTGCCAGCCTTGAGTTACAAGCGACCACGGTCACCGGCGAAGGGGATTACGAGACGGCGCAAGGTCCCGTCAAGGGCTATCACGCCACGCGTTCGGCAAGTGCGACGCGCACCGACACTTCCATCCACGAAACCCCGCAGTCCATCAGCGTGGTGTCCAAGGACGTGGTCGAGGACCTCGGCGCAACGCGCCTGCAAGATGCTCTCGACTACGCCGGCGGTGTAGGCCGCGCCAACAACTTCGGCGGGCAGGGCCTCACCACGTTTACCGTGCGCGGCTTCACCACCGGCGAGTTCTACCGCAACGGCTTCCCGATCAACCGTGGCTACCCGAACATGCCGGACGCCAACACCATCGAGCGCCTGGAAGTGCTGCGCGGCCCGGCCACCATGCTGTACGGCCGTGGCGATCCGGGCGGTACCTTCAATGTGGTGTCCAAACAACCGCTGGCCGAACGCACGGTGACCCTCGGCAGCCAGTTGAACGACCAGGGCATGCAGCGCGGCACGCTGGACGCCTCCGGCCCGCTGGACGAAGAAGGCCGCCTGGCCTATCGCCTGAACGTGGTGGGCGAGGGCGGCGACACCTTCCGCGATCATGTGTCGACCGAGCGCTACGGCGTCACCCCGGTCCTTACCTGGCAGGCCAGCGATGACACCAAGGTGATCTTCGAAGGCGATTTCATGCGCAATAACCATCCGCTGGACCGTGGCCTGACGCGTTTCGCCAACCAGGCCGGCACGCCGTCGCGCGATACCTTCTGGGGCGACAAGGACGTAGGCAAGCTGCACAACGATAACAACATGGCCCAACTGCGTTTCGAGCATATGCTCAACGACAGCTGGACGTTGGGGGGTGGGTTTCAGTGGTTGGATGGGACGTTGCAGGGCAATGCCATCGAGGCTAACGGCCCCGGTAGCCTGAGCGCCGACGGCCGCACGCTGCAACGCAACTTCAACTACCGCAAGCTGGAATGGACCGATAAGGACTACCAGCTCAACCTGACCGGGCACTTCTCCACCGGCGGCTTCGATCACACCTTGCTGACCGGCATCGAGTACGAGGACTACGACTACCAGTCGATCATCCAGCGCTCCAGCGCCGCCGCCGGCACCTACCCGATCGATATCTTCAATCCGGTCTACGGCCAGACACGCCCGCCGCTGACGCGCACGCCGACCCACGACAAAGAAAACCTCAAGACCTACGCGGCTTTCGTGCAGGACCAGGTGGCGCTGACCGAACGCTTGAAAGTCCTGGGCGGTGCGCGTTTCGAGCGGTTCGAACATGACTACGAAAGTTATGTGACGGGTGTCAAACCGTGGCAGGCCGCGGACAACGCCGTGACTCCACGGCTAGGCGTGATCTACGACCTGACCGACACCGTCGCCGTCTACGCCGACGCCGCGCGCTCGTTCAAGCCCAACACCGGTGCCAGCCGTGAAGGCGGAGGTTTCGCGCCGGAGAAAGGAAAGTCCTACGAAGTGGGCATCAAGTGGGAAGCCCTGGACCGTCAGTTGAGCGTTGACGCGGCGATCTATCAGATCGAGAAGAAGAACGTGCTCACCACCGATCCCGTGGATTCCACCTTCAGCGTCGCCGCTGGCCAGGTCCGCAGTCGCGGTTTCGACCTTAACGTTGCCGGCAATCTCACCCCCGAATGGCGCGTGATCGGCGGCTATGCCTATGTGGACGCCGAAGTCACCCGGGACAATACCCTGCGCAGTGGCACGCGCTTGCTGAATATCCCGCGTAACAGCTTCAGCCTGCTCAACGTCTACGAATTCCAAGACGGTGCACTCAAGGGCCTGGGCCTTGGCGCCGGCGGTAAATACGTCGATGAACGCGCGGGCCAGACCGCCAACAGCGCGTTTTCCATGGGCGCCTACACCGTCGTCGACCTGCTCAGCTACTACAAGGTCAACGACAAGATCCGTCTTAACCTGGACGTGAAGAACCTGTTCAACCGCGAGTACGAAGAGGGTGCGTTCGGCAATATCTACGCGTACCCCGGCGCGCCGCGTACGGTGCAGGTTGGTATTGCCTACACCTTGTAACGCCGTTTTGTCGGCTTGCAATGGCATAGGGGCGTAACCAGATAGTTGGAGCTAAGTGTGGGAGGGGGCTTGCTGGGTTGAGGCTTGCTGTGGTGAGCGGGCTTGCCCCGCGCTGGGCCGCGAAGCGGCCCCATTCCAGGCGATGTGTTTTAGCTGACACACCGAGGTGCCTGGGTTTGGGGCCGCTTCGCAGCCCAGCGCGGGGCAAGCCCGCTCACCACAGAGTTATTTCAGCCTTAAACGTGTGTAGATATCTATGGCTATCGGCGCCAAATGCACCGGGTTGCCGGGTGATGGCCCAGAGGGATTTAACTGTGGGAGGGGGCTTGCCCCCGATGGCGGCCTGACAGCCGACCAGGAGGTTGGGTCAAACCGAGTACATATCCGTTGCTGCTGTCACGGCGGCTATGGGTTCCGCCCTTACGGCGGGTCACTTTTGGAAAAGCGCCAAAAGTAACCAAAAACGCTTTGCCCCACCACTCGGCACCTCGCCTAGGCTCGGTGTGCCCGTAATCCGACATTGATTTGGGGGGCCGCCGCCACGCGCCATCCATGGCGCGGGGCGGCTAAGCCGGCATCCCTGCCGGCTTACCCCCCAAATCAATGCCGAATTCCGGCCAGCGTGGTTAACGGGGCGCCTGAGATCAAAAGCAAAAGCCAGAGCGGCTCGCTTCGCATCGTGGTTAGGGTTGGTGGTTGCATATCTTCGGTGACATAGCCTGAGAAAATGAGGTTCTCGTGGTGAGCAGGCTTTCTGGGGTGAGCAGGCTTGTTGTGGTAATGGAATGGACGCCCCCTTCCTAACGGCATCTATGTGCCAAAGTTAAAGTGTTACCCACACTTAGCGGAAGGGAGCGTCCTCATGCAGCTTACGACTGTTTCGGTTGACTTGGCAA
>NZ_VFEU01000033.1 GCF_007858255.1 Pseudomonas rhodesiae | reverse complement strand
TTGCGGGTTTGCTTGCGCTTGCCAGCGTACTCGGCGTCGGCGAAGGTCATCTGCTTCATCGGGAAACTCGGTGGGTGGGGTCGCGGTATTTTGCCAAATCAGAAAGTCTTTTTCAGAGTTTCCCTAGCAGCTATTTAACGTTCTTTTGACTACTCTTGTGACAACAATGTGGCAGTTGGCTGTATCGGTTGAGCGAGTGTTCATTTAGTTGAAACGGAAATGAAATTATATAGCGCGGGATTTTTCCACAAACTGAGTGGTCAGATCGCCATTGGTGGGCCTGTTCTCCAGGTTTCAGGGCGTTGTCCCTGATGCGCTGCCGGGTTATCCGGAACTTCGGTGATGGCTTTTTAGTGTCAATTTTAAGGTGGCTTGCATTTTGAATCGAACTTCCCCGCTTAACGCGTCTTCCTCTTCTGACGAAATTGACCTGTTTGAACTGTTTCACTCGATTTGGCGGCAAAAAAAGCTGGTAGTGGGTTGCACGATTCTGGCGGGTGTATTGGGAGCAGGGTATGCATTTCTGGCGCCCAAGACCTATGAAGTGAGCAGCGTGCTGCGCCCGGCGGCCATCAACGAGCTGGATGCACTCAACCGCTCCGAAGTCTATAAGCTGCCACCGGCCGATGCGTTGTCCAAGGTGGGGGCTCAACTGGACTCTTACGAGGCGCGGCTGGGGTTCTTCAAATCCCATGAACAACTGTTCGCGGCGTTCCAAAAGCCGGGGCAAAGTCTTGAGCAGAGTTTTGAAGACTTCAACCGCAACTCGGTCAACCTGATTCTGCCGGACCCGAAAAAATCTGACTCGTTAAGCAGTTACATCCGCCTGGAACTCCAATACCCGGCCGACATCGACGGCGTAGCGATTCTTAACGGGTTTGTGGACTACGCCATCGCCGCTGAGCGTGATCAGGTGGGCGCTGACCTCAAAGTGATCGTCAATAACCGCCTCAACGAACTCAAGGGCAAGATTGACGCAGCGCGCGCCAATTACGAAACCGATAAAGAGTCCAAGATTGCCAAGCTGCTGGAAGCCGACCGCCTCAAGCGCGCGCAATTGCAGGATGAGCTCAGTGCTTTACGCCTGCAGATGAAAATGGAGCGCACCAACCGCCTGGCCGAACTGGCCGAGGCGATTGCCATCGCTAAATCGATGGGGATTCGTACCCCGACCACGCCTTCCTCCATGGCCGATGCCGGTCGAAGTGGCTCAGGCCAGGTGATGCGCACCGAAGTCAACAACCAGAAAATTCCGCTGTATTTCCTCGGCACCGAAGCCCTCGAGGCCGAACGCGTGGCCTTGCAGCAACGCACCAGTGACGACTTCACCAACCCACGGGTGGCCGAGATCGGTAAAGAGCTGCAAATGCTGGAAGCGAACCGTGAAGTCGAAGTGCTGCGCAAGCGTGGCAACGAGGATATCTTCCTGCAGGATGTAGAGCCGCTGCGTGCGGAAGTCGCGCGGTTGCGCGGGCTGAATATCGATATGAGCAATCTCAAACTGGTTACCATCGACCGTCGCGCCCAGGAACCGCTGGCGCCGATCAAGCCGAAAAAAGCCCTGGTGATTGCCTTGAGCCTAGTGGGCGGCCTGGTACTGGGCTTGCTGATTGCGCTGTTCCGGCACTTTATGTTGACGCCGCGCCCGGCGGTGGCGTACTCGGCGTTGGACGATGGCCGCTTCGCCCGCCGTGAGCGCAAGGACGACGAACTGCCGTTGTAACGCCCACCCCGCAAGGGCTTGTCCTACGGCAAGCCCGCCCCCCTCAAAACCCGTCACTCGACAGCTTTTCACAATTCTTAGTTAACCTTTGGTTACATATTGTGGCTAAATAACGGCCGATGGGCATGAATCGGCGGAAGTTCCAGCCGGCCGTGCCGACTATGTGAATTGTGATTTCAGGTGCTGCTTATCATCCTCGGCCGTCGTGGGCCCGCAGGAGCAGCCTGTTCTCTTCTGACGTGTGACGAAATCCCTTGAAACTCATCATTGTTGTTCTTTACGTTGCCTCCATCGCGTATGTACACCTGCGTGGCCGGGTGCGACACAAGCTGAGCCGCCAGCTCAGCGATCATTCGACCTTTCTGGCGCCGATCAACTGCTTTCTGTATCTGTTCTCCAAATTGCCCGGCCGGCCTTACCTGGCGACCAGTGACTTTCCCGACCTGAGCCCCTTGCAGGAACATTGGCAGGAAATCCGTGAGGAGGCCCAGAACCTGCTGCAAGCCGGGGAAATCAAGCGCTCGGACCAATACAACGACGTTGGTTTCAACTCCTTCTTCAAGTCGGGCTGGAAGCGCTTCTACCTGAAGTGGTACGGCGACAGTCACCCTTCGGCGATGAAACTGTGCCCGCGCACCACTCAATTGGTACAAAGCATCGGTTCGATCAAAGCAGCGATGTTCGCCGAGCTGCCCCCAGGCTCCAAGCTCGTGCGCCACCGTGATCCATATGCCGGTTCTTACCGCTATCACTTGGGGCTGGACACGCCGAACGATCCGGGCTGCTACATCAATGTGGATGGCGAGGCCTATTATTGGCGCGACGGTGAGCCGGTGATGTTCGATGAGACCTATATCCATTACGCCGAGAACACCACGCAGCACAACCGCATCATCTTGTTCTGCGACATTGAAAGGCCGATGAAATATCGCTGGGCGGCGGCTTTCAACCGTTGGTTCAGCCGTAATGTGATGGCGGCGGCGGGCTCGCCCAACGACGCGGGTGACAAGACCGGGGGCTTGAACCGCGCTTTCACGCGGTTGTACAAGATCCGCCTGCGCGGCAAAGAACTGAAAAAGCGCAACCGTACGCGTTACTACCTGGAAAAGTGGGCGATTTTCGCGGTGCTGGCGCTGATCTTCATCCTGATCTGACCCGCCAGGCGCCCCTCACTGCGGTGGGCGGGCGCCCAACTTGTCCCACATCTTGCGGGTGATTTTCTGCCGGTTGGCATAGCCCGCCCAGGGATCAGCCTTCAACCCCTGCACCCGTTGCAACAGATTGGCGACTGTCCACTGTTGCGCGCCGCGCAAGCCTTTCAATTCCTCGCGACTGATCGGTACCGACACCGGCAGCCCTGGTCGTGCCCGCACGGAGTAGGCCGCCACGGTGCTTGCGCCTCGGGCGTTGCGCAGGTAATCGATAAAGATCTTGCCTACCCGGTTTTTCGGCCCGGAGGTGGCGGTAAAGCGTTCGGGCAGTTGCTGAGTCATGAACTGCGCCAGGGCCTTGGCAAATGCCTTGACCGTGTCCCACCCGTCGCGTCGCGCCAACGGCACCACCAGGTGCAGCCCTTTGCCACCGCTGGTTTTAACGAAGGCATCCAGTCCCAGCTCATCCAATACGGACAACGTCAGTTGAGCCGCTTCCACCATGGTTTTCCACGGCAATGCAGGGTCCGGGTCGAGGTCGAGCACAAACAAGTCCGGGGTTTCGATTTTGTCCGAGGTGGAGCCCCAGGTATGCAACTCGATGGTGCCCATTTGCACGGCGCCTACCAGCGCCTGCACGCTGTCGATTTCCATCAGCCGCGCGTGACCTGGGTCCAGCGCCGGGTCCAGCTGCGTAATGTGGCGGATAGCCAGGTGCTCAGCGTGTTTCTGGAAAAACTGTTCGCCGTCGACGCCCTCAGGTGCCCTGAGCAGTGATACCGGGCGTCGCTGCAGAAAGGGCAGAATCCACGGGCTGATGCTCTCGTAGAACTGCGCCAGTTGTTGTTTCTGCGTGCCGCTCTGGGGGTCGATGACGCGGTCGGGGTGGCTGATTTTGACCCCGACTGGGTTCTTCGCGGGTGTTGCGAATTGGGCTTTGCGTGGCACCTCATGCACGATCTGCTCGGCTGGCTTATCGGTGCGCATCCCCACAAAAGCGGCCTGGCGCACCACGCCTTCGCGGGTCCATTCTGCAAACTGCACTTCACCGACCAGTGTCGGTTCCACCCAATGAACGCCGCGCGCCTGGGCGCTGGTCAACGGCTTTTGCAGCGGCGATGTGTTGCGCTCCAGGGGTTTCAACTGCCCGTAGATGGTCTTCAACGCGGCCTGATCGAACCCGGTGCCCACGCGGCCGGCATACACCAATCCGCTATCCTCGTTGACCGCCAGCAGCAACGCGCCGAACCCGCTGCGCGAGCCTTGAGGGCGGGTGTAGCCAACAATCACGAATTCCTGGCGCAAGCGGCATTTGAGTTTGACCCAATCGTTGCTGCGCCGCGATACATAGGGGCTGCCCACGCGTTTGCCAATCACGCCTTCCAAGGCCAAGTCGCAAGCACTTTCGAAGATATCCCTGTGGTTGGCAGCGAAGGCCTCGGAGAAGCGCAGCAGCTTGCTTCGGCTACCGCGCAGCGCGGCCTTGAGGGCTGCGCGACGCTGTTCCACTGGAGCTTCTCGCTGATCCTGGCCATTGAGGAAGGGCGCGTCGAACAGGTAATAGACGATATCGAGGCTGCGGCCGATATCGAAAGCATTCTGCAAAGCCTGGAAATCCGGGAGCCCGTCACTATTGAGGCTGACGACCTCGCCATCTAACCAGCTGTCCTTGAGCTTAAGAGCTTGCAGCGCCTTGGCTTGACGCGGCAGACGCTCGGTCCAGTCATGGCCGTTGCGGGTAAACAGGCGCACCTCGCCGTCGCGGATACGCGCCAGAATGCGGTAGCCATCGAACTTGATTTCATACTGCCAATCGCCTTCGGGCGCGCGCTCCACCAGCGTGGCCAATTGCGGGGTGAACTGCTCGGGAAGGGCGCTGGCGGAGGCCGCTTTTCTGCTACGAGCTTTGGCTTTGGGTTTCTCTGGCGGCGGTTGGCCCACTGAGGCGTCGCTGAGCACGCTGTCGGGCTGGGCCTGCACGATGTCGAACTCCGTGGCGGGGCGGGCCTGGGCGTCTTTCTCCTTGATCAGCAGCCATTGTTGCTTGTCGCCGCTGCCCTTGAGGCGAGTACGCACCAGCGTCCAATCGCCGCTGAGTTTTTCGCCGACCAGGGTGAACTTGAGTTTGCCGGCGGCATACGCCTGATGCGGGTCATCGTGAGGTTGCCAGACGCCGCGGTCCCACACGATCACGTCCCCGGCGCCGTACTGGCCTGCCGGGATGCTGCCTTCGAAGCTGCCATAGCTCAGCGGGTGGTCTTCAACGTGCACCGCGAGGCGCTTCTGGCTCGGGTCCAGGCTCGGGCCTTTAGGCACCGCCCAGCTCTTGAGGACGCCGTCCAGCTCCAAGCGGAAATCATAGTGAAGGTGGCGTGCGTCGTGCTTCTGGATCACAAACGACAGCGCCGATGCCTTGGCTTTTTTTCCGGCCGGCGCACTGCCCGACGGTTCGGCGGTGATCTGGAAGTCACGTTTGCGGTTGTATTCACTCAACGGTTTGGCCATGGGGGCTCCATCCTATGGCAGGTTCAAGAGGCTTTTTTCGAAGACTTTTTCGCCGCCGGTTTTTTCGCCGCAGGCTTACCGGCCAGGCTGCGTTTGAGCAGTTCGGTCAGGTCGATCACGTCTGCAGACTTACGCTCGTCCTCGCCTTCCTGGGATTCCACGTCCTCGATCTTGCCGGCTTTGGCTTTTTTCTCCACCAGAGCCATGATCTTTTCCTGAAAGCTGTCGCGGTATTCCTCGGGCTGCCAGTCAGCGCTCATGTCTTCCACCAGGCGTTTGGCCATGTCCAGCTCGCCCTTGGCCAGGCTGGGTTTGGTCACCTCGCTGCCCAGCTCCAGCTCATCCAGGCCGCGCACCTCGGCGGGCCATCGCAGCATCACCAGCACCAGCGCCGATTCCAGGGGCATCAATGCTGCCAGGTGTTGTTTGGTGTGCAGCACTACATTGGCCAGGGCCACCTTGCCGGTTTTTTTCAGGGTTTCGCGCAGCAGGGCATAGACCTTGCCGCCGCGTTTGTCCGGCGCCAGAAAGTACGGCGTGTCGATATTTTGCAGGGGGATCTGCTCGCTTGCGACGAAGGCGATGATCTCGATGGTCTGGGTCGACTTGGGGTGGGCCGAGCGGATCTCGTCTTCGCTGAGCACCACATAGCGGCCTTTCTCATAGGCCACTCCCTTGACGATGTTCTCTTTGGTGACTTCCTTGCCCGTGGTTTTGTTGATGCGCTTGTAGCCCACCGGGTCCATGCTGCGCTTGTCCAGCCAGTCGAAATCCACGCCCTGATGGGACGTGGCCGAGACCAGCGACACCGGGATATGAACCAAGCCGAAACTGATTGCGCCTTTCCAGATTGCCCGTGGCATAAGTGCGATTCCTTGAGAAGAAGCAGTGTTCTGGTGACTCGGCGGCGGCGCGAAAAGTTTCCCCGGGCGGATACGTGGACAGATCGTGTTACACCTGATCAGAAACAATTTAGTTACCAAAGGCGAACCCAGGGCGTAGGGTGCCATCGAAAGCACGTACAGCTCGTTTCAGAGAGGTTTGCTTATGATCAGTTGCAGGCGTTATCTCGCATTGCTGGTGTTGGGCCTGGCCCTGATACCCCTGGCCCAGGCGCAAGACCTGCCCGGGCGTAGCAATAGCAACAACAGCCCGATTCACCGCGCCAACCCCAACAGCATGCAAGGCACCCAGTCCAATGCCCCGGCGCCGCGCGGTATTCAGACTGTGCCGACTCCGCGTACGCCGACGCTGGAAAACGGCGGCATCGGCAACCGTTATCCGCAGCGCCAGGCCGCCCCCAGCCGCCCGGCCACTGAAACCAAAGCCCCCACGTATGATGCCAACGGCAATCGCCGGTAAGGACCTGTCTTATGTTGATACGCAAAACCCTGCTGGCTGCGCTGTGCGCATCGACCCTGTTGCCTTCGATTGCGGCGCATGCCGCCGGGGCTCAACAGTTCCCCAGTGAACAAGGCAGTATCACGGCCACGCCGATAGCCCAAGGGCTGGATCACCCATGGGCGGTGGCATTCCTGCCGGACCGGCAAGGCTTTCTGGTAACCGAGCGGCCGGGGCACCTGAGGGTCGTCAGTACAGACGGCAAGCTGTCAGCGCCGTTAAGCGGTGTGCCGCAGGTGTGGGCCAAGGGGCAGGGCGGTCTGCTGGATGTGGTGCTGTCCCCGGACTTCAAGCAAGACCGCATGGTGTATTTATCTTACGCCGAAGGCGGCGGCAAGGGCGGGACAGCCGGCACGGCGGTCGGGCGCGGACGTTTGGCCGCCGACCTGAGTGGCCTGACCGACTTTCAGGTGATCCTGCGCCAGGAACCCAAGCTCTCCACCGGTAACCACTTCGGTTCGCGCCTGGCGTTTGACCGTGACGGCTACCTGTTCGTGACCCTCGGCGAAAACAACGACCGACCCACCGCCCAGGATCTGGACAAATTGCAAGGCAAGGTCGTGCGCATCTATCCGGATGGCCGCGTGCCGGACGACAACCCGTTCGTCGGTCAGGAAGGTGTACGGCCGGAGATCTGGTCCTACGGCCAGCGCAACCCTCAAGGCCTGGCGCTGAATCCGTGGAGCGGCACGCTGTGGGAAAACGAGCACGGCCCCCGTGGCGGCGATGAGATCAATGTCATCGAACGCGGCAAGAACTACGGTTGGCCACTGGCAACCCATGGCATCAACTATTCGCTGACGCCGATTCCCGAAGCCAAAGGCAAGACTGTCGAAGGCACCGTCGCGCCGCGCCATGTGTGGGAAAAATCACCGGGTATCAGCGGCATGGCGTTCTACGACGCCGATCGCTTCAAGCCGTGGCAGCACAACGTATTTATTGGTGCGCTGGCCAGTCAGGAACTGATACGCCTGCAGTTCGAGGGCGATAAGGTGGTGCATGAGGAGCGCTTGCTCGGTGGCTTGAAAGCGCGAATTCGCGATGTGCGGCAAGGACCGGATGGCTATCTGTACGTGCTGACGGATGAGGAAGAGGGCGTGTTGTACCGGGTGGGGCTGAATCCGGATTGACAAGGTTGAGCCGTCGGTGGGAGCGGGGTAGCCCACTCCCACCTCTTTACGCGGGTGAGGTTTACAGGCCCAGCGCCGACAAGCCGGGATGTTCATCCGGCCGGCGACCCAGCGGCCAGTGGAACTTGCGCTCGCTTTCCTTGATCGGCATGTCGTTGATGCAGGCAAACCGATGGGCCATCAAGCCATTCTCGTCGAACTCCCAGTTCTCGTTGCCGTAAGAGCGGAACCAGTTACCGGAATCGTCGTGCCACTCATAGGCGTAACGCACGGCGATGCGGTTATCGGTAAACGCCCATAATTCCTTGATCAGTCGATAGTCCAGTTCCTTGGCCCATTTGCGTGTCAGAAAACCTTTGGCTTCTTCGCGGTTGTGAGCGAACTCGGCGCGGTTGCGCCATTGGGTGTCCAGGGTGTAGGCCAGGGAAACGCGTTCTGCGTCCCGGGAGTTCCAGCCGTCTTCGGCCAGGCGTACTTTCTCGATCGCCGACTCGCGGGTAAACGGCGGCAGGGGCGGGCGCGGTTGTTCTGTAGATGACATGCTGCGACTCCTTTAACTCATTAAGGTTTATTGAAAGTTGCTCAGCCTGTGCGTTCACAGTCCCAATAACGTTCGCGCCATGCATTGCGCATTATCGGCAGCCGTTGAATCGCCCATTACCAGGGCAACGGTAATGGCGCCATCGATCAAGATCAGCAGGTGCGCGGCCTGCCGCTGGGGTTCGGGGGTGCCATGTGCTTGACACAGTTCGAGTACGTAATCGAACAGTTTCTGTTTATGAGCTTTGGCCAGCAGGCGGACTGGGTTGTGCGGGTCGCCAGTCTCGCCGCTGGTGTTGATAAAGGCGCAGCCGCGGAAGTCCTCTGAGCCAAACCAGGCCTTGAGCGCGCTGAACAGCGCCAGCAGGCGCTCGCCGCTGTCGGCCTGGCGCTCCACTTCGCTGCGCAGCCATTGGAGCCAGCGCGCATCGCGGCGTTGTAGCGCGGCGATCACCAATTCGTCTTTATTAGCGAAGTAGCGATAAATACTTTTTCTCGAGACGCCGGCGGTTTTTACCAGAAAGTCCATACCGGTGGCGGCAATGCCATGGCGATAGATCAACTTCTCGGTGACGTCTAGGATAATGTCGCGGGTTTCGTTACTGATGATTTCGTTCATGGAGCGAACAGTAGAACGATCATTCTCCTTGGTCAATTAATTTTTTCCATCTGTCACTGCGAGACCTGAGCATCTTCATGGTGTAAGCTCGGGACCTCTTCGGATTCGACCCTTTGCGAGCCTTATGCCGTCGTTCTTCAAACGTTCCCTGTTGCCCAAACTGCGCGGTTTTCCACTTACTCCCGAGGCGATTGAGGTGCTGTCCGGCGCTGCGGCGTTTCGCCGTTGCCTGCTGGAGAAAATCCCCCAGGCCACGCGGCGTATCTACATCGTTGCGCTGTACTTGCAGCAGGACGAAGCAGGGCAGGAGATCTACGACGCCTTGCACGCCGCCAAGGCCGCACGGCCGGAGCTCGAGATCGTGGTGGTGGTCGACTGGCTGCGTGCCCAGCGCGGGCTGATCGGCGCCGGCAAGCAGCCGGGCAACAGCGCCTGGTACCAGGAAATGACTCAGCGTCACAGCACTGAGGTGCCGGTATACGGTGTGCCAGTGCAGACCCGCGAGCTGTTCGGTGTGCTGCACCTCAAGGGCTTCGTGATCGATGACACGGTGCTCTACAGCGGTGCCAGCCTGAACAATGTGTACCTGCACAAATTCGACAAGTACCGCTTCGACCGCTACCACCTGATCCACAGCCCGGCGCTCGCCGACTCCATGCAGCATCTGGTGGAACATGGGCTGGTGGCGTCCAAGGCCGTGCATCGCCTGGACCTGCCGAACCCGCCGACTACCCGCAGCCTGCGCAACGACATCGGCGACCTGCGCAGCCGCCTCAAGCACGCCACCTACGACACCACGGCGGGGCAGTTGCCCAATGGCCAGTTGTCGGTCAGCCCGTTGCTGGGCGTCGGCAAGAACAACCCCTTGAGCCGGGTGATCCTGGAACTGATCGCCAGCGCCCAGCAGCAACTGACTATCTGCACGCCGTACTTCAACCTGCCACTGCCCGTCACTCGGGAAATCAACCGTGCCCTGGCCCGTGGGGTGAAGATCGACATCATTGTCGGCGACAAGACCGCCAACGATTTCTACATTCCGCCCAGCGAGCCATTCAAGGTGATCGCAGCGCTGCCATACCTGTATGAAATCAGCCTGCGCCGCTTTGCCAAGCGCCATCAGCGCAACATCGACAGCGGCCAGTTAAACCTGCACCTGTGGCGCGACGGTGACAACACCTACCACCTCAAAGGTATGTGGATCGACGAGCGTTACACCTTGCTGACGGGCAACAACCTCAACCCCCGGGCGTTCCGGCTCGATTTGGAAAACGCTCTGTTGATCGACGATCCCCAGGGCCAATGGCTCGCGCCGCGCCAGGCTGAACTGGAGCAGATCTTTCAGCACACCACGCGGATCGAGGCTTACACGCAATTGCAGACGCTGCCGGATTATCCTGCAGCGGTCGGCAAATTCCTGCGCCGTGTGAGCCGGGTGCGGATTGAGCGTCTGCTGTATCGCATTTTGTAAGGCGCCTGAAACTATCGGCAATGCTCCATCGGGCGGTCGTCGGATCAGGCTTACATCCAGGCGGCCGACGCTGTTCTTACATAGCTGCTCACTGTTTTCAGAGCGAGCGTGGATATGTCGAAGATCGCGTCAGGTGCTTTTTACGAGGTGCCCAGTAGCTTTGTTCCCATGGCGGATCGTCCGTCCGCTTCAACGCCTTTGCCCACGCTGTCGCGAGCTCGACGCTCAACCGCTGATTCAAGCCCCGTACTCAGTTATCCCTGGACCCGCAAAGCGGTCCCCAGCAGTAACGGCGTGGCGGCTGCCGACACGCTGCTGGAACAACGCCTCACGTCAGCCACGCAAAGCGGCCACGGCATGGTCGAGGTGCCTGAGGGCAGCACGCTGACCCCTGCGCTGGCGGTGTACCGGCACTTGCTGAACCAACCGCCGTTGCAAACCTGGCTCAACGACCAGGGGCTGGAAACCGCCACGCTGACCCTGCATCACGACTTTATCGAAGGGTTCATCACCCGCGAGGGTGTGCGCAGTGCCGTCAGGTTTACCTACACCGACGCGTCGGGGTGGTTAGAGGCCTCGGCCAGTCTGCGCCCGCTGTTGCACCTGCTGGACCCCGGCGATAAAGGCCTGACCTTTATGGGTGAGGACGACGGGTGGGTGCCGTTGGCGGTGGTCGAGCAAGCGAAGACCCGCCATGGCTTTCACGTCGGCGATGTGGACAGCGCTTGGCGGGTGATCGGTCAGATCGAGCAGCGTCGCTACTTGGCGGACACACTGGAGGCGGCCCTGGGAGATTGGCCTGACGCCACGCCCATGCAATGGTCCGAACACCCCTGCGAAGTGAGCCCGGCGTTAACCTTGGGCGAAGCCAGCCAGGCCGCCCGCGAGCGTCTGCAGCGCCTGGTGGTGCAACCGGACATGACGGCGCTGCTCGAACGTGAAGGCTTTGACTGGCCCGGCAAGCCGTTTCGGATAACCGAGGGCAGGCTGGAGCGTCTGAGCCCAGTGGGAGGTTGGGTCGATCTCACCCGTTATGTCGAACAGCACCCCGCCCTGGAGGCAGAGCGCCAGGCGTTGGTCGGGCTCAGCGAACCCTTGGGCGGTGCGGTTTATTCCACTCCCCGCTATGACGTGCGCCAACTGGTCGAATACCTGGGGCTGGGCTCGATGGCAACTGCCGGCGAAACCCGCAATGTCATCCAGTGGTTGCGTACGTACTTGCCGCCGGCACCGCCACTCGGCGATTACAACGGCCTGATGCGCCGCGAGTGGGCCCCCGGCACCCTGACGCCCGAAGATCGCCTCGCCCTGAACGATCTGGCGCAAGCCCGCTTGGGCGGCAGCAGCGCCAGAGGTTTCAGTGCACTGGTGCACAGCACCCCACAGGCACTGCACACCGACCCCCAGGCCCATTTGACCGCGCTGCTTGAAAGCCCCGAGGCATTGGCGTTTGGCGAGCAATTGGCCAGAGCGCTGAATTGGTTTGGCGCGAGCGGCGCAGGCTATGAATTGCCCAAAACGGTGTGCCAACAGTTGGTGGTGGCGGCGATCAAGTTGCACGCCGGTATCGACGCTACGGACAAGCCTGGGCATGTGGCCGGGTATTCGGTGTACCAACCGGCGAACATGGGGCGCACATTCAATGCCGTGCGCCGCGACATCGAACAGCATCTGATCGCGCACAAGGGCGTCGACCCCAAGTTGGCCGTGCTGGCGGCACACCTGGGCTTGGCCCAGGCAGCACCGGAATTTCTGGTCAAAGATGTGCCGGGCACGGTGCACATCGGTACGCCGGCCTGGATGGAGTTGCGTCTGGGCTGTGCGATGGCCGATCAACATGCACCCGGCACGTCCCGGGCGATGAATGAAGAGCAGGTCACCCACCTCACCACGCTGGGCCCCACCAGCGATGCCCAGGCCGAGTTGATGCAATTGTCAGCGTTGAAAATCATGGCCGATTGGGGCGTGCTCAATGGAGTCGTCCGTTTGCGCAGCGATGGAGAATATTCTCGTACGGATATCCAGATCGCCTCCGAAGCGTTCTTCAAACAGCGCGAAGAGGCCAGCCTTGCCTTCACCGACGCGAGCGCCGAGCTGCCTACCCGCAGGACGCTGGCCATTAAGGAGCTGCTGCGGGTCTTTCCGGACACTACCCCGGCGGGTCTGGAGGCCATGACCGTACACATCGCCGAGGCTTCGGAGCGTCGCAACATGGCGTCGGGCGAACCCAGGACACGTCCGATCATTGAGGCGTATATGACCGGCGATCTGACACCGGGCAAGTGGGCGCTGAGCAGCGATTTACGTGGTACTTACCGAAGCGGCAGCACCCCTTATCAGCAGGGCCAGGCCCCGCAGGCTTCCCCTGAGGCACGCGCTCAGTTGGATCAACGTATTCGGCGCTTGCCCGCATTGGATGGGCTGCTCAAGAGCGCGGTCGACCGGCATCGGCACGCGTTGCAGAACGCCTATGCCACCCGCTTGAAGCTGATGCTTGCCGAGTTGCCGCTGGCGGATCGACAGGCGCTGGAACTCGGGACTGTCGAGCTGTTCACCTTACGCGGGGAAACCGGCACCACCCAGGCCCGCGAAACGGCGAGCAGCAGGCTGGCACAGCGCGGTCGCCAAGGCACGGTGATGCGCCTGGAGCATAACAACCAAGTCACGTATTACGAGCTGTTTGCCAACGGCAACGTCGTGCGACGCACCGACTTGCCACAGGATCTGATACTGGGGGGGCTGATCAAGCACGAGCGCTTTCCCACCCCGCATGGTCATGTGCACTTGCCAGTCAACCGTGGCACGCCGGTCCCGTTCGATGCCGACGCCTATACCCTGGGAACGGCACCGAGGTCGGACGTTGCCTCGGAGGCCATTATCATCGAGCAACTGGGCACGCCGTTCGCCGCCAGCGCTTTACCGGCCAGCTACACCCTGCAGAACTATGTGCCGAACACTTACGGCTCGCGCAAAACCGCGCGCATCGTGGAGGCGATCGCGCAGGGGAATTTCTACGAGTCTCCAGACGCCTTGCTGCAAAGGGCGACCGAACAAGTGCCGTTGGAACGCCGTCGCGAAGCACGCACCCGTGCGCACAATTTTTTGCTGGGCTTCGTGCCCTTTGTCGGTGCCTATCAGGAATTCAAAGCCGGCAATATCGGCAGCGGCTTGGCCAACCTGGCGGTGGACACCGTCGGGGTGGCCATCGGTGCAGCGGGCCCGGCGCGGGGGTTGATACGCTCAGCCAAAGCCCTGGCATTCAAGCCTTTGAAGGGGATTGCCAGGCGTTTGACCGCCGCGGTAAGCCCCATGGTGTCGACATCAGCCAGGGTCAAACCGGCGGCCACCTTCAGTGATCGCGCATTTGATTTTCTCAAGCATTCGGGGCTGTTCGCCAATGCCGCGCTGAATCCGCTGGATGGCTACCCGCAGATGATCCGGGCGGCGACCAAAGGCGTATTTAACGTGCACAAGCTGATCCTGCACGGAGCGAAGAGTTCGAGCAAAGTCGCTCCGCACTTGCTCACGGCCGAAGAAAAACTGCGCAGTTACTTGATTATCGCGGCCGGGCAGGTCGACCGGCAGGAGCCCGGCGCTCAGTCGCCCGTGGGGAGCCGCACAGGCGTATACCGAGGAGCCGAGGTTCAAAGCGTGCGCTACGGTGGTCACTGGTATGCCTTGGACCCGCTCAATGGGCGGCCGGTTGGCACGCCCCTGAGCGGGTTTGTCGCCGATGCCACCCCGTGAGTGCTGATCCTCAGTTCAGGCCCAGCTTGCCGCGCAGCATGGACAGGTCTTCAGCGAGGGTGTTGACCGGACCCACCAGCGCTTTACGGTCGCTGTCCTTGACCTTGTCGTAGGTCTCGAAGCCGCCGTCTTTGGTTTTGTACTTGGCCAGCACCTTGTCCACGGTGGCGAAGTTTTTATCGACTTTGGCCAGGAAGGCCTTGTCCTGCTTCTCGATCTGGCCGCGGAACAGGTCGACGATTTTTTTCGCGCCGTCGATATTGCCCTGGAAGTCATACAGGTCGGTGTGGCTGTAGCGATCTTCTTCGCCGGAGATCTTGGTGGCGGCGACTTCCTCCAACAGCGCGGCGGCACCGCCGACGACTTTTTCCGGCGGGAAGGTCAGGCCGTCCACGCGGGTCTTGAGGTCATTGACATCGGTGTTGAGCTTGGCGGTCAGCGTCTCCAGGCCCTGAGTCGAGTTCTGCGAGAACAGCGCGTACTCGATGCGGTGGAAGCCGGTGAAGTCTTCGGCGGTTACGCCTTTTTCGTGGTCGTCGACGCGGGAGTCGATGGAGGCGTCGAGGTCGCTGAACAACTCGGCAATCGGCTCGATGGACTCATAGTGCACGCGGGTAGGCGCATAGAGCTTCTTGGCGGTGGCCAGGTCGCCTTTGTTGATCGCGTCGGTAAAGGCCTGGGTCTGGGTCACCAGTTCACCGATCTCTTCGGTGACATAAATCTTGTAGTCCGACACCGGCCCGACCAGGTCCAGCGGTGCGGTGGCGGCGAAGGCGGCCAGGGGCGAGAGGGGCAGCAACAACGACAACGCGAGAGTCGACTTCTTCATGGGACAGTTTCCGCTGTGGGGGTGGGTTTCAGGTATTGGCAGAGGTGCGTGGGTGCGTGGCAGCCAGCAGCGTGCGGCCGAGGAAATCCTGGGGCCCGCTGACCCCCGGCAAGGTGAAGAAATACCCGCCGCCGACCGGCTTGAGGTATTCCTCCAGGGGTTCGCCGTTGAGTCGGGTCTGTACGCTGATAAAGCCTTTTTCCAGGTCGGCCTGGTAGCAGATGAACAGCAGCCCCATGTCCAACTGACCGTTCTTATTGACGCCGTTGGAGTAGTTGAAGGGCCGGCGCAGGATCAGGTTGGCCTGGGTCTGCGGGGTGCGCGGGTTGGCCAGGCGGATATGGGCATCGAGCTTGGTCAGCTTGCCTTCCGGGTCTTTGCTGTAGTCGGGCACCTGGGTTTCTTTGTGGCCGTCCATCGGCGCGCCGGTGGTTTTGATGCGGCCGATGATGCTTTCTTGTTCCTGCAGGGGCGTGCGGTCCCAGCGTTCGACGAAGTTGCGGATGATGCGCACCGCCTGGTAACTGCCATGGGCGGCCCAGGCCGGTTCATCGCTACCGGGCTGCACCCACACGATCTGGTTCATGGTTTGGTCGTTATTGGAGTCGGGGTTGGCCGAACCATCCCGGAAACCCAGGAAGTTACGCGCGCTCTGCGCCGGCTCGCCGGGGCGGGCAGGGGCCTGGGGCGGCACGCTGCCTTCCTGTTTCCAGCGCACCAGCAGCAAGTCCGGCAAGTTCTTCACGATGTCGCGCAGGGCGTGGATATTGGTGTCCGGCGTGTTGGAGCTGAATTGCAGGCTGAGGTCGCCATGGCACTGCGCCGGCTCCAGCGCATCGTTGGGAAACCCCACCATACGGATCAGACGCTTGGGCTTGGCGGCGGCGAGGCCGAAGCGTTCGTCGAACAGCGATTCACCCACCGACACAGTGATGGTCAGGTTATCCGGCGTGACCACTGGGCCCAGAATCCCGGAATCGGTGGGTGGCAATTTCGGGTCGACTTGGGCCACCGGGCCACCGGTCATCAGGAAATGGATACGCTCGTTCAGGGTGCGGAACAGGCGTTCCAGGTCTTGGCGATCGCTGGCCAATACATCGAAGGCCACCAGCATGCCGCAGGCCGGGCGCGGGGTGACGATGCCTGTCTGATGCTGGCCGTAAAAATCGTGATGGTCCTGGGTCTTGTCACTGCGCGGCGCGGTGGTGACTTGTTCCGCAGCGGCGGCCATGGCCGGGCAGGTCAAGCTGCTGCCGGCAATCGCCGCGCCAGTGGCGGCCATGCCCAGCAGGACACGGCGACGCTGAAGGTTAAGCTGTTCTGAATCACTCATGGGGCGGTTGTCTTCATTGCAGGCCGGATAGGCCGAGGGCGGGGTCGATTCCATCGAGTACGGCGGCCAGAGCCTTGGCCTTGTCAGCGATCTGCTTGCGCTGACCGTCGGTGACGCTGTCGTAGCGGCGGTACTGGCCGTCGACTTTCAAACTGTCCAACTGACTGTCGAATGCGCCGAGGGCGTTATCGACCTTGGGCAGCAGGTCGGCGGCGGATTTTTCCAGCAGTGGACGCATCAGCTCGACCACCTTGTGAGCGGCGGCCAGGTTGGCGGCGAAGCCATTCAGGTCCAAATGGCTGTAGCGTTCCTCCTCACCGCTGAGCGCCCGTACATCCGCCAGGCTGTTGAGGTTGCGCACCACGATGCCGACCAATTGCTCGGGCGGCAGCGACTGGGCCAGCAATTGCTGCTTGAGGGTGGTGACGTCACTGAGCAGGCGCTGCGCTACCGGCGCCAGGCCGTCGAGGCTGCGTTGCTGGAACAGGCTGTACTCAATGCGATGGAAGCCGCTGAAGGCTGGGTCTTGTTCGCGTTTTTCGAAATAATCGGCCCGCGCATTGATTGCATTATCGAGTTCAGCCATGCGTTGTGCGGCCGGGGCCAAACCCTGATAGGCCACGCGAGCGGTGGCATACAACGCCTGTGCCTGCGTCAGGTCGCCGGCGTCGATGGCCTGTTGCAGTGCGGTTACGGCCTTGATCAGCGCGCTGCCCTGGCTACTCAAGTACACCCGGAACTCCGACAGCGGGCCGATAAAGGCCACCATCGACGGCTTGGCTTTGGCCTGGGCTTCGGATTCGGCGGTTGGCGTTACATGCAAAGTGCCCCGTGGATTGCTCAGCAGGCCGCAAGTAATTGCGTAGTCGCCGGGTTGCAGGTTGGCATTGATCACCTGGCTCAAGCCGGGGGCGATGTTCTCGCGCTCCTCGACCACCAGCACGCCGTCGAGGATTTCCCATTCCACCGCCCGGTCGGAACGGTTGATGATCCGAAAACTCGCCGGCCCGGCGGGCACGGTCAGCGCATTGGGTTCGCAGGCGTGGGCATGGATGCTCACTGCAATTTCATTGCTGTGGGTCTGGCGCTTGGCGGCGGCCAGTTGCGAAGCGTAATAGAACAGGCCGCCGGCGGCGATCATCACGACCACCGAGCCGGCCACCGCCCAGCGCAGGGCTCGGGGTGGCGAGGCGGGTTGAGGCGTTGGGTTGGTCAAGAGACGGTCCTTACTGGCTGGAAACGGAAGAGGGCGCGGCGACCGGTTTGGCCGCAGCGGCGGGCAGGAAGAACATCACCAGCGCCACCACCAGGTAAATCAGATAGGCGCCCAGGGTGCTCACGGTCGGTGCTTCCTGATAACCGAACATGCCGGCGAGCACCGAGCCGAGCGGGCTGTCCATCGGCAAGGCAGTGCTGAAATCGAACAGCACGGTTTGCAGGTGATTCCACACCCCGGCTTCATGCAGGGCCTGCACCGAGTTGGCGAGGATGCCAGCGGCGACCACCAGGATAAACAGCCCGGTCCAGCGGAAAAACGCTGCCAGGTTCAGGCGCATGCTGCCGGTGTAAATCAGGAAACCCACAATGATCGCCAGTACCAGCCCGAGCAGTGCACCGATCGGCGCACCAGGGCCTTCGCTCTGCTGGAACACCGCCAGCAGGAAAAACACCGTCTCCAAACCTTCACGGGCCACGGCGAAAAACACCATGAGGATCAGCGCGGTGACCTGGTGTTTCGAGCCGGTCAGCGCCTGATCGAGGGAGGCATGCAACGAATGCTTGATGGAGCGGGCCACCTTGCGCATCCAGAACACCATGGAACTGAGAATGCCTACGGCGACGAGGCCGACGATGCCTTCAAACAGCTCCTGTTGTTTCTGCGGAAACTCGGCGCTCATCAATTCCAGACCACCGCCCACCAGCAGTGCCAGGGCCGCAGCGAGGAAAACCCCGATCCACACCGCCGGCATCCATTGACCACGACCGGTCTGCTGCAGGTAACTGGCGATGATGCCAACGATCAACGCTGCTTCGATGCCTTCGCGCAGCATGATGAGAAAGGGGACAAGCATCGCGCACCACAAGGTAACTAGATAGGAAGCTAAGTTGTAACATAATGATACTCATTGCTAAACAGCAAATATTGACATTAGCTGAACGCTCGCTGAACGGTGGTGACGAATCCTCGCGGCCCTTATGATGCAGGCCACCTCAACAGCTGTCGGATCGCCTGAAGCCTCATGTCCGAAAAAGACACCATCTCCCTGCACCTTGTGCGCGAAGCGCTGCTGCAAAGCTGCCCCCCCGGAGCGGCCAGTGCACAGGTGCTGACCAAGGTTGGCATCGACCCAGCGCTGCTGGCGCAGCCCGATGCACGGGTGTCGGCCACCACCTATGCACGGCTGTGGCGGCTGCTGGCCAGGCGCTCGGACGACGAGTTCTTCGGTATGGACCCACGCAAGCTCAAGTCAGGCAGCCTGGCGTTTCTGTGCCGCGCCTGCATGGCGCAACCCACATTGGCTGCCGGCCTGGAAACCGGCCTGGGGTTTCTCTCGCTGATGCTGGAGCATCTACCCGCGCAGCTGGTGCGCCAACAAAGCCTGGCAGAAATTGTCCTGCTGGAGCCCGAGACCGAGCCGCGTCGGGCGTTCACCTATTTCACCTACTGGATGATCGTGCACGGCGTCGCCTGTTGGCTGGCCGGGCGCCGCATTCCGATCCTGGCCATCGAACTGCGTTGCCCGCCGCCGGATTTCTGCGACGACTACCGCGTGATGTTCTCCGACAACCTGCGCTTCAACCGGCCACGCACGCGCATGATCTTCTCCGCCGACTGCCTGGACCTGCCGATCAAACGCAGCCCCCAGGAGCTTCAGCGCTTCCTCGCCCACGCTCCCGCGAACATCCTGGTCAAATACCGCGACCCCGAGAGCCTGGCCACCCGTATCAAACACGACCTGCGCCAACTGCCCCCCGACACCTGGCCGGAAACCGAAGCCCTGGCCGCCAGTCTGTGCATCTCCGCATCCACCTTGCGTCGTCGCCTGGCCGAGGAGGGGCAGACATACCAGGGCCTCAAAGACAGCGTGCGCAAGGAGTTGGCAATTGTCTGGCTGGCCGAACCGCAGATCAGCTTTGCTGAAATTGCCGTGCGGCTGGGCTTTGCGGATGTGAGTTCTTTCTATAAGGCGTTTCGCAAGTGGTCTGGGTCGAATCCGGGGCATTATCGGAGTTTGATACTTAACGATATTGGCTGAAGTTCAGCCGTACAAGGAGATAGGTAATGCGCACGTCATGGTTATGGTTGATTTGCTGCGCGCTTTTCCCGCTGAGCAGTTGGGCGCAGTTGGGGATCGGTGATTTCACGCTGGGCATGCCGCGCCAGCAGGTCATGGACATCCTGCATCGTCACTTCCCTTCGGTGGAGTTGGAACACAACCTCTCCTATCCGGTGCCTATGCCTTACTACCGCGCGCGCGAACCGTCCCGTCCGTATCTTTTAAAGGATGTACCGATCCATACCGTAGCGGCCTATTTCGACGAGGCAGACCGGCTCAAGCAACTGAGCATCAATTTCGATATCACCGACCCCGAACGAATCAAGCCGTTGATACCGCTTATGCACGAGGCACGGCTGGCGCCCGACACCCAAGGACGTCATGAACTCTTCAACAGTGATGGCGAGTTGACCTATTACGTGTCGCAACCCTATGGGTGGACAGTCGTGGAGATCGCCGACAGGGCCGCGTCGAAGGTTAATATTCCGATGCGTGCGCACGTAGACCAACAGATCAGGGCATTCAAGTAGCAAAGATGGGGGCGGACGTAGAGAAACGTTTAAAACTACATGTCCCCGCTTGCCTGCATCACTGTTAAATATTGTCTGGTAAGTTTCTGGAATATAAAGCTCAAGCTTCTTGCTTTATTGACGGCTTTTTTGTGCGCGCTAACAGTAGCGTCGTGATAACACCCAATAAGCCAATAAGGCAGAAGACTGCAACAATAACCAAAGTCGACGAAAAGCCGTATCTATCAACTAATCCTCCGAAGACAGTGTAGGAGGCGCCGATAATAACCGAATTGACTAAATTTGCAGCGGACAGGCATGAGGCTCGGATGCGGGAATCGACATTATCGTGAATATATGTTTCATATGACGTTTCATAGATGGCGGGGAGCGACATTATCAGGAGGAAACTTGCTGCTGAGGCATTCACGCCGATGTCCATTGATAAGATTAAAAGAAGTAGGGTGATAATAAATGTTGTGCTGAATGCAACAATGCCGAGAGAAAATCTTGAGCAAACATAACCCGCAACCATAAACACTACAGCCGATATGGCTTCTACTGCAGCATATATTCCAGCAATCAAAGTGACATCTAAGCCTTGCAGCGAGAAAAAAGGTTGGCCGTAGATAAATAAAGGTACGGTTGAAAGCTCAAATAAAGCGAACCCAATGAACAAGGGTATAAGGAAAGCGCCGTTTTTTGAGCGGAAAAAGCGTACCAGTGAATTGAAAACGCCTTCTGCTTCCCTATTGGGCACCCTACTTTTTGCACTGGGATTGAGGGAGGTGGAAAGAGGATTTTTTTCGGTCATGAATGAAACCATGATGGCTCCAATAAGTTTGGATATCGCAAAAATATATAAACGCAGTTCCACGACATAGCCTCTTGCAAGGCGCCGCCAAGAAGCATGGATAAGCCTAATGAAACTGCACCGATAGCA
Organism: Pseudomonas rhodesiae; assembly: GCF_007858255.1. Lineage (GTDB taxonomy): Bacteria > Pseudomonadota > Gammaproteobacteria > Pseudomonadales > Pseudomonadaceae > Aquipseudomonas > Aquipseudomonas rhodesiae. The sequence continues at coordinate 33,455 of NZ_VFEU01000033.1, read as the reverse complement.
CGGGCGCGGGATATTATCCTTGGGTATTCCTCTGTTCTATTTTCGGCCAGTAGATTGTCATATAACAACGCTCTGTCCGCACCGGAGCCCATAGCAATACTGGCGCCGAAGAGGCAAAAGATAAACGCGAAAGGAATAAAATCGGAGAACAATAAAAATCCAATTCCGCTTATGAATAATCCCAAAAAACCAAGTATTAGAGAGTGTTTACGTCCGTAGCGATCTGCAAGTAGACCGGATGGTATTTCCAAGGCTACACAAGAAAAGAATAAAAAAGACTGAAGAATGCCTATTTGTCCTTGGGTTATACCGAGTTGCAAAAGATAGAGTACAAATAAGCCTCTCTGGACATCCAGATTCATAAATATTGACAGCGTGTAATATGGGTTGTTGTTTTTCAAGGCGTTCCATGCTCTTTTTTATTTTAATGCTGATGTTTCGTAATTTTAAAAAAACAGGCGGCTTTGGCTGTCCGGATCGAATGATGAGCGTTGACGAGGTCTTCCTGCGGCAGGAGTTTACCGATGCGATCTCTTTCCAGCAGCAGTTTAGTAAGTAGTCAGCATCAAAATTTTGAGGAAAGTGAGTCACGATTTTGTATGAAATAGTGCATGGAATGTAGTAATGGCCAGGGACTAGGAATTAACTCACAACATCATTCTCCTGAGTATTACAGAACCTTCCTTAATATTTTTAGGACGCGGCTGGCATACGCGCATAAAAAAATCGTGCATTGTTTTAACCGTGATCCTACTTGGGCGTCGGGTTAAGCAAGCCAGACGCTGGATCTGTAAAGGGTCGCTCACTTAACTGCGAAGGTTTGCTGCGGAGGATTGAAAGCGTGGCGTGATTGCCTTCATACGTTAAGTCTCCAACCAATACTCTGACGGTGAACTTATAAAAATTTCATTGCGTTACCTTTTGCGGCGTTGATGTTGGTGTCGGTTCAGGCGTCTGCACTGTGCCTGAATATTTCCGAAAGTTTCGGCGGGATTGTGGAACCAAAGGAGGAAATTACCGTTAAAGGTCCGTTCACAATCACGGGCAGTAACGGGTGCTCCAGTGCGAATATTGAAGCAATGATTTCAGTTGGCGGTGTGGGAAGAGTTCCACAAATTTCTATTGAGCAAGAAGTGGGTTCTTCCTGGAGAACGGTAGCGGCCAACCCACTGTCGCCTCGTGCGTCTTGGCTGGGCCCTTTAGGTACCTATCGAGTGAGGGTATATAATCCTGACGAGCAATCCAAGGCCTACTCGGGGACTGTCAGATATGGACGCTGATTAGCTTTGGGCGCAGTGTGCCAGGGAACTCTGGCACACTGCTACCTTGCTGATGGTCAGACTCGTTCCTCCACCGATAAATCACTTTTTGATGAGTTTGCGAAATACGCGAGCGCATTAATTGCTCGATTGGCGTCTACCATGCCTCGTATGTACTCGGGAATACCTTGTGAACGTGCAACATCAGGCCTGCTATCCACAAAAGCAAGATAGTCCTCCAGTTTTTCGTCGAACAGCGCAATTGCGTTGAACTTGACGTGCGTGTTCGTTTGCCGGCCGTTAGCATCAGACGCACCATCTCCCGATATAAACATCCGAAAAGCCTGATCATCTATTATTTTACTGTCGAATAATCGACTACCCACCTGCTTAAGCTCATCGGTACTGATAGACGTCATATCATATTTCTTCAAGAAATCCTTTAAGTCCGCTAACTCGTCTTGACGCCACATTCTCAGTTCATCAACGGCTTTCGATTCATCAGTGATAGTGAACGCGTTCGTCACCTTGTCCGGGTTCTTGATTACGATCGCATTCGTCTGCATGGAACGTACATTAGGTATCGTCACTCTCATGTCCATATCCGTCTCCTTATTGGATAAAGGTTACGTCCCGTTATCGACTTCGCATAAACGATATTTAGGCAGTTGGAAAATTTGGGAAGTGTCTGACGGATGTGATTACCAATAGGAAAGTGTTATTCATTACTATCAGCGCAAAAAAAGCCCCATATCCGAATGGACCATGGGGCTAAAAATTGGCTGGATGCGACCAACCAAAGGAGCTCTTTACATCACTTGGCGGTAGCGACCACCGTATCCGGCTGCCAGCCACCCCCCAGCGCTTTGTAGATCGCCACTATCCCGCGATACAGATCCACTTCGGCCTGGGCCTGGGCGTCTTCGGCGGCCAAACGCTCACGCTGGGCATCGAGCAGGACGAGGAAGTCCACGGTGCCTTCGCGGTAGCGGATGGCGGCGAGGTCGGCGGCGGCGCGGCTGGATTCGCTTTGGCGGATCAGCGAGACCAGGCGCTGCTGGCGTTTGCCGTAGTCGCTGAAGGCGTTTTCGGATTCTTCCAGGGCCAGTAACACTTGCTGTTCGTAGGTGGCCAGGGCGCCGTCGGCTTCGGCGTCGGCACCGCGCAGGCGGGCGCGCACGCTGCCCAGGTCGAACGCGGCCCAGGTGATGCTCGGGCCCAGGGCCCAGGCGTTGGCGGCGGACGATCCGATTTGCGAGCCGCGCCCGGCGGTAAAGCCGAGGAAGCCACTGAGGCTCACTCTTGGGAACAGGTCAGCCTTGGCCACACCGATGCGCGCGGTGGCGGCGGCCAGTTTGCGTTCGGCGCTTAGGATGTCCGGGCGCCGTTGCAGCAGTTGGCCTGGGTCGCCGATCGGCAAGGCTTTGGCAATCGCCGGCAGGTCTTTCGGGCTCAGGTCCACGGTCAGCTTGTCCGGACGCTGGCCGAGGAGGGTGGCGATGCGGTTACGCTCGCGCACTTGTTCGGCCTGCAGTTGCGGCACGCTGGCTTCCACCGAAGCCAGGCGCGCGTCGGCCCGTTCTACATCAAGCTGATCCCCCACCCCGGCATCCCGCAGGCTGACAGTGATGGTGCGCGACTCCTGCTGATTCTTCAGGTTGTCCAAGGCGATGCGCTCACGCAGTTGCGCGCCGCGCAGTTGGCCGTAGGCGTCCACCAGTTCGGCAATCAAGGTGACTTGCAGCTGGTACAGGTCCGCTTCGGCCGCCTGCTGATCGGCGTCGCTGGCTTCCAGGTTGCGCTGGATGCGGCCGAACAGGTCCAGCTCCCAGGCCATGTCCAGGCCCAAGTCGTAGCGCTCGCTGTTGACCCGTTTGGTGGTCTGGCCGGGGATCTGCCCCTTGCCCAGGTCGCTGCTGGCGCGGCTGGTGATGGTCGGCATTGCGTCATTGCTGGCGTCGTCGCGGATCGCCCGGGCTGCCCGCAGACGGGCGAAGGCCACGCGCAGGTCACGGTTGCCTTGCAACGATTGAGTCACCAACTGGTTGAGGGTCGGGTCGTCGAACTGCTGCCACCAGATGCCTTCGAACTTGGCGTGGTCGTATTGTTTGGCGTCCGCGGCGGCGGCGATGTTCGCCGCCTCCGGGGTCTGGGTCTTGTAGTCCGGGCCCACGGCACAGGCGGCGAGCGCCAGTACCAGCAAGCTCGGCAGGAATACTTTTACACTCATTGCTGTGTCTCCAGCTTCAAAGCCTTGGCTGCTTTGCGCGCTTCGCTGCGCTCCACATAGCGACGGATCAGGACGTAGAACACCGGGGTCAGCAACAGTCCAAAGAAGGTCACACCGATCATCCCCGAGAACACCGCCACACCCATGGCATGGCGCATCTCGGCACCGGCACCGCTGGACAACACCAGAGGCACCACACCCATGATGAAGGCGAACGAGGTCATCAGGATCGGCCGCAGACGCAGACGGCAAGCTTCCAGCACCGCCGCCAGCGGGTCGAGGCCTTCCTGCTGTTTGTCCTTGGCGAATTCGACGATCAGGATCGCGTTCTTGCACGCCAGGCCCACCAGTACGATCAGCCCGATCTGGGTGAAGATGTTGTTGTCGCTACCCGAGATGATCACCCCGGTGATGGCCGACAGCAGCGTCATCGGTACGATCAGGATCACCGCCAGTGGCAGGCTCCAGCTTTCGTATTGGGCGGCCAGTACCAGAAACGCCAGCAGTACGCAGAGCGGGAACACGAACAGCGCGGTATTGCCCGAGAGGATCTGCTGGTAGGTCAGGTCGGTCCACTCGTAGGTCATGCCGTTGGGCAGTTCCTCCTTCAGCAGTTTTTCAATTGCGGCCTGGGCCTGGCCGGAGCTGTAGCCCGGTGCGGCGTTGCCGTTGATTTCTGCGGTGATAAAGCCGTTGTAGTGCATCACGCGGTCCGGGCCCGAGGTGTCGCTGACTTTGATAAAGGTCGCCAGCGGGATCATCTCGCCTTTGTTGTTACGCACTTTCAGCTGGCCGATCTGGTCGGCGTCCTGGCGGAACTGCTGCTCGGCCTGCACGTTGACCTGGTAGGTGCGCCCGAAGCGGTTGAAGTCGTTGGCGTACAGCGAACCCAGGTAGACCTGCAAGGTGTCGAAGATGTCGCTGATCGCCACGCCGTGGGTCTTGGCCTTTTCGCGGTCGATGGCGGCATCGACCTGGGGCACATTGACCGTGTAGCTGGTGAACAGGCCAAACAACTCCGGCACGCTGCGGCTCTTGGCGATCACGTTCTGCACTTCTTTGTACAGCTCGTCATAACCCAGGTTGCCACGGTCTTCGATCTGCAGGCGGAACCCACCGATGGTGCCCAGGCCCTGGACCGGCGGCGGCGGGAAGATCGCCATATAGGCTTCTTCAATGCTGCTGTACTGGCCATTCAAGGCCCCGGCAATCGCGCCGGCGGACATGCTCGGGTCTTTGCGCTCATCGAAAGGTTTCAAGGTCACGAACACGATGCCGCTGTTCGGGCTGTTGGTGAAGCCATTGATGGACAGGCCCGGGAAGGCAATCGCGGCTTCCACGCCAGGCTGTTTCAGGGCGATCTCCGACATGCGCTTCATCACGTTTTCGGTACGGTCCAGGCTCGCGGCGTCAGGCAATTGCGCGAAGGCCACCAGGTATTGCTTATCCTGGGCCGGGACGAAACCGGTCGGGGTGTGGGCGAAGCCGAAGAAGGTCAGCACCATCAAGCCGGCGTACACGAACAGGGCAATGCCGCTGCTGCGGATCACTCGGCGCACAGTGCCGACGTAACCATGGCTGGCCTTTTCGAAAAAGCGGTTGAACGGACGGAACAACCAGCCACCAAACAGCTTGTCGAGGAACTTGGAAAAGCGGTCCTTCGGCGCATCGTGGCCGCGCAGCAACACAGCCGCCAGGGCAGGGGACAGGGTCAGCGAGTTGAACGCCGAGATCACCGTCGAGATCGCAATGGTCAAGGCGAACTGCTTATAGAACTGCCCGGTCAAGCCGCTGATAAAGGCAGCCGGAATGAACACCGCACACAACACCAGCGCCGTGGCGATGATCGGCCCGGTCACTTCACTCATGGCTTTTTCGGTTGCCGGGAACGGCTCCAGGCCCAGCTCGATATTACGTTCGACGTTCTCCACCACCACAATGGCGTCGTCCACCACGATGCCGATGGCCAGTACCAATCCGAACAGCGACAGCGCGTTGAGGGAGAACCCGAACAGGTGCATCACCGCAAACGTACCGATCAACGATACCGGCACTGCCACCAACGGAATGATCGAGGCGCGCCAGGTCTGCAGGAACAGAATCACCACCAGCACCACGAGGATCAGGGCTTCGAACAGGGTGTGCACCACGGCCTCGATGGAGCCGCGAACGAAGATCGTCGGGTCATAGGCGATGCGGTAATCCATGCCGGCCGGGAAGCTCTTTTTCAGCTCGGCCATCTTGCTGCGCACATCGTTGGAGATGTCGATGGCATTGGAGCCGGGACGCTGGAAGATTGGGATCGCCACCGCCGGTTGGTTATCGATCAGCGAGCGCAGCGCGTATTGGCTGGACCCCAGTTCGACCCGGGCAATGTCTTTGAGGCGCGTGATTTCACCGTTGGCACCGGCGCGAATCACGATGTTCTCGAACTCTTCTTCGGTAACCAGGCGGCCTTGGGTATTGACCGACAACTGGAAGCTGGTATCGGACGGCGCGGGCTGGGCACCCAGGGCACCGGCGGCCACCTGACGGTTCTGCTCGCGAATCGCGGTGACCACATCGGTGGCGGTCAGGTTGCGCGAGGCGGTCTTGTTCGGATCCAGCCACACGCGCAGGGAGTAGTCGCCCATGCCGAACAACTGCACATCGCCGACGCCGCCCAGGCGCGCCAGCTCATCCTTGATATTGAGGATCGCGTAGTTGGACAGGTACAGCATGTCGTAGCGCTGATCCGGGGAGGTCAAGTGCACCACCATGGTCAGGTCGGGGGAGGCCTTGTCCACGGTGATACCGATGCGCGTCACTTCTTCCGGCAGCTTGGGCTGGGTCCGGGTCACACGGTTCTGCACCTGCACCTGCGCGTTGTCCAGGTCGGTGCCCAGGGCGAAGGTGATGGTCAGGGTCAGCTTGCCGTCAGCGGTGGACTGCGAAGACATGTACAACATGTTCTCGACGCCGGTGATCGCCTGCTCCAGCGGCGCGGCTACGGTTTCGCCGATGACCTTGGGGTTGGCGCCGGGGAAGTTGGCGCGTACCACCACGGTAGGCGGCACTACTTCCGGGTATTCGCTGATCGGCAATTGGAACAGCGAGATCGCACCGGCGATCAGGATCAGCAGCGACAGCACCGCTGCGAAGATCGGCCGCGAAATGAAGAACTTGGAAAAATTCATCTTGAGTCGTATCCCTTAACCGCGTGGAGTCGCAACACTGGCGAGCTTGGGCGCGGTTTTTTCCGGCGCCACTTGCTCAAGGTTGCTGGCTTCAAGCGCTTGTCGTTGTTGGGCCAAGGCGGCGAGGGTTTCCTTGCTGGCCATCGGAATGGTTTCCGGGGTGACCGGTGCACCGGGGCGCGCACGCTGCAGGCCCTTGACGATAATGGTGTCGTCCTTGTTCAGGCCGTTGCGCACGATGCGTAACCCTTCGATCTTTGGCCCCAGTTCCACTGCGCGGTAGGCCGGCTTGTCGCCTTCCATCACCAGTACGAACTTCTTGCCCAGGTCGGTGCCGACCGCTTCGTCGTTGATCAGCACGGCGGAGTAGGTGCCGCTGCCTACCAGCTTCAAGCGCGCATACAGGCCAGGGGTGTATTCGCCTTTGCTGTTATCGAACACCGCGCGCCCACGAATGGTGCCGGTGGCCGGGTTGACCTGGTTGTCGATGAAGTTCATCTGGCCCAGGTGCGGGTTGCCGGCTTCATTGGACAGGCCCAGGTACACCGGGGTGGTTGCGCCGCGACGGCCCTGGCGCGCCAGTTCGGTGTATTTGAGGTACACGCGTTCGTCGGCGTCGAAGTAGGCATAGACCTTATCGGTGGAGACCACGCTGGTCAGCGCGGTGACGTCGGCGGTGACCAGGTTGCCGGCGGTGATTTCGGCACGGCTGACGCGGCCGCTGATCGGCGAGGTCACGCGGGTAAAACTCAGGTTCAGCTTGGCCAGGTCCAACTGCGCCTGGATCCCGGCGACGGCGGCGCGGGCTTCCTGGGCGGCGGTGGTGCGCGAGTCGGCGAGTTCGGCGGAGATCGCATTGCTCTGGCGCAGGCGCTCGCCACGCTGGGCTTCGTTTTCGCTGCGGGTGGCGGCGGCCTTGGTTTGTTGCAGTTGCGCTTCAAGGCGGCGCACTTCGGCTTGGAATGGGCGTGGGTCGATCTGGAACAGCAGGTCGCCTTTCTTGACCAAAGCGCCTTCGGTGAAAGCGACTTGGTCAATCTGGCCAGACACCCGTGGACGAATCTGTACGGTTTCCGGCGCTTCGAGACGGCCGGTGAATTCATCCCACTCGTTGACCGGTTGCTCCAGCACCTTGGCGACGCTGACTTTCGGCGCCGGCATGGCGGCCGCTTGTTCCGGGGTTTTGCCGCACGCGCTCATCACCACCATGGCCAAAATCGCAAGGGGCACGCGCAAAGGTTTGAGTGACTGTTCCATAGGGTGCATCCGCCAATGTATTTGAGATGGGCGGATCATGCGCGGGGACGCGGTATGTCACGAATCGAATGAAGCAAAGGTAACTATCATTCGGAATGATATAAGCGCCGATTAAGCCCTCTAGCATGGGGCTTTCGTTAGGGAGCTATCAATGCCCTTGATGACAAGAGTGTTTTGCGTGGCGTGCAAGGAAGCGATTTCTCAACTCGCACTGTCGGCAGATAGGCGCGCCGCGATGCGTTCCATCAACAGGCTGACCCGGCGCGGCTGGGCGCGACTGGCCGGGTAGACGATGTTCAGGGCGGTGCGCCCGAGGTCGTAGTCCTTGAACAGCTCCACCAGCCGTCCGGCGCGCAGGTCGTCACGCACGTCCCACACCGATTTCAAGCACAGGCCATGGCCGTCCAGGCACCACTGGCGCACCAGCGCACCGTCGTTCGCCACGCGACGGCCGCGCACCAGAATGCGCTGGGTATGCCCGTGCTGGCTGAAGGTCCACTCCCGCGCCAGATTGATGCCGAAGCGCATCACCAGGCACTCATGTTCGGCCAGGTCCGCAGGCTGCAACGGCGTGCCGTGGCGTTTCAGGTAAGCGGGGGCGGCGCACACCACGCGGCGGTTCTCGCCCAAGGGTTTGGCGTGCAAGCTGCTGTCGACCAGGGCGCCGTAGCGCACGGCGAAATCGATACCCTGGCCGACCGGGTCGACATAACCGTCGCTGAGGTGCAGGTCGATGCTGACCTGCGGATGCTCTTCCATGAATTGCTCCAGGATCGGTTCGAGGTACTGACGCCCCAGATCCTGCGGCGCACTCAAGCGAATCAACCCGGAAACCGTCTGGGTACCCAAGCGAATGCTGCTGTGCAACGCCTCGGCCTGATCCAGCAGGCGCCGTGCGCCTTCAGCCAGCACGCGCCCTTCGTCGGTCAGGTGAATAGCGCGGGTGGTGCGGTTGAGCAGGCTGGCGCCGTAGAAGCTCTCCAGTTGCGCCAGCCGTTCGGATACCGAGGCCGGTGACAGCCCCAACTCGCGCCCGGCGGCGGACAGCCCACCTTTCTCGATGATCAACAAAAACAGCTCAAGATTTTTCAGCGGCATTGTTCGGAGTTTCCGAAAGGGGTTTTTGAAAATGGCTCAATTATCAAAATAATCCAAAAGTCTTAGGGTTGCATCCGTGCTTATCCAACGGAGTCACGCGATGTCATTGATCAACACGCAACGGCGTACCTTTCTCGCCCAGGCCGGCGCAGGCGCAGCGGTGCTGGCGGCGGGTTCGATACTCAACCCGGCCGGCGCCGCCACCGCGCCAACGGGCCAGGCAACTCGCGCCACGACGGCGTCCAGTCAGCGCAACGGACGGTTCTGGCCCGGCGACACGCGGCTGGTGGTGTCGATTTCCATGCAGTTCGAAGCGGGTGGGCAGCCGCTCAAGGGCACTGATAGCCCGTTCCCCAAGGTGGATTTCCCCGACAGCGTGCCGGCGGATGTGGCCACCAACACCTGGTTCGCCTACGGCTACCGCGAGGGCATCCCGCGCATGCTCGACCTGTGGGACCGGCACGGCGTGAAGGTCACCAGCCACATGATCGGCGACGCGGTGCAGCGTCACCCCGAGTTGGCCCGCGAGATCGTCGCCCGTGGCCACGAAGCGGCGGGCCACGGCCCGCGCTGGAGTTCCCAGTTCGCCATGAGCCGCGATGAGGAGCGCACCTTTTTGCGCCAGGCCGCAAGCATGCTACAGGCGGTCACCGGCCAGGCCGTCACGGGCTACAACTGCAACTGGCTGCGGCGCGGCCCCAACACCTTGTCGCTGCTGCAAGAGCTGGGCTACGTCTACCACATCGATGACGTGAGCCGCGATGAGCCCTTTATCGAGCAGGTCAATGGCAAGGATTTCGTGGTGGTGCCCTACACCCTGCGCAATAACGACATTGTGCTGATCGAAGGCCGCAACTATTCGCCGTCCCAGTTCCTGGAGCAGGTCAAGCTGGACTTCGATCAACTCTACGAAGAGGCCGGCACCCGGCGCCGCATGATGTCCATCAGCGCCCACGACCGCATCAGCGGTACGCCGCAAATGGTCAAGGTGTGGGATCAATTCCTGCGCTACGCCAACAGCCATCCCGGCGTTGCTTTTATGCGCAAGGACGCGATTGCTCAATACACCCTCAATAGCCCGCAGAGCCTTCGGGAAACCGAGACGATCTAGGCGCCAACCCCCTTCATTCAAGGACATAACCGATGAAACCTTTTGCCCGTTCGCGCTGCGCCATCGCCGCTACCGCGTTGCTACTCTCGGGAGCGGCTGCGGCTGCCACGACCGAGTTGGTCAAACCCTCTGTGTTGGTAATGGATAAGAGCCTTACGCCGAAGCAACAGGCGATGATGGAAACCGTGGCGCGCCGTTACGACACCTTCTGGCACACCGGCGAGGAGCGCCTGGCGCGCGAAGCGTTGGCGGATAACTTTGTCGACAAAACACCCCCCGAGGGGCGCAAACAGGGCCCGGAAGGTCCGCTGCTGGCGTCGCGGGCCTTCCGTGCGGCGGTGCCGGACCTGAGTTGCGCAATCGAACAACTGATCATCGCCGGCGACCGCGCGGTGGTACATCTGCATTTTCGCGGGCACTTCACCGGCACTTTTGGTCAGCGCCAGGGCAGTGGCCAGGCGGTGAATTTTATTGCCACCGATATCTATCAGATCGACAACGGCAAAATCGCCGCTAACTGGCATATCGAAGATAACCTGACCTTGATGAAGCAGTTGGGCGCGCTCTAGTGCTGGGCGGGATCGACGCGGATGTAGGTACGGAATACGTGATCCCATAACGGCGAAGAGACCCCGAAATTCTTCTCGATGCCCTGGCGGTGGTGCAGGTCGTGATTGGCCACCAGCCCGCGCATCCATCCATAAGCCCAATGCTGCGGGCGGTGCATCACGTAATGCACCGAGATATAGAAGAAGTAGCCGGTCACCGCGCCGATAAACACCGAGACCAGGCCGGTGTACCAGGCCAACAGCAAGAGTGCGGCAAAGGTCGAGCTGGTTTTCCAGCTCGACACGCCGATATAGGCCAGCACATCCACATGGTGGGTCCAGTGTTCGCGACGGTACAGCGAGTGAAACAGGAAACGGTGCGCCGAATACTCCACCAGCGTCCAGGCCAGCAGGCCCACGAGGGCGAGCCCTGGCTCGAACGGCGCCAGGCATAGCGCAAAGATCACGAAAGCGGGAACGGTGAAAAAATCGAGGTAGTACGCGAGCGAAGACATCAACCATTTATTCGAAACGGCCATGTGCGGAATATCCCTGTAGTGCGCGATGGAAAGGCAAGCGATGGGGGCGTGGGGCTGCCACGCGCGCCATCATGCAGGTGCGCTGGCGCTAAGTCACCATGGCTCCCGCGTATATCGGCGGCATTTGTGGGGTGTGACACATCCACACAATGGCGCCGCCGCCACTGCTCAAAAATCCAGCGTCACGCCGCTGTACACCGCACGTCCGTCACCGGGGGAGTGCAAAGCGGCGCGGGCACCGTCCGGGTCGTACCAGGCGTACTCGTAGTAGCGATTGGTAAGGTTTTTGAGCTGCAGGTCGACACTCACCGACTCGCTCACGCGGTAGGTGGCACCCAGGTTCATCAATACATAGCCGCCGTAGGTGCCCTGGGTGTTTTCCCGTTCCAGATAGTAGTGGGTCTGACCGTTCATCCATGCGCTCAACTGCAAGGCTGGGGTGGCCTGGTAGCTGACGCCGGCGTTGTACAGGTGATGGGGGACGTGGTCGATTTCCCGGCCCTTGCTATTGGGCGAGGTGGCACTGGGTTTGAGAATTTTGGAGTACTGCCAGGCGTAGGCCAGCCACATTTCGGTACGCTCGTTCGGATGCAGATTCAGCTGCGCGTCATAGCCCCAGCGTCGGGTTTCGCCGACATTGTCCGACTCACCGCTGGGGTCGTTCAAACGCCGGCTGACTTCACCGCTGGCTTCCTGTTGCCAATAGGCAATACGCCCGTCCATCCAGGCGGTGGGGGTGAACTTGATGCCGGTTTCCCAACCGTCGTTGATGGACGGCGCCAGGTCGCTGTCCCGTGGCGGGATCTTATACGCCGCCGCCCCGGTGCCCACCTGGAAGGTGCGCCCCCAGTTGGCGTACAGGCTGGCGACGGACCAGGGCGAGTAGACCACGCTGAGCTTGGGCTGCTTGATCAACCCATAGTCATTGATGGCGTAGTCCAATCCGGTCATTTCGTTGCTGAAGCTGCCGCGGATCTTGTCGACGCGATACGCCGGGATGATTTTCAGTGATTCGAACGGCTTGATCTCCGCCTGAAGGTAAGCGCCATAGGTGTCGAAATCGAACTGTTGATCGCGGGTCTGGGCCAGGCGCGCGCGGTCCCGGGTGCGATAACGCTCGCTGGTGTTGCGTTGCTGTTGGAAGTCGCTGCCGCCTTCAAGGGCGAAGTCATACAGCCAGCTGACGTCGGGCCGCCAGGTCAGCGAGGTGAGGGCGCCGTACTGGGTTTCGTAGGCGTCGCGTTCCTGTTGGGGGCTGGTGCGCCAGTATTGGGTCCAGCGGCGGTCGTCGAAGGTGTTGAGGTAGGTTTTCGTCGACCAGGCCAAGGTCTCGCTCAGCTCCGTATCCAGATGCACGCTCAGTTGATTCATGCGCCGCGTACCTTTGTCGCTGGCGTTGAAGGGGTTGGTCATGGACGGGTGATGGTGCGCGTCCTGTTCGCTCAGGTAGCCGGGCTCCTGGGCCTCGGTTTCATAGTGACGGGCGATCAGGCCGAGGCGGTAGCGGTCGTCGTCCGGGGTGTAGAACCACTTGCCGGACAGCGAAAACTTGTCCACCTGGGCGTGATCGCGAAAGCCGTCGGCTTTCTGGTAGGCGAAGAAATAGTTCTGGGTCCAGTTGCTGCCCTCGATGCCTTTAGCCAGTTGGGTTTCCTGGGTGTTGTAGCTGCCGTAGCGCAGACGCGCCTTGGTGTAGTCACCGCCGGTTCTGGTGAACATATTGACGTTGCCGGCAATGTTGTTCAGGCCATAGCGCGCATCGCTGGTGCCGCGCACCACTTCGATACTGTCCAGTTCCAGGGGGAAAATCATGTCCATAAACGGCATGTTGCCGTCGTTGCTGTTGCTGGGGATGCCGTCGATCAGCAGCTTGACCGCATTGACTTCGCCTTCGCCGTTGAAGCCGCGAAAAGAGATTTTCCCCGAGGTGGTGCCTTGGTTGAACGGCGTCAGCAGCACCCCCGGGGCGCGGTTGAACAGTTCCCAGCTGTAGTTGACCGGCATTTTTTCAAGTATGTCGCCACCCAGGATATCCACCGAACTGAGCACGCTGCTGGTGCTCAGGGGGCCGCTGGCAACGCTGTCGCCTTGCACGGTAACGGTGCCCAGGGTCAGGGCTGAGGTTTCGCTGGCATCGGCCAGCGGGTTAAAGGCGAACAGGCCGACGCAGAGCAATGGCCAGGACGGGCGCGGTAGAGCCCTGCGTTTGGCGCGCAGCAGCATGAATGGAGCAGGCATAGGGCAAGCTTCCTGATAACCGGAAAATTCTCAAAGACGTGGAGCCGCGCGCGCAGGCGCGACTGAGTACAGGGAGTACGACGGCGATCAGGCGACAGGGGAGGCGCGCGGGCTCAGGCTCGGCCAGCGCACCCTGGGGTGCAGCGAGGTTAACAGCGGCGCGTCGAAGGCGATATCCGGCGCGAAGCGTGGCAGGTAGTGGCGGTAGTAGTCCGACGGCAACGCGGCCAGGCCCGCGTGCCCGCAGCAGCAGTCGGCGTGGTGCATGGGGCTGGTCGCGGGGCCAGACTTGAGCGGAGCGAGCAGTTTGTCGATGCCGGACGGCAAGGTGTTCGCGGTGCCGCCGGAGCAGAATCCGCCCCACAGCATCAGGCGCATGTCCGGCGGCTGCATGGCGCGACTCAGCGGCATGGCCAGCAGGTTCAGCAGCAAGGCCAGGCAGGCGATCCAGGGGCTGAGGCGTCGGAACGTGGCCATCACAGCAGTCGCACAAAGGGGGCGGCTATTTAGCCGCAGTCGGGCGACGAAGTAAAAGCGCTTCGCCGTGCCATTTTGCCGCATGGGCTCGCACGCCAGAAAACCGCAGCGTTACTGATAAAGGTCAATGTATCCCCACTGGGAACGCGCACCCTTGGACTATCACTCACCCACTGGCCGCGTGCCGAGGTGCTTTATGTCTGCGTCTGCCCGTTTACTGTTGATCGCCCCCCAAACCATGACGCGCACACCTGCGTTCGAGCGTGCCGCGGCGCTGGCGAAGGCGATGCAATTACCGCTGCATATCGTCGCGTTCGATTACCTGCAGGCCTTGGCCTTTGCCGGGCTGTTCGCTCCCGAGCAGGTTCGCCAGGCGCGCGAAGGCTATCTGCACACCCATCGCCAATGGCTGGCAGCCCAGGCGCAGGCGCTGAGTGAACAGGGCCTGACAGTGACCAGCGAAGTGGTGTGGGTGCAGCATCCCTATGAAGAGATCCTGCATTTCGTCAACGAGCTGTCGCTGGCGTTGATTATCAAAGATGCCGAGGACGATTCCGGGCTGAAGCGGGTGTTCTTCACCCCGCTGGATTGGCAATTGCTGCGCGATTGCCCGGTGCCGGTGCATTTGGTCACCGGGGATGCGCGACCACGGCCTCGCCAAGTCTTGGCAATTGTCGATGTGCTGCGCACTGAAGAACAGGACACCGTGTTCAACGACCAGATTATCGCCGCTGCGCGAAAACTGGCGACCGAATGTGCGGCCACCCTTGAACTGGTGCATGTGTATGACTGGACAGCCGCCTATGCCATGGACATGGGCGTCGGTGTCCTGCCCCTGGCCACCGGGATCTACGAAGCACTGGGTTCGGCCCAGGAGGAGGCGTTCGCGGCCTTGGCCGAACGCCACGGTGTGCCGCCGCAACATCGCCACTTCCTGGAAGGCACCCCCGTACCGCGCATCTGTGAATTCGCCGAGGCCCATCGCACCGATGTGATTGTGATGGGCACCGTGCAGCATGGCGGCCTGGACAAACTGCTGGGCACCACCGCCGAATTGCTCTTGCAGCGGGCGCCGTGCAGCGTGTTGGCGATCAAACCGGGCAAAACGTTGTAGTGCAGCGCAGGTGGGTTCAGAGCGTCGGTGGACGATGACAACCGGCAACGAGCTGCGTGAGCCCGCACAGATCGTGGATCTCGACATTGCGGCTGTTGATGGTGACGAGCCGCAAGTCCCGCAGGTGGGCGATGCTGCGGCACACCGTCTCCAGGCGCAGACCCAGGTAGGAGCCGATCTCCTCGCGGCGCATCTTCAACACGAAGCGTGTGCCGGAATAACCGCGCACACTCAGGCGTTGCGACAAGTTCAGTAAAAATGCGGCCAGACGTTCGTCGGCATTCATGTTGCCCAACAGCATGAGCATGCTGTGGTCGCGCACGATTTCCCGGCTTAACAACCGATTGAGGTTGTGCTGCAGGGAGGGCAGGGTTTGTGCGAGCTTTTCCAACTGAGCGAAGTGCATGGGGCAGACTTCGCTGTCTTCGAGGGCGACGGCACTGCATGCGTGTTCGTCGGCGCTGATGGCGTCCAGGCCCAGCATCTCTCCAGGGATCTGGAAACCGGTGACCTGCTCACGGCCGTCCACTGAGACAATACTGGTCTTGAATGAGCCGATGCGGATCGCGTAAAGCGAGCGCAAGGGGTCGCCGGCGCGGTACAAGGCCGCGCCTTTTTTGACTCTGAAGCGTTGCACGATGAGGTCGTCCAGGCGATCGACTTCCTGGCTGGAGAGGCTTATCGGCAGGCACAGCTCAACGACGCTGCATTGGGCGCAGGCCGACTTGAGGTGCTGAACGCTGATGGGCTGAGTATCCGGCAAGTGGCGTGCCTCCCCAATGATCACCGATCAAGTCTAGGTACTACGTCATGCCTTGCCAGCCTATTACTGTCATTCCTGAGAGAAACCGACGAGCGGAAAAGAAGCCTGATCGAATAGATTGAATAGGGGCTATCGGCGAATTCGCTCGACTGGCTGGGTTAACTCCTATGCACCCGTCCAGTCAGTTCGGTGGGTTTACTTGATAAAAATCAGCACCTGCGCGGGCGAGCACTCGATACTGAGGTTGGCGCCTTGCCGGATACACCCGTTCAACGGCAGGACGCGCCCACCACACGCACTGCTCAGGTCATCGTTTGCCGGAGTATGGGATGCTAACGCTCAATCGGATTCTGTTGCTTGCATCGACCGACACGGCCCATACGCCAGCCTTTTTACGCGCCCATTCGCTGGCCCATGCCACCCATGCCACGTTGCAGATCCTGAGGTTGGAGGGTGTTGACGCGTTCAAGCATCACGTGGGCAGCGCCGCAAATGCGGCGCGGGTCGTTGAATATGTGAACTGCTTCCAAGCCGATCTGGTACTTACCGACTGCCTGTATGTGCCCGCACTGGACCGTGCGTTTCATCGCCCGTTGGATAGCTGGCTGCTGCGCAGTGGTTCGGCGCCGTTGTATCTGGTCACCCAGGCCGCGCCACCCAAGCCTCTGAAGGTGCTGGCGAGTGTCGACCTGTCCCATCTCGAAGACATGACCTGGGGCCTGAACGAACGCATCCTCGAATTGGCCCAGGCCGTGGCGGCGCCATGTGGTGCTGCGTTGCACCTATGCAATGTCAGCGGTTGGACCGTTCTGGGCGACAGTCCCACGAGCGTACCGACCCGTAGCCTGGACACGCACTTCAAAAAAGCCGTGCGGGACGCCCAGCACGAAGCGCTGGAAGGGCTGACCGAGCGTTACGGCATCGAGCGTGAGCGTCAACATGACCTCAACGGTGTGCCGCACCAGGAGATCACTCGGTTCGCCCGTTGCAATGCTTTCGACACGCTGGTGTTGGGCGCGGCGGCGCTCGGCACTGACGGTGTGCTGGGCTCCACCGCCGAACGCGTGCTTAACCGTACGCCGTGCAACCTGCTGTTGGTCCAACCGCCGTCACGGCGTCGCTGACTGAGCCTGTAACCGCGCAAAAAAAGCCCCTTGCCGAGAGGTCGGCAAGGGGCACCGTGGCTAAACCTCAGTTGCTTTTGATCGGCACCACTTTTTTATCGGCCTTCATGGCTTCGGCTTTTTTCGGCAACGAAATGCTCAGCACGCCTTTGCTGAAGCGTGCGTCGATCTTGTCGGAGTCGATCCCTTTGGGCAGGTTGAACGCCCGTTCGAAGGCGCCGTAGTGACGTTCGCTGAGGTGGTAGCCTTTGGTTTTTTCTTCCTTGTCCGCCTGCTTTTCACCCCGGATGATCAGGCTGCCGTTGGACAGTTTGATCTCGATGTCCTTCTGATCCATGCCGGGCAGTTCGGCGGTGATTTCGTAGCTTTTGTCTTTCTCGGTGATATCCACGGCAGGCATGCCATGACCGATCAGCTCGCGGCGCCAGAACGGCTCGACATCGAACAGCCCGCGCCCGAAGGGGGACGGCACGGGGCTACGGTTGAAGTCGTCGAACAAGTGGTCTACCTGCTGGCGCAGTTTCTCCAGGGGGCGCCAAAGGTCGGCGGACAACGGATGCTGGGTGCCTTTCTTTTCGGTAGTCACCGGCATTTTCTTTGCGGAATTGCTCATTGCGGTACTCCTCTTCGAATGAACGGTAAGCGGCGGGCAATCTGCCCGCCGCTTACCAAGACAGAACACAAGCGGCTATAAGCTCAGCGCTCCGGACCACAGCATCCAGCCCGCATACGCAGCGGCCGCCCAGATGATGATCAGCAGCCCGGTTTCGGGGCCGTTGAGGGGTTGGCCTTGGCGCGCTTTCATAGTGCCCAGGTAGATCAACGAACCCGGGGCGTACAGCAACGCGCTGAGCAACATGTACTTGGGCCCGGCCGCGTACAGCAGCCACAGGCAATACAGCGTGGCAACCGCCGCGATGGCCATATCGCGCAGTTGCAGGGCGCGGTGCCCAGCGTAGGTCTGGCCTTGCCAGGCCATCTTCAGGGCATACAGGCCACTGAACAGATACGGCAGCAGGATCATCGAGGTGGCCAGGGAAATCAGCGCCAGGTAACTCGCGCTTGAGTAGAGCGTCAGCAGCAGGAACAGCTGAATGCAACCGTTGGTGATCCACAACGCATGGGCTGGCACGCCTTGGTTGTTTTCCACCGCCAGCGCACCCGGCATGACCTTTTCCTTGGCTGGGGTGAAGATCGATTCCGCTGCCAGCAGCGTCCAGGCGAGCAGGGCGCCACCCACCGAAATAATCAAGCCGACACTGATCAGCACCGCGCCCCAGGGCCCAGCCGCAGCCTCAAGCACACCGGCCATCGAGGGGTTTTTCAGGGCCGCCAACTCAGGCTGCTTCAGAACGCCCAGCGACAGCAGCGACACGGCAATCAACAGAACCAGAGTGATCAGAAACCCCAAGACCGTGGCGCGACCGACATTCGCACGCTCCGCCGCACGGGCAGAGAACACGTTGGCCCCCTCAATGCCAATAAACACCCACACCGTCACCAGCATGGTGCTCTTGACTTGATCGAGGGTGCTGCCCAGCGCTGGCGCGCCCCAGAAATCGACACTGAATGTCTCGCGCTGAAAGGCGGCGATCACCAGGCCGATAAACAGCAGCAACGGCACAATCTTGGCCACCGTTGTCAGCGCATTGGCCCGCGCGGCGGTGCGCATGCCGCGTAGGATCATCCAGTGCAAGGCCCACAGCACCACAGAGGCGCCAAGGATCGCCGCTTTGTTATTGCCTTCGCCGAACAACGGGAAGAAGTAGCTCAGCGCAGCGAACAGAATCACCAGATAACTGACGTTACCGATCCAGGCACTGATCCAGTAGCCCCACGCGGAATTGAAGCTCAGGTATTCACCGCCCAGTGCGCGGGCGTAGGCGAACACGCCATTGTCCAGCGCCGGTTGGCGGTTGGATAACGTCTGGTAGACCAGCGCCAGTGACAGCATGCCGATGCCGGTAATCAGCCAGCCGATCAGAATCGCCCCGGCCCCGGCACTGGCGGCCATGTTCTGCGGCAAGCTGAATATGCCGCTGCCGATCATTGACCCGACCACCAGAGCGATCAACAGACTCAGGGATAAGCGCTTGGTTTCGACCTTTTGCAACCCCCCCGCAAGCGGTTGTGGGGCAGTCGTCGGCGCGATGGGTTGAGTGTCTTGCAGGTGCGTAGCCATGGAAGCCTCCACAAAAACCAACGTTTCTGCAGCCATCGAGTGCGATGGCGCGACTGCTGCTCATAATGTGTGAGTGAATCGCCAGGGCCTGCTTGATTTATATCAAGAACAACGCAAACGTAGATTGAGTAACCGCTGTAGACGTGCCTGGGGCAGGGTGTAGATCACTGATCTGTCAGGTTTTTTTATCCGGGCTTTGTTTCATAAAGCCGCCACTCGACCTTGCATCGACGCGCTCGGGTCTATATATTCCGAACCCTGCTGCACCGCGCTACCGCCCGAATGGCGAAACTGGTAGACGCATGGGACTTAAAATCCCCCGCTCGTAAGGGCGTGCCGGTTCGATTCCGGCTTCGGGCACCATCTTACATTCCACTGAGAGCTTTCGAGTTCCGTGGAAGCCTTGAAAAACCTGCCTTCTGGCGGGTTTTTTAGTTTTTGCATTCTGTCGGTTGGATGCTCGCAGATGGCACCGCGCGAACTCATCCCGATGGTTGATCAGAAACCACTGCTGCTGTTTGCCGGGAATTTGCGTCTTGACCAAATTCCCAATGCCGCCAAGCTTCTCTCCCAGCAACTCAAATTTCAGTGGGGCTTTAGCGTAGAGCCCACAGCGGGATCTGAGAAGAGGACTACGATTTTCGGTGAAAGACCGAACCATCTTGTCCTCTCCGATTATTATATCGAGGCAGTCAACACGCTGGAGCTTCCGTCGGATTCCGGCAAAGCGATGTGGCTATCGCCAGGTGTCAAAATGACTTTTCTGCAGTCCTCTTCTTTCTTATCAAAGATTTTATATCCTTCGGCCGCCTGTTCCAGTGACATGCGATGGCTGATGATAACTTCAGGTGAGAGACGGCCTGTCTCAATGTGATCCAGGAGTTCAGGTAGGAACCGATGGACATGAGTCTGCCCCATTTTGAAGGTCAGGCCTTTGTCAAAGGCGTCTCCGAAAAGAAATCCATGAATGAAACCTGAATAGACTCCAGGAACGCTCACAACGCCCCCCCGTCTTACTGCCGCTATACACTGGCGTAGGGCTTTGCCGCTGCTACCTTCAAGCTTGAGCGTCGCGAGAACGGTTTCCGTTGTACTACCCTTCGCTTCAAATCCAACAGCATCCACGACCCCGTCAACTCCCCGCATCCCTTTGGTTTGCCGAATGATCGTATCTGCAGGATCGTCGTCTTCATCGAAGTTGATCGGAATTACACCGTATGTTTTCTGCGCGTATGCCAAACGGTAAGGATGGTGATCGACCATAAAAATTTGGTCGGCACCGAGCATTCTTGCACACGCCGCGCTCAACAATCCGACCGGGCCTGCACCATAAATGGCGATGCTTGAACCGTTACCAATCCCTGCGTTAGTTACAGCCTGATAAGCGGTTGGAAGGATGTCTGATAGGAAAAGAACCTTTTCATCCGACAGCGTCCCCGGTACTTTGAATGGGCCGGTGTTGGCTTTCGGAACGCGCACGTATTCGGCTTGCCCGCCAGGAACACCACCATACATATGACTGAAACCGAACAGCGCGGCTCCTGGTGGTATTGCCTTTTTATTTATGATCGCCCCGCGCCCCGTATTTGTTGTCTCGCAGGCCGCAAACAGATCCATTGCGCAGAAGAAACAGCTGCCGCAGGCGATTACAAAAGGAATTACCACACGGTCGCCGGGTTGCACTGCGGTCACCGCTGAGCCTGTGTCCTCAACGATCCCCATAAACTCATGGCCAAAGATATCGCCATGCTCGACAGTCGGAATCTTTCCTCGATAGAGATGGAGGTCAGAACCGCATATCGCCGTCGCGGTAACTCGAAGAATGATGTCATCACTTTCCTCGATAATCGGATCAGGAACCGTGTCGACTTTGACGCTGTGCGCGCCATGATAGGTGAGTGCTCTCATGACTTCATACCTGCTTCAGCTGGATGGTAAGTGGGAGAGGTGAATCAAAGAAAGTAAGTTCAGATTGATGAAGGCGCAGATGACTAGCGGTTGCGTATGAAGCACGCGCGTAATTTTTTTAAACCTAATGGAGCGCAAGAGGGTCGACTGCTGAAGTCCAGAACTTAGGTAGTCGGAGGATCGGCGTTGTCATGCCTGCCAACAATGGGGAGCGCCACATCGCTGAGTGTCTATCCTCTGTTCTGATCGCGACTGAGCATCCCGCATGGCGTTCCAGCCAGTCACCCTAGTCGTTCTGTTACACGATTGCTCGAATCAAACCGAACGAATCGCTTAAGCGCACGGCGTTAGCGGATTAGGTTTTCTTTTCATAAGTGAGGGTAAGGCGAGAGCAACCGGTGCCGATCGTCTCCTGGCTGCTCATTCGCGATAGCGCCTGGTCTAGATAGAGATCGTTGCTTTAAGGGTGAACCAGTGAGCAAAATCATCAGCGCACATGACTTACAAATCGACCTTCAAGGTGCGAACGAAGCCGGGTTGTTCAAATGGCTGCTTGCCAGTTTCCTGATGGGCAAAAGAATCCAGGGGCAGATTGCGGCTAACGCGTACCAGGTGATCGTCGAGAAACACCATCGGGATACGCCGCACAAACTGGCGAGCTGCACTCACCGCCAGTTGGTCACGATGCTTGGAGAGGCTCACTACGTGCGTTACGACGAGACTACGTCGTCGCGGTTACTCGCATTAGCGAACAAAGTGAATACTGAATACGACGGCAAGGTCAGCAACATTGTTGCGGCGAGCGCTGATCGTCGCGCGTTCGAAAAACGCTTGTCTGAATTCGAAGGGATAGGGCCAAAAACTATTGAAATTTTTCTGAGGGAAGCGGCTGCGGTGCTCTTCGAATCTTCCACCTAGCTCTCTTTCACACTGCCTTCCGATTGCTTGCAGCGAGGTGAAGTCAATGATAACTCGCACGCCATCTACCACTCAGGCTATCTTCGACAGGCCCAGTACCCCTCGAGTGGGGATGTACGCTCCATGAGCCTTGCCGATGAAGGGGCTGCATGTGATGCCCACACAATGAACACTGTTCGATGTCGCGCACGATGACCATTTCTTCATTTTGCGATTCGAACAATGCGCCATTGATCAATTCCTCCAGACTCATTGTGTAGCCATTGCACACGTACTGCATCGCTTTGGCTTCGCGCTGTGGGGGTATCCAGCAGTCCTTCACGCTCTGGGTTCTCACCTACGCCGAGGAGAATTTCACGATAATGTTCGACTGATGATGGGTTCATCTTGAATCCCAGCAGCGACGCTGCGCTTTATGGATCGGCAATCCTTGGCGGTAGGAGAGTATCTACTGCGCACTATCTGACGCAGATGACACAGGCTTCGCCGGATCAGCTATGACCCAGCTTATGCGTCTGCGACATGACAAGGCGAAGCTGTCTAGGTCTGCTTATTTTTCAGAGTGGACTGCTCGTCTGATGCGGGTTTTGACGCCGGCACTGCGCAACGGTTATCGACACAGCGGCTGCCGCTATCTGGGTGAGGTAACCACGCCAAATGGGGGCGTATACGGCAAAAAAGGCGATAGCCGAATTCAAGCAGCGGGCGGAGTACATTCCAAGTCAGTGGCGTTGCCCAAAAGCCCAAGCCGGCGGCTCGCCAGCTCCACAGGGTGGCATCCAGGCCGGTTATCCAGCGTCCATCAGCGAAGCGGGCGTGCAGCGAGGACTGCATCTGCTCGAACGTGAACCCGAGTGCATTTGCGTCGAATTCACTGTTGCTGATGTCCACGAAAAGCAGATGATCCTTTACGGCATGCCCGCGCAGGAGCTTGATTTCGCGCGCACATAGAGGGCATTCACCGTCAAAGTACAGCGTCAGTGGCCAATTCATTTCCCTGTACATCGTCGACACTCTTGTATAATTCTTGTACAAGATATGCTGAAAGCAACAGGCTGACAATGGGCGCTATTTTCCGTTCTGCTATGGACGGTCATGTTTGCTTTCGTGAGCAAATCGCCCCGTGCTTTCGATCTCGATATCCAGTTTGGTGGCGGCAAGCTATGCGAAGGCGTACACGCTTGCGTAACAGATTCACTAAGTTTGAAACAGGTCAGGGCTGCAGTCATGTAACCCACCTCGCCATCAATATTTCGCTCAGACAGAGCTTTTTTGGGCCTACAGTCTTGAGTGTCGCTCACTGCAAGGAATACAAATGAATGGGTTCCCTTCAACCCCTGCGCCAAAGCACGTCACCCTGCTGGGTTATGGCGGTCTGTTGCCGTTTATTGTTCTGGCACTGCTGATTCCGTTCTCTCTCGACTATCGGACGCTGTTTGCGATTGCACTTGTCAACTATGGCGCAGTCATCCTGAGCTTCGTCGGAGCCTTGCACTGGGGCTTCGCCATGACCATGCGAGATATGAGTGCCAAGCAGCGCAGCGACCGGTTCATCTGGAGTGTTATACCTGCTCTTATCGCTTGGATCGCCACGTTACTGCCAATGCCCTTGGGCTGCTTGCTGTTGGTCATAGGCTTAGTCGTCCACCTTCGGCAGGACAGGAAGCTGTTGCGGGTTATAAGCTTGCCCGCTTGGTACATGCCGATGCGATTACGGCTTACCCTTGTGGCGAGCGTCTGCTTGCTGCTTGCGGCGCTCGTTGAGGCGCTTCCTTCATGAAGCCTCTCGTGCCCGGCCAGGATTTCCTCACCTTTAAAATAGCCT
Organism: Pseudomonas rhodesiae; assembly: GCF_007858255.1. Lineage (GTDB taxonomy): Bacteria > Pseudomonadota > Gammaproteobacteria > Pseudomonadales > Pseudomonadaceae > Aquipseudomonas > Aquipseudomonas rhodesiae. Next base: position 9,688 of record NZ_VFEU01000033.1, on the reverse strand, counting down.
CGGTCAGCCACCACCGACAAAGTAACCGATGCCATGGCCTCGCGTGCCTGCTTAGTTATTGAGCTGAGCTGATCGCGGTCGGAACCGATATTGGTCACCTCATGAGCAACGATCAAATGGTGCTGCGTGCAGCGGCTAAAAGCCGCTCCAAGACCTCACTATTGGTCGGCCCATCAGGGTTTCATTAGTCATACGGCATTCCCTGCCGTGCCATGTCCGGCGTTGGAGTAAATTGATTTGAACTGCTGATTCCGCCAGGTGCCGAAAACAGCTACCACCCGAGGACATAGCGATGACTGACGAAAAGAAGAAAGAGCCCGAGCAGGAAACCCCGGCGCATTCCACCGAGCAAGAGCGTGAACGCTTGAAGGACTTCAACAAGGACGGCATTCCGCCTGGTTCAAGCTGATCGTCAAGCTGCGCGCTCTTCGCTGTCATGGTGGAGATACGAGGTTCGAGGCGCGGAGGCTGCAGCAGAATCTTTGCCTTGGCGCCCAGAGCATGCGGGTGATGAATTTGGACGGCCCCGTGCGCAGCACGCAAGCTCATTAGACATTGGTGGTATGCCTTGTAAACTTAGTATTCATAAGCGCCTAGATCGTCTGAATACCTGTAAGGAAACCGCCATGCTTGAAATCGAACCGCTCTGCTTTTCGTCCGACTGTCCTAGCCGGGCCTTGTTCGATCAGATTGCTGATAAGTGGTCGATGATGGTGCTGGCGGTGCTTGATGACGGTCCGCAACGCTTCAACGCGATTCGTCGCCGGTTGCAAGGCGTGACCCAGAAAGCGCTTACCCAATGCCTGCGCAAGCTGGAACGCAACGGCTTGGTCTCGCGAGAGGTCATTTCGCTCTCGCCGGTTGCGGTGCAGTATCAGATCACCCCGTTGGGTCGCACGCTGCAAGCGCCTTTTCGGGCACTGCACGAGTGGACTGTCGCCAAGCTGCCCGAGGTCGATGCGGCCCGGCGATCGTTCGACGCCGCCAGCGGCGCGGGGAGCCCGGACGGAAGGCTGCTTGACTCGATGTCATGAGCGCGGCGTCCACTGTCGTGGATCGGCCATTCTATGTTCGAAGTGCTACCGCGACTCATATGCGCAAGACCATCTATCGATGGTTCAACCCCCAGCGCCACTGAATGTTCTCAGGCAGTAGGTTTCCTCAAACCTACTAGGGCGACAAAAGGTGCCTAATAGACACCAGGTTTATTCCATATACCATCTTCATAGTCCTCCCTGTCGAGGCATGCGCGCCGAGCCTTCACTCTGTTTCGTTGCGCTTGCCGGCGAGCTGCAGTCCGCCAATTGTTCATACGACAGGAAGCACCTTATGGGTGAATCCGCGCCAACTAAACATCAAGCGCGCGCTGGACATCAATAAACGCACTGGATGGAGAGCATATGGAAAACCTGAAGCTGTTGACCCCCCTGAGCAATAAAGCGCTTAACTTCAAGAATCGAGTTTTTATGGCGCCAATGACCAGAGGTCGATCTAAGGATCAGGTCGCCAACGAACTGACCGCAACGTATTACGCGCAGCGTGCATCAGCAGGACTGATTTTCACGGAAGGCACCCAGATCAGCGCCCAGGCGGTCGGTTGGACGAATACCCCAGGAATCTATACTCCCGAGCAAATTGCAGGGTGGAAGAAGGTAACTCGGGCAGTTCATGAGGCGGGCGGTTTGATTTTTGCGCAACTTTGGCATACGGGGAGGGCATCTCACCCGGACTTCCATGGTGGAGAACTGCCGGTGGCGCCATCGGCCGTCCCGTTCAATAGCCAAGCCTTCACGCCGGAAGGCATCAAGCCTTCTGTGACCCCACGCGAAATGACCCTTGATGAAATCAAAGCCACCATCGCAGATTATGAAAAGGCTGCGCAGGCTGCAAAGGATGCGGGTTTTGACGGCGTTGAGGTACACGGTGCAAATGGTTACCTGCCGGCGCAGTTTCTCGAAGATGGATCAAACAAACGAACCGACGAGTATGGCGGCACCGTTGAGAAGCGGGCAAGGTTCCTGCTGGAAGCCACTGATGCCGCGATAAAGATCTTCGGGCCGGAACGTGTCTCGGTCAGGCTGTCGCCGCGCATTCCGTACAACGACATGGGCGACTCCAATCTCGAGCAGACCTACATGTACGCGGTGCAAGCGCTGGAAAAGAAACACGTTGGTATTCTGCATTTCATGGAACCGTCGACCCTGCCGGAAGGTGTTAAACCTTTAGCGCCGGGGGCCCGCGAGCGATTCTCAGGGATTTTCGTGTTGAATGTTGGCTACGACCGCAAGTCTGCGGAGCAGCTGCTGGAAAGTGGGCTGGCTGATGCAGTCTCATTTGGCACGCTATTCATCAGTAATCCTGACCTGCCTGAACGCTTGCGCCAAGACGCGCCATTGGCGACAGCGGATGCTTCTAAGTACTACAGCGGTGCAGAAGAAGGTTACACAGACTATCCGCTGATGGCGTGAGCAACCCCAATCGGAGCGTGTAACGTTAAGTTCAGGTCTTGAACTTAACCGGTTCGCTCCATCACTCGCCGTGCCTTCTGGGCACGGCGCACAGCCGCCAGGATCAATAGTCGAGGATGATCTTCATCGCCTTCTCAGCGGCCGCATGCTTGAAGACATCGTAGGCTTTCTCGATCTGGTCGAAGTCGAATCGGTGCGTCGTTATCTTCTCGACCGCTAGCGTGCCGGACCAACACGACTTCAGCAGCATACCGGTGGTATTGGCGTTCACCAGCCCGGTTGTGATCTTCGTGGTCCACGATCACCCGTTCGCCGCCCATGGCCAGTGTGGTGGTGAAGAGCGGACGCTTGAACGACTTGATATTGGCGGCTTCCATGTTGTGGCGCATGTAAGTCGCTGATCCAAGAAACGCTGTTTGACTCGATGCGCTTGAGTTCGGCCAACGGCCAGCTAACGAGCCAGGCCGTCAGCAAAATGGATCGTTACTCCACTGAGCAGATCCAGCGGTGATTTTTCCGATACGGGGCACGGATGAAGTGGACATCAGATACCAATTTCAGCCCGCGCTCACGGAGTGCTTCGGTCAGTTGTACGAGCGTCTCTGCTTGGATAGTCATTGCTGTTACCTCGCCAGATTTACTGCGTTCATAATTCTTGACCTGACGGACAACTGGCTAATTCAAATTTTCTTCAACGTTGATGGGGTCATGCCGAGATAAGGCAAAAATTAGGACATTCGTTCTGTAACTTGCTGTATTTAAAGGAGTAAATTTGAGAGGCGCTGCTCAAGTAAAGGCCGCTTCAGCCATCCAGAAAAAAGGATGATTCACCCGCTTGGTTGCACTCGCGGAAGAACGTTAAAAACGATGCGCAACTTGCCTGTGGCGGCTAGATATTGATCAATTATCTATGCCGAGATAATTGCAGATAATTCCCCCAGTCTGTGGCCAGCGCGAGTCCATAAAATTGGAGAAAATGCCGAGTTAGAGGGCCTGCGAACAGCTTTGGCCGAGGCTTTACGCTTCGACGCGTACACAAAGCTGCGGGCTGCTTAGCACTGAGGCCTCTCCCAAAAGCGACAAAGGCGGCCTCAACGAGACCGCCTCAAACCAAGTTTCATCACCGGTATCTATACCCGGGAGAGGAAGCTCTTGGGCAGACGTCAAGGATAGCACCGGTAAAAGCGCCACGGCTAATGCAGCCTCGCCCTGCTGAGCCCCTTCAGCTAGGGTGCTCATTTGGTTTGTCTCGAAGCAGCGGTGTGAATGGCTCAAGACCATCATGCGAACACTCGCGGCCTAGATGGCATTATCAAAAGGCCAATTATTCTGGAGGCGGATATGGGCATGCTCCACGAAAAACTGGGTTTGCCGAAAGGCCACTACTATCTGCACGTCGCTGTGCTGGCGGGACTGCCGGCTTCGTTGGTTTCTGATTTGGCAAGCGAGCTGGAGCGATCGCCAGCGCAGATCGCGGAGTGGATCACTGTGTCCCACGGCAGTGCCGTAATGTCTATACAGGCTGGTGAGGTGTTCTGTCGTCTTATTGAGACCCTCGATGCTCTATTGGAGCTGCACGAGGGGGATCTAGGAGGTACGCTCCGCTGGCTAACGACGCCGAATGTGGTGCTGTCCAATGAGGCGCCGGTCGAGCTGCTGGTAACCGAATTTGGTAAGCGCGCTGTGCGGCAAGCTATTCGTGCGATTGAATATGGACTGCCAGTTTGATCCCTGCCGATGGCGGCTTCGCGCTAGAAACGCTGGGTCATGTACCTGTTTCATTACCGCTGGTAGTGAGCGGCGTATGCCCGAGCAGTTTCAGGTGCGTGATGGCTTCGGCCAAGCGCTCCTGCAGGATCTGCGCTTGCTGCGTCTGGGTCGCGGAGGTCTCGCCCAACCGAGACACCTCCTCCTGCAATGTGCTGCAGCGCCGTTCCAGGGCCTCATTCGCGCGTTCAGCTCCGGTTAACGTGCGCTGAGCGGTTTCCAAGGCCTGGATCTTCTGCGCCAGTAGCTGTTGCTGCGCATACAGCTCTTTTTGCAGCTGCCGCGCCTCTGTGAGCAGGCGCGCATTGTCGCGGTTCAGTTGGGTCAACTCGTCCTGTTTGACGATCAGGGTCTGCTGCAATTGCCGTAGTTCCACTTGCAGTTGCTGCATCTGCGACTCGTGCCGACGCTGCTCCTGCTCACGCTGTTCCTTGCTGGCCTGGCGATAATGCTCCAGGGCATCACGAGCATGTTGATGCTTATCTTCCAACGAGAGGATCTGCTCGTCGCGATCCCGCAGGCGCGTTTCTTGGTCTTGGTTGGCTTGCTGTAGGCGGGCATTCCCAACCTCAGCCTGCTGGCGCATCTGTCGTTCCTGCTGTAGCGCTTGCTGGGCAGTCTGGAGCTGCTCCGTGAGCTCAATACACTGACCTTCTAACTGCTGGATACGGCTTTCTGCCTGCTGAACCTGATTCTGGTAATCAAGTCGTTCCCGAGCCAGTTGCTCGCGCTCGTGCGCCACCTCGGCCTTCGCTTCCTCCCTGAGCTGATCCGCCAACTGGCCTACCAGGTTGGCCAACTGCTCGCTGAGCGGCAGTACGACAGCGCTCTGATCGGAGTCAGCGTCTTCGAGTTCTTTCAGGTAGCGATGAATGGTGGTTTTCGAGCCAGTGTTTCCCAGTTCGACCCGTATCGCATCGATGCTGGGGTTCTCTCCTCGCGCCAGGATGGCCTGGCGGGCTTTCCGAACCAGCGCCTTATTGATGCCGCCGCGGGCCATGGTCTGCTCCTACGATTTCGTATTATATTACATACCACGTATTTACATACTAATTTGTTCTGAAGTAAAGCGGGATTTGAGATGTAAATTAAGATAAAATAACCGAGGCTTATTCAATTAGATGGGCAAAAATGACTGCTTCGCGGTCGTTTCCCAGTACACAAAGGGCAAACCCAGGCGATGAAGAACGTCGAGCGCTATCTGCAAGCCGGCACGCGGGAAAACACCCGCCGCAGCTACCAGTCGGCCGTCGAACACTTCGAGGTGACCTGGGGCGGCTTCCTGCCGGCGACCGGCGACAGCATCGTGCGCTACCTGGTGGACTACGCCGACACCTTGAGCCTCAGTACGATGAAACATCGTCTGGCCGCCCTGGCCCAGTGGCACATCAGCCAGGGTTTTCCTGATCCGACCAAAACACCTACGGTGCGCCAGGTACTCAAGGGCATCCGCACCCTGCATCCGGCGCAGGCTAAGCAGGCAGCCCCACTGCAGTTGCAGCACTTAGAAAAGGCGGTTCAGTGGCTGAGTCAAGAGGCCGAACGCGCTCAGCAGTCGGGCGATTTGGCAAGCCTGCTGCGAAGCCGGCGCGACATGGCGTTATTGCTGATCGGCTTCTGGCGGGGATTCCGCAGCGACGAGCTCTGCCGCCTGCAGGTTGAGCATGTCCAAGTCGAGGTCGGCGCCGGTATGGCTTTGTTCTTGCCGCAGAGCAAGGGTGATCGGGAGAACCTTGGCACGACCCATTACGCTCCAGCCCTGAAACGCCTCTGCCCGGTACAGGCTTATCTCGACTGGATCAGTGTCGCCGGCATAGCACGAGGGGCCGTGTTCCGCCGCCTGGATCGCTGGGGGCACCTGAACGACAGAGCGCTGCACCCCGGTAGCCTGATCAGCTTGCTACGCCAGATATTGCAACGCGCAGGTATCCCGGCCGAGCTCTATACCAGCCATTCGCTGCGCCGCGGCTTCGCCACTTGGGCCACGGCCAATGGTTGGGATCTCAAGGCACTGATGACCTACGTGGGTTGGAAGGACATCAAGTCAGCCATGCGCTATATCGATCCCGCCATCTCCTTTGGCGGCCTGGCGGCAAAGCCCGCCCTTGAACTGAATGCTGGCACTTTGACTCTGCTGGCAGCTTCTCACTAACATCGACGCACGACAGGAGTAAAGGTGCAATGAGTACGCAGACCAGCATCGAATGGACGGAAATGACCTGGAACCCGGTGGTGGGCTGCACCAAGGTATCTCCAGGCTGCAAGCATTGCTATGCCGAGAACATGGCGCACCGGCTACAGGCTATGGGCACATCCGGCTATGAAAATGGATTTCGTCTGAGCCTGCGACCGGAGAAGCTTCAAGAACCACTACAGCGTAAGAAGCCGACCATCTACTTCGTAAACTCGATGTCCGACCTGTTCCACGAACACGTACCAGACGATTACATCGATCAGGTTTTCGAGGTAATTCGGAAGGCGTCTCAGCACACATTTCAGATACTCACCAAGCGCGCCGAACGCTTGGCCACATATTTCAGTACTCGGACTCCGCCTGCGAATGCGTGGCTGGGTGTGTCGGTCGAGGATCGCGAATATGGAGTGCCCAGGATCGACTGCCTGCGCCGTATAGACGCCACGATTCGTTTCCTCTCTGTTGAGCCACTACTGGAGGACTTGGGCGAGTTGGACTTGACCGATATCCATTGGGTGATTGTTGGTGGTGAGTCTGGCCCCAAGGCTCGACCAATGAAGCAAGAGTGGGTCGACAGTATCCATAAGCAGTGCGATGCCTTCGGCTCAGCCTTTTTCTTCAAGCAATGGGGTGGCTGGGGTGCCGATGGTGTAAAACGCTCGAAAAAGGCCAACGGGCGGCTGTTGAACGGCCAGACCTGGGATGAAATTCCGCTGCTCAACCTCGCCTGACACAAAATAAGGAATAGCGATGGCCAAGGATGACGAGAAGTATCGTTGGGACTGGTTAACTCAGACATTCCCGACCATTGATCCGCACAGCAAGATCAAACACCAGATTATTGATGAGTACATCCAGGCCTACATCGATGTACTGATGCGGAACCAACTGATGCCGGAGCTGGGCCTGTCCATCGTTGATGGCTTCAGCGGTGGCGGCATTTACCATGACGGTGCTGGCGGCACCCATTTCGGTTCTCCAGTGATCGCACTGGAAGCCATTCAAGAATCAGAGGTGCGTAATAACCAGGATCGCATCAAGCCCCGCACCATACGCTCGCAGCACCACTTCGTGGATGTGAAGCCTGAGAACATTGCTTGCCTGCATTCTGTGCTGGCCACTCGAGGTCATGCTCCTCGAGTGGGTCAAGATGTACACCTGCATACCGCCGAATTCACTCAGGCCCTGCCAATCATCGCGCAAAAGCTGAAACAGTTCGGTAAAGGTGAGCGTGTGCTCTTCCTGCTGGATCAGTACGGATACGGCGACGTTCCTTTCCCCAGAATCAAATGGATCTTCCAGAACCTGAGCAGTGCCGAGGTTCTGCTCACTTTCAACGTCGACTTCCTGGTGACGTACCTTGCTGACCGACAAGCCAATCGCAAAGCCATTTCCAATATTGGCCTAGATCACCATGTGCCATGGAGCACGCTGAAGGATTTGAAGGCTCATCAGCCTCGAAACTGGCAATACATCATCCAGCGCTTTCTGTCAGAGGGCATCAAGCAAGAAAGTGGCGCGGAGTACATGACGGTTTTTTTCATCCGCCCAGCCGGCAACAACCCGATGGCCTATTGGTTTATCCATCTGGCAAACAACTACCGTGCTAATGATGTGATGAAGAAGATCCACTGGAAGTACGGCAATAATTTTTCCCATATGCTGTCACCGTCCAGTTTTTTCGGTTACGACGCCAATCGCGATATCGCCGTAACTGGGCAGCCTGATCTTCTGTTGGATGAACACCACTTTGACGATGCTACGGACGACCGTATCCGTGGCGAGCTATCAGAGCTCCTCCCCAGGCAAATTTATGACCGTGAGCGGCAGCCGTTCCGCGGACTAATGACCGGGCTGACGAATTACACAATGGCGGACGAGCTACGTGTAAAGCAGGCCCTGGATATGGCGATCGCTACAGGTGATGTGCTTGCGGTCGACAAAGATGGAAAAACGAAGCGTCGCAAAGGCACAAGCATCAAGTCCACTGACACACTGATTGCCCCTCCACAAAGGCCAATGTTTTTTCTGCCGCCTGTTAAGAAGGCCAAGCCCGAAAGCTGATTGCACTCAACGAGTCCGCGCGAAAGCAGATCACGATTTATGGTTCTGCCGGTCCCTGTAGGCTGCCGGATCGCTCTAGAATGCACTTTATAGACGATTATAAAGTGAATATAGAGCGATTATAGAGCGATTATAGAGCGATTATAGAGCGATTATAGAGCGATTATAGAGCGATTATAGAGCGATTATAGAATCTGATTTTTGGCACGAATTGTAGACCCCTCTCTGACGAAAATTCGTTCCGATAGCGGTTCGATCTGCAAATGGGATCGGAACCAGCGCCTGTTGTACTGACGACAGGCAGAGAAAGATCAACAGCGGACTGGTTTCGTGCTGCTCAATGCCTAGAGTTTCATGAGGTAAATCGCGGCTAAATGCCCTAGATAGAACCAGTAACCCCAGCGGCCAACGGGCCAGACTGTGCAGGACATGGGTTGACGCAACAGGGCCACCCCCAGCAGTACGGCTGCTCCAGCTATGGCGAACATAGCCAGGGCTGCAGGCAATAACCACCAGCGTACGCCCTTTAGCCCGAGAACACAGGCGGCAGGCAACGTCACGCCGATCACCCCATACATCAGCTGTCGATGCAGCAACAGGGCGACGACCAGCGCAGTGGCAGCCAGGAACAGACTGTTGCGATCGGCATGATGAATGCCCCAGGCCAGCAGCAGGCCGAGCGACAAGATCGGCATCACGTTGAGCGTCGCGCTCTCCGGCGAGAGCAGACGGTAAGGCAACTCGGAGAGCAGGGAGAAGGCCAGCAGCCAGCCGAGATAGCGTGCATTACACTCGCTGAACAACTTGAATCGCCCCTAGTTTCGTAGACACCTCCAAGCCTTAAAATGAGGCCCATTAGGAGGTGCCATGAGCAACCAGCGATATCCCGAAGAATTCAAAATCCAGGCGGTCAAACAAGTGACCGAAAAGAAGCTTCCTGTCTCGGAGGTGGCTGCACGATTGGGTGTGTCCGTGCACAGCCTCTATGCCTGGGTTAAGCGCTACACCAAGCCCCAGGAACAGCGCGTTGAGGAGGATGATCAGAGCGCTGAGGTTCGTCGTCTACGGGCCGAGCTGAAACGGGTGACGGAGGAGCGAGACATCTTAAAAAAGGCCGCCGCGTACTTTGCCAAGGAGTGCGGCTGAAGTACGCCTTTATTAAGCAGCAAGCGGGTCATTACGCGATTCGACGGCT
>NZ_VFEU01000032.1 GCF_007858255.1 Pseudomonas rhodesiae | reverse complement strand
TCACTGGAAGCCAACAATGGCCTGGCGAATAAGACGGTGCTGCGCACCTGGTTGGCGGCGTTGCCGAATAATCAGGAGATCACGGTTAGTTGTGCGGTGACGTTTGATGGAAGTACAGATAGATCAAAAGCCGTACCCTTCCGGCCAACCGCCTACATAATTAGTACGCGCTCAGCGGGTGACTACACGGACTTTGAGAGCGGAATGAATGATTGGATAAGAGGCTCCGGACATTATACCGCGACTATCACTGGTAATACTGGCAGTAAAGAACTAGCCATTGTTACCAATTCCACTGGTTATGAGGTTATATATAAGGACATCAACACCGTCCCAGGAAAGCGCTACAGAATCAGCATCACTGCTTACAAAGGAATTAGCTACCGTCACCTCGCGCTCCGAATTGGGTCGTCCACATCCGCGGCCATGACAGTAACAACTTCAACAACAACAAGCGACACTTACACATATATAGCAAATGCATCAGCATCCTCAACAACAAGATTCGTGATAACCAACGCATACAGCGTCTCAAACAAATATACCATTAAAGACATATTAATAGAGGAAGTATAAAAAACTCCCGAACTGCGCATTCTTATGGCAGCAAATGTGCTTTTCGGGAAACCTTAAGCACACTATTATAGAAACTCAGACCAGCAGATTAATTACGACGCTGGTTAATACCATCAGGACGGGGCGGGAGACAGAATTCCCCACCCCGTTATTTTAAACACAAACACAGACAGGCGCATAACAAAGCTGACCTGTTTTTCCAATAAACCCGTAGCGACAGTTATAAGCCGACACACGACTTGACAATGCTATCGGGCAAGCCCCCTCCCACATCTACTGCACCTGATACACCACCGGCGCCTCCCCCACCCGCAGTGCGGTGACACTGCGCGGGGCATAGCCTTCTCTTCCGGTAGCGGAGAAATTCGCCACCAACCGCGTGCCATCGGCAAAGGTGGTCTGTTGCAGCTGCCGATCCGTCGTCAGCCAACGAAAATCAGTCATGGCCTGGGTCGCCAGGCGCTGGTGCAACGGACGGAAAAACCCGTCCTGGCGCTGGATCGCCGGCAAGCGCTGCGCCAGGGTGGCGGCGCTCAGGTGATACAGCGGCGGCACGTTGTAGAGCAGTTGCGTCAGTTCGTTCTCGGCCCGTACGTTGCTCAGTTTGAGGCTGTCGAACAACCAGTGATGGGTGGTGATCACCGAGCCATGGAACACCGCCTGATATAACGGCAGGCGCAGGGTCGGATCGAAATACACGCTGCGCAGCGACGCTTTCAATGGCACCGGCTTGAAAAACACCGCCGGTTGTTCGGGCGGGTACCAGTTGCCGACGTAGTACGGCGACTGCTTGTCCTGGGTCATCTCACGGTCGCCCCAACCAAGCACCGGCGTCTGCATGCCATGGGCGAACAGGATGCCCTGGGCGGTGACGGCGTTACCGTCTTCGGAACCTGTGGGTAACTTCAGCACGGTATTGAGCCAGCGCACGGCGTCGATCTTACCCGCGGCGTTTTGCGCCTGGGTCATCGGCGCGCCAGCGCGGTAGCTGTCGAACAGCATGCTGGTGGCGTAGGCGTCCAGAAACCAGGCATTGAAACCGGCCTTAGCCTGCACTGCCTTCACTCGCGCCTCCAGCAGCGGCCGCATGCAGCGCGGGTCGGTGTAGTGGCCGGATTTCTGGAAGCCGCTCTTGGGTGTGCCGTCCCGCAACACAATGGCGCAGTCGCGATACGCCTTGCGGCCCAGGTGGGCGGTGGTCCAGTCCGGGTTTTCCGTGGCCGACAGTGCAGTTTCGTAGGAGTCGTAAGGGGCCATCAAGTAGCCGGCCTGCACTGCGGCGCGAATCGCTTCGGGGTGCCAGAGGCCGCCCTCCCAGCCTTCGCCCAGGGTCACCAGCAAACGCGGCAGGCCGCTGTTGCGCAGGGTTTGAAGGGCCTTGCCGCCCCAGGTGGCCGGGTCGGCGCTCAACGCCCCGGCGAACGCCACGGCCAGTTCTGCGCGCAGCTCGCCATAACGTGCGGCCAGCCGGGTCATGTCCGGCTCGTCGACTTGCCAACTCTGCCGCGCCTTTTTATTGATCGCCGCGTTGAGGCTGCGCAGCACCACGCTCTGCTCGTAGGGATTCAACGGGCGGGATTGCGCCAGGATCTGCGTGGCTTCCTTGTCCAACAACGCCTTGAGTGCATGGGCGCGCAGTTGCTTGAGCAACAGCGGCCAGTCACGCACATCGTCCGGCGCCAACAGGTCATTACCCCACAGGTAGACGTGGCTGGCGCCCAGCAGTTTCTGCGCTTCGGGGGTCTGTTGCAGCTTGGCGTCGAGCGTCTCATAACGGCCCTGCTCGACCAGCCATTGACGATAGCGTTTGGCGCCGGCGAGGGGGTCCGCATCGCCCAGGTACAGGCGCAGGGTCATTGGGGTATTGGGGGCCAGCGCGGTGAATTCATGGGCCAGCGCCAACCCCACACCGGCACCTTCAGCTTGCCATTGCAGGCGGTTGTTGTAGGGGTTGGTGAGCAGCCAGTTCAGCGTGAAACCGCCGTGATCCATACCCCACAGCGGCAGACTGAGGTCCTGGGTGGTGTTGAACGCGCCCTGCTCCAGCAGGAACGCTTGCCATACCGCATTGCCGGTGGGCACGTAATGCCCTTCGGCCAACGGCCAGATTAGTCCGTTGCCCATGGCCCCTGCCGGTTGTTGCAGCAATGCCAAATGCCCTGCTTCGCGCGCGGTGATGCTCAGCAGCAACTCGCGTTGCTCAAGGCGTGCGCTGAGGCGATAGGCGCCGTTGTCCCACTGCCAGCTCGCTTGCTCGGCGCTGCTTTGCAAGTCGCTGACGGCATGCGCGGTGACGCCGCTGGAGGCTTGCACACTGGCCTGACCCGACGGTGTCACCCGCAGCGCCAGGGTGGCGGGGTCCAGTTCGACGCGCCACAGCGTGTTTTCCAATAGGGCGCCGGCAAACGCCATGGGCGACAGCAAGCAGAAGACCAGCAGGGTAAGACGCAGACGGTTCATGGTGGGCAACCGTTGAAGAGTGAGACCAAGAGGGTAAAACACTCAACGGCAGACGGGGGTAACAAATGCCCTGATGACGATCAAACGTGGAGGGGGTGGTGCGACGATTCAGCTTGCACTCGATAGCGATGCGTCAGTGATAGCTGGGCTGGCTGAACCACTGCTATCGGGGGCAAGCCCCCTCCCACATTTTGAGCCGGTTCTTTCAGTCAATACTGAGGAGGGCGACTGGCATTAGTGCAAGCCCCCTCCCCCATTTCTAAACGGTTTTTTCTTCAGGCTTGGGCTCGCGAATCTTGTACCACGCCACATACAGCGCCGGCAGGAACAGCAGCGTCAGCAAGGTGGCGATGATGATGCCGCCGATCATCGCGTACGCCATCGGCCCCCAGAACACTTCGCGGGCAATCGGGATCATGCCCAGGCTCGCCGCAGCGGCCGTGAGCAGAATCGGCCGACGGCGGTGCTCGGTGGCCTCCACCACCGCGTCCCACGGCGTGTAGCCGTCGCGCTCATAGGCGTCGATCTGCGTCACCAGGATCACCGAGTTACGGATGATGATGCCGATCAACGCCAGGATGCCGAGGATCGCCACAAAGCCCATGGGCGTGCCGGTGGGAATCAGGGCCAACACTACGCCGATCAGCCCCAGCGGTGCGACACTGGCCACCAGGAACATCTTCTGCACGCTGTGCAACTGGATCATCAGGAACGTCGCCATCAAAAACAGCATCAGCGGCACCACGCTGGCGATCGGGCCCTGGGCCTTGCCGCTTTCTTCCACGGTACCGCCGGTGGCGACTTTGTAACCCACCGGCAGGCCGGCGCTGAATTTGTCGATCTCCGGCTTGAGCTGCTTGACCAGGTCGGTCGGCTGCATCTCATCGCGCACCGAGGCCTTGATGGTGATGGTCGGCAAGCGGTCGCGACGCCACACCAGCGGCTGCTCCAGCTCATAGCGCACGGTGGCAAACGCCAGCAGCGGGATCGACGTGCCGTTGGGCGTGACGATCTGCAAATTCTGCAGGGTTTCCGGCGTGCCGCGCTCGGCGTCTTCGGCGCGGCCGACCACGTTGATCAGGTAGATATCGTCGTGCACTTGGGTCACCGAGGCGCCGCTGACTACGCTGTTCATCAACTGCGCGACATCTTCGGAGGACAGCCCCAGTTGCCGCGCCTTGTCCTGGGCGATATCGATGCGCAGCACTTTGCCCGGCTCGTTCCAGTCGTAAATGATCTCGCCCAAGTGGGTGTTTTTATCCAGCAGGGTCGCCAGTTCGATGGCGTGTTTGCGTACCTGGTCGGTGTCTTTGCCGGACACCCGATATTGAATCGGACGCCCCACCGGCGGGCCCATTTCCAGCGGCTGCACATAACTGCCGATACCGACGAAGTCATCGCGCAGACGCTTCTGCAGGCGTGCGATCAACGCGCCGCGCTCTTCCAGGCCTTTGCTGACGATCACCAACTGTGCGTAGTAAGGGTTTTCCAGTTGCTGGTCGAGGGGCAGGTAGAAACGAATCGCGCCCTGGCCGATGTAAGTGCTCCAGCGGGCGATGTCCGGGTCGTCCTTGATGATCGCTTCCAGGCGGTCGACGGCCTTGCGCGTCTCGTTGATCGAAGCGTTCTGCGGCAGGTTGAGGTCCACCAGGATTTCAGGGCGATCCGACGACGGGAAGAACTGGTTCTGCACGAACTGCATGGAGAACACCGACGCCACGAACAGCCCCACGGTGATGCCGATGGCCCACCAGCGGTTGCGCATCGCCCACAGCATGCCGCGATTGAAACCCCGGCCAATGCGCCCAGGCTCGGCGTTGTGCGGCTTCACATTGGCGCTGAGGATATGCACGCCGATCACCGGCGCAAACAACACCGCCACCACCCACGACACCAGCATCGCCACGGCGATCACCGCGAACAGGGTGAAGGTGTATTCCCCCGCCGAGCTGGCATTGAGGCCGATGGGCACAAAGCCGGCCACGGTGACCAGCGTACCGGTGAGCATCGGGAACGCGGTCGAGGTGTAAGCGTACGTGGCCGCCTGGGCCTTGGTTTCGCCTTTTTCCAGGCGCGTGATCATCATCTCCACGGTGATCATCGCGTCATCCACCAACAGGCCGAGGGCGATGATCAACGCCCCCAGCGACACGCGCTGCATGGTGATGCCGCTGTATTCCATGAACACGAACACCAGCGCCAGCACCAGCGGAATCGAACACGCCACCACCAGCCCGGCACGCAGACCGAGACTGATAAAGCTCACCACCAGCACGATGATCACCGCCTCGAACAACGCACTGGTAAAGCCGCCCACGGCTTCTTCCACCACTTCGGCCTGGTCGGAAACCTTATGCACGCCGACGCCCACCGGCAGGTCGGCGGTCAGCTCGTCCATGCGCTCATGCAGGGCTTTGCCGAACGACTGGATATTGCCGCCCTTCTGCATGGCGATGGCCAACCCGATGGCGGGCTGGCCGTTGAAACGGAACATCGGCCGCGCCGGGTCGACGTAGCCACGGCTGATCTCGGCGATATCCGCCAGGCGATAGAAACGGTCGTTGAGGCGCAGGTTGACGTCGGCCAGGTCCTTCTCCGAGGCGAACTGCCCCGAGGTGCGCACCGAGATACGCTCCGGTCCGGCTTCGATCACCCCGGCCGGGGTCACGGCGTTCTGGGATTGCAGGCTCTGCACCACTTGGCGCTGGTCGATACCCAGGGCCGCCAGTTTGCGCGTGGAGAAATTCAGGTAAATCACTTCGTCCTGCTGGCCGATCATCTCGACCTTGCCCAGCCCCGGCACTGCCCGGATTTCGGCACGCACCTGTTCCACGTAGTCGCGCAGTTGACGCATCGACAGGCCGTCGCCGGTAAAGGCGTACACCGACCCGAACACGTCACCGAACTCATCGTTGAACGATGGCCCCTGCAAGCCTTGGGGGAAGGTGCCGCGAATATCGTCGATCTTCTTGCGCACCTGGTACCAGATTTCGGGGATGGCCTTGGCGCTGGTGGTGTCCTTGAGGAATACGAACACCGTGGACTCGCCTGGCCGCGTGTAGCTTTTCACGTAATCCAGAGAGTCGAGTTCTTCGAGTTTTTTCTCGATGCGGTCGGTGACCTGCTTGAGGGTTTCTTCTTGGGTTGCGCCCGGCCAGCGAGTCTGGATCACCATGGTCTTGATGGTGAACGACGGGTCTTCTTCGCGCCCCAGGTTCATGTAGGAGAACACGCCCATCAGCAGCGCGACGAACATCAGGTACCAGACGAAGGACTGATGCTTGAGGGCCCAGTCGGATAAGTTGAAGCTGCCTTTCATCGCGGGCTGTCCTCGTCGATTTTGACTTTCTGCCCGGGCTTCAGGCTGTTCACGCCGGCGGTGACGATGCGCTCGCCGGGTTTGACGCCGCCGCTGATCAAGGCGCTGCCGGCCTCGCGGCTGATCACCGTGACGTCGCGCGGCTGCACGCTCTGGTTTTGCGTGTCGAGCAGCCAGATGCGAGTGGCGCCGTCCACCTCCTGCAAGGCGCTCACCGGCAGCTCGATGCGCGGCTCAATGGCGGTGCTCAGGGTGACGCTGATGGCGGTGCCGAGGCGGAACGCTGGTGGTGTTTCGGCCAGCGTCAGGCGCGCGCGACGGGTGCGCGTGGCGCTCTGGGCCTGGGGCTCGATTTCACGCACGGTGGCGGTGGTATTGACGCTCGGGTCCAGTTGCCCGGCAACCAGAAACACCCCATCCGGCGGCAGGCGCTCGGCCAGGCCGGCGGGCAGGTCGATCACCGCTTCCTTGATATCCGGGCGCGCCAGGGTTACCACTTGTTGGCCGGCGCTGACCACCTGGCCGGCCTCGGCATTCCAGGCGGTGACGATGCCGGCGTGGTCGGTGCGCAGTTCGGCGTAATTGAGCTGATCCTTGGCCTGGTTGACCGAGGCCTGAGCCTGGTCGAGGGAGGCTTGGGTGGTTTTCAGGTCGGTCAGGGCCACATCCAACTGGGCCTGGGCGCCGACGCCACGGTTGAACAGTTCCTGCTGGCGGCGGGCATTGGCCTGGGCATTGATAAATTGCGCCTGCACCCGCGCCAGGTCGCCCTGGGCGGCGCGCAACTGGTTCTGCTGGTCGGTGGGGTCAAGCACGGCCAGCAAGGCACCCTTCTCCACTTCGGCGCCCACATCCACCAGGCGGCGGGCGATGCGGCCGGGCACACGAAAGCCCAGGTTACTTTCGTAACGGGCCTGGATGGTGCCGGCGAAGCGGCCGAGGTTTTCTTGGTCTTCAGCCTTCACTTGCATCGACAGCACCGGGCGCACCGGCTCGGGCGCGGGCTCTTCTTTGGAGCAGGCCGCCAGCAACAGGCCGGCGGCGAGCATCAATACCAGACGCTTCATGGCTGGGCTCCTGGCTGGGCAATCTCGACCTGCATACCGGGGTGCAACAATTGCCCGCCGGCCACCACGACTTTATCGCCACCCTTGAGGCCCTCGCTGAGGATGACTTTGCCAGTGAGATAGCGGGCCACGGTGACTTTATGCAGCTGCACCTTGCCGTCGCCGTCCACCAGCCACACCGCCGGTTCGTTGAGGTCCTTGGTGAGGGCCGACCACGGCAGTTCCACACTGGCCTTGGCCGGGCCATTGGCGGTGGCGCTGACTACCGAGCCTAATCGCATGCCCTCGGGCAGCGATTGCAGGGCGATTTTCACCTGCACGGTGCCGGTGTTGGCGGCCACGGCGGGGGTGACTTCGCGCACCTTGCCCTGCACCTGAATGCTTGGGTTGTCCAGCAGGCTGACGGTGATCGGCGTATCGGTCGACGGTTCGACCAGCAGCGATTCATATACGTTGAACACCGCATCGCGCTCGCCGTCGCGGGCCAGGCTGAAAATCGGCACGGTGGCCTGCACCACTTGGCCTACCTCGGCCTGGCGCGCGGTGATCACACCTGGCGCATCGGCCACCAGCGCGGTGTAGCCCAGTTGTTCACGGGCATTGGCCAGTTGCGCCTGGGCGGCGGCCAAAGCGCTTTGGCTGCTGCGCAACGCCGCCTGGGCCGAGTCGTATTCGCTGCGGCTGGTGTAGCCCTTGGGCAGGAGCTTTTCCTGGCGCACAAAGGCCGCCGCTGTCTGCTTGACCCGCGCCTGTTCAGCCACGACCTGGGCCTGGGCCGAATCGACGTTGGTCTGCAAGTCTTTGGGATCGAGCCTGGCCAGCACTTGCTTGGCGCTGACGCGGTCGCCCACATCCACCATGCGCTGGATGATCTTGCCGCCCACGCGAAAGGACAGATCGGTTTGCACCCGCGCCTGGATATCCCCGGTCAGCGTGACCGCCGCAGCAAAATCCGTTGGCTCCACGGTTTGCACAAACACCCGGGAATGCGCCTTGGGCTCGGTGTTTTCCTGACCGCAACCGCTCAAGAACGCGACTAAGCCAAGACCGAATATACAAGTGGAAATACGACCGCCCATGCAGTCTCCTTTTGCGTGATGCCGACGTGCCAGTGTGTATGCGACTGTCAGCTTAGATCAGGGTTCCTTATCTGCATGGGGAAGAGAGTATTGAGGTGATTTCACCGGCCACATCGGGGGCAAGCCCCCTCCCACACTTTGATTTATGAATACATTCAAATGTGGGAGGGGGCTTGCCCCCGATAGCGGTACAACAGTCAGCGCAGAACTAGCCCTGCCATTTGCCGCCTTCGACAATCACACTGTCAGGCGGGGTGTCATCGCTGAGTTCTTTACGTACGTATTGGTCATACAGTTTGAGCAGAAATTTCTCCTCGCCCAACTTCGCCAACTCGGCGTTCACCCAATCACGCAGTTCGATATTGCCCTTCTTCACTGCCGGCGCGATTGGCGCCTCGTCGCCGAGCTTCTCTTCCAGCACGCGGTAGCCTGGGTTCTGCTTGGCCCAGCTGAACAGCACCAGGTTGTCCTGGGCGTAGGCATCGCCGCGACCGGCCGCCAGCGCTTGCAGGGATTCTGAGTTCTTCTCGAACTTGAGCAGTTTCCAGTCCGGGTGGTTTTTGGTCAGCCAAATATCGGCGGTGGTGCCGGTGGTGACGATGAGGGTGCGGGTCGCCAGGTCATCCAGGTGCTTGACCGGGCTATCGTTGGGCACCAAAGCCTGCACCGCGACTTTCAGGTTGGGGTGGGTGAAGTCCACCGCTTCCTTGCGCTCCGGGGTGACGGTCATGTTGGCCAGGATCAGGTCGACCTTGTCGCTTTGCAGGAACGGAATACGGCTGGCCGGCTCCACCGCGACGAATTCGACTTTGTTCTCATCGCCCAGCAGGTCCTTGGCGAAACGACGGCCAATATCGGTATCGAAGCCGACGTAGCGCCCGGCCTCGTCCACAAAGCCGAACGGCGGTTTGTCAGTGAATACGCCGACGATCAGCTTGTCGCGCGCCTTGATTTTGTCGATGTAACTCGCAGCAGCCACAGGTTTTGCAGGCTCTTCGGCCTTTTTATCGCAGCCGACCAGCAGGGCGACGGCCAATAGGGGCAGTAGTAGTTTTTTCATAGCAGTTCCAGTTCCTTGATCTTCTTGGGCAGTGTTGAAACAAAGGAGAACTTCTCCAGAAACTGCTGCGCGCGTGCGGTCTGCGGGTTCGTAAAGAATGCCTCGGGGGTGTTGTGTTCGAGAATGCGACCGGCCTCCATGAACACCACGCGGTCGGCGACGGCGCGGGCGAAGGCCATTTCGTGGGTGACGATCAGCAGCGTCATACCTTCGCGGGCCAGGCCCTGGATCACCTCCAGTACTTCCTTGACCATCTCCGGGTCGAGGGCCGCGGTGACTTCGTCAAACAGCATGACCTGGGGGTTCATGCACAACGAGCGGACGATGGCGATACGTTGCTGCTGACCGCCGGAGAGCTGACGCGGGAAGGCGTCGCGCTTGTCCGCCAGGCCGACACGCGCCAACAGTTGTTCAGCCTGCTCGCGGGCTTCGTGCAGGTTGCGTTTTTGCACTTTCAGCGGGCCGAGCAGCAGGTTGTCGAGCACACTCATGTGCGGGAACAAGTGGTAGCTCTGGAACACCATGCCGATGTCCTGCCGCACCTGGCGCCAGTCGGTGTTTTTATCCAACAGCTCCTGGCCGGCAAACCGCAAGCTGCCGCCGTCGGCCACTTCCAGGCCGTTGAGGCAGCGCAGCAAGGTGCTTTTGCCGCAGCCGCTGGGGCCGAGGATCACCACCACTTCGCCGCTGTGCACGCTCAGGTCGATGCCCTTGAGTACCTGCTGCTCGCCGAAGAATTTGTTGAAACCCTGAAACTCGATCAATGCGCTCATGCTTGGGCCCAGCGCCGTTCCAGCACCTTGGAGGCGGCCGACAACGGGTAGCAAATAAGGAAGAAAAACAGAAACAGCGCGCCGTAGATCAACACCGACTCATAGGTGCGCTCGATGATTTGCTGGCCGACCTTGATCACGTCCACCACGCCGATCAGCACTGCCAGGGAGCTGGTCTTGATGATGCGGGTGTAGACGTTGATGGTCGGCGGGGTCATGCGTTTAAGTGCCTGTGGCAGCAGCACGTAGCCGTACAACTGCGGCGCCGACAAACCAATCGACAAGCCCGCCTCGCGCTGGCCGCGGGGCAACGAGTGCAGGGCGCCACGCACTACCTCACCGACTTCGCTGGCGCCCCACAGCGATAGCACCAGCACCGCGCACCAGAAACTGGGGAGGCTGAGGCCGAAGAAAATCGGCAACCCGAAAAACAACAGGTACAACCACACCAACACCGGAATCGCGCGGAACAGTTCCAGATAGACGCGCAGCACCGCGTTGATCGCCTTGTTATTCAAGGTACGCAGCACGCCATACAGCACGCCGCCCAGGGTGCTGAAAACGATGCTCAGCACCGAGATCGACAAGGTCTGCGCGGCGCCCTTACCCAGTTGCGGCAACGACACCCACAACAATTCAAGACCCGAACTGGCCATGCTGGAGCCTCCTTTCCAAGCGGCTGAGCAGCAGTGACAGCGGTAAAAACAACAGCACGCAAATCAGCGTCAGCACGGCGAGCATTTCGTAGGTTTTGTAATAGAGGGCGATGTAGCTCTTGGTGGTGTAAAGAATTTCCGGCACCGCCACCGCAGAAACTACGGTGGTCTCCTTGAGCAAAAAGATGAAATTGGCGAACAGTGCCGGCAGGCTGAGAATGCCGGCCTGGGGCAGGATCACATGGCGCAGCAGTTGCCAGTCGGACAGGCCGATGGACTTGCCCGACTCGATCTGCGCCAGCGGCACCGCTTCCACGCCGGCGCGCAGCACTTCCGTGAGGTAGGCGCCGCCAAGAAACGTCATGGTGATGATCGCGGCCCAAAACCCGGAGATATTCACGCCCAGGGCAGGCAAGGCGAAGTACACGAAAAACAGCTGGATCAGCAGCGGGGTGTTGCGCGCCAGCTCGACGTACAACGCCACCAGGCGCGACAGGTACGGCGTGCGGAACACCAGCAGCGCCGCGTTGATCAGCGCCACCAGCAAGGAGGTGGCTATGGCGATCAGGCCCACTTGCAGCGTGACACCCACAGCGTTCAAAAACGCCGGCAGAGTGCTGAGGATAAAAGCGAAATCGAAGGTCATTTGTAGTCCATGACGCCGCAGGGTAGAGCGGCGCGTGCTATCCAAGCCAACGTGGGTAACGCTGGGTAGCACGAACTTTAAAGGTATAAAAAGTAAAATTTAAATACCTAAATAGCATATTGATATCACCCAAAAAGATAACCTCGGGATTCGCGGAGTGAACGGGTGGCGACTATGGTTGAGGGGTCTGTGTTTCGAGGGAATAAACAATGAACAAAGCGAAACCGATTGATCCGCAGGAGCTGGTGAAATGGTTGGTGGCGTTGCGCAGGGCGATCAATAGCCGCGCGCTCTGACACGCTGAAGTTCCACTGTGAGATAAAGATCTAATGTGGGAGGGGCAAGTCGAATCGTCGCACCGCCCCTCCCACATTTTGATTGCACTCCAGATTCCACACATAAAAAAACGCCGACGCTATGTAAGCCGTCGGCGTTGAAACCTTGAAGGGGGTTTTGGCTTAAATCAGAACGCCGGTACGACCGCACCGTTGTACTTCTTCTCGATGAAGGCTTTGACTTCCGGGCTGGTCAGGGCCTTGGACAGTTTCTGGATTGCATCGCTGTCCTTGTTGTCCGGGCGGGCTACCAGGAAGTTCACGTAAGGCGACTTGGCGTCTTCGATGATCAGCGCGTCTTTGGCCGGGTTCAGGCCGGCTTCCAGGGCGTAGTTGGTGTTGATCAGGTCCAGGTCGACCTGGTCCAGCACGCGGGGCAGCAAGGCCGATTCCAGCTCTTTGAATTTGAGGTTTTTCGGGTTGCTGGCGATGTCTTTCGGTGTAGCCAGGGCGTTGGTCGGGTCTTTGAGGGTGATCACACCGGCTTTCTGCAGCAGCAACAGGGCACGGCCGCTGTTGGAGCCTTCGTTCGGGATGGCCACGGTGGCGCCGTCTTTCAGCTCTTCAATTTTCTTGATTTTTTTCGAGTAACCGCCGAACGGTTCAACGTGCACGCCCACCACGGTCACCAGGTTGGTGCCCTTGCCCTTGTTGAAGTTTTCCAGGTACGGCAGGGTCTGGAAGTAGTTGGCATCCAGGCGCTTTTCAGCGACTTGCACGTTGGGCTGCACGTAGTCAGTGAATACTTTGATTTCCAGGTCCACGCCTTCCTTGGCCAGGGTTGGCTTGACCAGCTCAAGGATCTCGGCATGCGGGATTGGGGTGGCGGCCACCACCAGTTTCTCGTTGGCCTGGGCGAAGCTGGCAGTCAGGGCAGCGGCGAGTGCGGTAAACAACAGAACCTTTTTCATGCAGTGTCCTTATCGACATTCGGGGGCGTCTCTGACGACCGTTTGTTAAGTGAGGTGCCAGCGAAGTGCTATCGCGGCATGGAACGGACAATACCTAGATTTTTTATTCCCGAACAATATCTTTTATTCACGTTGATATTCCATTTTGCTCATGTAGGAATTTGCGCAACGTTGCCTGCTCCGATGGGCTGGCTTGAGCATAGATCCGCCGCACTTGCTCCAGAGGCGAATCCACCACCGGCAGGTTCAGGTGCTCGGGCAAAATTTCGTCGCCGCTGCTGACCAACAACGCGAAGTGAATAACGTTTTCCAGCTCACGGGTATTGCCCGGCCAACTGTGATGTTCCAGTACGCGCTGCGCAGCCTCGCTGATCAGCGGCACCGGCAAGTCCAGGCGCTGACTGTAGATGCCCAGGAAGTATTCGGCCAGGGACAGAATATCCCCCACCCGCTCGCGCAACGCCGGCAGGTCCAGCCGGCCTTCGCTCAAGTAGTGGAACAGGCGCTCATGGAACTTGCCGGCCGCCACGGCCTGGGCCAGGTCGATGCTGGTGGCGGCCACCAGGCGCACATCCACCGGGCTCGGCTGATGAGCCCCGACGCGGGTGACTTCGTGATTTTCCAGCGCGGCGAGCAATTTGACCTGGATTGGCAGCGGCAGGTCGCCGATCTCGTCCAGGTACAAGGTGCCGCCATTGGCCGAGCCGAACCAGCCGGCGCGGCTGCTGGCGGCGCCACTGTGACTGCCGGCGGCGTAGCCGAACAGCTCGGCATCGGCGTAGGTGGGGCTGATCGCGCCGCAATTGACCGAAACGAACAAGCCACTGCGGTCACTGCCACGGTGAATATGCCGCGCCAGCAGCTCTTTACCGCTGCCGGTTTCGCCGCGAATCAGTACGGGCAAAGCACGCGGCGCGAGCGCTTCCAGGTCTTCGCGCAGCTTGCGCGAGCGCGGGTCGACAAACACCAGGGCCTTGGCGCGGATGCTCAGGGGGCTTTTTTCCGCGTCGGGGAAGGTCAGCAGTGGCTGGCCAAAGGTTTCATGCAGACTCATGACAGGCTCCCGCCCCAATCCACTGCGGGACGGGGCGTTAAGAAAATGA
Source organism: Pseudomonas rhodesiae (assembly GCF_007858255.1). Taxonomy (GTDB): domain Bacteria; phylum Pseudomonadota; class Gammaproteobacteria; order Pseudomonadales; family Pseudomonadaceae; genus Aquipseudomonas; species Aquipseudomonas rhodesiae. The sequence continues at coordinate 42,097 of NZ_VFEU01000032.1, read as the reverse complement.
TCAGGCACTGCGCCGGGCGTGATGCTCAAGGCGACTTTGCAGGCGATAGAGGTAAGCGAAACCCTGCTCCCAGCGCTGGTGGCCGGACTTCACATTGATATGCCCGGCACCGGCCAGGATCCCGGCTTCAGCTCCCCAGTTGCGCGCCAACTCCAAGGCCCGAGGGGCACTGACGGCACTGTCGTTGTCGGAGCTGACCACCTGGCTGGGGAACGGCAACAGGTCGGTAGGGATCGGCGCAAAGTTGCGCAAGGCCGGCGAGCAAGCCGGGCGTTCCACATCCGCCGGCGCCACCAGCAAGGCACCGCGCACCTGCCGCAGAAAATGCAACGGCGCGGTAGCGGCCCAATGGGCCACGGTGATGCAGCCCAGGCTATGGGCGATCAGAATCACTGGCGTGCTGTCGGCGGCGATCGCCTCGGCCAGCGCGGCTACCCAGTCTTCGCGGCGCGGTGTCAACCAATCGGCCTGCTCCACGCGGGTGCTGTTGGGCAGGCTGTTCTGCCAGTGACTCTGCCAATGATTATCCGGCGATCCTTGCCAGCCCGGCACGATCAGGTAACGAACCAACTCGCTGTGCATGGGTGTGCCCTCCTGCAGCGTTTAACGTTGCTGAGCAGTATAGGGACGGGGGTTATATTCGTTAAGGAATAAGAAGCTATTTATTAATAACCAAAAATTCAAAATTCTACCCGATCTGCCTTCACGTCACTTCGCGCACAATTCGAACAACTGAGCCTGTAAGCATTGCCCCGCCGCACTCAGGCCATGGCGGGCATACAACGCCAGACGCACGCCTTGCACCTCGGGCAAACCGCTGTCAGGCCCCAGCTCCATATGCCCTGGCTGCACTACCCGGCGCGGCAACAGACTCACCCCCAACCCCGCCGCCACTGCCGAACATACGCTGGCCAAACTCGCGCTGGAGTAACTGATACGCCAGCGCCAACCGCCCACTTCCAGGTGCTGCAGCATTTCATTGCGGTACAGGCCGCCCACCGGAAAGGCCACCAACGGCAACGGGTCGCGCCCCACGGAGGGTGTGGTGCGACTGTCCACCCAGCACAGCGGCTCGGGCCACGAGGCCAGGCAGTCGGCGCTGTCGCCCATTTGTTTGACCAGCAACACATCGAACTCGCCGGCCCGGTATTGGCGTTGCAACTCGGGGCCCAAACCACTGGTGACCTCCAGACGCACCCGTGGATAAGCCTGCACAAATGATGACAACAGCGGCATCAGGCGCTCGGCGGCAAAATCTTCCGGCACCCCCAGGCGCAGCACGCCGTCGCTTTGTTGGCTGATCAGCACCTCAGCGGCCTCCTCATGCAGGGCGAGGATGCGCCGCGCGTACGCCAACAAGCGCTCGCCCTCGGCAGTGGCGACCACGCGGCGCTGGTCGCGGTCGAGCAATTGGCACGCCACCGCGTCCTCCAGGCGGCGAATCTGCTGGCTTACGGTGGATTGGGTCAGGTGCAGGCGCTCGGCGGCGCGGGTGAAGTTGCCGCAGTCCACCACGGCGACAAAGCTGCGCAATAACACGGGGTCGAACATCCACATCACCATTGTGTTTGCCACTGATTGGCATGGTTATATTTAATTTCAGAATACCCTTAGGGCTGCCCATACTTCACCTCCCATCGTGCCCGGAGCGGCCTGCATGACCCTGAACAAATCCCTCGCCGGCTGGGCACTATTGCTGGTGCTGGGCCTGAACCTGCGACCAATCCTCAGCTCCATCAGCCCGCTGCTGGGCGAAATCCGCCAGGCCACGGGCTTGAGTTTCCAGAGCAGCGCCCTGCTGACCAGCCTGCCGGTGGTGTGCATGGGCCTGGTGGCGCTGATCGGCGTGCGGGTGGAAGCGCGCCTGGGTGAGCGGCGTGGCATCGCCCTGGGGCTGATGATGATCCTGTTGGCCTGCCTGGCGCGCTGGTTGATGGGGCAGGCGTCGGCGCTGCTGGTCACGGCATTGCTCGGCGGGGCCGGTGTGGCGCTGATCCAGGCGTTGGTGCCGGCGATGATCAAGCGCGAGTTTCGTCATCGCGTGCCGGTGGCGATGGGGGTGTACTCGGCGTCGCTGATGGCCGGCGGCGGGCTGGCGGCGTTGCTCAGCCCGGTGGTGGCGACGCACTTTGCGCAGTGGCAGGCCGGGCTCGGGGTCTGGCTGTTGCCGGCACTCGGCGCGTTGCTGTTGTGGGCCTGGCTGCCGTTGGGCGCGGCGCGTAACCCGCAAGTGCCGCCGGCGCTGGAAGGCCTGCGCAATCGGCGCGCGTGGTTGCTGGCGTTGTATTTCGGCCTGGTGAACTGCGGCTACATGAGCCTGGTGGCCTGGCTACCGGCTTATTACCAGCAACTGGGCTGGGGCGTGCTGCCCAGCGGCTCGCTGCTGGCGTACATGACCATTTTTCAAGTGATCGCCGCGCTGCTGATGCCGGTGCTGGCGCAACGCGGTGTCGATCGTCGTCCGTTGCTGGTCATTAGCCTGCTGGCGCAAACCGTGGGTTACCTCGGCCTGATCTTCGCGCCGCTGGACTATCCCCACCTGTGGGTGGCCCTGTGCGGCTTCGGCCTGGGCGCCTGCTTTGCCCTGAGCCTGCTGCTGACCCTCGACCACCACCGCGACCCACGCCATGCCGGGCAACTGGCGGCCTTCGTGCAAGGCGTGGGTTTTTTGATCAACGCCATTTCACCGTGGATGACCGGTTGGCTGCGCCAGCTTACTGGCGACTTCGTCAGTGCCTGGTGGGTGCTGACCGTGACAGTGTTGGCGATGCTGGTCGTGACGCGGGTATTCAGCCCGGCGAGCTATCGCATCGAACTGGCCGTCGTGGCGCCCGGCCAGCGCTTTACACACTAGCGACACACACCCATGTCAGATTTGCACCACTGAATTCCACCCGCCCCTTTGACGAAAACGAGGACGTCGTCTGATGGACTGTATCTTCTGCAACATCGCCCGCGGCACCGCCCCTGCCCACCTGTTATGGGAAGACCAGAGCCACATGGCTTTCCTCTCCATCTTTCCCAACACCCCAGGGTTCAGTGTGGTGATTCCCAAAGCGCATTACGGCAGCTATGGGTTTGCCCAGTCGGACGAGGTGCTGTGCGAATTAGTGGTTGCGGCCAAGAAGACCGCACTGCTGATTGACCGGGCGCTCGCGGGTGTGGCGAGGACCGGCATGATTCTGGAGGGTTATGGCGTCGATCATTTGCACGCCAAGCTGTTCCCGATGCACGGAACGGGCGAGGACAGCGCTTTCAAAAAAATCAGCTCTCGCATGGATAAGTTTTTTGATCGCTATGAGGGCTATGTCTCATCCCATGACTGCGCCCGGGCCGACGATTCGGCGTTGGCCGAGCTGGCCGCCCACATCCGTGCCGTCAACGACTGAGTACGGGGCGGCCTGACGCGCAACCTCAACCCGCTGCCGCACCTCAGCGCAGCGCCGTTTCCGCCGGGTTGAGGCAAGCATTGGGCGCTGCCATGGGCTCCAGCCGATTGGCCCGCGCAAATGTGCCGAAATCATTGAAGCGCACGCCCATCTCCGCCATGACCTTATGCGCCACCTTGGCCGTCATCTGGCGGATATAGAACGGTTCCTTCACCACAAAATGATGAATCCCGTGGGTGCTGCCAAAGTTGAAGCAGAACGCCTGCAACGGCCACATCCACCACGGGTTTAGCACTTGGGTTTGCTGGATCACATTGCCCGGTTCCACATCGCCGTAGTAGTGCATGTTGGAGCTGACAAAGTGCAGGCAGAACGTGCGCAGCACATTGGGCCCGATGATCACCACGGCGGCGATGTCGATCACGTGCATCATCTGCAAGGTGCCCGCCGACCATTCGATGGGCGCGCCGAGCAGGCTGGCGACGCCGTTGGCGGCGTGGAACCCGAGAAACACGTACCACGCGCCCCAATGCAGCAGCGCCAGCGGCGCGTAGACCAGCAGCGCGCGCTTGAGGATCTTGAATTTATGGCTCCAGGTCTTGGCCCGCAGCATGCGGATAAACGCCGACATCACGTTATCGCCCACCATCAACAGGCGCGCCAGGCCCCACGGTTCGCCGTTGGTGATTGCGCGTTCCTCCATGTCGGCCTCGGTGCCGGAAACCTTGTGATGATTGAGGTGCAAATGGCGGCGAATCCATGGGTTGATGGTGCTCGGCCGCGCCAGCCACACCAGGGCCATCATCAGGTTATGCGGCACACGTTGCTTGCGAAAATACATGCTGTGAATCAGGTCATGTTCCAGCTCATGGGTCAGTGACGCGAAAAATGCGTTAAGCAGCAGGCACGCCCACCAGGCCATATGCCCGGTAATGTAGAGCGCCGCCGAGCCGAGCATGCCCAGCAACGCAAAGGCCAGGATGCCCGCGCCCAGCGCGTCCTGATGCAGCAGCCAGGGGTGTTGCTGGCGCAAGCGCACACCTTCGGCGAGTACGACTTCGCGAATGTGCGCCGAACGTTGTTGTGCATTCAGCGATTGGGGACTTGCAGAAGTACCGTCCATGCTCCCATCCTCTTGTTTATCGAGGTTTACATCCTGCACCAGGCGCTTGCGCAGGACGCTAGCCCCACACGCCAACCTGTTGACCGCACACGCCAATCGCCATGACCGAACCCACCTCCCTCGCCAGCTGGACCCGCGCCTTGCGCAAGCAGCTCGATGCCTTGGGCCTGGACAGCGCCGCGCTATGCCGCGAGGCCGGGCTCGATCCGCAGTTGATGGAAGACCCAAACGCGCGCTACCCGCTGTCGGCCACCACGCGCCTGTGGGAATTGGCGGTGCAGGCCAGCGGCGATCCGGCGATCGGTCTGCGGGTGTCGCGGTTTGTCAGCCCCACCACGTTTCATGCGTTGGGCTATGCGCTGGTGGCCAGCGGCAGTTTGCGCGAGGTGTTCGAACGTATCGTGCGTTACCACCCGGTGGTCAGTGACGCCTTGACCCTGGAGTTGAGCGGCGATGGTGAGCGCTATCGGTTTCGCCTGCTGCAACCACCGGGCAGCCCGGCGCCAGCGTTGGAGGCCATCGATGCGTTCGCGGCGATTTACGTGCGCACCTGCCGCAATCGCCTGGGTCGGGATTACGCGCCGTTGGCCGTGTACCTGCGCCGCCCGCCGCCGGCCGACCCTACGCCGTGGCAAACGGTGTTCCGCGCGCCGGTATTTTTCGCCGCCGACGAAGACCGCCTGGAATTCGCCGCGCGCGACTTCGACAGCCACCTGGACGACGCCAACCCGGAGCTGGCCGAACACAACGAAACCGTGCTCAAACGCACCCTCGCCCAACTGCAACCGCTGACCTGGGAGCGCAAGGTGCGGGCGGTTATCGAAGCGCAATTACCGGACGGCGAGCCCAGCGCCGAACGCGTTGCCCAGGCCCTGCACCTGAGCCTGCGCAGCCTGCAACGGCACCTGGCGGATGAAGGCTGTCGGTTCGATGCGCTGCTCAACCAATGCCGGCAGAACCTGGCGTTGCAGCACCTGCGCGATCCGCAGTGTTCGTTGGCCGAGATCAGCCATTTGTTGGGGTTTGCCGATACCAGCAGCTTCAACCGCGCCTTCAAGCGCTGGACGGGGATGACGCCGGGGCAGTTCAGAGAAGGCCTGGGTTAGCGCCCACGCTCGCGCCGCAACAGCTTCTTGACCCGCGCGACCAGAGCCTTGTCATCAAAGGGCTTGAGCAGGTAGTCGTCCTCATGCAGTTCCAACCCGCGCAGGCGATCTTCGATCCCGCCCGGTGTGGTCAAGAACAACAGCGGCGTGTCGCCCTGCTGTCGGATCGCCTGCTGCAGCGTCCAGGCGTTCAGGCCCGGCAACATCACGTCCAGGATCACCAGGTCGTATACGCTGCTTTCCACAAAGCGCTGCGCGGCCATGCCGTTGGCCGCGACTTCTACGGCGAAACCCGCCTCGCTCAAGCCTTGGGCCATGCGTTGCGCCAGCTGCGGCTGGTCTTCCACTAACAACACCTGCATGCCTTACCTCTGGGTTTAATGACAAACCTGTCATCCAATTGTGCGGCTTCTGACCCCGTTCACTGGCTACCGTGGTGGCCTGTTCAACGGAGCTTTCACCATGTATCGCACTGCTTTGTTTCTGAGCCTGGCCCTGACCGGCGCCGCCCAAGCGGCGCCGCAATTGCCACGCCATGCCGATTTGGATCTGCGTACCGCCCGCCAATTGGCCGATGCCAGCCTGGCTCACTGCAACGCCGCGCTGACCGTGCTCGATCGCGGCGGCAATTTGCTGGTGGCCCTGCGCGCCGACGCTGTGGGGCCGCACAACAGCCTCGCCAGCCAACGCAAGGCCTACACCGCGCTGTCGAGCAAAACCGCCACCCGGCTATTTGCCGAGCGCGCCCGCAACAACCCGGAAGCGGCCAACCTTAACACCTTGCCCGAATTGCTGTTGCTCGGTGGCGGCGTGCCGTTGTTTGCCGACGCCGAACTGGTCGGCGCGCTGGGTATCGCCGGTGCTGGTGGCGCGGCGCAGGACGAAGCCTGTGCCGTCCAGGCCGCCGAGCAACTGGGCCTGAAAACTTCTCTGTGATTAACCCTCGAAAGGACCTCCCCATGAAAACCCTGAGCATGACCCTCGCCGCCCTCAGCCTGAGCGGCCTGTGCAACCTGGCCCTGGCCGCCGGCAACCCGCTGAGCGTGCACGTTCTCAACCTGGAAAACGGCCTGCCGTCGGCGGGCGTCAGCGTCACCCTGGAACAGCAGGTGGGCGATCACTGGCAAGCGCTGTCCGAGGGCGTGACCAACCAGCAAGGGCGCATTGCCGAACTGTTCCCCGCCGACCGCAGCCTGACGCCCGGCGAGTACCGCGTGGTCTTCAAGACCGGCGACTATTACAAAAAAGCCAACCGCGAGACGTTCTTCCCGGAAGTGCCGGTGATTTTCCAGGTCAAGCAGGCCGACCAGCACTACCACATTCCGCTGCTGCTCAGCCCGTACGGGTTCTCCACCTATCGCGGTTCCTAGTTCACGCGCCTGCGGCACGCCGCAGGCCAGGCAGGTCGAGCACTTCGATTGCGCCGTAACTCAAGCCAATAATGCCCTGCTGCTCCAGGCTCTTGAGCAAGCTGTTGATGGTCTGGCGCGACAGGCCCAACATCGCCGCCAGGTCTTCCTGGGGCAGTTGCAGCACGCGACGTGCCTGTTCGATTTCGCCGTAGCCTTCGGCAATCATCAGCAACCGATGGGCCAGACGCGCCGACGCGGGCATCAGGCTCATCTGTTCGATATTGATCAACGACAGCCGCAGTTTATGGCTCATCAACAGGGCCACTTCCCGCCAGTACGCCGGCTGGCGCTCAAGCAGCGCGAGCATCGCTGCCTGCGGCACCTGCAGTAACGTGCACGGCCCCATGGCCAGCGCATCATGGGTGCGCGGCAGGCCGTCGAACAGGCAGATTTCGCCGAACCAGTAAGGGGTTTCCACCAGGCTCAAAACCGCTTCCTTGCCTTGGGCATTGACCGCGCTGATGCGCACCGCGCCGTCGAGCACGGCATACAGGCCACAGGGCGGATCGCCGCGCTTGAACAGCAACTGTCCCGCCGCCAACGTGCGCAACCGAGCGGCCGCCAGCAGGCTACGCTGAAAATCGTCCGGTAAATGGCTGAACCAGTGGCCGGTGACCAATTGGCGGTGCCAGTTCTCTGGGTTCATGAGCGCTCCGAAGATTGTCGCCCAGCTGACAGTCAGGCGTGGTCCGACAGGGCATGATCAAACATCCTACAGGAGGAACAACAATGAAAAGCCTCGTCGACCACCTCAGTCAATACGCCGCCTACCACCGCGACCCGCGCAATATCGCCAGCCATTTTGTCGGCATCCCGTTGATCGTCATCGCCGTCGCCGTGCTGCTGTCGCGCCCCACCTGGGCTATCGGCAGCCTGTGGATATCTCCGGCGCTTATCGTGGCGCTGCTATCGGCGTGGTTTTACCTGCGTCTGGAACTGGCGCTCGGCGTGTTGATGAGCGCGCTGATGGGCTTATCGGTGTGGGCCGGGCACACACTCGCCGCGCACAGCACGCTGGTGTGGCTGAGCAGCGGCATCGGGCTGTTTGTGGTGGGTTGGGTGATTCAGTTTGTCGGCCACTATTACGAAGGCAAGAAACCAGCGTTTGTGGATGACATTTCGGGGTTGATCGTGGGGCCGCTGTTTGTGGTGGCGGAGGTGGCGTTTTTGCTGGGGTTGCGGCAGGGGCTCAAGCGGCAGATCGAAGAACGCTCGGGCCCCGTGGCGCGCCGCAATCTAAAGCCGAGACAGGTCTGAATGTGGGAGGGGCGGTGCGACGATTCGACTTGCCCCCTCCCACATTGGCCCCATTCTCACATTGGGTAGCGCAGGGTTCTCAGGTTTTTTGCCAGACCTTGGGCTTGAAGAACAGGGTTTCGCCACGGGCCAGGCCGATCAGGCTGTCGTGGTCTTTCACCACTTCGGCTTCGATCAGTTCGGGCTGGCCCTCCACCTTCAGGGTCACTCGCGTCGTCGCTCCCAGCGGGCGGATATCGCGGACTTCGGCGGCGTGGTGGTCTTCCAGTTCATGGCGCGACAGCGACACTTCATGGGGGCGGAACAGCACGTGCTGGTCTTCGCCAAGGTGCAGGCGATTGGAGTCGCCGAGGAAGTGGTACACGAAGTCACTCGCCGGGTTTTCGTACACCTCGCCCGGTGAGCCGATTTGCTCAATCACGCCCTTGTTCATCACCACGATACGGTCGGCGACTTCCATGGCCTCTTCCTGGTCGTGGGTCACGAAAACCGACGTGAGGTTGATGTCTTCATGCAAGCGCGCCAGCCAGCGGCGCAGTTCTTTACGCACCTTGGCGTCGAGGGCGCCGAAGGGTTCGTCCAGCAGCAGCACTTTGGGTTCCACCGCCAGGGCGCGGGCCAGGGCGATGCGCTGGCGTTGGCCGCCGGAGAGTTGCTCCGGGTAGCGGTCGGACAGCCAATCGAGCTGCACCATGTTCAGCAGCTCATGGACTTTCGCCGCGATCTGACTTTCGCTGGGCCGTTGGTTTTTCGGCTTCATACGCAGGCCGAAGGCGACGTTGTCGAACACGGTCATATGGCGGAACAGCGCGTAGTGCTGGAACACAAAACCGACGTTGCGATCACGCACGTCATGGCCGGACACGTCCTCGCCGTGAAACACGATGCTGCCGTCATCCGGAGTTTCCAGGCCTGCGATAATGCGCAGCAAGGTGGTCTTGCCGCAGCCGGAAGGGCCGAGCAACGCCACCAGCTCGCCACTCTGGATATCCAGATTGATGCTGTCCAGGGCCTTGAAGGCGTTGAAGTTCTTGCTGACGTTACGGACTTCGATCGACATGACTTATTCCTCTGCCGCACTGGCGCGCAGGCGATTGATACGGTTCTCGCTCCACTGCTTGAGCAGCAGGATGAAGAGCGCCAGGACCAGCAACAGACTCGCCACCGCGAACGCGGCGACGTGGTTGTATTCGTTGTAGAGAATCTCGACATGCAGCGGCAAGGTGTTGGTCACGCCGCGAATGTGGCCGGACACCACCGACACCGCGCCGAACTCCCCCATTGCCCGCGCCGTGCAGAGCACCACGCCGTAGATCAGGCCCCATTTGATGTTCGGCACGGTGACATGCCAGAACATCTGCCAGCCGTTGGCACCGAGCAGGCGCGCGGCTTCTTCTTCCTGAGTGCCCTGCTCCTGCATCAGCGGGATCAGCTCACGGGCCACGAAGGGCACGGTGACGAAGATGGTCGCCAGCACGATGCCCGGCAGTGCAAACACGATCTGGATGTCGTGCTCTTGCAGCCACGGGCCAAAGAAGCCCTGGGCGCCGAACATCAGCACATACACCAGACCGGCAATCACCGGCGATACCGAGAACGGTAGGTCGATCAGCGTTACCAGAATGCTTTTGCCACGGAACGAGTACTTGCTCACGCACCACGCCGCGCTGACGCCGAACACCACGTTGAGCGGCACCGAAATGGCCACGGCGATCACCGTGAGTTTCAACGCCGAGAGCGCATCGGGCTCCAGAATCGCGGTAAAGAACGCGCCGAGGCCGTTCTTCAGGCCCTGGGACACCACGATAAACAGCGGCAGCAGCAAAAACAGCACGAACACCAGCCAGCCGAAGCCGATCAGGATGCGCCGCGACGCTGCGCTGCCACGTCGGGCGGCGTTGGAGGACGCGGCGCAAATAGACGATTGGGACATGTTCCGCGCCTCCTTAAGGACGTTCGATACGCCGCTGCAGCAAGTTGATCAGCAGCAGCAGCACAAAGGAAACCACCAGCATCAACACCCCGATGGAAGTGGCGCCGCGGTAGTCGTATTGGTCGAGCTTGACCATGATCAGCAGCGGCAGGATCTCGGTTTTCATCGGCATATTGCCGGCGATGAAGATCACCGAGCCGTACTCCCCCACGCCACGGGCGAACGCCAAAGCGAAACCGGTCAGCCAGGCCGGCAACAGCGCCGGCACGAGGATGTAGCGGAACACCTGCAACGGCTTGGCGCCCAGGCAGGCGGCGGCTTCTTCGACTTCGCGCGGGATATCGGCCAGTACCGGCTGCACCGTGCGCACCACGAACGGCAGAGTCACGAAGGTCAGCGCCAGGGTGATGCCCAACGGCGTGTAGGCGATCTTGAAGCCCAGGTCGGCGGCGAACTGGCCCACCAGTCCGGTCGGCGTATACAGCGCGGTCAGCGCAATACCGGCCACGGCGGTGGGCAAGGCGAATGGAAGGTCGATCATCGCGTCGATGATCTTGCGACCGGGGAAGGTGTAGCGCACCAGCACCCAGGCCAGCAGCGTGCCGATCACGCCGTTGATCAACGCGGCGTACAGCGCGGTGCTGAAGCTCAGCTTCAATGCCGCCAGCACGCGGGGTGCGGAAATAATGGCCCAGAACTGATCCCAGGTGAGTTGAGCGGCGTGAACGAACATCGCCGCAAGGGGGATGAGTACGATCAGGCTGAGGTACACCACGGTGTAACCCAGCGTCAGCCCGAAGCCGGGTATGACGGGGGAGATACGACGCGACATAAGAGTCCTTGGTTAGCGTAACGGACACACAAAACCCGCAGCTGAATGCGGGCTCTGTGGGCGGGTTGTTGCTGGCTTACTGCGCCGTGTAGATCTGGTCGAACACGCCACCGTCATTAAAGAATTTCGGTTGGGCAGTTTTCCAGCCGCCGAAGTCTTTGTCGATAGTCACCAAGTCCAGCTTCGGGAACTGCTGGGCGTATTTGGCGGCGACTTTCTCATCCCGTGGACGGTAGAAGTTTTTCGCCGCAATCTCCTGGCCAGCGGGGCTGTACAGGTGCTTGAGGTATTCGGTGGCGATTTCGGTGTTGCCCTTCTTCTCGGCGTTCTTATCCACCACCGCTACCGGCGGTTCGGCGAGGATCGACAGGGACGGTACGACGATATCGAATTTGTCTTTGCCGCCGTCTTCCTTGAGCGCCAGGAACGCTTCGTTTTCCCAGGCCAGCAACACGTCGCCCTGACCGTTGTTGACGAAAGTGATGGTCGAGCCGCGCGCGCCGGTGTCCAGCACCGGTACGTGCTTGAACAGTTCCTTCACGTATTCCTGGGCCTTGGCTTCGCTGCCGCCGGCCTTGAGGCCATAGGCCCAGGCGGCGAGGAAGTTCCAGCGGGCGCCGCCGGAAGTTTTCGGGTTTGGCGTGATCACCGAAACGTCCTTCTTGATCAGATCGCCCCAGTCCTTGATGCCTTTGGGGTTGCCCTTGCGCACCAGGAACACGATGGTCGAGGTGTACGGAGTACTGGCGTCCGGCAGGCGGGTCTGCCAGTTTTCCGGCAGGGTTTTGCCCAGTTTGGCGATTTCGTCGATGTCGCCGGCCAGGGCCAGGGTCACCACGTCGGCGCGCAGGCCGTCGATCACCGCACGGCCTTGCTTGCCAGAACCGCCGTGGGATTGCTGGATCTTGACGGTGTCGCCGGGATGGGACTGTTTCCAGAAGCTGGTGAATTCCGCGTTGTAATCCTGGTACAGCTCGCGGGTCGGATCGTACGAGACATTGAGCAGCTCGTAATCCTTGGCAACCGCGGAACCGGCAAATACGGCGCTGGCCAGGACGGCCAGGGCATAACGGCGAATCGACGACATAGAAGCTCCTGAAATTCTGGGTGTTGGCTTTTTCTTATGGTTGCGGGTCTATCGCCGTCAGCGCTTAGCTCGGTTTGTTACCGGGGTTCTGCAGACGGAATTTTTCCTTGCGCTCGATCTGCACCACCTGGGCGTTGTGCACGGTAATTTCCACCGCGCCAAAACGCAGATCGCGCAGGGCGCTCTGGATCTCACGCAAAATGGTTGCTTCGTCCTGGCCGTCGACGCTACGTAGAGATGCGCTCATGGTCTCGCTCCTGAAATGAATAGTGCCTGGCAGTGGCGGCACTGCTTGCGGCGTGAGAGCGATAGTAGATAAGCGTGAATATTCTTAAAAAGACTATTTAAGAATTTTTATATAACCAAAAAGAATTTTTGGTAGGCGTGAGGTTGTGGGAGGAAGCCAGCCCCCTCCCACATTTGACGGTATTTCAAGTTTGGATGAGGGGTGCGCGATCCCAATCGAGTTCATGTGCGGGTATCGGCCGGCCAAACCAATACCCTTGGCCCAGATCACAGCCCTGCTCCAACAGGAACCGCGCCTGCTCCACCTGTTCGATACCCTCGGCCTGCACCTGCATGCCCATGCTTTTGGCCAGGGCGATGACCACGCGCACGATCGCCATGTCATCTTCATCCCATGGCAACCCGGCGACAAACCCCTGATCGATCTTGAGCTTCTGCACGGGCAGGCGCTTGAGGCGCAGCAGGGAGGAATAGCCGGTGCCAAAGTCGTCGATCGCCAGGCGCAAACCCAATTCGCGCAGGCGATGCAGCTGTTCCAGGGCCGCCTCGGGGTCGTCCATCACCGCGCTTTCGGTGACTTCCAGTTCCAGGAATGCCGGGTCCAAACCGGTGTCATGCAGCACCTGGGCGACTTGCTCGTACAGCTCGCGCCGGGCGAACAGGCGGCTGGACACGTTGACGGCGACAAAGCTCAGCCTTACGCCGTCGGCCAGCCATTGGCACATCTGGCGGCAGGCTTGGTCCATGACCCAGGCGTCGATCTCTGCGATCAGGCCAGTGCGTTCGGCAATCGGGATAAATTCGATGGGCGGTACCAGGCCGCGCTCCGGGTGCTGCCAACGTACCAACGCTTCCAAGCCCACCAGGCGGCTGCCCGTCAGGGCGTGCACCGGTTGGTAATACACCCGCAGTTCCTGCTGTTCGAGGGCGCGACGCAGCTCGCTGGCCACCTCCACGCGGTTCTGTGCATGGGCCGTGAGTTCCTCGGTGTACAGCGCGTAGCTTTCGCGACCGACGCCCTTGGCTTTGAACAGCGCGGAATCGGCGTTGCGCAACAATTGTTCGGCGCTGAGGGCGTCGTTGGGGAACAAACTGATACCGATGCTGGCACTGACAAACAACTGATGGCCGTCAAAGATGAACGGTTGCTTCATCACATCGAGCATGCGCTGAGCCAATGCCGCGGCCTGCACCACCTGTGGACAACTTTCCGCCAGCACCGCGAATTCATCCCCGCCCAGCCGCGCCAGGGTCACGCCGGGGCCGAACAGGCTCTGGAGCCGCTCGGCGACCAGTTTGAGCAATTGGTCGCCGACGTTATGGCCGAGGCTGTCATTGATGATTTTGAAGTGATCCAGGTCGAGCAACAGCAAAGCGCAACCACGTTTGTGGATTTGCGCCGAGGCCAGCGCCTGTTCGGTGCGGTCGGTGAATAGCAGACGATTGGGCAGGTCGGTCAGGGGGTCGTGGTGCGCCAAGTGAGCCAGCTCGTGCTCGGAGTTCTTGATGGCGCTGATATCGGAAAACACCGCGACGTAATGGCTGATGTGGCCATGATCATCGTGAATCACCCGGATGGTTTGCCATTGCGGGTAGATTTCGCCGCTTTTGCGCCGATTCCAGATTTCACCGCTCCATTCGCCCGTGCGCTCCAAGGCCTGGAACATCTGTTGGTAAAAAAGCGACGAATGGCGCCCGGACTTGAACAAACTCGGCTGTTGCCCCATCACGTCGTCGCGCCGGTATCCGGTGATCTCCATAAACGCGCGGTTGACGTGCACGATCAGGCCCTGGGCATCCGTGACCAGCACGCCCTCGCGGGTGCAATCGAACACGGCGGCAGCCTGGCGCAGGCGCTCGCGGTGCTCCTTGGTCGGCTGCAACAGCAGGTGAGCCCGGGCGAAGTGCGCGCATATCAGGGAGATCACCAGCGCCGTAATGGCCACCCACACGTAGCCGCGCACCTGCATCCATTGACTCATGTCGCTGGGGTTATCGAAGAACTCGATCAATACACGCTGCGTGAGCCCGATCCATAAGACGGAAACCAGCAGATATACCAGCCCCGCGCGCAGGGCACCTCGGTATGAAAGCAGCATAGGTTCAGTAATCCTTACCCAAAAAACAGAATCGCCCCACGAAGGCTGCGGATTATAGAATAAGAAACATCCAGTAAGTCTTATCTGAAAGGGCGGCTGGTTTTCTCTGTAGGCTTAGTGATAATGCGTGAGCTGTTCTTTTCTTTATCTGAGGGCCATACAGCCTATGTGGTACAACGGTTTTCTTGACTTGTCGGCCTGGCAACTGGTGGCAGTCACTCTGTTGATGACCCACGTGACCATCATTGCGGTCACCGTCTATCTGCACCGCTATTCCGCCCATCGCTCCCTGGAGCTCAATGCCGGGCTTAAACACTTCTTCCGCTTCTGGCTGTGGCTGACCACGGCGCAGAACACCCGCGAGTGGACCGCCATCCACCGCAAACACCACGCCAAATGCGAAACCGTCGACGACCCCCACAGCCCGGTGATCAAGGGCCTGTCTACCGTCCTGCGCAAAGGTGCCGAACTCTACCGCGCCGAGGCGGAGAACCCCGAAACCCTGCGTATCTACGGCAAGAACTGCCCGGACGACTGGCTCGAACGCAACCTCTACACCCCCTACCCACTGCTGGGCGTGGCGATCCTGGGCGTGATCGATCTGCTGCTGTTCGGCACCATCGGCATCACCATCTGGGCAATCCAGATGATGTGGATCCCGTTCTGGGCCGCCGGCGTGATCAACGGCCTGGGCCATGCCGTGGGCTATCGCAACTTCGAATGCCGCGACGCGGCCACCAACCTGGTGCCGTGGGGCATCATCGTCGGCGGTGAAGAACTGCACAACAATCACCACACCTACCCGAACTCCGCCAAGTTGTCGGTGAAGAAATGGGAGTTCGACCTGGGTTGGGCGTGGATCAAGGTGTTCAGCTTCCTGCGCCTGGCCAAGGTGCAGCGCGTGGCGCCGATTGCCCATCGCGTGGAGGGCAAAGGCCATTTGGACATGGATACCGCCATGGCGATCCTCAACAACCGCTTCCAGATCATGGCCCAGTACCGCAAGTTGGTGATTGGCCCGCTGGTCAAACAGGAGCTGGAAAAAGTCGATCACTCGGTGCGGCACCAATTCCATCGGGCCAAGCGCCTGCTGTCGCGGGAAACCAGCCTGCTGGATGATCGTCATCACTTGCGCATCCAAAGCATGCTGGAACACAGCCAGGCGCTGAAGGTGATCTACGAGAAGCGTCTGGCGCTGCAACAGATCTGGGTCAAGACCAGCGCCAATGGTCACGACATGCTGGCAGCCATCAAGGAATGGGTCCACGAAGCCGAAGCCAGCGGCATCCAATCCCTGCGGGATTTTGCCCACCAGTTGAAAACCTACTCGCTGCGCCCTGCCGCCGTGTGACCCTGCGTGGGAGGGCTCGCCCTCCCACGCGACCTGTTTTTGGCGTCATTTACCGGGCACCGCCAATCGACACCGTTGACGGAACTTCACCGCAATTCGCCTCTCTCAAAGAACACTTCGCCATCATGGTGGCCCCTTGTTGTGACCGCTGCTTCGCCTTGCGGCGCGCCCAGAGAGAGTTGTGCCGATGGTTCAAGAAAAGCCTCATTTACCTGACCCGCCCACTGCCGAACAACCGCTTCCGGCTGCGGCTTCGACCCTGCTGGCGTTGGTGCATGCTCAGGGTGAAGTCGAGCGGTTGAGCGAACGCGAACAACTGCTCAGCTCGCTGCTGGTGAGTGTGAATGCCGTGCTCTGGGCCATGGAGTGGGAGACGCGCCGCGTGTTGTACGTCAGCCCGGCCTACGAACGCGTCTTCGGCCGCCCTGCCAGCCTGCTGTTGGCCGATCATCGCGAATGGCGCAACAGCATTCACCCCGAAGACCTCGATTACGCCGAACAAAGCCTGGCCAGCGTGCTGGAACAGGGCGCGGTGGAAAACCGCGAATACCGCATCATCACCGCCGAAGGCAAGATTCGCTGGCTGAGCGACAAGTGCTACATCAACCAGCAGGTCGAGCCTGGCGAGCCGGTGATCGTGGTGGGCATAGCCGAGGACATCACCGAAAAGAAGCAACTGGAGCTGGAGTTGCACCGCCTGGCCACCACCGACGTGCTGACCCAGAGCAGCAATCGCCGGCACTTCTTCGAGTGCGCCAACCAAGCCTTCGACACCGCCAGCGTACAGGGTGCGCCGCTGGCCTTTCTGTTGCTGGACATCGACGACTTCAAGGACATCAACGACACCTATGGCCACCTGGAAGGTGACCAAGTACTACGGCGTATCGCCGAAAGTGGCCGAGGGGTGCTGCGCCGTGGCGACCTGTTCGGGCGTATTGGCGGCGAGGAGTTTGCCGCCGTGCTACCTGGCTGCGCGCCGGAGATGGCGCTGCAGGTGGCCGAACGTCTGGGTAAAGAGATTCAAGCGCTGAACTTCAGCTACGAAGGCCAGGCATTTGGCGTGACCGTCAGCCAGGGCCTGGCCAACCTCAGCGAAGAAGACTCAACCCTGGACAACCTGTTCGCCCGTGCCGATGCCGCCATGTACGAAGCCAAACGCCAGGGCAAGAACCGCATCATCGTCGCCACCGTCGACTTTTAGCCCACCGGCCTTTTGCGAATCCGCGTCAACTCCGACAAGCCGATCTTGAGCAAACGTGCCGTCTTGCCGTCGGCCAACGCTTCCAAGCCTTCGTGCTCAGTCAACCGCGCCATTTGCGCGGCCAGGTTCACCGCCAGCGCATCTCGGGCATACACCCCGCCCTCCAGGGAATAGCTCGCCGCAATCAGCTGACGCAGTTCCAGCGGCAAGCGCCAGCGCGCGCGCAGCGAGGAGCCGAAGGCGGCGCCAAAAGTGTCGAGGGACTCGCCAATCGCTTTGTCGTCCAGCTCCCCACCGCCCCGGCGCCAGTCTTCCAGGCTGCGCAACAGCGCCAGGTCCCCCAACTGATGCAGGATGCCGGCGCTGTAGCAGCGCTCGCGATCCAGCTCAAGCAAGTGCGCAAGCAGCAGCGCGTAATCCGCCGTGTCTTGGGACAACTGCCAATAGCGCTCGGCGTACGCCGCCAGCACCGGATCGCCGAGTACCACGTTGTGCTTGAGCGCCAGGCCCAGGATCAGGTTCATGCTTTGCCCCGGCGCCAGTGTGTGCAACGCCGCGTGGAGGGTCTGCACCGGAGCGCCGTGATGGCCGGCGCTGTTGGCGGCGGCGATAAGCACGGCGGTGATTTGCGGGTCCGTGCGCACCTGTTCTTCCAGGCGTTTGAGGTCCAGGCCGTCGGGGCCGAGGCTGTGCTGCACGGCCGCTTGCACATCGACCCGCAGCGGTGCGCCATCGGACGCTTCGCGACGCTGCTCCAGAAACCCCGGCAACGTCATGCCCGGCGCCAGCGCCGGTACTTCGCAATACACACTTTCGCCTTCGTTAAGCAGCAAGTCCTGCAGACGCTGGGTCAGCGCCTGCATGTTCAGCGGTTTGGTCAGGTATGCCGTGGGTGCCAGGGGCAAGGCTTCGCGCACGCTGGCACTGTCATTGCGACTGCTCAGCAAAATAAATGGCAGAGGCGGCGTACGACGCTGCTGACGCACCGCGCGCAGCAGATCCAAGCCGTCGATGACCGGCAACTCCCAGTCGGCCAGGATCAGATCGTAGGGCTTGTCGCGCAGCAGGGTAGCCGCCTGCTGCCCGTCGGCGCACACATCAAGCCGGGCGTCACAACGCACCGCCAGCAGCACCTGCTTGAGCAGGTCTTGCGACCAAGGGTCCGCCTCGGCAATCAACACACGGGGTACAGCCGGTAAATCAACCGCAGTCATCCGTCACGCTCCATCGGCAATGCCTGAACCATAGTCAACGCGGCCTGCGCCGTACAATCTACGGGCACAAAAAAACCGCCGAAGCGGTTTTTTTGTCAGCGGTCGGTATCAGAGTTCAGAGAAGCACTCTTCCATGATCGCCAAGCCTTTGTCCAACTGCTCGTCCGGCGAGGTCAGCGGTACCAGTACGCGCAAGACGTTACCGTAAGTGCCGCAAGACAGCAGGATCAGACCCTTTTCACGGGCCTTGGCCACTACCGCTGCCACGGCGGCAGCGTTCGGCTTGTGGCTGTCGCCGTCTTCGAACAACTCCACCGCGATCATCGCGCCCAAGGCACGTACTTCGCCGATCACCGGGTACTTGGCCTGGATAGCTTTAAGGCCAGTCACCAGGCGCTCGCCGACGGCTTTGCAGCGGTCCAGCAGGTGCTCTTCTTCAAACACTTCCATTACCGCCAGTGCCGCGGCGCAGGCGATCGGGCTACCGGCGTAGGTGCCGCCCAGGCCGCCTGGGGCGATGGCGTCCATGTACTCGGCCTTGCCGCACACACCGGCCAGCGGGAAGCCGCCAGCGATGGACTTGGCGAAGGTGGTCAGGTCGGCGGCGACGCCCATCTGTTCCATGGCGAAGAAGGTACCGGTACGGCCAGCACCGGTTTGCACTTCGTCGGCGATCAACAGGATGCCGTGCTTGTCGCACAGTTCGCGCAGACGCTTCATAAAGGCCTTCGGCGCGACGTAGAAACCGCCCTCGCCCTGCACCGGCTCGATGATGATCGCGGCGATGTCGCGCGGTTCGGCATCGTTCTTGAAGATGCGTTCGATGCTGGCGATCGAATCGTCGATGCTCACGCCATGCAGTTCGTTCGGGTACAGCGCGCGGAAGATACCGCCGGGCATCAGGCCCATGCCGGCCGAGTAAGGCACGACTTTACCGGTCAGGCCCAGGGTCATCATGGTGCGGCCGTGGTAAGCGCCGGTGAAGGCGATCACACCGGCACGGCCAGTGGCGGCGCGGGCGATTTTCACGGCGTTTTCAACGGCTTCGGAACCGGTGGTGACCAGCAGGGTTTTCTTGGCGAAATCACCAGGGACCTTGGCGTTGATTTTTTCGCACAGCTCCACGTAAGGCTCGTAGGCCAGGACCTGGAAGCAGGTGTGGGTCAGCTTGTTCAGCTGTTCGGTCACGGCGGCGATGATTTTTGGGTGCACGTGGCCGGTGTTCAGCACGGCGATGCCGCCGGCGAAGTCGATGAACTCGCGACCTTCAACGTCGGTCACGGTGGCGTTCTTCGCCGATTCGGCGAAGATCGGGTGGATCTGGCCAACACCGCGCGGTACAGCGGCTTCGCGGCGTTTCATCAGGGATGCGTTGGTCTTGCTCATAAAGTCCTCATTCGCCACTCATCGGGTGGCGTGGTCCAAGGAATACGTGGCGGGGAGGCAACTACGGCAGCATGCGATGATCGACTGCCACAGCTTTCCCGGCCACTACGAATAACGATGTGAAACACGCAAAGGGTCAGCGCTCTCGTGCCCTCTGCGTTTACTGCAATCTCTTACGGGGCTTAGATGCCCAGGCAGAGGTATTTGATTTCCAGGTAATCCTCGATCCCGTACTTGGACCCTTCACGGCCCAGGCCCGAAGCCTTGATGCCGCCGAACGGCGCCACTTCGTTGGAGATCAACCCGGTGTTGACGCCGACCATGCCGTATTCCAAAGCTTCGGCCACGCGGAACACACGGCCCAGGTCGCGAGCATAGAAGTAGGAAGCCAGGCCGAATTCGGTGTCGTTGGACATGGCGATCACTTCGGCTTCGTCTTTGAAGCGGAACAGCGGCGCCAGCGGGCCGAAGGTTTCTTCCTTGGCCACGGCAGCGTCTTTAGGCACATCGACCAGGATCGTCGGCTCGAAGAAGTTGCCTTCAATCACCTTACCGCCGCTGAGCAGCTTGGCGCCCTTCTTCACCGCATCGGCGATGTGCTCCTGCACTTTGGCCACGGCTTTTTCGTCGATCAGCGGGCCAGTGGTGGTGCCTTCTTCCAGACCGTTGCCGATCTTGAGCTTGGCCACCGCCACCTTGAGTTTTTCCGCGAACGCGTCGTACACCGAATCCTGGATGTACAGGCGGTTGGCGCAGACGCAGGTCTGGCCGTTGTTGCGGTACTTGGAGATGATCGCGCCTTCGACGGCCTTATCCAGGTCGGCGTCGTCGAACACGATAAACGGCGCGTTGCCGCCCAGTTCCAGGGACACTTTCTTGATGTCCTTGGCGCATTCGGCCATCAACTGGCGACCGATTTCGGTCGAGCCGGTGAAGGACAATTTGCGCACGATCGGGTTGCTGGTCAGTTCGCCGCCGATGTCGCCGGCGCTGCCGGTGACCACGCTCAACACGCCTTTCGGGATACCGGCACGGTGCGCCAGTTCCACCAGGGCCAGGGCCGAGAATGGGGTTTGCGAAGCCGGTTTGATGACCATGGTGCAACCGGCGGCCAAGGCCGGGCCGGCTTTGCGGGTGATCATCGCGGCCGGGAAGTTCCACGGGGTGATCGCAGCGGTCACGCCGATCGGCTGCTTGATCACGATCAGGCGCTTGTCGGGCTGATGGCCGGGGATCACGTCACCGTAGATGCGTTTGGCTTCTTCGGCGAACCACTCGATAAAGGACGCGGCGTAGACGATTTCGCCCTTGGCTTCGGCCAGCGGCTTGCCTTGTTCGAGGGTCATCAGGCGACCGAGGTCTTCCTGGTTTTCGATCAGCAGTTCGAACCAACGACGCAGCTTGTTGGCGCGCTCCTTGGCGGTCAGTGCGCGCCAGGCTGGCAGCGCCTTGTCGGCGGCTTCGATGGCGCGGCGGGTTTCTGCGGCGCCCATCTTTGGCACGGTGCCGAGAATCTCACCGGTGGCCGGGTTGTTGACCTTGATGGTCTGGCCGTTGTCCGCATCGACCCAAGCGCCATCGATAAAGGCTTGCTGGCGGAACAACTGGGCATCTTTAAGCTGCATGTCGGGTTTCCTTAACAGCACCGCGCGCACGCGGAGCGAATTAGAGTTGTTGAAAGGCGCCTTGTGGGCTGCCGTCAGGGAAATCAGCCCCTGCGCGCGAGTGAAGCGAAAAAAGCGCACGGGAGACAGAGCGTTTGAAATCTCAAACGAATCCTAGGATCAATGGGGGTGCAGGGCAATAGGATGTTCGAAAAAAAGAACGAAAACGGCGAATTCGCTGACGTTATCTGACCAGCGTAGGCGCTGCCGAAGTCTTGGCCATGCCAGTACTGCGCACGTACCGCGCCGGCGACGCGCCCAGGGTCTTTCGGAACATGCTGATAAAAGAGCTCACCGACTCATAACCCAGCACTTCGGCAGTGCGTTGGACGGTCTCTCCTTCCGCCAGGCTCTGCAATGCCACGATCAACTGCCATTGCCGGCGCCACTGGCCAAAGGTCAGGCCGGTTTCGCTTTTGACCAGCCGAGCCAGGGAGCGCTCGCTCATGGCCACCTGCCGCGCCCAATCGGCGATGGTCGAGCGGTTGGAAGGGTCCTGCGCCAGGGCCTTGGCGATGGTGCGCAAGGGGGAAGCGGCAGGAAGGGGCAGGTACAACTGCTCGCAGCGTGCCATTTCCAGCTGTTCGAGCAATACGCTGGTCAACCGAGCCGTGGGAGAGTCCGCCGGGTAAGCCTGGTCCTGAGCGCTGAGATGAAAGATCAGTTCGAGAATCACCGGTGACAACGCCAATGTGCAGCATTGATCGGGCAGCGCCGCCGCCTCAGGTTCAACCAGCAGAAAGCACACTTGCCCATTCGCCGTGACCCGGTTGCTGTGGGACACACCGGCCGGAATCCACACACCGAACCCCGGTGGCACCATCCACACCCCATTCTCCACCGTACAAACGATACCGCCGCGACAGGCCACGACCAGCTGGCCTTTGCGGTGCTCATGCACGGGAAACTCCCTGGCGTGCTGCTGCGTGGTCAGCATCAGCGCCACGGCGGGCTGACCGAGGTCGTCCAGTTCGAATTGCTCCAGCGGCGGGTGCTGAACGTCCTGCATTGGCATCTCTCACATTGACCGGATTTGATTATTAATTGGCAGTGTAGTCGATATCGGCACCTCCGGTTGTTGCGTAGCATTCTCATCTAGTAGCGCTCGTTCCCTGCGAGCCCATCGATTTACGGTGATGAAGATGCTGAGTGAACTGTCGATTGCGAACCTCTACATCCCTCCGTTGTTGGCCTATCTGATCGCCTCGGCCCTCGCTTACCAAGCGTTGAAACATTTAGTCGACGGCCCCTTGGAGTGGGCATGGCATCCCAGCCTGTCGCGCTTTTTTGTGCTGCTGATCATTTTGGCCACGCTGTTCCTGACGGTTTGAGTGAGGCCGCCTATGTCTGTCGTCAAATGCCTTAAAGCCTCCGCGACCCTGGCCTTGGGCCTTGTCGCCGTCGCCCTGTGCATGCAGCTGTGGCGTGCCTATGTGTTGGCGCCCTGGACCCGCGATGGGCGGGTCAGCGCTCAAGTTATTCGCATAGCCCCAGAGGTGTCCGGCCAGGTCGAACACCTGGCGGTGGCTGATAATCAATGGGTGTCCAAAGGCGATCTGCTCTACCGCATCGACCAGCGCGACTATTTGCTGGCCCAGCGCCAACGGGCGGCGGAGCTGGCCGAAGCGCAAAGTGTGTTTGAGCAACGCAACGAACAATTCAAACGTCGCACTCGCCTTGGGGACGCCATTGCCCGCGAGGAAATCGACAATGCCGCTCGCGCCCTGAACGTCGCCAAGGCTCGCCTCGATGCCGCGCAGGGCCAATTGGCCAGAGCGCGGCTGGACCTGGAGCGCACGACCCTGCGTTCCCCCGTAGACGGCTATGTCACTCAACTGCGCTTACAGCCAGGCGATTACGCCGCCCACGGCGATACCAATCTGTTCGTGGTCGATGGCCATAGCTTTTGGGTCACTGGCTATTTCGAAGAGACCAAGCTCTCCAACATCCGCGAAGGCGCGCCCGCAGCCATCAAGTTGATGGGCTTCTCGCCACTGCTCAAGGGACACGTCGCCAGCATCGGCCGCGGGATCGCCGATGGCAATGAACTGCGCAACGACAGCGGGTTACCTCAAGTCAACCCGACGTTCAGCTGGATACGACTGGCCCAGCGCGTGCCTGTACGCATCGAACTGGATAACGTTCCGGCCGGGGTCGAACTGGCGGCGGGGATGACGGCGAGCGTTGAGATTGTCGATGCGCAGTCGCCGTCGCACTGGAGGTTCACCCACTGGCTGCAGGGGTTTATGTGATGGCCGAGTATGTCCGCCGCGCGCTCGCCTCATTACCTCTACCGTGTACGGCCGATACCTTCGCGTATGTGTTGCGCAGCATCATCGCCGCGACCCTTGCGCTCTGGCTGGGTTTTGAGTTGCAACTGGACTCGCCTTTTTCTGCGGCCTCCACCGTGCTCCTGCTGGTGCATCCGGTGCAAGGGGCAGTGGTCGGCAAGGGTTTCAACCGTATGGTTGGAACGCTTGTCGGGGTGACTGCGGCCTTTATCCTGCTGGGCATGTTCGCTCAGCAAATGCTGCTGTTCATCTTCGGCGTCGGCCTGTGGCTCGGCTTATGTGTGGCGGCAATGACGCTGCTGCGGCATTACCAGGCAACTGCGGCGGTAGTCGCCGGCTACACCGTGTGCCTGGCGTTGGGCCCCGCCATTGTCGCCCCCGAGCAAGGCTTCGATCACATCGTGACCCGAGGCACCGCCGTGGTGGTCGGCGTGTTCAGCCTCAGCCTTATTGCCACGCTGGGCAGTCGTAAAACCATTGATCACAAGCTGCTGAACGCGCTGGTCGACGTGTCTGCCCGCGCTGCACACCAGTTGGCTGATCGGTTCACCAACGAAGAAACACCCGAGCTGGCCGCGCGGCGCGCGCAGCTGTCGATGGACATCGGCAAAGTGGATGAGCTTCTCGGCATCGGCTGGGGTGAGTCCGTGCTTATCCGTACGCGCCTGCCCGTGATTCAAACCGGTCTCGCTCAGTTGCAGTCGGCCGTTATGGATATACGCCTGGACGATCACGATGCCCCGGGTTGGTTGTTGAACCGGATCAGTAAACCGCTTCGGCACCTGGGCGAGGCTTTAGCCGATCGTACCGTCGACTTCACTACGGCGGCGGATCGGGTGAAACAAGCAATGAACGCGCTTGAGAACGAGGAAACGGTTGGCGGCCTTCGCGCAGCCTCTGCCCTCACGGCGTTAGGGGTGGAGCGCTTGCGCGAGCAGCTTGCGGATCTGCATGCCGCCCTGCACAGCTTCTCCAGCCTTGAGCGCGACACCCAAGCGCGCCAAACGGTGAAGGGGTTTCATCGCAACTATCAGGACGCCGCTCGCAACGGTCTGCGTGCCTTGGGTGCCACCCTGGTCGCCGGTGCCGTGTGGTACCTGAGCGGCTGGAATCAAGGCCCCACCCTGCTGGCGGTGCTGGGGCCCTGCTGCACGCTATCGGCTGCGGCGCCCGACCCGGTGCAAGGCATCATCGGTTTTATCAAAGGGACCTTTTACGCCACGCTGGCCGCACTGGTGTGCAAATTTTTACTGATGCCGGCGATCAATGGCTTTCCACTGCTTGTAGTGATGCTGGCGGTGTTCTGGTCATTCGGCATTCACGCCACCACCCGACCTCGTCAAGCCCTCATCGGGATCGCCTACCTGATTGCGTTCAACACGCTGGTCAGCACCGGCGCGACCGCTCATTACGACTTCGCCGACTTCGTCAACCAAGCGCTCGCCTGGTTTGTCGCGATGGGCATCTGTCTTCTGGCGTTCAACATTGTTCCGAAAAAGCCCCAGCACACCGTGCAGGCACTCAAGCGCTCGCTGCTACATGCAACGCGCCGGCTTCTGCATCGAGCAGACACGCTCAATCATCGCCGGTGGCAAGCGCAACAGCAGCACCGCATCGTCGCCTTGAAAAGCCTGTTGGGCGCCCACCGTCAGGGGGATTACGAGGCTGGCTATCTATCGCTCCAACTCAGCCGCGAACTGGCACGACTCCAACACCACACACGTCGCCTGCCCCCCGGCTCGCCGATTGCCCGCTGCGCAGCCACGGCCAATAGAAGGCTGACCCGTTCGACGCACCACACCGCCATCGGCGCCGCACAAGCACGCAGAGCAGCCAAGTCCATGCAGCGGCTGGGCGCCGAGCAGTGGGCGGCGCGTTACCGAAACCTGGCCTGGCTGCTGGAGCGATACGAAAACGCAACGACGGCCATCACCTGAAGGTCGGCCGCTTTCGCGGTATTGCCGACTGCTTATTCCCACTCACGAAGGTACTTGCAGAATGAACACGTTAATCAAGTGGATCGCGCTCGCTTCAATCATCACCCTGCCAGTGTTCGCCCACGCCGAGGGCGGCGCGGACGCCTTGACGCGCTGGCATGAGCAGAACAGAACGACCCAGCAAAAAGCCCCCAAACCACCCCACGGCCACCCGCCGCATCAGTCCACGGCTGTGCCACAGCCCTGAACCCAGCCCCCATGGACCGGGCGGCGACATCAAGCGGGCAAGCCCTCAGCGACACCGCAGACGTAAGACCCTGCCCTGATTTGCCCCTTCACCGCCCTGCAACTGGACGCCCCCCGGCCAGATGAGTATCATGGCGCCCGCATTGCATCCGTAGCTCAGCTGGATAGAGTACTGCCCTCCGAAGGCAGGGGTCGTGGGTTCGAATCCCGCCGGGTGCACCAGATACTAGTTTCTGGTTGTCTCAGACAGTCCACGAAACACCCCAAGAAGCCCGCCCTGTGCGGGCTTTCTTGTTTCTAGCTATCCATCCCTGTCTACCCCTATAACTTCCCGCCGTGTATGCCCACGTGTATGCTTTCAGATTCCTATAACTGGAGGCATACAGGAAGTGAAGCGCTCTGAAATCAAACGTCGCCCCTTAGCAGACACCACGCTCGCAGGCCTGGAGCCTGAGCACGCTACTTATCGCGAGCAGGACGGGAATGGTCTGTACTTCCGGGTAAAACCTAACGGGCAAAAATCGTGGGAGCTGCGATACAAAAAGCCAGACGGCAAATGGTCTTGGCTGGGCCTCGGCGGCTACCCGGAAATCAGCGGCTCATTGGCGAGGCAGAAAGCAGCTCAACTGCGGGAAGACGCATCGACCGGCAAAAATCCATTGGTGAGCAAGCAAGCTCGGAAGGTTGCAGACCAGGTTGCTGCCAACAACACCTTTGAAGCGTTAGGCCGCGAGTGGTTTGAGGCCAGACGCACAAGCTGGGAATCAGGTACATCTCGACGAGTGCTTGGCGCACTTGAGCTTCACGTGTTCCCCGTCTTCGGCAAACGCGTGTACACAGAAATATTGCCCCTGGAATGGATGGAGTTTCTACGCGGCATGGAGCAGAAGGGGATCATTGAACAAATGGGCCGAGTTCGTGCCTTTTGCAAAGAGATCTATGACCTGGCACGCGTAACAGGACGAGCCGTCCACAACCCTCTTGAAGGTCTCAGCAAATTCCTGCAATCACGTAGCGCTGAAAACTATGCACACGTTTCGATTGAAGAACTGCCTGCGCTACTTCGAGCGATCAACTCCTACCCTCACGCGAAGGACGTTCGTATTGGGCTTCGCTTGCTTTCCTTATTAGCATCGCGCCCGAGCGAGATCCGCGAAGCACGCTGGTCAGAAATCGACCTCTCCAAAAAGCTATGGACGATCCCAGCCGAGCGAATGAAACGTCGTCGCGAACATGTGGTGCCTCTCTCTCGACAGGCAATTGAAGCGCTCACTGAGTTACGAACACTGACAGGTGCGTACCCTCTCCTATTTCCAGGCAGGAAAGACAGGACAATCCCCCGTAGCAATACAGTCTTTCTAATGGCGCTCCGCAGACTGGGATATGCCGGTCGGCAAACAGGTCACGGCTTTCGTCACATCGCGAGCACCATACTCAATGAGCAGGGTTTCGATGAGAATCACATTGAGGCCCAGCTCTCTCATGCAAAGGAGGGTATTGCCGGGGTATATAACAAAGCGGTGTACCTGCCTCAGCGTAGAGTGATGATGCAGTGGTACGCCGATCACCTTGATGCCCTAGTGAGTGGAAACGTGGTGCAGGGCCAATTTGGAAAGGCAGTATGAGAGCACATACCCAGCCCCCCTCCAAAACCGGTGTAACTGGTGTTACTCGTGTAACGCCCATGGTCAAACGCCCGGTTTCATTGGCCTCCACGCCTGTTACACAGTTGAGCGACATAGTGTACATCCGATGTAACGCTACCCCTGCGTGTAACGCGCAAGTCAGCGCCCAGGTGCTGCGGGCAGACGTTTTCGCCCGAGCCTGCCAAGAGACTCTCGCTGGTTCCGCCCTTCAAGCGCAGGGCGTGGGACTTTCGGTTACACGGCGGATGAGACCTGGTAATGACTGATCACCAAGTCATATTGCATTCGGCGCTAGGCAGCGGCCTGCTCAAATCTCTCTCAGAACAACCGCTCTATGATCTCTGCCGTGTACAGGTCGCTGACGCCTGCTACCTGATCGACCAGTGCTGGCTGCGCATTCATCGCGACGATATCAATAAAGATCTCGCCGGCATGAAAGATCTCGGCAGTATGTGCATTCAGACGATGATTCATGAGGAGAGCATTTTTCAATATGCCTCCACCGACACCACGGCACGCCTGGCGCATTGGGTACGAATGTACAGCGGTTATTACTCAGTGTCGGAGCGCGATGCTCATGCGGGCTACATCATGGCATGTGCCGTAAAAGCGTTAGGGGCACTAGCCAGTTGGATGCAAATAGCCGATCAAGAGGCTTGGTATCATGTCTCTGAACCTCCTACTGACTGGCCCAAAGATCTGTATTGCCAATTCGTAGCGATGCAGGTCGACCCGGACAAGTACATCGAAGTGCTCGATCAGTACACCCTCTCCCTGGAACCGATCACGTCCCTACTCTGCCTAAACAACGATGAACTGAGATCCATCGCCGTGCGAGCGATTGATACCGTCGCCCGCAAAAAGGGCGGCATCATCAGCGGGATGGAACGCAACGATGAGATTAGCCTTCGAGATGCCGCGATAGTTAAACAGGGACGTCACTACCGCGCAGCGGGGATGTCCAAACGCAACGTTGCAACGAAGGTACATGCCTGGCTACAGCGTGAGGTCGCCAAACCTCCAAAACAACGGCCTGATTGGATTGCACTTGAAACCGAAAAACCCCTAACTCGCAAAAGCGTTGAGACCATTCTCAAACGCAACTTGGTGCTGTAGCTAAAATTTCAATCGGATTTCAATTGGAAGTGAACTGCTCACCACCGACCTGCACCTAGATCATTGCTCTCAGTCCTAACCAGTCGAGAGCAAGACCTATGAAAGCCCCTACCACTGAAATTCCCCGCTTTAACCCAACCACTCCAAGCCCAATGTTTGACGCATCGTCGACATTGATCCGTATGCCCGAGGTCGAGCGGATCGTGGGCATGAAGCGCTCCACCATCTACAAACTCATGCAGCGCACAGATAGCGGCTTTCCCCTGCCCGTCAAATTGAGCGACAGCAACGCTCGCGGCGCGCCCGTAGCTTGGGTTTTATCTGAAATCCAAACATGGGCACGAAGCCGCATAGAGGCTCGCAACCAGGTGGCAGCATGAAAAATCGTGTCGCCAACAAGGCCATTTTGCAGCCCTTTTCTGTACTCAGAACAGTCGGATTCTCAACACGCGGTATTCAGCGTTTTGAACGTTACCGCACAGAGCAAAAACGCCTGAATCGGGACGTGATAGTGATGCGATGGAGAGATGGCATCTGGTGCGCATTGTCAGTTCCCTGCCAATCCCCGCAAGCAATCATCGTCGACGAAGGCCAACAAATTGATGCCTACGAGGATGCGCGCGCGTGCCTCGAAAGCGACCTGTTGCCTTTTGTCTCCCTGCGCTGGGACATCCATGCCTGAAACGAAAACGCCCCCGGCGGCAACCGGAGGCGTTGAGGTAAATCTACATGCCTGATCAATTTATGCCGCCTCGAAAAAATCCGCAAGTGATCTGCACAGTTGCACTTTCAAAAAACGGACGCTACTCTCTGGCCGTCGCTGCAAATTCAGCGACCGGGTTTGGCGACCCGAGTTACTTGGCGCACAGGCGCCCCATCCGACAGCAGGCGCTTTTTTTGTGCCTGCCGTTTCGTGTTATGGCAGCTGTGCGTGGGAGACCTTCGGGTCTGCCGGGTTCCAAGTTCCCGGTTCGCCAACCTGCGCACAGCTGCCACCCTAATTCGTTTGGCGACGATCAGTGGCAGCTCCATCTTCAAACTTGGAGTGTCACCTATGCCTGCCCTCAATCCGTCCAAAATTCGCGCCGCTGCTCATCGAGCTATGGCTCTCGCCGCTATACACGCCAACTCCAGCCTCGCCACACGTCTGACCCGTTACAACGCCCATATGTCCATGGCTCGCGCCCTGGAAGCCGCAGGGGGTGCCCAATGAGCATGCTCCCAGGCTTCGCACTGCCCGAGGATCTGCTCTGTGTCAGTGAGGACGCTGAAGCCGGTCTGCCTATTGATGCCATCACCTGTGCGCTCGACCGTGCCAATTCAGTTCTCATGCTGTTGGAAGATCACTTAGACGGCGATAAACCCCTGCTGTCCAACCGCGTGCTGTCGTCTGTTATTTGGGACGTGCGCGGCACCTTGGGTTTGATCAAAACACTCACCATGTACGGTGATGCCTCTTCTGTGCCGATGGGCCAGAAAGGCGGTCCGCTATGACCCACTCAAGCACGCTTGGACGGTCCGAGTTTTCCCCTGCCAACGGTAACGGCCAAAACCTGTTTCGGGTGAATGCCGGTATCCCGCTAGAGGACGCACTTGAAGCCGTCTCCCAGATTCTGCACCACGCTAATCAACTGATCCTCGACGCCGCCATCAGCGATGCGGGCGAGCGTTTTAGTTGGCCTGCATTCTACCTCGGCGAGATGGCCAAAGCGCTGATCGACGACGTGAACGAGGCGTTGCTTGAGTCGAGGATCGCACCATGACTCAGCGCACCGGCAACACCTCAAAACGCCCGAGCTTTGCCGACGTAAAAAGTGCCGCACTGAAGAACATCGACCGTGTACTTGCTCACTGGCTGCCGAACGGCAAACGCGTTGATGGCGGCAAGGAATACACCGCACCTAATCCGACGCGTACAGACAAGCGCGCTGGCTCGCTCAAGGTCAATTTGAGCAAAGGCACCTGGGCGGATTTTGCCACTGGCGATAAGGGCGGCGACCTGATCGACCTGGTGCGTTACATCGACGGCGGCACGGACGTTGAGGCCTGCAAAAAGCTGGCGGATCTGCTCAGTGTTTCCGCTGGCTCTGCGACAACCAAAAGCGCACCGGCCAAGAGCGCAACGCCGGAGTGGATCGCGATTCAACCGATCCCGGCCGAGGCCATGAACAAGTGCCCAGCCAAACACCGGCAACACGGAGTTCCGTCCAAGGTGTGGATCTATCGCGATGCACAGAGTCAACCGGTCATGGCGCTGTATCGCTTCGACTTGGGCCCAGATGTAGACGGCAAACCGCGAAAGGTTTTTGCGCCGTTGACCTGGTGCAAACGTTCCGATGGGCAAACCACACAATGGCGCTGGCAAGGGTTGCCGGAACCTAGGCCTTTGCTGCGCCTGGATGAGCTGGCACAGCGGGCCGATGCGCCTGTGGTGCTATGTGAAGGCGAGAAGGCTGCTGATGCCGCCGCTGAACTGATGCCCGACCATGTAGCCACGTGCTGGCCGAACGGCTCCAACTCTTGGCACAAGGCCGACCTGACGCCACTCGAAGGGCGCACGGTGGTGCTATGGCCGGATAACGATGCCAGCGGCAAGACCTGCATGGACGCCATCGAGCTCAAGTTGATTGAGCTGGGCTCCGCTTCAGTGCAACGAATCTCGCTCGACATGTTCAAGCTCAAGCCCAGCAGCAAAGGCGGCAAGCCGACACTCGTCAAAGGTGGAAAATGGGCAGACGGCGACGATGCAGCGGACGCATTAGCCAAAGGCTGGACCGCTGCCCACGTCGCCGAGCTGGTGCGCAGCGGTGAGTTTTTCGGCACTGTTGCTGAGCCCACGGAGCCTCAAAAACCGAAGGCTAAGGCACCCGCCAAACGACCTGCGAAATCGAAAAATGATCTGTTGCCGGGCGGCTTTCGGCTGACTCCTGACGGGGTGTTTTATTCCGGCGATGATGGCGAGGCGCGCCCCGTCTGTTCGCCTCTGGAAATCATCGCTCGCACTCGAGACGACAAGGGCCACAACTGGGGCTTGTTGGTTGAGTTCGATGACCCGGACGGCGCTAAAAAACGTTGGAACATTCCGGCCCGAACCATGACCGGCGACTTCGGCAAAGATGTACTCGGCCCGCTGGTAGACATGGGTCTGCGCCTTGCCGGAAGCCGATCAGGGCGCAACGCACGCAATGACCTACAAAGCTATCTCGGCGGCTTCGACAGTGCCCAGCGCGCCCGCTTGGTGACGCGTTTGGGCTGGCACGACAACGCCTTCCTTTTGCCCGAACAACAGATCGGCTCGCACGCCGAGCACCTGCATTTTTATGAGGCCGGTGCGCAGCTGCCTCCGATCAGCGAGGCGGGCTCTCTGGAGCAATGGCAACAGCAAATCGGTGCACTGTGCGTTGGTAATCACCGCTTGGCGTTTGTCGTCTCTGTGGCCTTTGCGGGGCCTCTGCTGAACATGCTTGGGCATGAGTCGGGCGGCTTCCACCTCTACGGCGACAGTTCCGGAGGTAAGACCACCCACCTGCAAGTTGCTGCATCGGTTTATGGCGGGCCGCGTTTGGTGCGTTCGTGGCGCTCGACAGATAATGCCCTGGAGTCCATCGCCGCTGCACACTCAGACGGTCTCCTGGTGCTGGATGAAATCGGCATGTGCGACCCGCGCATTATTGGCGAGACGGTCTACATGCTCGGCAACGGCACCGGTAAGGCCCGAGCGAATGATCGAGGACAAGCGGGCCGACAGGTGCAGGAGTGGCGCTTGCTGTTTCTCTCGACAGGAGAGAAGACGTTGGCGCAGCACATGGCGGATACAAACAAGGAGCTGAAAGCCGGTATGGAGGTGCGCATGCTCGCCGTGCCTGCGGATGCCAGTAAAGGCCTCGGCATGTTCGATGTGCTGAACGGTTTTGAGGACGCTGCCGCCCTCTCCGATGCGCTCAAGGCCCGTGTCGCCAAATACTACGGCACACCGCTTACCGCCTTCCTGCATGCACTGTGTGCTCCTGGGGAAATGCTCAGATGGACGGTGATCGTTCGCCGCACGGTGGAACAGTTCATCACCCAAAATCTGCCCGCCTCGGCCAGTGGTCAAGCCCAGCGTGCTGCCCTTCGCTTCGGCCTCGCCGCAGCGGCCGGAGAGTTAGCCACCGCCTTCGGAGTCACCGGCTGGCCGGACGGCACAGCCACGACCGCTGCACGTGTGTGTCTGCATGCGTGGCTAGCCGAGCGTGGCGGCGCCGGAAATTTCGAGGCCGATGCAATATTGGCGCGACTGAGACAAGTCATCGAGCGCTTTGGAGAAAGCCGCTTTACCCGCTGGGAATCTGCCGCCGCCAAGATCGATGAACACGGCCCACGCACGATTGATCGGCTGGGCTTTCGCAAGACGATGGAACACGGCATGGGCGATGCCCTGCACACCACCAACACCTACTACGTGCTGCCGGAAGCATGGCGCTCCGAAATCTTCCGAGGCATGAACCTGAGTGCGGTTAACAAAGAGCTCCTGCGACGAGGCGTTTTAGAGCCTGGAAAGGATGGCAAAGCCTCGACTGCGGTGCGACTACCGGGACTGGGCTTGCAGCGCTGCTATGTGGTTGTGGCAGTGCCTGAACAAGGTGATCACAGCGCCCAGGCGGCCTAACAACGGTCCCGCCACGAGGAATGCAGGCTCACCTTGGCCTGGCCCGCCAGCGGAAAAAATCAATCAACCCCTCGCATTTAGGAACTCAACATGAACCAGCTAAAACAGCAACAAGCGGCCTTGATTCAAGAACTGGAAACATTGGAAGAAGGCTTGCCACAACTGGAGGCCGAGTGGCGCAATGCACCCAGCGGATTCAGTGCGAATGGCAACGTAATTGGAAGCCCTGAAAGCCGCGAGGCTATGGAAAAATTATCAAGCGTCAAAGCCCGCATAGATGCGATTCCTGGTGAGCTGGCATCAATTGATCGCAAGCTTCAACACCTGGAGAGGCTGGAAAAAATTGGTCAGATCAAAGCTGACGCTATTCAAGCGATGACCGATGCAATCGCTGAGGTCGAAGCGCTGGAACGGAAAAAATCGCACCTGAGCGAGCGATTTCAGACAATTCAATCAGAAGCCGATCAAGCCCTGGAAAAGGCGCAACAAGCCGAGCGCGACGCTGCAACGTCCTACGCCAAATGCCTCGCAAGCGGTGATGCCGAAGGGGAAAAATCAGCAAGCGGCGAAATGCAAAAGGCGGCTAAACAACTGGCAACAACAGACGAGCAGGTCAGAAGGCAAGACCTGATCCTCGGTGCTCTCCAAGTCGAGCTTGATACCCTTGAAGCTCAAATCACGAATGCCCGCCAACGTGGAGATGAAGCCAAGACAGCCGCATTGAGCGCGGTTGGATTTGCATTGGATGAGGAGTGGAACGCGGTGACCGAACAACTGCTCGCTGTAGGCGCACGGTTACTTGCCGTCAGCTACCAAAAAGGCGGAATGGGGGAAGGACTGTCTGGGCTTGAGGTGCCTCGCTTCGGCCCCTTCCATTCGAGACTTGAACGCTCCGATTTCGCAGCGGCGGCTCGCAATATCTCCTTGGAACAACTACTCGCCGCTTGACCCTGAAACAGCCCGCATTCGCGGGCTGTTTATCTCTTTCAATTGCGAGACCTAATTAAAGACACTCAATCTTCGGGAGTCTTCCATGGGTGAACAGCAATTGATGGGAGTTCTTGGTGCTCAGTCAAAGTTAAACTCACATCAATCCAGTCGTAAAAAGCTGGCGCGGCAAGTAGTCCAAGTGCACCCCTCGGTGCGTTCGGTTGCATATCACTATTATTACGATGGGCACTCGCGCGAGACAGTAGCGGGCCGGCATCGGGAAATTTCCGCCACAACTCACCAAGATTTGTCTCATCAAGCGTCTCTTTGGATTTCGCGACAGTCTGCCAAAATTCATGCTCGTCTTGCGGCCGGTTTTTTATTTTCTCCTTCGAGGTAAATACGTCTTTCGGCAGTGAGATCGAAAGCAGATTAAGCAAATTTGATTGCGTACGCTCCCAATCAATAGATTCGATTAAAGGCAAATAAGACACGAGTTGAAGTGGTGACGGCATTGTTTGAGCGCGAGGTTTACCCTCTAGCATATTATGTGGATCCACGTCAGCGATTACCAACGCCTGATCACTTTTGCTTAAAGCGTCATTTCTATTATTGTAATAAATTCCTTTGGACCAGCCGTGATAAGGGGTTACTTTGGAAAGATAACCCATAGTAGTCTCTTCAGACTTCCAACTTCCCTGCCCTATAAAACAGCTGCCACCAACAAGCGTTTTACCATCTATGCTATTACAAAATACTGTCGTGGTACCTGCCGCCAAGAACCCGGACTGTCCCGCGAACCAATAGTCTGCTGAGCGCGATGTAGCAGCAGGTACGGCAAGAATTGATCTTCGGGCCTCCGCCCCATTACCAGTTATGGAAAGTTTTCCAGATAGGGCTTTAAGATCATTAAAAACCTCATCAATTTCGGCTGGCCGTCCAAACCGACGCCACATTGCCTTAAGATCCTCCGTCATTTGGATATAATTAGCAGGGCTAGATACTAAGAAAGCCTCAGAACATATTAATTCCAATAGATACTTTAGAGGGAGCTTCGCCTCCGTCAAAAGATGAGTAATAACATCAGCTGAAGGCTCGAAACCTACAACACTTTCTAGCTTACCTGCTAGTTCTCCTGGATTAAATAGAGGCTTTAAAGTTAATGCAGACGGACGGAAAAATTCTTCTAGCGCAACCGAACGATATTTTTTATTCCTGGAAAACTCGAGAACATGTCCACGCTCCAAAGCATCGTAATCTTTATTCCCCCCTAACTTCCTCTTCTTTAGCGACGCAAGAAAGACTTTCGAGGTTGACTTGGGTAAAGGCCAAAGTAAAGTGAGGGGTGCCGACAAATGACTCTCATCCTCCCTGCTGCATATATTCATGTACGTCCCAGCCAAGACCGAAACACCCTTATTAATAATATATGTTTTAAGCCAATCCACTGTCTCACGCCTTACCGAGTACTCAGGAAGAACAAGCAAGTCGACCCCAAAGTTTTGACACGTATCAATAACGCGTTTAAGAATCGAGCGGCGACGATGTTCCGACCAACTAGGAAGAGTCTCTAATTTTGTCCACTTGTACGCAGTGTCATGTCTTTCCGCGGCCCTCAGCAATTTTCCATATTTTGAATCAGGACTGGCTTTCAAACTCAGAGAAATGGCCTCATTTACCTTTGAGTTAAAAGGCCAATGAGTAGGGCAAGTCTCGACAAAAGGATGCTGATACGTCAGATCAAAGTCAGCTTGAAGTAAAGCGATACGAACTAAGCCGCTGGGCTTACATGCTTCACCACGCCGAGTCCACTGCTCTGCTTGCTGCTTTCTGAAAGCACTAGCATCACGGCCTAATTCTTGCGGTATCAAATTCTCCAAGGGAGCATTCGCATTGTCCGCAGGATCAGGTTTTAAATCTGAGGCTAAACCTTCAATCAATCCATCTACTACAACTTCCTCACCGCCAAGACCATCAGAATTCGAAGAAGATGTTTGCGGCGATGAAAAATCAGATGACGAGTCACTAATGATGGGCTCAACTACTACATACTCAACAACTCCAACATCACTTTTATTTAAGTTTGATGTGGAACTACTCCCATCTAATTCCTCTATCACCTCGACCTGAAGAGGGGGTTCAACATTCGGTTTAATAATGGCTATTGAAGCAAATGGTTCACCAAGCGCAGAGACCGATAAGAGCCTACCGCTCTCTCGATCAAAAACTTCCGACCAAACTCGTAGAAAGCGGCCATCTTGAGTTATTTCTTCGATGTGTTTAGAGAACTTAGGGAATTGAGAAATCATCCACGGAGTAACATCCCTAACGCCATTTCTTGAGTCGGTAAAGCGCTTAGTCTGAGGATTGTAGCCATAAGACTTTTCAATAACTACTATAGACTCAAAACCGAGCTCTTCGTCTAAATTTTTAATTAGCAAAATGACTGACTCTAATAACTCCAGACTGAGCAATTCCAGGCAATGGTCACTCAGCACTTCAAACGGCCACTCCAGAAGCGACTCCGCCTCGTCATCATGATAGTCAATTGAAGCTAGCGCTTTAGCAGTAGTTTTTAGTTGCTCATATAGTGACTCAGATAACCGCTCCAAATTATCTTGAGCCATTCGATGACCAATGTGCTGAACTAGCCTACGACACTGCTCGGTCAATAAAACTCTGCCGTTTGATTGAAACGTATTGCCAGAAGGTATTTTTTCCTCCAAAACATGTGTCAGGGCAGAAGGTATTTCCCAAGCATCTGGAAAATCAAAACTCTCATATCGTTCGAATGCCCCATGGCTTCGTAATGAAGCGATGATCCCTTCAAAAGCGACAGTAACACCTGCGCTCACAACACCCGCACGCAGCGCCTTCCATGAAGGAATTTCAGTAACCGGAGATTCGGTAGAAACAGAAAATAATCGTTTGGCAAAACAGAGTAGACCAAAAAGGTCACGCCTTATGCCAGAACCTGCCTCATCACTTGTTGCAAGCACTTGACTAACCGATAGAGGCAAACGGCTTAGTACTTTGTTTGCTAACGACGCTAAGAATGATGCGACGTCACTGCATTTCCAGCTTTCGCGAAATGCCAAGTACATGCCTGCAGACTCTGCCTCAGCTGCAAGAACATAGAGAATAGGATCGAGAGAACCCTCTACTTGCTCTGGAAACGTTTCTAACAAACGAAGCGAGCGACTTACAGTAGCTGGCAACACCCCATCATCACCTCGTCGTTTACTTATTTGTGAGTCAGCATACGCGCCTCTAAGCTTCCGAAGTTGCGCACGAAGGACGTATCGAGCTGGGCTCGCTAATGCCACAGTGTCGAGCGTCACGTCGGACTCCGCATCGCCAAACTTGGAGACGTCATCGTAAAGTCCTAAATAATCTGAAATAGCAACGCCAACTCTCCACAGACTGGCTTCGTAGATAGGAACTTCAGCCGTACGCAAAGCTCTTCCACCATCACGCACAAATGCTCTGTTACCAAGTTCATCGCGCGATACGCCCTCTGCGACCAGGTAATACATTTGCTTATTTAGATCAGTTGCAATGTATGGCCATGCGGGAACCAGCTCTTTACCTTCGTTATTCTCAGCATAGGAAACCACTACTTGTGCAACGGACCTAAATAACTTTGCAGCAAGCTTCAAGGTCTCTGTTGTCACACTGATATTGACTGGCAAAACACGTTCGCGCAAACTAATATAATTCTCATCCGCCAAGTCGCTTTTTAATCTAGAAAGCGAACCCACTAGTGGCAGAGGCGTCCATTCAGTGCTCATTAGTTGAACAACACCAGCATTATCGGCGCCGATGAAAGCAGGGTTGGTATCTACGGAGGAAAAGTCGAGAGCCTCAATTGCATTCACTAATACCGTTCCATCTTCGCCCGCTTGACTTCCTAGGCATGACAAAAGACGATCAGTTTTAATACCAGGCAGGGGCGGAAGTATGAGTCGATTCACTAAACTAGCGGACGTATCGCTCCATATGAGATGATTACGTCGACTTAAACATATTGGGAGTCTCTCTTTCGGAACAATACTAACAATAGTTTGCAAAGCAATATTTATTGCCGACGACTGACTTGCATTGTTCAGAAGCCTAGAATGCATAACGCTTCCCGGTAGCATCGCAATAAACACATCGGCAGAGAAACCTGAAATTGTGCCCTTACGCAAATGATCTTCAGTCGAAGCAACAAAAGGAATCAGTGGATCTTCTTCTGATTGTGCCGCATCTGAGAGCAATGCAACAGCTTCGTGCATCCACTCAAATGGCTGCCAGACTTGTACTAACTTAGAACGCTCAACATGCAAATGAGCTTCCGAGCGCTTATGCTTACCCAAAAGCCGGGCAGCTTTCCAACGGACGAGTTCCAATCGCACATCCAGTTGATGCTGAGGGCCTGGGGTTGAATTAAAAACATAAACTTCAAAGTCCTTAGTTAAAACTAAATCAGCAAGCCACGCAATACGGCATCTTCTTAAAGCATTCTCTTCAGCGGAAAGCTCAGCAACATCGCGCGCTTGCTTATCAATTAAATGCTCCAAACCTTCCAAAGAAAATAATACAGGTGATTCCCATTCATTACTCTCAGGTCGAAGGCTCCAAGCTGCATCGTAAACACAACTATCCCAAGTATCTAAATACTGCGATAGAACATCAGGAGCCCTAACGCTCGTATCAAGGTGCTCTACAGCAATTGAGTACCAGATTAATCTTGAAGCTTTAGGAAGTTCAGACGCACGAAGATCCGATGCCTGAAACGCTGTTTTGACAGTTTGAATCAGCGTTGACTTAGAAGCTTTGTACAGTTCTACGTTATGAAGTAAGTGCAGTGCTGACTGACGATCAGTAGCCGGGGCGGCCGACCAAAAATCCCAGCCCGACTCACCGTCACCGACTAAAGGCGGCTCCCATGCTGGTCCGTAGGCAGCTAAAGCCCTACCTTCATTAATATAAGATGCGAAGTCCTCAGCGCTCATCGCAGGAATCTCTTCAGCCTTTGCAAGGAGCGTGAGTTCAAGTTTACGAGCACATCGATCTACAGCCTCCCTTAAGTTAGCCAGCGTCTCCGGATCACCTGCGAGAAGTACGATATCATCTACATATCTAGCATAACCTACACGAGTAGAGTCAGTATTAACAGATGACATGAAGCGAAATGCTTCCTCATCGACAGGAAATAAAGCTACTGAACCAATCCAGGCCGATAGTACAGGCCCCTGCGGAATACCCATTAAAGGATCGGTTTCTTCCAAAACACCTGTATCGGGCCTTGTGTAATTTACACCAAATAGATGTTCATCAAGCCTATCAAGAACAAATGCTGCTTTGGAAGCAGCAGTTGGTTCTGGCATATCAAAATTAATTAGCTTTGCGAAATCTGGAGTATTATCAGAGACTGAGGCTATTGCTGATTGAAGCGGTGCTAACAATCGGTCGCGAACGACATATCGCCGAAGACGATCGTAGTATCGTTTTACATCTAATCTTATAGAGTAAACATATCCAATTTCTGTAGCTTGCTTGGTCAAGGATGCCATAAAATCGCGCCAGCACTCGGCATATGGTCGATACATACCTTGGTCGGTGGCGGGCTGACGTCCCTCAAGAACATCCATGTCGATCTGATAAGCAAAACTTAGGGTTTGTGACGTTAATGCCTCGCCGTCTCCACCGCCTTTAACATCGAAGCCAGTGGTAATTGTCCTGCGGCCTTCTCGATAGTAGCGAACAGCAGGTATTCTCATGCTAAACGGAGTATCCGTGAAACCTTCATGATCCCAACGCTCAGTGAGAATTTCATTCAACACATATTGTTGAATTATCAAGTCCTCAGGGAGAGGCATAATTTTTAATCTATATTCTGCCCCACCAAAAGACCTAGGCACCCAAACCGCATTGTAAGGACCGATAGGACCGCTAGTTGTAGCGCTTTTCAAACGATCGATTAACAACGTGTTAAACGCGGTTGCGGCAATATCTAATCGTTCCCATCGAGGCTCATCACACGGAAGTTCACCCCGTCTAGACCCCATATATGCAAGTATGCGAGAGTGATTAAGACGTGCACCTGAGTCGTTAAGGAAATCTTCAGAGTAAGACTTATAAATTTCAGAAGCAGACTCACTTATGAAGCTCAGCCACTCTGTAAACGCGGGAATCCGAACTGATGAGTCATTTTCTAAAAGAGATCTCTGCAGAAACTCTCTGGCGTCTGCCCCAATGGACTTTTCGATCAGATTAAGCGCCTGGCTGAAAGCTCTAAACCTACGAGTTCGTGGGGCGGAAGCCCACACACTTGCAACTAACACGTCCTCAGCAGTGACACTAAAGGAATTTGCAAGAATGGAAAGTTGGGGAGGATATGTTGCATTCTGTAGAAATGTTACTATCGACTCAACTGCTCTAAGCTCCAGATAGTCGTTTGGGTCTTTTCTATCTCCGATGCTAACGCCAATCTCAGTAAGCTGCAGATCTGTCGGCCATAAGAAGGCACACTCAACAGGGGCATTCAGAAGTTTCAGGCAAGCATCTGCTGCGCCTCGCAATCCAGCCTCATCTCTATCAAAACTAACTACGACTGTTAAACTCGCAGTTTTTGGCAACGAATGGCTTAAGGATTGAAGTAGTCCAACCTGGGCTTCGCTAATTGAGCTCCCCATAATCGCAACTGCGGGAAACCCAAGGCTTTCAAAGCGAAGCGCATCAAGAAATCCCTCACACAAATAGATTACGAGCTTTTTATTACCTTTCTTCGCCTCACTTCTCACAAGTTTGAATGCAAAATCTGCTCTATATAAAACGGTTGACTTAGGAAACTCACGCGTAAATTGGTACTTTGGTACTGTTGATTCAGAAGAAACTCCCGAAACCCGACCTGCCAAACCTAGCAACTGACCTTTTTCATCATGAATCGGAAATATTACTCGATCAGCGATAAAAAAGTCACTATACCTATTTGTTGATTCACTGCCGGAGTTGAACGGCAAATGCATTTCGGCTGTTACTCCCGGAATCAACTTTCGGATAAGAAACGCGTCCTCTAAATCCCCAGCATATTCACGTTTAACAGATCTATTTTTTTCTGCATCAAGCGTTCGAGATAGGAAGTTTCGCGATGCGTAAATAAACCCGGCACGCTTTATAACTGCAGCATCGAGGCGACGTTCTTTTATCCAAGCATCAAGTGCAGCCTGATCCGATCCCTTTTTGTATAAATTATATCCAAATTGGAGCGCTGAAAGATCGACTTTAGGAGCTACACTATTTTTCTCAGTGACTTTACTTCTCCCACCAGTACGTACAACCGACGCACTAGGGTCTAGCCACTCGACCGCTTGTTTGAAGCCAACGTTCAGCTGTTCCTTAACTAGATCAATACAGTCGCCATTTGCACCACACGAAAAACAATAAAAATGCTGCCTTCCTTTATCCCGCCTAGCGTCGATTAGCAGAGAAGGCGTTTTATCATCATGAAAAGGGCAGAGGGCTTTAAATTGATTAACAGCCGTTTTCTTGAGAGTCATACCTAGACGATTGGCTATATCTTCAATAGAAACGTTTTGAAGCAATTTTTCGTAGTCAATCCTAGGCAATTTCTTTCTCCCTCTTAAATTATCCATAAGAAGTGGATACGTAAGCTATCCACTCGCGGCATTGCTACACAGGAAAACTTCCCAACTTTAGTGCACTGCTCTTAACGTCTTATTTCTCGATGTTTACTGCGTAATTTTCGGCGTGTGTGGACGTCAATAGGGCAAAGGCCTCACAAACAATCATCACTCCCCAAACCGTACGCTTCCCAGCTTCACCCTTGTGATCACAGGCACCTTTCAGCGGTATGCGTCCGGCCAAGTCATCTACCCAACCCCGCAACGCTTGGACATGGTGTGCACTTAATTTAAGTGGGCACCAGTTCTAGCCTTTTAAGCGGGTATGTCATGCAGCCAACACGCCGTTCCTATT
>NZ_VFEU01000031.1 GCF_007858255.1 Pseudomonas rhodesiae | reverse complement strand
AACGAGTAAAACAGCCGCTCCTGCCCACTCGATAACTGTCCCATCATGCTGCGTATTCTCCCGCTGGCCGATGGAGTGATTTTGCCCCAGGCCAAACAGGAGAGCTACTTTTTCAACAGAATCGGCCATAAGCAGTCAGTCGACTTGCTCCCGGGTATGAATTGAGGAGCGGTTCGTCAAATGAAGCAATACAGAAACCTTCCCACTCTTTAAGCCTGATTCAACGCTCCTCCATCGCCAGGGACTAATTGTTCTGACCGTTACTCTGGGCTAGATAATCTCCCATCATTTCCAGCCGATCATTGCCCCAGAACAGCTTCGAATCGGCGATGAAGGTCGGAGCACCGAAAACGCCTACCTGCACGGCTTGATCGTTGTTAGCCTCCAGTGCCAGTTTGAATCGCTCATCGGAAGCAGCTTGAATAGTTGCACTTCGGTCCAGGCCTGCTGCAATCGCCAGATCGCCGAGGATCTCCAGGTCGCTGATATCCCGGTTTTCACTCCAGTAAGCTCGCATCACGTTGAAGATGAACTCCACGCCCTTTCCCTTCTCGATTGCATACAAGCTGCAACGCAAAGCTCGGGAAGGCCGTAATGGAAACTGAGGGTGGTAGCTTAGCGTCAAGCGTCTCAGTCGAGCCCAATCCTGCAAATCCTGCTGAAACCACCGCACAAATGCTGGCGATGCTTCCAGTGGTCGCCGCCCCCCGATGTGATCGATCAGGTTGGCCAAGTGCATAGGCCGCCAATGAATCGCTCGACCATGGGCAGCGGCGATTTCTCGCAAGCGCGGCATAGCCAGGTAGCACCATGGACTGTGAAAATCGAAAAAAAACTCAATTGGCTCGCCCGCACTGATCGGTTGCGGTAGGGAGAAGCGGCTGAGGTCG
Source organism: Pseudomonas rhodesiae (assembly GCF_007858255.1). GTDB lineage: Bacteria > Pseudomonadota > Gammaproteobacteria > Pseudomonadales > Pseudomonadaceae > Aquipseudomonas > Aquipseudomonas rhodesiae. Next base: position 56,060 of record NZ_VFEU01000031.1, on the reverse strand, counting down.
ACCCTCACTCGTTCGTGATGGCCGCGCATCACTAACCGCCCTTGTTGGCTCGCGCTCACCGCGAAACTCAACGTGCGGCCCTTGGTCGACTCCAACACGGCTTCGCACTGGACCTCAATGCCCGGCCAGGCCGGGCTCAAATGCGCAATATCCACTTTAGTGCCAACCGTGCCCCATCCCGGAACGCAGAAAGCCTGAACGCCACTGCCCGCCGTTTCCTCCAGCAGAGCAATAAGTGCCGGCGTAGATACCACCTGCACCCCGGCATTACCGATGGCGGCAGCCGTCTGTTGAAGCCCTGGTACGAATGCGCAGTGATGCCGGTGGCCGATGATCGGTGTGCTCATGGCAATTCCTCCAACTGCATCGCCATGGCTTGGGCTTTCAGCTCGCGCTTGAGTATTTTTCCACTGGACGTCATGGGCCATTGGCTGACCTTGAACACCCTGGATGGATGCTTGAACCCAGCGATTTTTCCGGCACACGCTTGCTTCACCTGCGCAGCGGAGAGCGCCCCACCCAACTCGACCGCCGCGGCGACCACTTCGCCGTAGAAAGGATCCGGCATGGCAAATACAGCGATTTCGGTGATCGCCGGGTGGCCGCGTAGCAGGTTCTCCACCTCCACCGGGTAGATGTTCTCGCCACCGCGGATGATCATGTCGCGTAACCGTCCTCCCACAAGTTCCACTCGGCCATCGGCGGTAACGCGTCCGAGATCCCCCGTCTGCATCCAGCCATCGAGGTCGATACAACGAGTAGTCTCCAGCGGGTCACGATGATAACCGAGCATCACCATGGGCCCGCGCACCTGAACCTGCCCGGTCTCACCGCAGGCCAGCACCTGGCCGTTGTCCGGATCACACACGCGCACCTGCATGCCTGGCAATGGCATGCCGGCGGTGGTGAATCGCTGCGCACTCTCGCAACTGTCCAAAGCGATAAGGGTGCTGGCTTCAGTCTGGCCGTACACCTGTACCAGGCCTGGAATCGGGAACGCAGACGCGCAGCGTTCGAGCAAAGCCGGGTCGCAATCGGCGCCACCGCAAGTGCCCGCCCGCAACGAGCCAAGGTCGTACTGTGTTCGTCGCGGGTGCTCCAGCATGGCCAGATAAGAGGTGGGAACGCCCGTCAGCAGCGTACAGCGCTCGGCCTCCACGAGGTGCAACATTCGCTCGGCTTCGAAGGCACTGACCCCCACATACGTAGCCCCTGCGGCCAGCGCTGAGAGCACATTCATAATGCAGCCCGCGCAGTGGAATAGCGGAATGATGGAAGTCCAGCGATCCTCGGCGGTAACCGCCAGACGCGCGACGGTTCCTCGTGCATTCATCAACATGCCTTCGAAGCACAGTTCAGCGCCCTTTGGCCGCCCTGTGGTGCCGGAGGTGTACTGGATGCTGGCCAGCTCGCGAGGCGACCAGGGCCACGCCTGAAATGGCAGCTGCGGTCCTTCGCTCATCAGTGCTGCGTAACTCCAGCAATTCTCAGCGTGAAGCCCAGGTCCGTCGAAACAAATCACGTCGCGCAGAAGGGGTAACCGGTTACGAGTGTCCAGTGTCATGGACAGATAGTCACTGGAGCGAAAGCGCGCGGAAAGCAAGATCGCCACCGACTGACTGTGGTCCAGCACATGCAGGAGGTCGTCCTCGCGAAAGTGCGTATTAACCGGCACCAGCACCGCACCAATGGCAGCGATGGCGACCTGCGCGATTGGCCATTCGATTCTGTTTTCCGCCCACAATGCCACCGAGCTGCCGGGTTGAATCCCGCGCCGCCGCAAGGCACAGGCCAGTGTCTGGGAAGCAAGCAACCATTGGCTGAAGGTCAGCCGCTGAGGTGTGGAGTCAAATACGAGCGCCTCCTTGTCCGGCCAGCGGTTCGCGCAGTGCAACAGCATTGCGTATGGGTCGCCGGGCAAGTTTTCGCGTGCGAAGCGGGATTTATCCGATGTCATGAAAAGACTACCTGAGAGTGAAGTGAAGGCTGATTGGATTGGAAATCCAGTTAGGCTTTGCTGTCGAGAGCAGGCGTCAGGGACGGTGGCACCCTGGCGGCCATTCGCCGACTGACCAGGCAATAAAGCATTCCGGTACCCAGCAGGCCGACCACCCAGGAAACATCTGCATAGTTCAGCGCACGGGCGACCGGTCCGGTGTAGAAACCGCTGGAAATGAACGGCAACTCCATCAGTACCCCACAGCAGTAGGTGGCAATAACCGGCCAGTTCCAACGGCCATAGCGGCCAGCGGGATCATTGAGAGCTGCCAGGTCATAGCGCGTGCCGTTGACGAAGAACACGTCGGCCAGGCTGATCGCGCTCCAGGGGGTGATGAACGCCAGGAGAAAAATGAGGAAGGAAGAAAACGCACTGATAAAGCTGTGGGAACCGGCCAGGGCAATCAGCACTGCAACGGACACCATTCCCAGCACATAGATGAAGCGATGGGCCAGAGACACTCTGCTGACGCCGCAGAACGCGCTGACAATGGTCGCGCTGGACATGTAGCTGCTGTAAGCGTTGAGGGTCATCATGGTGATCTTGCCGAAGCCGACCACCAGATACAGGATCATGGCCAACACACCCGTCGAGCCCAGGCTGACGACAAACTCTACCTCATGGCCCGAGAAGGCGGTTCCGGCGAGGGCTGCGGCAAACACACCGAAGGTCATGGCGGCCTGTGATCCCAGTACTGTGCCCAGCGATGCAGCCAGAAAGATCTTCAACTTGGACGTCTGACTGGGCAAATATCGGGAGTAGTCCGCTACATATGGCCCATACGAAATCTGCCAGGCGGCTGCCAACGAGATCGAAAACACGAAGTTGGCAGCGACGAAGTGACGATTGTCGAGCAGCGCATGGATATCGTGCCGGGCCAGCAACGCACCGAACATGTAGATAAAGGCAATGACGCCCACCACGCTGGCTACTTTGGCGATGGAGTGGATGGTGCGATACCCAAGGGTCGCCAACAACAGGGTTACCAGGCCGAACAGAATGATGCCCTGCCAGTCCGCGATCGATAGCACTTTCGCCACCGATTGACCGGCCAGCAACGTGCCGCCCGCCGAGAACCCCACGTACAACAAACTCACCAGTACAAGCGGAATGACCGCACCATAGACACCGAACTGCACGCGACTGCGGATCATCTGTGGCAGGCCAATCGCCGGCCCCTGGGCAGCTTGCAGGCCCATGACGATGCTGCCAAGTACTTGGCCTATCAGAAGGCCAATCAACGACCAGAATACATCGCCTCCCAGCACCACCGCCAAAGCCCCGGTGACGATGGCCGTGATGTTCAGGTTCACACCCAGCCACAGTGTGAACTGACCGAAGGCGCTGCCATGGCGCTCGTTTTCCGGTATGTAATCGATGGAGCGGGTTTCAATTACCGACCTCGGTGCAACAGGCGCAGTTGAACTAGCCATGGGCGAATCCTCGATATTGTTAGTGCAGCATCTGCGCCAGATCAGCGCGTTTTTTGGAAGGACACAGGCTGTGGATGGACTGAGGTTAAGCGGCGGGGTATATAATTAAAAATATGCACTGTTGATACAGCGAATTAAAAATAATGATTCACTTCAGCCTTCGGCAAATCGAATATTTTGTAGCAGCGGCCCAATGTCGAAGTACCGTCAATGCGGCGAAGTCGCTGAGTGTGTCCCAACCCTCGATATCAAACGCGATTGCGGAGTTGGAAGCCTTATGGGATGAGCGCTTGTTCGTGAGGATTCCAGGCAAAGGGATCGAACTCAGCTCCGCCGGAACCCGCCGTTACCAGCAAGCAAGGCAGCTACTGCAAAGTGCCGCGCAGCTCTCTGCCAAGGAGACTGATAGCGTGGTGGGGGACCTTTCGGTGGGTTGCTTTGCAACGTTGGGCGCGCGACATGTCCCCACCATGGTCGAGCGCTTCAAGCAGCGCTTTCCTGAGGTACGAGTCGCCATTGTCGAAGGTGACACCGAGGAACTGATTGAACGGGTGGAGCGCGGCACCCTTGATTTAGCGCTGATCTATGACATGAACCTGGCTCGTAAGGTCAAGCTACAGGCGGTGGGACTGCAATCACCTTATGTGCTGCTGCCCGAAGGGCATCATCTGGCAGCAAAAGCCAGCTTGTGTATTCAGGATTTGCAAACCGAGCCCTTTATCCTTCTAGACCTACCTCACAGTCGCGACTATTTCCTGTCACTGTTCCGCTCGGGCGGTGTAGAGCCCAATGTCATTATGGAGTTGCGCTCGGTGGAAATGGTGCGCTCACTCGTGGCACATGGGCACGGAGTGTCGATTCTCGTCACTCGACCCGCTGGAGACTTGAGCTACGACGGGCGACCCATCGTGTGTCGCCCATTTGACGCTAGCATCCCACCGCAACGAGTCGTGATCGCCTCGTCGCAAACCCAGAACCCATCCCGCCCGGCTGAAGCGTTCGTGGTGGTGATGCGCGAACTGTTCAATGAAGCCGATACGCTTGAAACCTCGACAATCTGATGAAGGTTTTTGATTTCTCCGCCGAGCTATTTTCGACAGTCCGTTGCGGAGCAGTTTTCCGCTGGTGAACGACAGCTATGGGTCGGATAGCGACCACCAGCCATTGTGACTGATCCACTCTTGTCCTCCCTCAACGTGGAGGACGAGCCATGAACACCATTGCTACATACAGCCATCAGCCTTGGAACAAGGGAAAGCTTGTCGGTCAGAAAGCCCCGCTCCGAGTCAGAGATATCTGGGCTATCCGAGTAAGACTTCAGCTTGCTGAGAAGGCGCGTGATTTGGCGCTATTCAACTTGGCCATCGATAGCAAGCTGCGTGCCTGTGACTTAACCAAGTTGCGAGTCCGAGACATCGCCCATGGGGAGCATGTGTCGTCACGGGCCATCGTGATGCAGCAAAAAACTCAGCACCCAGTGCAGTTTGAAATCACTGAGCAAACCCGAACGGTTCTGGAGGCTTGGATGCGCGAGGCGCGTCTCCGCAGCGAGGACTTCTTGTTCCCGAGCCGGTTGCACGCCTCAGACCATCTTTCCACCAGGCAATACGCTCGAATAGTCAAAGCTTGGGTGACAGCTATTGGCCTTGATCCAACCATGTACGGAACCCACACGCTAAGGAGAACCAAGGCTTCGTTGATCTATCGCAGGACGAAGAACCTGAGAGCCGTCCAACTCCTGCTTGGTCATACGAAGCTTGAAAGCACTGTCAGATACCTGGGAATCGAGGTCGATGATGCCTTGGAAATGGCCGAGCAGACGGAAGTCTGACCATTCACTGCGACGGTCGATGCTAGACCGTCGCTATCCGTCCCATAGCCGCCAGTCAATTGTGTCTACAAAATCGGGGGGCATTCAAATCAGAGGGCAGTCTTGCGCTGAGTAATTTATGACTGGCGTATCCTCAAAATGGAATCTGTGATGGCTTGAGCATTAGTGTCCAGCGTTTCCATAGCCGACATCGCATTAGCGGCGACGCTTCCTACCCCATTTTCTGAGAGCCACTTGGTTATTTCTTCTATAGCTGCACTTAAGGCGTGCTGGTTGTGGAGGAGCAATGTCAGAGCGTCCGCCGTGGCGATCTTGCAGTCTGAGTTATCTGGCATGGCGGTCGTCCTTGAGGAATGATGCCGGAAGCCTAGCTCATCTCGTCTTTGGCTGAGACTGGCCGACAGCTGCCCGCCATGATAGGCGGCAGATGGACAGATGCTGACGCTCGCCGGTATCTGCTCTGTTGGCCTTTGTCACCTCAGGTCAGACCCAACGACGCTTTACTACAGAGTCCGGCCATCCTGATAGAATCGATCAGGTTATAGATAACACCCTTCTGAGAAATGGTATGAATACGGAATTGATGGAAGATGAGATGCGCCGGGCGCTATTCGGTGATTCTGAGCCCTCTGCGCCGGCAATTAACTCAGACGTGCAGGACACAGTCCCGGATGTTGTGATCGTACAACCGGTGAAGGCAGCGAAGAAAAAGGCAGTCTCAAAAGGCTTCACTCCTAGGTTGAGAGTTACGCTCCGTGTGGGAAACGAATTTGAAGGCGAGATGTACGAGATGGTGCATGAGGCCGATACGCTGAGCTCCCTAGTTGCAGAACAAGAAGCTACAAAGACGGCCAGAAAAAAATTCAGGTTTGTGGAAGTAGTCTCGGTCAAACCGATGTAAGTGGGTACTCTCACTTTTCGCCCGCTGGGCATCATGCCGCATTCACTTTACCGCGGGCCACCCAACAGATTCGTGTCGATTGAAGCCTCAAATATTAGGGGCGTTAGTCGTATCCCGGATTGGATTTAAAACCATCACCCGATCCCACTCTCAATGTTTAAATGGTCGCCAACCCCAAGCCACATATCTGAGGGTGGCGACAGGCAAAAATCGACCCTAAGCGGTCTTACGACTTTCGCGGAAGCGGACGTTCAAAGTGGTTGCTTCCACATTTTGGGCACGCCAACACCACGTCGGCATCTCTGTAAGGGGGTATCTGTCATTACAAAGCTCCTGAATCAGACCATATACCGGGCCATCAACCAATAGCCCATAAATCCGAATCACGTCACCGCCAGGACATGCCCCTGGATTGGGCCCCTATGCCCACAGAAAAGCGTATTTGCCTCAGCGGGACAGTGACGGATCTGAATTGAGTCGCCGATTAAACGTCAATCAGGCGAACTGCCTGGCGCGAATCAATTGTTGGAATAAATCCGATGCCTTGGTGCTCTGTGATCCACTTCCGAGTCAGCTCTATATCGAAATACCGGCCGTGGGTTTTCATCAGCACAAGCGCCGCACCCGTAATTCGACAATGCCCACAGCTCGGACAGATTCCTTCCTCGTATTCACCATCAGTTTCAACGACCGCCGCAGTTTCACCACAAATCAAGCAAGTCATGAACTACTCCTTTTGGCTTTACCAAATCCCCCAGCGGGACGATGAACTGCAATCCCAACGCGTAATCGACCCGAGTGGCGGCCAGGGCTGGTGAGCTTGCCTAGTTTGCTTCTTTCACCGCACTGAGAAACGCGCACGTGCGTTCCTGCTGCGGGTGTTCGAAGATTTGCGCCGGGGTGCCCTGCTCGTGAATCTGCCCTTTGTAGAAAAAGCACACACGATCAGCGAACTCACGGGCGAAACCCATTTGATGCGTCACCATCAGCATGGTCAGGTTGTGTTCGGTGCCGAGCTTGCGGATCACGTTGAGCACTTCACCGCACAGTTCCGGGTCGAGGGCGGAGGTCACTTCGTCGAACAGCATGACTTTCGGGCGCATGGCGAGTGCCCGGGCGATCGCCACCCGTTGTTGTTGACCACCGGACAACTGCGATGGGTAATGCCCGAGCTTGCTGCCCAGACCCACCAGTTCCAGCAAGTCTGCTGCACGTTCACGGGCCTCGGTCGGTTTCATGCCGAGCACCTGCACCGGCGCCTCGATAACGTTTTGCAACGCTGTCATGTGAGGGAACAGGTTAAAACTCTGGAACACCATGCCGATCTTGCCACGCACTCGGCGGATGTGCCGGTCATTGGCGGGCACCAATACACCGTTGCGATTGGGCATGTGGGTCAGCAAGTCATCCTCAATGCGAATCAGTCCGTCATCGATGCCTTCGAGTGTCATCAGTACCCGCAGCAGTGTGGATTTTCCGGAGCCGCTGGGGCCGATGATCGCGACTTTTTCACCCGGCGTGACGTCTAGGTTCAAATGATCGAGCACGGTAAAGTTGCCGTAGCTCTTGGTAACGTCCTGGAAGCTGACGATCGGCTTTACCGGTTTGGTTTTCTGCATGGCCGTGGCCTCTTGCGGATGCAGCGGGGTCGGGTTGCTGTGCCTTGAAAGGTCACCGGGTGTCGACAGTGGGGTAGTCATTAGCGTAGCTCCAGGCGCACTTCAAGGCGCCGTACCAGATAAGCCAAAGCGATGCTTAGGGCGAGGAAAAACAGACCGACCATGGTGATCGGCTCCAGATAGCGGAAGTTCTCGGAGCCGATGTTCTTGGCCTGTTGCATGATTTCCACCACGGTAATCGCCGACAGCACCGGCGTATCCTTGAGCATTGCCACCAGATAGTTACCCAATGGCGGCAGGATCGGCCGCAGGGCCTGCGGCAGGATTATGTTGCGATATGCGCTGTACGGGGCGATGTTCAGCGCCGTGACTGCTTCCCATTGTGCGCGCGGCACCGCATCGAGGCCGCCGCGATACACCTCGGCGATGTAACAGGCGTAATGCAGGCCGATACCCAGAATGCCCACTTGCATGGCGGTCATGCTGACGCCGTAATTGGGCAGCACGTAGTAAAGGAAATACACCTGGATCAGCAGTGGCGTACTGCGAATGAACTCGATCACAGCGGTGGTCGGCCACGACAGCCAGACTCTGCGGCTCCGTCGGCCGATAGCCAGGAACAGTCCCAGCACAATGGCGATCAGGAAACCGATCAGGGTAATGCCCACGGTGTTGAGCGAGGCGCGCAGCAAATCGGGAAGGATATGCCAGGCATAGGTCCAGTCGAACAGTGTCATGACAGACCTCCACGCAACCGCCCGCGAGCCAGATGCTGCTCAATGCGGCGCATGCCGATGTTGATGGCTTGCGCCAGGATGAAATACATCACCAGCGCCAGACTGAAGATTTCCAGGGTCTGGAAAGTGGCCTGATCCAGTTGACGAGCCCTGAAGCTCAGGTCTGACAGGGTGATCAACGACACCAGCGAAGTATTTTTAAGCAATTCGATCAGCAGGTTGGTACCCGGCGGTATAGCGGCCAGCAACGCCTGCGGAAGAATGATGCGGCGAAAGCGTTTGTAGCCGCTGAAGTTGAGTGCCGTGGACGCTTCGTATTGACCCTTGGCGACGGAGCTGATCGCACCGCGCATCACCTCGGCGCCGTAAGCACCAATGTGCAAGCCTAGGCCGACGATGGCCACGCTGTAGGGGCTCAGTTCAAGGTTGAAGGGCGGCAGCGGCAGCACAAAAAACAGCCAGAACAATTGCACCAGTAACGACGTGCCGCGAAACACTTCAATGTAAGCAATGGAAAACCAGCGCAATGGCCGCCAGGGCGACATGCGCCCCAGGGCCGCGAGAATCGCCGCGACAATCGCCAGCAGCGAACCGAAGATCGTCACCTGGAGCGTCACCCAAGCGCCTTGTATCAATAGCGGAAGTAATTCACCCATGGTTTAAACCTGTCCATCCGGGTTAAGCAGGGAAATAGGCATCGCGCCGTGGCGCCATGCCTGTTTCGACTATTGAGCGCAGAGCTCGGCAGCCGTTTTGCTTGTCACGTTGGATTTGTCAAACCCGAAAGGGGCAACTGCCTTGAGGTGCTCTTCGGAACCCAACCATTTTTTCAACTCGGCGTTGACCGCATCGCGCAGGTCTTTGTCTTCCGGACGGAAGGCGAGAGCACCGTATCCAATGTGTGACGGGTCATCCTTGAACTCGGTGACTGCTTCAACTTTTTCACCACCCTTGGCGGCCAAACCTTTCATGGTCAGTTGAGTACCCACTGCCGCATCGGCACGACCGGCGCGCACGGCTTGCAACTGGGCGGTGGTGTCCGGTACTTGGAGGATTTGCTCATCCTTTACACCCGAGTCGCGGGCATAGCCCAGGTTCACCGTGCCGGCCATGATTGCCAGCTTCACCTCGGGATTCTTGGCGATGTCTTCGTAACTGTGCAGCCCCTTCGGGTTGCCTTTGGCCGTAAGCAGCGCGTCTGGCAGTTGATACTGCGGATCGGTAAACAGCACCTGCTTGCAGCGAGCCGGCGTGATGTACATGCCGGCGGCAATCACGTCGAAGCGCCCGGCGCGCAGACCCGGGATCAACGAGCCCCATTCGGTCAACACGCCGTCAACCTGTTTGATGCCCATTTTGGCAAAGATGGCTTTGGCGATTTCCGGTGATTCACCGGTGACCCTGCCGTCGGTTTCGGTAAAGGCGAATGGGGTTTCGTTGGCATAACCGATACGGATGCTGCTGTTCTGTTTGACGGTTTCCAGTGTCGTAGCGGCTTGGGCGCCGGCGGCTAGGCCGAACATCGCGCAAGCTATGAACAGGTGACGCAATGCATGGGTGCTGCGGGAAGGGAAATTGCTCATCGATAAAATCTCCTGTTTCTTGTTGACCCGTCGGTGACGGCTCTGTGGTAGGAGGCAGTGTTACAAGAGCAAAGCGTACAAGGACTGATCTCATGGAGCTGGGCGCAGTCCGGTACAGGTCGATTGATTTTGTTGTGGGCTTTAAGGTGCCCGCTGTCGACCTTGAGCCGAGCATACAAAAGCGCTGAGCATCATTGTATTGCACTAGGACAATTGCATTGCATGGATACTAGCGCGATGCTGTCCCGACGAGCACAGACCCGAGTTTTAGCGCTGATGGACAAATGGAAAGCGGCACTGGATATCGCCCGCAGTGGCGAGTCAAAGTACAAGATTCTGGTGCAGGCGATTGCCGATGATATCGAGCAGGGTGTCTTGGCCAATGATCAGCGCCTGCCACCGCAGCGGCATGTTGCCGATACCATGGGCATCAGCGTGCAGACGGTCACCAACGCCTATAAAGAGCTGGAGCGTCAGGGGCTGGTGCGTTGCGAAGTCGGGCGCGGCAGTTTTGTGTCGCGGCGCATGAGCGATCGAGTGGCTACCTATATTCTCGATAGCCCCGAACGGGCCCTGGTGGATTTTTCCATCGCGCGGATCCTGCACACCCGCGAGCACGACCAGTTCTGGCGTGACACCTGTCTCGAACTCAGCACGGAAGAGGATCAGCCGTGGATACACGCATTTCGTCCGATTGCGGGTTTCGAGTCGCACCGCGAAGAGGCCACGCACTGGATCGGACGGCAAGGACTGCGGGTCGAGCGTGATGACATCCTGATTACCAACGGCGCCGCTCACGGCATCTTCCTTGCGCTGGCGTCTCTGGCCGGTCCCGATGATGTCGTGCTCTGCGAAGGGATCACCGATCACGGGGTAATCGGCAACTCTCAGGTATTGGGATTCACCCTCAAAGGCCTGGAAATGGACCGCTATGGCATAGACCCGGAACACTTCGAAGACATGTGCAGCAATGAGCGCATCACCGCGCTGGTGTGCACGCCCAACCTGAACAACCCGACCACCAGCCTGATGCCCGACAGTCGTCGGCGGGAGATTGCCGATATCGCCCGGCGTTTCGGTGTGCACATCATTGAAGACGATGTATACGGGCCGTTGCTGGATGAGCATCGCGCGCCGCCAATCAGCCATTACCTGCCGGAGTTATCGTTCTATTGCACTAGCATGACCAAGTCAGTGCTGACCGGTTTGCGCATCGGCTATTTGGTAGTGCCCAAGCGACTGGCGTTGCGCACCGAAAGTATCTTGCGGGTCAACAGCTGGATGGCCACGCCCATGGTCTCCGAAATCGCTGCGCGCTGGATTCGTGACGGTCGCGCCGACACGCTCGTGCGATTGCAGCGCAAACTGTTGGCCGGCAGGCAGGCGATAGTCAGCAAATACCTGGGCGAGCACCTGCTCGGCCAGCATCCTCATGCACTGAACGCGTGGGTTGGCATTCCAATACACTGGGAGGTCGACAGCCTGGTGCGGGCCTTGCGTCACCGGCACATCGCTGTCGCATCGCCTGATCCGTTCACCGTGCGTGGAACGCCGCGAGCTCGAGCGGTGAGGGTGTGTGTCGGCGCCGAATGCAGCGACGAAGAAATGCGTGATGCATTGATAAGCATGCGCGAGATATTCGGGCAGTACCCGCAAATCCATGATTTTTGACCGGGAAAAAGTCCGCAAAAAAGTTTGTCGGATAAATTGCCCTAGTACATTCATTACGACAATCCAGTCCTCTTAGACTGCGCCCAACACCACAGTCGGGACGCGGTCATGTCAACGTTGCAGCTACATGATGTTTACCTCGCTCGCCAGCGCATCGAATCGCTTGTCCGGCGTACCCCCTTGGAATACTCGCCCAGCCTTTCGCAACGATTGGGCGTGGCGGTGTACCTCAAACTCGAATCCCAGCAAATCACCGGCAGTTTCAAATTGCGCGGCGCGAGCAATGCCGTGGCGCAGCTCAGCGCCGAGGAGAAAGCGCGTGGCGTGGTGGCGGCGTCGACCGGTAATCACGGTCGTGCTCTGGCGTATGCCGCTTCCCGGCAAGGCGTGAAGGCGACGATTTGCCTGTCGCATCTGGTGCCGGCGAACAAGGTTCAAGCCATTCGTGATCTGGGCGCCGAGGTATGCATCGTCGGCCAGTCTCAGGACGACGCCCAGCGTGAAGCCGAACGGATCGCCAACGAGCAAGGCGCGACATTGCTGCCGCCGTTCGATCACCCGACCATCATCGCCGGGCAGGGCACGCTGGGGCTGGAAATCCTCGAACAGCAACCGGACGTGGTGCAAATTCTCGTGCCGTTGTCCGGCGGCGGTTTGTTTGCCGGGGTTGCGCTGGCGATCAAAAGCGTCAGCGCGAACATCATCACCCACGGCATCAGCATGCAACGCGGTGCAGCCATGCACGCCAGCCTCGCAGCCGGGCATCCGGTGGAAGTCGAAGAGCTGCCGACCCTGGCCGACTCGCTCGGCGGTGGCATCGGCCTGAACAACCGTTACACCTTCAACATGACTCGCGATCTGTGTGACCACCTGCATTTGCTCAGCGAGACTTCCATCGCCAATGCCCTACGCCATGCCTATCGCGAAGAGCGTCTGGTGCTGGAAGGCGCGGCCGTGGTCGGGATTGCCGCGTTGCTTGATGGATTGATTGAGCCGCGCGGGCCGATCGTGGTGGTGGTCAGCGGCCGTAACGTCGACATCGATCAGCACCTGCGCGTCCTCGCGGGCGCAGATGCGTGAACCCCAACAATAACGACTGAATGGAGTGCCGCATTGATGAGTGACATCACCTTATTGAGCGAAGCGGATCTGCGTGCCTGCGTAGCACTAGACCTGCCGAGCATCGAAGCCATCGAACAAGCCTTTGTGCTGCTGGCCACAGCAGCGGTGGCAATGCCGCCGATCCTGCGTCTGGACATCCCCGAGCACAATGGCGAAGTGGACGTGAAGACTGCGTACCTGCCGGGCCTGGAGCGTTTTGCGATCAAGGTCAGTCCGGGTTTTTTCGACAATCCGAAACTCGGCCTACCGAGCCTCAACGGCATGATGATGTTGCTGTCGGCGCGCACCGGTTTGCTCGACGCCTTGCTGCTGGACAACGGTTATCTGACCGCCGTACGCACAGCCGCGGCGGGCGCCGTGGCGGCTCGCGCCCTGTCGCGGGTCGACAGTCGCAGCGTGGCGCTGATCGGTGCCGGCGAGCAGGCCGCGTTACAGCTTCAGGCATTGCGCCTGGTGCGACCGATTGAATCCGTTCAAGTCTGGGCACGTGATAGCGCCAAGGCTCAAGACTTCAGCGCTGAACTGGCGCGCGACAGCGGCCTGACGGTCACGCCTTGCGCGAGCATCGACGAGGCCATGACCGGCGTGGACATTGCGATCACCTGCACCCCGAGCCGCGAACCCTTGATCGAAGCGCGCCATCTGCACCCCGGCTTGCATATCACAGCCATGGGCTCGGACGCCGAACACAAAAACGAAATTTCCCCCCAGGCGCTGGCGCAGGTCGACCGCTACGTGGCGGATCGCTTGAGCCAGACGCGAATCCTCGGCGAGTTGCATCACGCTCTGGCGGCCGGCGCTATTACCGACGAATCGGGCTTGGCCGAATTGGGGCAAGTGCTCGCAGGCCAGCGCCCAGGTCGGACCAGCGAGGCGCAAGTCACCTTGTGCGACCTCACCGGCACCGGCGCCCAGGACACCGCCATGGCCAATCTGGCCTTCGAGCGCGCGCGCTCGGCCGGCAAGGGTTTTCAGTTCGGCAGCTAATCCACTTTTTTCATCCGTGCGTCATTTATCAGAGGGCATGTGCATGTCTCAGATAGTCATCAATCTCCCGTTCGAACGGGAGGAATACGCCCAGCGTCTGGCCAAGGTTCGAGCGGCCATGCAGATTCAGGGCATCGAGCTGTTGCTGGTCACCGATCCGTCGAACATGGCCTGGCTGACCGGCTATGACGGTTGGTCGTTTTACGTTCACCAATGCGTGTTGTTGGCGCTCGACGGCGAGCCAGTCTGGTTCGGTCGCGGGCAAGACGCCAACGGCGCCAAGCGCACGGTGTTCATGCAGCACGAGAACATCGTCGGTTACCCGGACATCTACGTGCAGTCCCGGGAACGCCATCCGATGGATTACCTGTCGCGGGAAGTCATCAGTGCCCGGGGTTGGGACGCGCTGACCATCGGCGTGGAAATGGATAACTATTATTTCAGCGCCGCCGCGTATTTGTCGCTGCAGAAAAACCTGCCGCAGGCCAAGCTGATCGACGCGGTCGGGTTGGTGAACTGGCAGCGGGCGATCAAGTCGCCCCAGGAAATCGCTTACATGCGCATCGCTGCGCGCATCGTCGAAAACATGCACGGGCGGATCCTCGAACGAATCGAGCCGGGCATGCGCAAAAATGAACTGGTGGCTGAAATCTACAGCAGCGGGATCCTCGGCGCTGACGGTCATGGCGGCGATTACCCGGCCATCGTGCCGCTATTGCCCACGGGTGCCGACGCCAGCGCGCCGCACCTGACCTGGGACGATTCGCCGTTCGAAAAAGGCGCCGGGACCTTCTTTGAAATCGCCGGTTGCTACAAGCGTTATCACTGTCCGCTGTCGCGCACGATCTATTTGGGCAAACCTCCACAGCACTTCCTCGACGGCGAAAAAGCGGTGGTCGAAGGCATCGCCGCGGGACTGGAAGCAGCCAAACCGGGCAACACCACCGGCGACATCGCTGTGGCGTTTTTCAAAGTGTTGGAGAAATTCGGCATCCACAAGGACAGCCGTTGCGGCTACCCGATCGGGATCAGCTATCCGCCAGACTGGGGCGAACGCACCATGAGCCTGCGTCCCGGCGACACCAGTGTGTTGCAACCGGGCATGACGTTCCACTTCATGCCGGGCCTGTGGATGGACGATTGGGGACTGGAGATCACCGAAAGCATTTTGATCACTGAGACCGGTGTCGAGACACTGTGCAATGTGCCACGCCAACTGTTCGTGAAGGATTGAGCCATGAGCGATTTACCTGACAATCCGATCAATGCCACGGTGGACTTTGCCCGCGAAGGCGTGCAGCACGGATTCCTCAAATTGCCGTATTCCCGGGACGATTCGGCCTGGGGCGCGGTGATGATTCCGGTAACGGTGATTCAGCGCGGCCAGGGTCCGACTGCGCTGCTTACCGGCGGTAACCACGGTGACGAATACGAAGGCCCGGTGGCGCTGAGCAAGCTGGCGCAGGGCCTGACGGCCGCCGAGGTAACGGGGCGGGTGATTATCGTCCCGTTCATGAACACCCCGGCGTTCCATGCTGGTCGGCGCACGTCGCCGATCGACAAGGGCAATCTCAATCGCAGTTTCCCCGGTAAGCCGGACGGCACCGTGACCGAGAAAATTGCCGATTACTTCAATCGGACTCTGTTGCCCTTGGCCGATATCGTGCTGGACATCCATTCCGGTGGCCGCACCCTGGATTTCCTGCCTTTTGCAGCCTGTCATGTGCTGCCCGACAAAAAACAGCAGGCTCAATGCGAAGCCGGCATGCGCGCTTTCAATGCGCCTTACAGCATGCGCATGCTGGAGCTCGATGCAGGGTCGATGTACGACACCGCCGCCGAGCGTCAGGGCAAAGTCTTTGTCACGACCGAACTGGGTGGCGGTGGTTCGTCCACGGCGCGCAGTGTGGCGATTGCCGAGCGCGGGGTGCGCAATCTGCTAGTGCATGCAGGGATTCTTGAAGGTGAGATCCAGCCCGCGGAGTCAATCATGTTAGGCATGCCCGATGCCACTTGCTTCATCGATAGCGAACACGATGGCTTGCTGGAAATGTGCCGCGATCTGGGCGACAACGTGAGCAAGGGAGAAGTGATTGCCCGCGTTTACGACGCTACCCGTAGCGGCGTCGCTCCGGTGGAATATCGCGCGGCCCGCAGCGGGCTGCTGGCGGCGCGCCACTTTCCAGGAATGGTGCAGTGCGGCGATATCATTGCAGTCATCGCCGATGTATTGACCTGACCCCAACCCCTGTGAAAGTGAGCTTGCCCGCGATGGCGGCGGCACATCCAGCATCGATGTGACTGACATACCGCATTCGCGGGCAAGCCCGCTCCCACAGGTTCTGCCACAATTTTCAATGCCCGGAGGTCCTCGGACCATGCACAAGCTCGATCGCTATGACCTGAAAATCCTGCGAATCCTCGCCGAAGATGGTCGGATCACCAAGTCGAGCCTGGCCGAGGCGATCAATCTCTCGGTGACCCCGGCGTGGGAGCGGGTTCGCAAGTTGGAGTCGCTAGGGCTTATCAAGGGCTACCGGGCACAGATCGACTGGAACGCGGTGTTCAAAGGCCAGCAGGTGCTGGTGGAAATCACCCTGGCCCGACACACCGCCCAGGACATGCGGCGGTTCGAGCAACGCATGAACGAGGCCGCCGAAGTGGCATTCTGTTACGCCACCGGTGGCGGTGTTGATTACATGGCGATGATCCAGGCGCCGGACATTGACCATTACCAGCGGTTTATCGACCAGTTGTTGCTCGATGACCTGGGCATTGAGCGCTACTTCACCTACATCGTCACTAAAACCATCAAGACCGCGGGTGCCTTGCCGGCCGAGGTGGCGCAAGAACCATAAATCGGGGCAAAACCTTCACCGCAAAAAGTCCCTGTTTACCGGCGTTCAATCAGAAAAAACCTATGGTTACACCCCGCCAAACGCCAAATCATCTTGGCTGCGCTGCCCTAGCATGGATTCACGCACACGGTTTGGAGTGAACGCCATGACATACAAACATCCGCTGTTGTTCAAAGCACTTTGCTACGTAGACGGCCATTGGGTCCACAGTGACAGCGGCCATAGCGTCGCCGTGCACAATCCGGCCGATCAGAAGTTAATCGGTCATGTGCCGATGCTCGATCAGCCTCAGATCATCGCCGCCGTAGATGCCGCACACCGGGCGTTTTCAGCCTGGCGTGAACAAAGCCTCGATGACCGCGGAACGATTCTGCGGCGCTGGGCGGCGTTGATCCTTGAGCATCAGGAAGACCTGGCGCGGATTCTCAGCCAGGAACAAGGCAAGCCCCTGGCCGAGTCCCGCGGCGAAATCGCCTACGCCGCCAGTTTCATTCCATGGTTTGCCGAAGAGGCGCGGCGCCTTTACGGGCAGAACATCCCCAGCCATATCCCCGGCGCGCATCTGGGCACGATCAAGGAACCGGTTGGCGTCTGTGCACTGCTGACGCCGTGGAATTTTCCTTCGGCGATGATCACCCGCAAAGCCGCCGCCGCATTGGCCGCCGGTTGCACTGTGGTCATCAAACCGGCCCACGAAACGCCTTACTCGGCGTTCGCGTTGGCGCAATTGGCGGAAGAAGCAGGCTTCCCCGCCGGCGTGTTCAACGTGGTGCTGGGCGAACCGCAAATGACCATGCAAACCCTGGTGCAGGACGCTCGCGTGCGTTCGGTCAGCTTCACCGGCTCGACCCGGGTCGGCAAGTTGGTCCTGCAAGCGGCAGCCCAGGATGTGAAGAAGGTATCGCTGGAATTGGGCGGCAATGCGCCGTTCATTGTCTGCGCCGATGCCGATCTGGAGCTGGCGGTGAAAGTCGCGGTAGAGGCCAAGTTCCAGACCTCCGGCCAGGATTGCTGCGCGGCCAATCGGATTATGGTCGAACGCTCGATTTATCCGGCGTTCCTCAGCCGCTTTGCCTCTGCGGTGCGCGAACTGCGGGTCGGCCCCGCGCTGGTGGGTGATCAAGAGCAAAGCGTCGACATCGGCCCGCTGATGCATCAGGCCGCCTTCGATGTGACCGTCGAGCGTGTGGCTGATGCGCTGAAGCTGGGCGCGCAACGTCTGGTGGGCGGCGAAGCGCATGCCCTCGGCGGATTGTTCTATCAGCCGACGGTGCTGGCCGACGTTACGCCGCAGATGCGTATCTACCGCGAAGAAAATTTCGCGCCGATTGCTGGCGTCATGCCTTTCGCCACCCTCGAGCAAGCCATCGAAATGGCCAACGACACCGAATACGGTCTGGCTGCCTACATTTGTTCCAACCGCTTGGACCTAATCTACCCCCTGATTCGCCGCCTCGACCACGCCATGGTCGCGGTCAATGGCGTCAAGTTCACCGGCCATCCGATCCCGTTCGGTGGCATGAAAGCCTCGGGGCTGGGCCGCGAGGGCGGTACCGAGGGCTTCGAAGCCTTTGTCGAAACCAAATACTTTTGCCTGCACCATCAAGGCCAGTTCTAAGGAGATCCGCCATGAGCCAAAAACTCGATTCGTTGTTCGAACAAGACCGTGCGCACTTCATGCACCCGTCAACCCATGCCCATGACCACGCCAGCGGCACGCTCAAGGGACGCATCATCAAGAGCGCGTCAGGCATTCGTATCCGCGACCACGAAGGCCGCGACTTCATCGACGCCTTTGCCGGGCTGTACTGCGTGAACATCGGCTACGGGCGCACCGAAGTCGCCGATGCGATCTACAAGCAGGCAAAGGAGCTGGCCTATTACCACACCTATGTCGGGCACTCAACCGAAGCGATCATCGAGCTGTCGAGCCGCATCATCGACTGGGCGCCGGAGGGCATGAAGAAGGTCTACTACGGCCTGTCCGGTTCCGACGCCAACGAAACCCAGATCAAACTAGTGCGTTACTACAACAACGTATTGGGTCGCCCGCAGAAGAAGAAAATCATCTCCCGTGATCGCGGTTATCACGGTTCAGGCATCATGACCGGCAGCCTGACCGGCCTACCGACTTTCCACCAGCATTTCGACCTCCCGGCCGAAGGCGTTAAACATACCATTTGTCCGCACTGGTACCGCAAGGCACCGGCAGGTATGGATGAAGCCACTTTCGTGCGCTATTGCGCCGACGAGCTGGAGAAAATGATCCTGGCCGAAGGGCCGGACACCGTCGCCGCGTTCATCGGCGAACCGCTGATGGGCACCGGCGGCATCATCGTTCCGCCGGCCGGCTATTGGGCCGCCATACAAGCGGTGTTGAACAAATACGACGTGTTGTTGATCGCCGACGAAGTGGTCTGCGCCTTCGGTCGCCTGGGTTCGAAGATGGGCAGTCGGCGCTATGGCATGCGTCCTGACCTGATCACCACGGCCAAAGGCCTGACCAGTGCCTATGCGCCTTTGTCAGCAGTGATTGTCGGTGAAAAAGTCTGGGACGTGATCGAAAAAGCCTCCGAATCTCAAGGTGCCATGGGACATGGCTGGACGTACTCCGGGCATCCGATCTGCGCGGCGGCGGCCCTGGCCAACCTCGACATCCTGGAGCGGGAAAACCTGACGGCCAACGCAGAGAATGTTGGCAGCTATCTGAATCGTCGATTGCGGGAAGTATTGGAAGGTCATCCACTGGTGGGCGAAGTGCGCGGCGACGGCATGCTTGCCGCGGTCGAGTTCATGGCCGATCGTGAGCAACGCACACCATTCGATGCTGCGTTGAAGGTCGGTCCGAAAGTATCGGCAGCCTGTCTTGAACGCGGAATGATTGCCCGAGCGATGCCCCATGGCGACATTCTCGGTTTTGCACCACCGTTGATCTTGACCGAGGAGGAGGCCGACCTGATTGTCGACATCACCAAAAGTGCGGTCGATCACGTGGCCAGCGAGATACTGGGCTAAGCCTTACCGCTCCCCCCCAAAAAACCGCTCGATCCTTCACCGTTCGGGTGGTTTTTTGTATCGCAAGTTTGGTCTTGTTGTGAACAAACTGCGAAGAGAAGATTGTGATTACATAAACTCATTTTGGGAGTAAGGGGAGCCGGAGATGCACTGTTGAAGGCCCATCGAATGACTGCTTCTGGCCGACTCCAGCCAGTTCGCACTCAGTTAGCGCTGCTGAAAAGCAGCCATTCGATCGAAAAAAATCTCAACCACACATTACCGCAATGACATCAGCACCAAGGAGGTTCGTCCCATGTCATTGCAGTGCCCTCGCTGTCACTCCCCCAAAGTCGCTTCTTTCCATCACGCCATGAAGGCCGGCGCTGCTATCGGCGCGGTCGGTGGCATCGCACGTGGCGTTAGCGCTGCTCTGGCTGGCGGCAAGGCCGGCGCAGCGCTCGGCGTAATTGCCGGCCCTGTCGGTATAACCCTGGGCTCGGTATCCGGTGCCATTCTCGGCGGTCTTGCCGGAGGCGTCGGTGGCTGTGCGCTCGGTGCCCAGCTCGGTGAGTCGCTCGACCGCCACGTCCTGGCCCATAACCTCTGCCTGCTCTGCGGTCACCGCTTCAACCTGCCGGCCTGACCCGGCTCTTTCTCTCCTCTTATTTCTCGTCCGGTCGGTGCTGCGCCTGGCGCGGCGTTTTATGCCGACCTGCACCCAAAGGAATCACTCTCATGGCACATCTCGTCGAAACCATGGCCTACGCTGGCGCTACTCCGTGGCACGGCCTGGGCAATCAGCTGACTCAGAAACAGCCCATCGAAGTCTGGCAACGCGAAGCCGGCATGGACTGGCAGATCCTCGAAAGCCCGGTGCATTTCAAATCAGAAGTCGCCGGGCATCTGGGCGCTATCCACTCCTTTCCCGAGCAGAAGGTGCTCTTCCGCTCCGACACCAAGGCGCCGCTGTCGGTGGTCTCGCAGCGTTATCACACCGTGCAGCCTCGGGAAGTTCTGGAGTTCTACAGGGATCTCACCGAGGTCTCCGGCTACGAGTTGGAGACCGCTGGCGTGCTCAAAGGCGGACGCAAGTTCTGGGCGCTGGCGCGTACCGGGCAAGGCGCTGCGCTCAAGGGTAACGATCAGGTGAATGGCTACCTGCTGCTGGCCACTTCCTGCGACGGAACCCTGGCCACCACGGCAACGCCGACCACAGTGCGCGTGGTGTGCAACAACACCTTGACCATCGCCCTGGATGGCACCAGCCGGGCAATCAAGGTACCGCACAACACCCGTTTCGATCCCAAGGTGGTGAAGAAGCAGCTCGGCATCGCCGCCTCGCAATGGGACGACTTCATGTACCGCATGCGCGTGCTGGCCGAGCGCAAGGTTCAGTGGCATGAGGCCCTGGGCTTCTTCATGAACGTGCTGTGCGAGACCAGCCCGACCGGCGCCTTGCCGGAGCAACTGCCCAACGAGCGCGCCCTGCGCAAGGTCCAGGAGCTGTACGAAGGCCGTGGTCGCGGTAGCCAGCTGGACTCGGCGCGCGGCACCGCCTGGGGCCTGCTCAACGCCGTGACCGAATACGTCGACCACGAGCGCCGTGCGCGCAGCAACGAGTACCGCATGGACTCGGCCTGGTTCGGCCAAGGCGCGCAGATCAAGCAACGCGCCCTGGATGCCGCGCTGCAGCTCGCCGCTTAACCCTTACTCACATCAACCCTCGCGCCCGGTCAGCCTTGTGCTGGTCGGGCGTTTTTATGTCTGCAGGTGAATCCCATGAAAGCAACGTCATTGAACAGCAGCACCGGCAAGAAACGCCCTGCCCTGCGCCTGGTCAGCACCAAGGAGCTACCGCGCGAAGACTGGCTGCAGATCCGCAAGCAAGGTATTGGCAGTTCGGACGCTGCCGCAGCCGTAGGACTGAACCCCTACAAGTCGCAACTGGAGCTGTGGATTGAAAAGACCGGGCGTGATGCCGGCATGCCGAAGGCTGATCCTCAGGATGAGGAAAGCCCTATGTACTGGGGCAACGTGCTGGAGCCCATCGTGGCCTGGCATTACAGCAAGCGCACGAAGAACAAGGTACGGCGCATCAATGCCGTGCTCCAACATCCGGATCCGGAGCTGCCCTGGATGCTGGCCAACATCGACCGCGAGGTGATCGGGGCGGACGACGTGCAGATCCTCGAATGCAAAACAGCCGGCATAAACGGGGCACGCCTCTGGAAGGAGGGCGTGCCGGAGTATGTGCAGCTGCAGGTGATGCACCAGCTCGCCGTCACCGGCAAGCAGGCGGCGGATGTGGCGGTACTGCTGGGTGGCCAGATGCTGGAGATCCACCGCATCGAGCGAGATGAGCAGATGATCGCTCGGCTGATCGAGCTGGAGCGAAAGTTCTGGCACTACGTGGAAACCGACACCCCACCGCCGGCCGATGGCACCGCCTCCGCTGAATCAGCCCTGCGCTGCCTCTACCCGGAGGACAACGGCCAGGTCATCGACCTCAGCCAGCATGCTGGTCTGTCAGCGGCTTACATCGAGCTGAAAGCCGTGCGTCAGTCGATTGCCGACAAGGAAAAACGCGAGGCCGAGCTCAAGCAGATGCTGCAGCAGGCCATGGGCGATGCCAGTCGGGTGGAATTCTCCAGCGGCTACGTCAGCTGGCGCAAGGCCAAGGACAGCATCGGTCTCGATGTCGCTCAGTTGCTCCAGGACAAGCCCTACCTGCAGGCCAAGTACCCGCTGCTGAAACCCGGTGCGCGCCGTTTCCTGGTCAGCTGATTTCCGTCTCCATCAACTCTTCCCTCCCCTTGGCCAGTCCATGCAGTTCGCGCTGCGTAGCTGGCCTTTTTTCATTTCCAGGAGAGCCATCATGCTCAAAGGTTTAGCTATCACCCCGCCGGTGCTCGGCCGCATCTCGATAGGCAAGGTCGTCGAGAAGAACGGCAAGCGCCTGCCGGAAAAGGATGACCAGTTCACCATCACCTCACAGGTGCAAGGCAAGGACGGCTGGCTGCTCCACCCGCTCAATGACGAGCTGCGCCAGAGCAAGGACGACAAGCTGCGCAACATTCCGGTACGCCTGCTGTTCAACGAGCCGGAACTGAATTTCCGCGCCGACTACACCTTGTTCGACCGCCAGTCCGGGCGCCCGCTCTGCGTCGGCAATGGCGAAACCTGCAAGCGCGTCACCCAGGACGGCATGCAGACACTGCCCTGCCCTTCGCCGGATGCCTGCCCGCTAGCCAAAGGCAATGCCTGCAGGCCCTACGGCCGGCTGAACGTGATCATCGGCGACGACGATCCGCTGGGCAGCTTCGTGTTCCGCACCACCGGCTTCAACAGCATCCGCACTCTGGCGGCTCGCCTGCATTACTTCCAGGCCATCTCCGGCAACCGCCTGGCCTGCCTGCCGCTGGAGCTGCGTCTGCGTGGAAAGTCCACCCGGCAAAGCCATGGTACGCCGATCTTCTACGTCGACCTGACGGTACGCGGCGGTATGGTGATGACGGAGGCGCTGCAGGCCGCCAATGGGCTCGATGCACAGCGGCAAGCAGCAGGCTTCGATCAGGCCGCCTTGGATGAAGCGGCGCAGCGTGGCTTCGGCAATGGCGCCTTCGAGGACAGCGAGGAAGACTCTGGTGCCATCGCCGAAGAGTTCTACCCCGCCGAGGAAAGCCAATCTCCATCCCCCAACACCTCCCAGCGCTCTGCGAAAGCCAGCCTGGCCGAGAAGCTGGACGCACAAGCCCAGCGCCACACCCCACCGATCGATAACCATCAAGGAGCCCACCATGCGCCTGCACAAGCTGAAGGCCAGTGAATCGACCGGCACCTACCTGGTCGATTCACCGGTCACCGAAACCGACATCCTGCTGATGGCCCGCCAGTTGGCGAGTCTGCGCCTGCGCCGGGGGCGAGCACTGACCTCACCGAAGGAAGTGTTCGGCCACCTGCAGGCGCTGCTGGGCGATTACGAGCATGAGGTATTCGCCCTGCTTCTGCTCGACAGCCGGCACCGGGTGATCGTCTTTCATGAACTGTTCCGGGGCACCCTGGACAGCGCCAGCGTCTATCCCCGAGAAGTCGTCAAGGCTGCCCTGGAGCACAACGCCGCGGCAGCCGTGCTGGTCCACAACCACCCTTCCGGTGATCCGGAACCCAGCCAATCAGATCTCACCCTGACCCACAAACTGCGGGAGGCCCTGAACCTAGTCGGGGTGCGAACGCTGGACCATATCGTGGTGGGCCAGGAGGGCTGCGTATCGCTGGCGGAACTGGGCTACCTGTGAGGAGAACACGACGATGAAGCTACTGCGGATCTTTGCTGCCGTGTTCCTGTTCGCCGGCATCCTCGCGGGCTGCCTGGCCCTTCTGCTGCTGGTACTTCTGATGGTGCGCTTTCCACCACTGCTGATTGCCGTGGTGCTGGCATGCTGGATCGTCAATCGGTTGCTGAAATCTTCACGAGGAGCACCTCGGTAAGCGGCATCATCAGTATGGGCAGTCGCAAGGCTGCCCATACTGGAACAGGAGTATTTTCTTTTTTCCCCTGTTCATCGGGCAATGCTGAATTTCTGGCAGTGTTTGACCAAGCCTCGCAGCCTTATGACGAACAGAGAACCCTGGGCCGCATCGGCCAAGCAGACGAGATTGGGGCCGCCGCGCTCTTCCTGGCGAGCGATGCGTCGAGCTACGTCAACGGCGCCGAACTGTTCGCGGACGGCGGCGCCTCCCAGACCTGAGCAGGCCACCAACCATTCGCTCCGGTTAACGCCGACCCTTAGGTGGATTTCTAAGGAAGCTGCATCGGTGTAGTGCTGGTGCGGATGCTGGACCGTCGCCGTGGTGTCGTGTTGCCGGTGCGGGTATACGTAGAGCCTCCAGGCGGAACCCCGGTAGCGTGTAAGGACTGACGCAAAGGGATCAGCAGATAGGCCATGCTCTAGGTGCCGCTGCGTACACATACATTCTTGGCACCGAACAAGTTCATTTGCTGGATCGGCCGCGACCTTTGCTATGGCGGCATTGTCCTCACGCTGGCCGGCGACGTTGCTTCTGGCGACCTTGGGAGACGGACCAATGCGGCGCCCGCGGCCAATGTGAGCTTGACCTACCTAACTTCAACTTCCTTAGGACACTCTGATGGATGAATTTTCTGGTTCGTTAATCGATCATCTGGGTATTGGTGTTTCGGACATTTCACATGCTCGCGCCTTCTACGAACAAGCGCTGAAGCCGCTGGGGATTACCCTCCTCGCGAGCATAGAAGCCCCCCTCCGCAATCAGCTCCTCGGAGATTGGGCTTCGGCTCTTCTGGCAAGCCATTTCTCTGGGTGCATGCCACCACCTCCCCTAGCATCGGGGCGCATATAGCTTTGATCGCCCAGAGTCATGAGGCAGTCGACGCGTTCCATACGGCCGGGCTGGTCGCTGGGGGTCAAGACAACGGAGCGCCAGGAATCAGGTCCCATTACCACGCCGGATATTACGCGGCCTATGTGCTAGGCCCTGATGAGGTAAATCTGGAAGCCGTCTGCCAAGCATCAGATTGAGAGCTTCAGCTACGAACGAAGTAGCTGCCCGGGGGCGTTATCGTTGATTCCAGAAAATTCGGCTTGATGCGCACCGACTAATCAGCCATTTCCTGCAAAGACTCAGCTATCTGAGTCCCTGTTTTAGGGTTTTGTCGGGGCGTTTTTTCCCACGCCGACAGAATTGAACTGTCGGAAACCAGAGGCTGGCTTACCCTTTACCTTCAGAACCTCTCGCGCAGCATCGCCATCAGATTGCGCGGTTCGCCATAACTCCTCGCATTCCATAAACGCCATGTTTCAACGCTCTCAGGGCGGGTGGCAGCTTCAAGTCGCCTCTAAGCGGGTCCTGTTGAGAGCAATACCTCTCCTAATTCTGGAAATTTAATTTTCACATTTGCGACTGGCGGGGCCCAAAAAAGGCCTGTCCAGCTTCCTGTGGCGATCAGATCACCAGCCCTCAAGGGCCGGTTCTGCGATGCAGCATGCCTCGCCAACCACGGCAGCGAGGCCAGTGGATCAGTGAAGGGATGGCTTCCAACATCAACTATCTGCAGCCGCCCATCCACCCAGACCTCGACTGCCTGCTGCGACCAGTTTGCCGGAGGCTGAGTCGCTTCGCCCAGCACCAATGCGCGGTTGAGTTGCTGATCAGCCAGGCGAAGCAAGGGATGCGCCTGCTCTCCCTGTTGAAAGCGGGTATCACACAGCTCGATCCCGACATGCCATGCATCAATCGCTTCATAGGCTGCTGCATGATCGGAATCGCCATCGACATCTCGCCCAAGTCGCACGATCAGCTCACCTTCGATGCCGAAACGGCTGCAATAGCCCTCAGGGACCGCCCAACCCGATAAATGAATGGAGTGGCTCGGCACGCGCGCAGTGCTGACCAGCCTTCCAGGGCTGCCGCCAAGCTTCCACGCAGTCTCCGACGAGTCACCGAACCAGCCAAGCTCGGCGGCGACAAGTTCCTGAACCTGGTAAGCATCGGCTTCAGTCAGCAAACCAAGCCCGTCATATGGCACATTACGCCGCTGTCGCCATGCTTGGACCAATGCCGCCGCTACCTGGGTCGCGCCGTTCATAGCGGCAGTTCATGCGGGCGACGACGAGTTTGAGCGGGAGCAGGCTTCTGGCACGGTAAAAACTTCCCGCGGCCCGCGGCGCCTCTTGGTTCGCCGTCCCAAACGACCTCTCCTCGTGCCAGCGTTATGGCCGGCCATGCACTCAACTGCATACCTTCATAGGGGGTGTAATCCACATTGTGGTGCAGCATTTCGTTGGTAATGCGTACTGGCTCACCTTCGTTCCAGATGACCAGGTCAGCATCGGCGCCAATTGCGACGCTGCCTTTGCGTGGGTACAAACCATACATTTTTGCGGCATTGGTGGATGTGAGTGCGACGAAACTCTGCGGGGTAATCCGGCCTTTGCGAACACCTTCGGACCAGAGAAGCGCCATTCGCGTTTCGATCCCAGGAATACCATTGGCGACTTGTTCAAACGTCGGGCTTTCACCATGGGCTTTTTTACCGTCGTGGCCTTCGTACCGGAACGGCGCATGGTCCGATGAAAACACCTCGAATGAACCATTTTCCAGGCCGTCCCAGATGACCTGCTGGTTGGCAGGATCGCGCGGTGGTGGGCTGCAGATGCATTTCGCGCCTTCAAAGCTGTCGTCGCATCCGAGCGAAGCCGCCGTCAGGAACAGATACTGAGGACAGGTCTCGGCGTAGACCTTCAGGCCTTTGCTCTGCGCCCAGCGAATCTGCTCGACTGCGTCACGACCAGACACATGGACGATCAGAATTGGCACATCCACCAACTCGGCCAATGCAATCGCTCGATGCGTGGCCTCACGCTCAACCAGCATGGGCCGGGAGGTGGCGTGATAACGGGGCGCGTCCAGGCCTGCAGCCAGCAGGCGCTCGGTAAGCCAGGCGATGCAATCGCTGTTCTCGGCATGCAACATCACCATGGCTCCTTCCCGACGTGCCACCGACAGCGTCTCGAGAATTTCCCGGTCACCGAGCTTCAACGCGTCGTAGGTCATGTAGATCTTGAACGAGGTATAGCCCTCGGCAATCAGAGCGGGCAACTCCCGTTGCAGCACATCAGGCGTGGGGTCAGTCACGATAAGGTGGAATGCGTAATCGATCACCGGCTTGTCGCCAACTCGCCGATGGTAGTCCTCGACAGCGGCACGCAAACTCTCGCCTTTCTGCTGGCTGGCAAAGGGAATGACCGTGGTAGTGCCACCGCAGGCGGCAGATACGGTGCCACTGTAGAAGTCGTCCGCCATGACAGAACCGTCGCCGGTCGGCTGATCCAGGTGCACATGGCTATCGACGCCCCCCGGCGTAACGTGCCGCCCCGCCGCGTCAATCTCTTTCAATCCAGTGGGCAAGTCAGTCGCCAGTGAAACAATTTGTCCATCACGAATGCCGATGTCGCAGGTAAAAATGTCAGCGGCTGTAACCACGCGGGCATTACGGATAACAGTGTCCAGAATTTGCATATCAACCTCTTTCAAGCAGGAGCCAGCCACCGTTATTCCGGGCGTAGCAAGCCACGCCCGGCTGCTCGAAGCGTTCGAACCTACGGGTGGTATCTGGAATCACGGGTTCACATTGCGTCGCTCGAATGCCATGCCTCGCGCGCGCATTACGTAGTCAGAGCATTACATCGCCGCCATTGGGGGACAGTGTTTGCCCGGCATAAAATGCGCCAGCGCTCGAAGCCAGGAGCAAAGCGGTAGGTGCGATTTCATCTACCTGGCCGAAGCGCCCCACCGGCAACTGTGCTTTCTTGGCCTCAAGCCATTGCGCGCTGTGATTGCGCAACAAGTCGGTATCGACCGGCCCCGGCGCAATCGCGTTGACCATCACATTGTGTGGCGCACCCTCATAAGCCAGTGCTCGGGTAAACCCCACCACCCCGGCCTTCGCCGCACAGTAATGCGCCAGCCCTGGCGCGCCCTTGTATGCCAGTTGTGAAGCAACGTTGATGACGCGGCCATACTGGCGTTCGAGCATCCCGGCGAAAAAGGCGCGAGTGACCAGCATCGTCCCGCGCAGATTTATCCCGATGATACGATCCCAATCCTGATCATCGGTCATGGCAAATGGACGGTCGCCGCCACCCACACCGGCCGAATTGACCACGATGTCGACCTGCCCCAAACGCTCCTGCGCCCAGGTGCAGAAACGGTTTACCGCCGCTGGATCAGAGACGTCGCATTCGCTGGCGTGTAGTTCAAGGCCTCGCGAGCGCACGCGATTCTGGAACGCCTCGGCATTCTGATGATCTGCCACATGGCAAATGGCAACTTCTGCACCATGCTCCAGAAACAATTGCGCAATCGCCGCACCGATTCCCCTGCTTGCGCCGGTGATAACAGCCTTGCGGCCCGAAAGATCAAACACGTTACTCATGACCGACTCCCAGTGTTCGAGCGGGATGGACGCTCTGCCAGTGGTTGGCAATATCGATGCGTCGAGTGATCCATACGTCAGGGAAACTCAAAACGTAATCGAGGAATCGCTCCAATGCAGCTGCCCGGGCCGGATGCCCCACCAAGCGCAGGTGCAGACCGACCGACATCATCTTGGGTTGGGTTTCTCCTTCCTTGTAGAGCATGTCGAACGCATCTTTGAGGAAGCTGAACCATTGGCTTCCGGTACTGACGCCAGCCGCGAACTGTCCGTCGTTGTTGGTCAACGAATACGGGATGATCAGGTGAGGTTTGCCGCTTACCTGGGTCCAGAACGGTAACTCGTCCCCGTAGTAATCCGAGTCGTAGGTGAACCCGCCCTCCTCGACCAGCAGCCGACGGGTGTTGACGCTCGGGGAGTAGCGGCAATACCAACCCTGGGGCCGAACGCCCGTTGTACGCTCAAGGGATTCCACCGCTTTACGGATGTGCTCGCGCTCCTGTTCCTCGCTGAGCTGGTAGTGCTGGATCCACCGCCAGCCGTGGGAGCACACATCGAAGCCCGATTCGCGGATGGCTTCACAGGCATCCGGATTACGCTCCAGGGCGAGCGCGCAGCCATAGATGGTCGCTGGCAGGGAACGCTCCTGGAACAGGCGCATCACCCGCCAGAAACCCACTCGGCTGCCATATTCGAATAGCCCTTCAGCGGCCAGATCCCGGCCCTTTACACCGGTATTGAGGCCGCTGCTTTCGGTGAACCACGTTTCGCTACTGTCCTCGCCGTCCTGAATGGACGGCTCCGAGCCTTCCTCATAGTTCATGACGAAATTCAGTGCGAGTCGGGCGCCCCCGGGCCATTTAGGATCAGGAGGATTACGGCCATAGCCGACAAAATCTCGTTGAAGATCACTCATGCTTTCTGCACCTCGAAACTATGAGGAAGGTGAGTCGATTCCAGCCAGCGCGCGTACGCTTGAATGCCGTCATCAAGGGATATTTTTGGCACGTAACCCAGGTCACGGCGCGCCGCATCAATACTGAATTTCTGCTGGAATTCATCGACAGGATCCGCGCCCGGCTCAAGGGCGATATCGGCACCGGGAAAGATAGTGCGCACGACCTGCGCGATCTCTTCAAGCGTTACACGGGTGTCGCCGGTGACGTTGTAGGTGGTGCGTG
The DNA here is from genome assembly GCF_007858255.1 of Pseudomonas rhodesiae. Lineage (GTDB taxonomy): Bacteria > Pseudomonadota > Gammaproteobacteria > Pseudomonadales > Pseudomonadaceae > Aquipseudomonas > Aquipseudomonas rhodesiae. Next base: position 26,167 of record NZ_VFEU01000031.1, on the reverse strand, counting down.
GCAGCACGGGGGCATCCAGCGCACAAAGCAAGCCCTGAACGGCGTCTTCAACGTGAATGAATTGCCTGGGGAAGTCCGCTCCGAAAGACATTCGGGTGGCGCGCCTGGCCAAGGCATCTTCAATCATCTTACGAATCACACAGTCAGTGGTTCTCCCCGGGCCGTAGACCCAGGACAGTCGAACACTCGCCGCAGACAGCCCATACTGTTCGGCGTAGGCCGTGGTGATGTACTCGGAAGAAACCTTGCTGGCACCGTAGAGGCTGCCTGGCTTGAGTAAAACGTCTTCGTAAGCGGGACCCGACTCGACCACCCCATAAGCACTGGTCGAGGAGCAATACACAAAGCGCCGAACAGCGTGAACACGCGCCAACTCAAGTACGTTGGCGGTACCGACAATGTTCACTTGCACCATCGAATACGGCGCATCACGCGCCACCATTGGCCCGGAAAACGCACCGCAATGAATGATGGAATCGACTCCATCCAGAGCGATGGCATGCAGGCGATGGATATCGCCAAGGTCGCACGCTGTGATCTTGACCCCCTCCTGGGTGACCGAGGCGAGCCGATCCAGTGCCAGCACCGGTCGGCCCTGCTCGACCAGACGACGCACCACCTGGCGACCTACCAACCCTGCCGCTCCGGTGACCAATACCGGTTTGCTTATCGATTGATCGAAACTCATGCGCGCAGCTCCGCCTGTGGGGCGCGCATTGGCGCCTCTTCTCGGACCTCGATAGGCAGTTCGGCCTCGAGCAGCTTGCGGGTATAGGCCTCCTTCGGATTGGCAAAAATCTCCTCCGTCGGGCCTTGCTCGATGATCTTGCCGTGGCGCATCACGGCAACGTAATGCGCCAATGACCGGACTGAGTTCAAATCATGGGTAATGAACAGCGCCGACAGCCCCATACGCTTTTGCAAATCCCGCACAAGGTCGATGATCTGCGCTCGAACCCGAATGTCGAGTGCCGTTGTCGGCTCATCGAAAATCACAAAATCAGGATTGACCGCCAAGGCCCTGGCCACGCCTACGCGCTTCTGCTCGCCGGCCGTCAGCTCATGGGGGTAAACATCTGCCTTGGCCCTGGATATGCCAACCAGATCGAGCAACTCCAAAACCCGCGCCTGTTTGGCCGCGCGGGTCAGCGGTGCGCCCAACTTGAGAGGCTCGGCAACGAGATCGCGCACCCGCCACCTGGGGTTAAGCGCCACATAAGGCTCCTGGAACACCATCTGCATCCGCCGGCGCACGTTTCTGAACTGCTTATCAGAGAGGGTCAGTGTTTCCTGGCCATCGAACCGGATCGAGCCCGAGTCCGATTGCAGTAAACGAACCAGGCATTGGCCGGTCGTGGTTTTGCCGGATCCGCTTTCCCCAACCAGGGCCAAGGTCTCCCCTTTGCGGATGGTCAGCGACACATGGTCTACCGCGCGAACCGGCTCAGTGGAGCCCTCCACATGGAACAACTTCACCAGGTTCGTGACCTCTAGCAGCGGTGCAGCCTCGGCGCCGGGTTGTGCCGGCTGGCCATCCATCGGCAACGGACGTACACGGGCTGCCTCCAGCAACTCCCGGCTATAGGGATGCTGAGGACCATCGTTAAGAAAAGAGCGGATGGTGGTGAGCTCCACCAAACGCCCGGCTTTCATGATGCCGACCCGATCGCAGTAGCTGGCCACCATGCCGAGGTCATGGGTAATCAGAACAACCGCCAGCCCAAGCTCACGCCCTTTTTCCACTAGCAGGTCCAGCACCTGCAGTTGGATCGTTGCATCAAGCCCCAGGGTCGCATCATCGGCGAGCAGAATTTTCGGTTGTGCGATCAACGCCATGGCGATTACCACCCGCTGCGCCATACCACCGGAAAGCTCATGCGGGTAGGCGTGCGCCCTTTTCTCAGGGTTCACAATTCCGACTTGCTCAAACAGGCGAATTGACTCCTGCCATGCGTCTTTTTTGTTGATCCCTCGATGGGCCCGAAGAACTCTGGCGATTTGCTCGCCCACCTTCACTACCGGGTCCAGCAACGATTTAGCGTTGGTTCCGATCAGCGCAACCTCGCCGCCTCGATAGCCGCGTCTTTGCTGCGGTGTCATCGTGGAAATCGCGTGCCCGTTGACCCGTATCTCGCCGTCAACAATGCATCCGTCGCCTGGCAGCATGTCGATAATGGCGCGCGCAAGAAGCGACTTTCCTGCACCTGTCTCACCAACAATGCCGAGAATCTCCCCCTTCTTCAGCGAGAAACTCACTTCCTGTAAGGCAGGCGGCATTGATCGGTCCGAAAACCCGACGCTGATGTTGCGTACCTCAAGTAAGGGTTCGTTGGTGTTTGTCATGAGGAGCTCCTTGTCTGCGGGTCGAACAGTTGCTTGGCCGCGTCTCCGAGAAGCGCAAACGTCAGTACTGAAAAAACGATGGCGAGCCCTGGAAACAGCGCGACCCACCAGATACCCAGGATCATTTGCTGCGCGCCGTTGCTGACCATCAGACCCCATTCCGGAGTAGGCATGCGCACGCCGGCACCGACGAAGGACAGGCCCGCCGTCAGCAGAATGGCCATGCCGATGCTGATGGATATCTGCACGATGGCAGGCGTCAACGCATTTGGCAGGATGTGCTGGAACATGATTGCGCTGTCCGTGGCACCACTGCATCTGGCCGCGGCAATAAACGGACGATCACGCAGCGACAAGACTTCAGCCCGGATCAGCCGGGCGAAGACCGGTGTGAAAAGTACGGCCAGCACAATGGCAACGTTCCATATTTCCTGGCCCATGACGGACACCAGCACCATGCCCAGCACAAACACAGGAAATGACTGGATAAAGTCAAAAAAACGCATCGCCAGGGAGCTGCCCCAGCCTTTGTAGTAGCCAATGGCGAGCCCGAGTGGAACGCCAATGACAAAGGCGATGGCCACGGCGGTCACGCTGATCAGAAGGTTGATTCGGGTCGCGAAAATGACACGGGAAAAAATGTCCATGCCGGACACATCGGTGCCGAAAAAATGAATCAACGATGGCTCTTGCAGTGCATTTATCGGATCAGCGGTTTCCGGCGAGTAAGGGGCAATCCATGGCGCAAAGATGATCGCCACAAACTGAATAGCCAGCAGCACCAGGCCGATGATCAAGGTTGCCTTGCCGGCAACGCTACGCTGTGCAGATAGCGGTCTCATACTTCAATCCTCGGATCAGCAATGCCGTACAGAACATCTACGACGGTGTAAACGATGAGAATGAAAGCGGCAGCGACCAGCACAAATCCCTGTAACGCGGGGTAATCGCTGTTCATGACAGCGGATACCGCGTACTGGCCGAGGCCGCCCCAGGCGAAAATCGTTTCAACCAGAACCGCCGCGCCCAGCAGAAAACCGAAGAGAAAACCGACCATGGTGATGATCGGTGGCAGGCTGTTGCGCATCGCGATCCGAACCAACTGCCATTCAGAAAGACCGCTCGCCCGTGCATGACGAATGAACTCGCTGCGGTAGTTATCGGCGAAAACAATCTGGGTCATCTTCATCAACGCGCCGGCGTTGACGATGGTCAGCGTAAGCACCGGCAACCACAGGCGGCCGACAGCCGAGGCGAATGCGGCGGTATCACCGGCAAGCAACGTGTCTATGGTCAGAAACCCGGTAACGGCTGGCGGCGCAGTGAGTATCGGGTCCAGCCTGCCGAACGGTGCGGGAGCAATGCCGGCGACATTGAACAGAAAGTAGATGAGCAGCAGACCCACCCAGAAGTCAGGCACCGCGCCCGCCGCCAGGCCGTAGACCTTGCTGAACCGATTGATCATTCCGTTGGGCTTGGTCACTGCAACAACCGCAAGCACCACGCTCACCATGATCGTCAGAATCATTGCGTAGGTAATCAGCTCGAGCGTTGCCGGCACCCGGTCGAGCAAATCAACGGCCACAGGGTTGGAGGTGAACATCGACGTTCCCAGGTCACCGTGAACGACCGTTGAAAGGTAGCTCGTGAACTGCGACCAGATGCTGCCGTTGAGGCCCAGCCGCTCGCGCAGGCTCAGAATCTGCTCGGGCGTGGCCATATTGCCTAGCATCAGCAGGGCCGGGTCACCAGGCAGTAAACGAATCAGCAGAAACGTGGCAAGCAGCACGCCAAACATCTGCGGAACAAGAATAGTCAGCCTGGCCAGTACGATACGTAGTGGGCGAGGCAGCGACCGCAATGAATTGCTAAGTCTCATACTGGTTTCCTTGCAAGTAGTCTTGCGCAGCTAGCGGGGCAAAGCACCACCCCGCTGCTGGCTCTACTTATTTCTTGTAGAGGTCGTACCAACTGTTGCTGTTGGGCGTGTACCAACTGAAACCAGCGACATTGGCGCGGGTGGCCAGTTGGTAGCCTGGATTCATCAAAAACACCCAAGGCGCCTCGTCCACAACAATTTGCTGGACGCGCTTCATGCCAGCATCCCTCGCCGCCTCGTCCGTGCTCGACAACGCGTCGTTGATCAGCTTGTCGACTTCGGCATTGTTGAATTTCGGGTAGTTGATAAGTGAGGCGCTGTTAAGCCAGAGATTCGCCACATAAGCCGCATCGGGGACAATGGCCATGTCGCGGAAGAAATACATGGGGATCGTGCCCTTGGAGTACTTCTCCACCAGCGTCGAGGCGGGCAACTTCACCAGTTCCACGTCAACGTTGGCGCGGGCGAACGCGGTCTTGAGGATGACGGCAATCTCTTCCTCGATCTGATCACCGGTACGGTAGCCAAGCTGGGTTTTGAAGCCCGATTCCTGGCCCGCCTCTTTCAACAGTGCCTTGGCCTTCTCCACATCCTGGGTGTACGTGAAATATTCATCGGTATAGGACGGATAGATTTCAGAGATCGGGCTCTTGGTTGCCCGTGCCTTGCCGTAATACACCGCCTTCAGAATATCTTCGCGCGGCACCAGATAATTCAACGCCTGGCGAACCTTGGGGTTATCGAACGGAGGTGTGGTGTTGTTCATTTCAACGCGGTGAATGTAGTTGCCAAACACCTGCCAAATCTTCAGCTGAGGATTCTTCTCCAGCATCGCCAGCTCACGTGGCGAAAGCCATTCGGCTACATCCACGGCCCCAGCTTGCAGTGCTGCCAGGCGGTTGGCCGATGTCGGCATTTCGCGGAATATGATTTTCGAAAGACGCGGCACGCCCCGGTAATAATTCGGGTTGGCTTCGTACACCACCTCCTGGCCTGACTGGAATTTCGTCACCTGATAGGGCGCGAACGAGGCCGAGTGAGTGGCCAGCCAACTGGATGCGTAAGGGTCGTCACTGGTGACGTTCTTGCGGGCAGCAGTGGCGTCCAGAATGCCGAGGTCATTGTTGACCCAGATTCGCTCGATCAGCGGAGAGGTCTTGGGCAAGGTGACCGTGACGGTCATTTCATCCTGCTTCTTGAACGCTTCTTCAAAGGATTTGATGCCGAGGATCTGGCTCATGTACCAGCGGAAATTCGCGTTCTTGTTCCAGCCCCTTTCGAACGACCACATCACATCGTCGGCGGACAGGGTGTTGCCCGCTGCGCTCTTGACGCCACTGCGCAAATGAAAGGTGATCGAGGTTTTGTCGTCTGCCACCGTCCAGCTTTCAGCCAGCGCCCCCACCAGCTTGTCGAAGTTTTCCACCTGCACACCGTCGACGACCTTGGTGTCGTAGGCCAGCAGGCGCTCGTAGATGTTGCGCTTGGCTTCGTGGGTGGCTTCGGTCGGCGGATATTCCTGATCGAGCGACTCAGGCGTGCGAGGGCCTGCAACCACCAGGATGGCGCTCGCATTCTGGGCAAATGCATTCGGAGCAACAGCCCCACCAAGTAGCGAAACGACTGCCAGCGCCTGCGCAGCGGGCCTCAGAAGGAACCGCATTATTTTCGTATTCATAGGATAGGATTCTTGGTTGGAGGTGATTGAGTAAGCCCTTCTCAAATACGAAGACGTGATGCCAATAAACTTATGGCTCACCCCCCCCGCTCTAGAATGGCTGTCTATGGCTTGGGCAGTGAGAGAATCGATAGCTGACATGCAGCCCCAAGATTGTTGCTAAACAATTTGAAATTGTGACAATCACATAGCAATCCCTGTGCCATCGGTGTGACAAAACTTCGCTCCCGGTTTGAACGTCAATGACAATAGTCTTACAGGCCCCGAAATCAGGAACTTCACGATGTGCAACGGGGTAAGCCAACAGCCAGTCAAGCACCAACCAACCCTGGCCGAGTTCTTGCTCACTCTCGGTGCGCACCCATGATTCGTGGTCATTCGAGGTGCACATTTGAACAATCCCGGGTAATTCTGTGACAATCGCTAATTCTTTGGTAACAAACCATGCAGACGGCACCCATGCTCATCGACGACTCACCCACAGCACGTCCTCGCAAAGCCCGCACTACTGGCCAGATTCTTGGAACAGCCGAGAAACGCGACGCCATTTATGAGCGCATCCTGAATGCGGTGATGGAACACCGGCTCATCCCTGGTACCAAGCTTGTGGAGGAGAAGCTTGCCAGCGTATTTGAGGTCAACCGCACCCGCATTCGCGAAGTGCTCGCCCGGCTCGCACATGAAGGTGTTGTCACCACGATTCCCAACCGTGGCGCGTTCGTAGCCAGTCCGTCTGTAGAGGAAGCTCGGCATATATTTAACGCACGCAGGATTCTGGAGCCGGCGCTAATTCGGACGCTCGTAGCGCACGCGGGTGAAAACCAGATCACTCAACTCTATGACCATGTGGCCCTAGAGCGCGCTGCTCGGGAAAACAATGACAAGCGCGCGGTTATTCGCTTGTCTGGAGAGTTCCACCTACGGATCGCAGAAATGGTCGGCAGTCCCCCACTTTTGAAACTTATGCGAGAGCTGTCTTCGCTGACCTGTCTGATTATCCTGTTGTACGACGCGCCCAATGTGCCGGCATGCCCAAACCATGAGCATCTTGAGATCGTGAACGCTATCAAGTCAGGCGAAACTGAGGAGGCGGTCAGGCTCGTGATAGAGCACCTGAATCACATCGAGAACACGCTGGATCTTTCGATAGGGGAAGAACAGGAGGTGGATCTGGACGAAATCTTCGGTTGAACGGTACGAAATTGGGAAGATATTCCGAACCCCTCCTTGCAGAGCATTAAGGTCCATCCCACAACGGTGTTTGCCGCTCCTTCGACACCCGGTTTTAGCTGGTAATTGCACTCCGGACCGAAGCAGAACCAGTCAATCGAACCCTCGTAGTCGATCCGCTCTTGGGTTGCCGCAATCAGAACAGCCAGCCATTCGAGGTTTTCACGACATCTAGCTGCATCAGCGGTGGACGATTCGGGGAAAATAATCGGTGACAGGTGGCGCTTCAGCGACTGCCCGAGCCGTGACTCGTTCAGGCGAAAATCTTCCTCCGGGCAAGCCTGGAGTTTCCTCAGGATAATGCGGTTGTAGAGCTTCCACTGCTGACCGGAACGATCATCGGAAGCGTCTTCAGAAAACGCCTGATAGGCCAGCACGCTGAGGTAGGAAAACAATTCCAGCAGGGATAAGTGCCCAAGCTGTTTTTCAGCGTTGCCAATCAGCTCATCAAAGGGCTTGAGCTGATCCAGCAAACGGTCACAGACACCGAAGAATATCTGCCACTCTCCCCCCACGAGCGCTGCACGAAGCGCAAGCCATAGCGGCGAAGCAGTACGCTCAAACAGCTTCGAGTAGCGGATTGCCCATCTGAGGGTGTCTGGGGCATGGCTGGCCAGCTCCAGCAGTAGGTCGACACTGACTGCATTGTCGAAGAGCAGCACCCGACTGAGAGCAAGGCTTGCCAGCTCGGAGCGAGTGACCGCCTCCGCATCATGCCAAAACGGTGCTGAAGCCAGGCCAGTCGCGCGGTCAAGTGCAGAGAGGTTTTTACCTGCAGGCCGCTGATCCAAGAAATGATGCAAAGATTCATCAAGAGCACGGCCTTTGCCGAGTGCAGGCTGATTCCTTTCATACACCGACTGGTAATGCTGCCGGCATCGTTCTCCTTTCTCTGTCATCCCACAGCACTCACAGCAGCCTTAGATTCCTGGACAGAGCCTAAACCATCGGCCGACCAGGACTCCACAGGCACCGCGCTAGCGTCCAGCACGCTGGCAACCCACCAGATCACCAGCGCGAGCTTGAACTACCGACCCAACCTGCGTGATCAATATGGTCGCCAGGGGAGCGAACCGATTAGTCGCCCCGCAAGCCTTTCTTTGCCTGCCCCTTACGCAAGCAACGAGCACCAACCGGCTTGAGTCGCAGGTGTTGATCATTCTTGACCAGGTAACGCATGGCGTAATGCACGTTACCCCGCGCGTTCAGGTCTCGCCGGTGGATCAGGCCAATGCCAAGCCTGTCTTGGTATTTATCCTTTTCGAGGTTGCAGTTGTTGAAGCAGCCCTGACCACGGGTAATGCGCTCCCACAGCTCACCGATCCGCTGGGCCTTGTAGATGTCGGCATTCACTTCAGCACCGTTGAAGAAGAACGCAGCATGGATGTGATAGCCCCGATCCTCGCCTTGCTCAACGCTGCAGATGTAGCCGGTTTCATGGTCAAAAATCAGGTTACGCTCACGCTCAGCAATCAACCGATTCAGGTCGTCGAATACGCGCTCCACACGCAACCTCGCTTGGACCTCTGTCCGGTAATACAGATCAACCCTGACCACGCAGGTACGGGCATAGCGATCAAGCACGGCATCCACGTAGCTACCGATCTCGATCTCCTGCTGAATAGCCAGGTAGCGCTGGTCAGCGTCCCGACGCATGAACCTCTTTTGGGTGCGGAGAGTACGGATGCACTTGGTCAGTTCGTTCAGTGTCTCGCTGGTGCTCAGGTAGCGTGTTCCGTCCTCGCTCAAGCAGGTAATGCCACATGGGCTGAGCTCAACCCCAATGGTCTGGCAGGCTTGCTGAAAGAGGCTCAAGTGCCAGCTGGACTGGTACTCCACATCTCCCTCGAACAGCGCGATCATCTGCTCGATCCCATCGAAGTACTTTGACAGCCTGGTTTCACTGACCAGTTCATCACCATGCTTCGAGTATCTGATTCGGTAGGCTTGGCTATCTGAACGCTGGATGGCGTTGATGAGACGCTCAATCCGGATAGAGGTATCGGACCGGGATGGACTGGTGTGGGTGTTTCGTTTGGTCATGGTTGTGTACCTGATTAGTTTTTGGCATATCAGGTACGTGATGTGTATTTTTTCACCGATGACCTAACCCATAGGCAGGGTGTTAGAGTTCGTGCTGCCATTAGAGCTCAGGCTATTGCGTGGTTATAAATTGATAGTCCAGAGCTATATAACTAGATCCCGATCCAAGCCCCAGCGGCCACCCCAGGCTGGCCGAGCAATGGGAGCAACATTGCTCGGCCAGCCGAGAGATTCGCCGCGCTTAACGTTGGGAGAGTTAGCTGAGAACTTTGCCCCCCAACGGCATAAACGCCATGACCAGCCTTAGCGAGTCATGGCGTTTATGATCGGCTCTACTTGGCTACACTTAGGCGGCTGGTGGAACGCATTGCAGCCTCCTCCGCCAGGTCACGCTCTTCGATCCTGGCCAGAATCCAATCAAAGACCTCGCTTTCGACAAATCCAATTGATCTATCGCCTAGCGAGACCGGGGAAACGAACCTGCCTTCCCCGATGTACTTGTACAGGGTCGACCGAGACAGGCCAGTTGTATCGATTACCTCTTTCAATCGCATGATTCGCATGAGCAGGCTCCTCTGTATGGCTCAGAGGATCTGCGGTGGCGGTAAAAAATGACCGGCCTGTAGCTCGCCTAGGGTGCCTTGGTCAAAAGCGCCACCTCATAGCGCAGCGCCAGGTCCAATGCATCCTCTCGCACATACGAGTCAAGCCTCCCTCCGCGCACGTCCCATACCCAAAGACATGTATTGCTGGCTCTGGGGGCTGGATAGACAACCAGCGACACAATGCTCCAGCCATCGCTTCTGACTGGAGCAGGGATGAGTCTAACCAGCTGGGGCCTGTATCCTTGCCACACTTTCATTCGGCGCAGCCCTTTGTAGATGCTCTCGGCCCATCTACACGCTTCAGCATGGAAGCTTTCCATCAAGCCATCCCATGGGCCAGGCACACCCCGATCAGCACCAACAGTCAGTGGCCCACCCAGCTCACCAGCAATCCTTTCAAGAACTGCCGCTTTAACGTCAACAAGCTCGTACTCAGGGGCCGCCCAAATAGCCGTCAGCAGGTGGGATGTATGGCTTGCCAGCTTGTGATAGAGCATATCCAAAGCTCTAGGCCCCAATACTTTTAGTGCCTCTGTCGTAGGCATTGCCGATTCAAGCATGTCGTACTTGTTCGGCCCCTGAGTTGCGTACACCACCAATCCCCGCTGCCTCTGCTTCACACGGAGCTGTGGGTGATCAAGGTTCAGGTAGTAAATGCTCGTGACCTTTGAGCCAACGAAAACCCCATTCGACAGCCCCGGCACATAGCTACGAACGAACCCCAAGCTCAAAAGACGCTTCAATTGATGCTTGATCGATAAGGAGTCGAGTCCAGTCATGGCCCTGAGCCTCGGCCCTCCAAGCCCAGTCACGACACCGCACTCGTCAGCCTCGCTGAGAAGAGCGGCCAATAACATCCGGGAGGCAGCCCCCAGCCGCCCCTTGGCACCAGGGGCAGCAGGTCGACCGTCTTTGCGGGTAGCGGAGCGGGATGACTTTTCCTCCTGATCTGTCGATGCCGACGTTTCACCCTCTCCAACTGCGTAAATGTCCGGCTCAAGAAAAAGGCGAAGCATTAGCTCTTGGTGGGTGAATTCTCTGCCTACTTCGGCGAGCACTCTAAGCAAGCGCTCCGAGGCAACGTATCCAACACCAGGACGCCCAACCCCGCCTTCCTGCTTGCTTTCCCTCAGAAGCCTAGCCCTGACCAACTCTTGCGATGCGTCCCGGACAAATCTCTCCGTCAAGCAGAGCTGCTTCGCTACCGACTTGATCTTGTAAGGGGCCTCCAGACTCAAGTCATTCATGCATAGAAATGCTTGCAGGAAGAATCTTGATTCAGCCTCAACATCAATCTTCAAGAAGGCTATCATAGCTCTTAACCTAAAATTTCATGATCAAATTAGATCAGACTTTATACCCTATTTTCCCACAAACCATAATTCATGTAACAGGACGATTAACACATCCTGTAATGAATGAGTTAACCTTACCATTAAACACGCATGACGTATGCCAATTAACAGATCTGTTAATCTCACTGTTAACGATCGTCAAAAATCGAACGAGTGCGGCGCACCGGCACCGCTAAACGGGAGGGGTAAGAGGGGATGGCTGAGACTGAAAATGCGCCAAGCTGGCTAAATGAACTCGATCGCAAAGAGGCGGAGTGGGCAGCGAGCTACCTGTCGAAGCGATGGCCTGAAGGGCTTAAGGCCAAGCCCAGCCCGACACCCCCCATGCTTTACCACTCGCTCGCCGAGTCGATCCATGAGCTAGAAAAATATGCAGCAGGCGTAAAGCTCATTGAACGGATGAGAAACTCCATCAGACAGCGGCGCTATAGACTGGCGGAAGGCGGGCGAAAAACGTGCTCTTTCACCCTGCCTCTCAACACCAAGGACAAGCTAAAAATCCTTGCAAAAAATGCTGACACCACCGAAACAGCGATCATAGAAAGCCTGATCGCAGGCGCCCTGCAGTCGAGCCAAGATCAGAAAGAGGGAAAGCGACGCGAGGCCCTGGAGAAAACAATCACCCGCAACTCAAGCAAGCTTGCGCAGGAGCTGAACAAGATCAGGCTCGAGGTGACCACCAAGCACCTGGACGCCAGCCTGAGACGACTGGCTGGCTGGCAGGTATACCTCAACGAACAGACCCCCGAACTTTCGGCTGAGCAGGAGTCAGAAGCTAACAGGATTGCCGAGAAGCGAATGCGCGAGATCCAGGAGGCAATCAGGGCCGTCCTAGCGAAGCATGAAATGATGAGCCCTAGGAACATCTGAGATCAGCCTCCCAGGGCAGCAACTCGCATCAGTGTGGGTCAAAGTGTGGGTCAATACGACAAGCAAAAATAAAGTATTTTAAAATCAACAACATATTTAATAAGAACACCGGCCACAAGCCGGCTTTTTAATTGCCCGATAAGTACCCCCGACTCAAGTGTCCAACAGCTATTGGACAATTGATTAATCAAAAGCGGGTCGCTCTACCTTCTCTCCATCGCTTTACGTGGGCTGCAAACACTCCACAGCTCGATCCGCCACTATCTTCGCCATTTCCACCAAATGCATCACCGCTCTTTGCGGCGCAGCCACTGGTTCACCGAGCACTTGCGACGTAGCCACCGCACACTGCAGCAACTCAGCCACACGCACCCAGGCATCCTCAAAGCTCAATTCTTCATTTACGACGAATGGATTGGTTGCATGCGAAGACTGTGAGTCCGAAATAACGTTATCCATAGAAAAACCTCTAGCAGTAAGTGATTACCACCGTCCTTTCGCGACTAAACAATCAGAGGTGGCGGCTGTACGCAGGTTAGTCGACCGGCCGCTAGGCACCGGCGCACCCGAAGGTGCCCTGCGCACAGCCACCATAAAGTGCAGGTGAGAAGACACCTGTCTTTGAGATGGCGCATGCGCCTAGCGAAGTCCGGGCGACTAAACCCGATCACTGAATAGTCAGTGACGATCCGCAGCCTAGTCGTGCATTTTCTCTGGCGCAAGCGGCTGGGATTTTCTAGGAAATGTCCCGCAAATGAAAGGGATCTAACCTGCTGGCACAACGAATTCGAGAACGCTGTAGGACTGCTGACTCATATGATTTTTCAGCAGTTCTCCATGATAAGGACGGCCATTGCGTACCAAAGTGATATCACAATAGAATCACTTATCTCATCCTGCCAACTGATGAGCGAGCAGGAATGAAACAACTTCAGCTCATACACAGGTCAAGGAGACCGATATGCCGGATATCAAGGAACAAAAACTCCTCTATCACCTCACTTCGCTGGACAACCTGAGCAGTATTTTTCAGAACGGACTTAAACCGCGAGCGCAGCTCAGGGCGTTCGAAGATGTGGCTGATGCCGAGATTCTGAAAAAACGACAAGGTCTCCAGAAAAGGCTCTGATCTGGCGGATCGTCCATCGCGACAATCTGCCCTGGATTCTGGACAACGGCCTGCACTGCGCCAGCTCCGAGGTGCAGGCCGCACAGTATGTGAACATAGGCAATGTTGATTTAATCGACAAACGCCGCACGCGCGTCGTTCCTATTGCTCCTGCAGGCTGTTTGTCAGACTACGTGCCCTTCTATTTCACCCCCTTCTCTGTGATGATGAAAAATATTCACTCCGGGTGGAGCGTTCAGCAGCGCAACAATGACGAGATCGTAATTCTCGTCTCAAGCCTCCACCGAGTCGCCGAGCTTGGCCTACCGTTCGTCTTCACAAACGCACATGCGTATCCGGATTGGACAGACTATTACAGCGATCTGGCGAATCTCCACGAGATCGACTGGTCTATCCTTCAACGGCGTGACTTCAAACGTGACCCCGATGACCCTCGCAAAATGGAGCGGTATCAGGCTGAAGCGCTGATTCACCATCACCTACCGATTACAGGACTCCTTGGCATCATGTGTTACACCGATGCGATGAAAGAACGCATAGAGCAGGACGTTGCCGCCAGAGGCCTGACGTTGTCTGTGCATGCGCGTCCGGGATGGTATTTTCAATGATCAGATTTACCCAAGGCAACCTTCTGGAAGCCAACACCGAAGCCCTCGTCAACACGGTGAATACCGTGGGCGTGATGGGCAAGGGCATCGCGCTGATGTTCAAAGAGCGCTTTGCAGAAAACTACCGCTTGTACGCGGCAGCCTGTAAGGCTGGCGAGGTAGAGACCGGAAAAGTTCACGTGACTGCGGTCAACGAATTGGACGGTCCTCGCTGGATCGTTAACTTCCCGACCAAACGTCACTGGCGATCACCATCACAGATGGCATGGATAACGGAGGGTCTACACGATCTACGTCGTTTTTTGATCAAAAACCATGTGAAGTCTGTAGCGGTCCCCCCCTAGGTGCAGGTAACGGCGGCCTGAAATGGGCAGACGTTCGCGAACAGATCGTTGATGTCTTGAGTGATCTGGATGTTGATGTGCTTGTGTTTGAGCCCTCTAATCAGTACCTGAATGTCGCCAAGCGGAGCGGCGTGGAGAAGCTCACACCAGCCCGTGCACTTATTGCGGAACTGGTTCGGCGATACTGGGTGTTAGGCATGGAATGCAGCCTGCTTGAGATTCAGAAGCTGGCTTGGTTCCTGGAACGCGCTATTGAGAAGCGGCCAGACCTCAAGAACCCGCTGGACCTTAAGTTCGTCGCTCATAAGTACGGGCCGTATGCCAATCGGTTGGAGCATCTGCTTAACAACTTGGACGGTAGTTATCTGCATTGCGATAAGCGCATCGGTGATGCGGAAAACAGTGATGTGATCTGGTTCGACCAAGACCGCAAAGCCTTTCTACAAACCTATCTTAAAACAGAAGCCAAGGAATACTCCGAAGCCCTGGAATGCGCTACCGAATTGATTGACGGCTTTGAGTCACCGTTTGGTATGGAGTTGCTGGCGACAGTCGATTGGTTGCTCAGCCAGAAAAATATCTCCCCTAGCGTCCCTGCTGTGCGCGAGGCATTGAAGCAATGGGAGGGCGGAGCCGGTGCTGGAGCTCGCAAGAACAAACTGTTCGACGACCAAGCGCTTGAGATTGCACTCAAACGACTTACGCATAACCACTCCAATGCTCAGATGGCTACCTGCTGAGAATCAGAAATTTGCCCGCTGACGCGGGCATTTAGCCAATCGGTTGAGGCGTGCCGGCCAGTACTGACTGAGAAGCCCAGCAGACTGTTTCAATCCAATATCAAATGCGGCAAAAACCGGCTCGAATCCTTGGTAATCAAACTATTATCCTCCCGCACCCCAATCCCCGCCGCCTGGTCCCCGATCACCCAGGACCCAATCAACGTATAGCTGTCCCCAAACCGCGGCAACGGCGCAAATTCCTGCAGGATAAACGGCGCATCCGTGTAGGGCCCGTCCTCCTTCACAACCAGCCCATCAGCCGTTTGCAGCTCAATGTTGGCGCCTTCCCGCGAGAAAAACGGCTTGCGCACCCACCCCTTCGGCACCGCTTTACCCGGTTCGGTATCCAGATGGGCGGTGAGCAGATTCGGGTGGCCTTTGTTGAATTCCCACAACAGCGGCAGGATGCCTTTATTGGAAATGATGGATTTCCACGCGGGCTCGAAAAACTGGGTATCACTCTCGGCAATCGCGGCGCCGAAGGGTTCGTGGAAGATGAATTCCCAGGCGTGCAGTTTGAACAGGTGGGGAATCCAACGGTCCTGGAGGTCGACGAAGCGGCCTTCGGGGGTCAGGCCGATGTCTTCGATGTCGATGTGGCGTGATTCGATGCCGACTTTTTCCGCGACCAGGCGCAGGTAGTCGGTGGTGCCTTTGTCTTCGACCGAGTCTTTCATTGAGGCGAAGTAGAACGGCTGGTTGACCTGCAACTGCGCGAAAGCCTGGTGCAGTTTGGTGTCGATGCTGTTGAACTGGTCGGCATGCTTGGGCAGCAGGCCGCGCTCGATGCATTGCTCCAGCCAGCCCCACTGAAACGCCGCAGCCTCGTAAAGGCTGGTCGGTGTGTCGTAGTTGAGCTCCAGCAGCTTGGCGGGGCCGGTGCCGTTGTAGGAGAAATCCATGCGCCCATACAGGTGCGGATGACCTTCCAGCCATGACGTTCTGATCATGTCGAAGAAAGGCGCGGGGATGCTCAGGCGTTCGAGCAGTTCTTCGCTCTGGACGACGCGTGCCACGAGGTCCATGCACATGTCATGGATCTCGGTGGTCGGGTCTTCCAGGTCTTGCTCGATTTGCTTGAGCGTGAACTGGTAGTACGCGCTCTCGTCCCAATAGGGTTCGTTGTCGATGGTGTGGAACAGAAAGCCGAGGCTGTCGGCCGTCTGTTTCCAGTCATGACGCTCTGCGCAATGAATCTTCTTCATGCCCGGGTTTTCCTTAACTGCTCGACCCGCCGCCCCAGCCGCTGCGTGCGCTGGCCTTGCTGCCGAAACCGCCACGGGAGGTGGCCGATGCCACGGAGCTCGACGTGCTGGATGAACGCAGCGTGTTGGTGTAGTTGCTGCTGCCATACCGGGCCTGGTTCGAGCGGCCGAACGTGGCGCCATTGGAGACGCGCTGATTGAGCGTCGAGTTGGCGTAGTCGCCGCGATCATCGCGATAGCGATACACGGGCTCAGAGCGGTAGCTGTTGCGATTGCTGCTCAGCATGTTGCCGATCAGCAGACCGGTCAGCAGGCTGCTGGTGGAGAAGCCGGAGCCGCCGCTTGCCTGAGCGTTGCCCGCCTGAGCGTTGGCAGCGTCGACCTGGGATTGTGTCACCTGGCCTTCGGCGGTCAGCTCGAAACCGCCCAGCTTGGGAATGAACTGGCCGTTGGAGTCCAGTTGGCACCAGCCGGCGACAAAGTCGGCATCGCAGTCGGCCTGGCTGGCGTACACCGGGGCGATGCGGCGATGCTCGGCCATGGCGGTCATGTAGGCGTCCGAGCAGACGTCCACCGGAAGCTTTTCATCGGCGCATTGCTGAACGGACTGGAAGTTGTACTTCTTCTGCAGATCGTAGGTTTTTTCCGTCGGCCCGCAGCCAGAAATCGCCATGGCGACCGACGCTGCCAGCGAAAGCTGGACGTACTTGCTTCGTTTCATCGGGAGCTCCGTGCGCAATCAGTTCTGGGTGGGCGTCATGCAGGCGGCATTCAACATGCCGACGCTGATAGCCACGGCGGCCACGTAGATGCCTGCCGCGAGCTCGCCCTTCCTGATGCGCTCGGACGTGCCTTTGAGCACCAGGCTGGTCAGCAGAAACGCCAACAGTTGGACGACGGCCGCGATCACTGCCCAGACGACGAAGTCGAGAATGCTGATCGAGTAGGCAATCACATTGCTGGCCGGAATGGCGAACCCGACGATGGCACCGCCCAGGGCAACGGCTGCGGAAACATTGCCTGCACGGATCAGTTCGAATTCTTTGTGCGGGGTGATGCGGGTGTAGATGAACTGGAACAGTGCGAACAGTACGGCAGCGCCCAGTATGTAGGTCACAAACCCGAGCACAGCGGTTTTGTTCAATGAAATGGAGAGAGCTTCTAGCATGTGTTTCTTCCTTTTTTAGAGCGCTTTCAAGTCGGTTGTGTACAGCGAAATGCCCAGCGATGTGCTCAGGCTGACGGTGCCTTCAGCGTCTTCCTCGACGGAAAACAGCAGGAACTCACGTCGATCGGTCAGGCCTGTATCCCGTGCGTATAGCATCGAACGGTGCTCAACGCTGTAGGCGTCTTCGGGGTTGATCACCTGCTCACTCATGGCCACCAATTCTGTCTGACCTTCCTCGCTGCCCCATACACGCGCGTATTCGACGCCGTTGTGGGTGTAGGTCGGCAAACCGATCAGACTCTGCGGCCCCGCCAGGCGGCGCAGTTCGGCCTCGCTGCTGAGGGTGACGTAACTCAGGTAGTTAAACAGGATCACCGACTCGACCTGCCCGGTGATATCGCCCGTGGTGTGCACCTGCAGCCAGTAATCTTCGTCGTTCATGTAATAGCGCGAAAGCCAGGTCGACTGCCCGAGGTCAACGGTGCCGTTGCTCCAGATTTCCTGGGTGCCGGGGATGATCACCGTGGTTTTGCCGTCGAGCAGCAATTTCAGGCTCGTGTCGAATATCACGCCTTTGCCCGGCGCCAGGCCCAGCGGCCCGGTGCTCGGCACGGCTTGGCCAGGCTCTTTCGATTGTGTATTGGCGTGCGGGGCCTCAAGCCCCATCAACTGTTTAAACCATCCCATTGGAGATTTCCTTGAGGCGGGTGGAGGCGATGTAGAAGAGTTCGCCACCTGCAACGCGCGTGTTGCTGGGCGGGTTGATCGAGGGTTGCGGGGCGCCTATGGCGCGATAGCCGATGAGAGTGGCGTTATGGCGTTCTTTCATTTGGGTGTACAGGTCGCCGAACGTGGCCTCAAAGGCCTCGGGCAATTTCATCAAGTATTGGGTGGCACCCTGGCCCACGCACAACAGCTCATTGATGACCACCGACGAGCCCGGATCCTGGGACGCGCGCACCAGCATTTCGATAGCCATGCTTGATGTGCATTCCAGGCTCGGGGCGTAGGAGCTGGCCAGAGCGGCAATTTCGCTTTCATTGAAGTGGGCCACCACATGACCGACCGGGCTCAGTTGATTCACCGCCAGCACGGTGGCCAGCGTCAGATCATCAGACGGAGTGCGCACCAGCACACGCTCGGCACCGGGCACGCCGGCACGCAGCAATAACGCTGTCGAAGACAGGCTTTCGCCACGGATGAACGCCGCCTTGCCCGGCATTGGGTTTTCTTCGAGGGTGCAATCGCAAATGACGATCAGGTTGTCGTTCGAGGTCTCGTCCTGGAGCAACAACTCAATGACTCGCTCACTGGACGCGCCCTCCCAGCCAATGAGCACGGTATGACCGACCTTACCGGTGAAATCGCCTTTGCCCTTCATGCCTTTTCTCCATGCATCGATGACAGTGCTGGTGGTTTTGCCGATGGCTGCCGTCAGCAGCGCAATGCCCCCGAGCATCACCCAGGCAGCCACGAACACGCGCCCCGCCGAGGTCTGCGGCGCAAGATCGCCATAGCCGACCGTCAGCGTGGTGGTGAGGTAGAAGTAAATAAATGTGGCGGGAGCGGTGAGGTGCTGTTCGTCCAGGTACACCAGGCCCAGGTAGGCGGTGATCAGGTGTATCCCCAGGGCGATCACCAGCCCCGCCCAACCGAAGCGGTGAAAGAGCGAGGAAGCGTACCTGCGCAACAGAAGAAAAATCGACACGTGTCCCTGGCTCCTTGGGTACTTGATTACCTGATGACGTTGTCGCCTCGACATCGGGATGCTCAAGCGCGCTCAGCCGGCATTAAACCTGCTGCGTGGTTTGGAGAGAAGTACCTTGGCTGCAATAAATCCGGCGAATGCGCCAAACAGATGCCCTTCGAAGGAAACACCCTGGCGAGGCAGGAAGCCAAGGATCAAGCCGCCATACAGTGCCGCGACGACAGCGGCCGTTATCAGGTTGCCCCAACTCCTGTGGAACCAGGCGCGAGACAACAGGTAGGCCCATAGCCCGAAGACCCAGCCGCTGGCGCCCACGTGTATGCCGGCAAAACCGAACAGCCAGACCAGCAAGCCACCCAGCACAATGATGATCGCGCTGACGGTCACAAACCGATTGAGCCCTTCGATCATCACCAGGCTGCCCAGCATCACAAAGGCAATCAGGTTGGCGCTCAGGTGGGCGAACGAGCCGTGCAGAAACGGTGACGTGAGAATGCCGGGCAGCCCCTGCAGCGTTCTCGGGATCAGGCCGAACGCCATAAGGCTGTAACCGGTCGCCACATTGAGCAGTTGCAGCGCGACCATCAAGAAGGCCAAGCCTGCGATTGTCTTGAAACCCTTCAGGGCATCCATCCTGACCTCGATAAAAAAGGGAGGGCAGACACTGCCCTCCCAGCGGCGACGTTGCTTACTCCGCCGACTTTTGCTTCAGGCGCTCCAGAATCGCATTGGCGCTGCCTTCATCCGGCGTGATGCCGGCGTCGCGCAGCTTGCGCTCCAGATCGGTCCCCGTCGAAGCGTCAGCCAGCTCATCCTGAGCTTGCAGTTCAGCGGCGCGTTGCTGCTGCTTGGCCTGCAAACGATTCAGCGTACCGACGGCGGTTTCCAGCTTGCCGTTGGCACCGCCGCTGGCGATGGAGGCGCTGACCTGGGCCTTCTGTACGCTGTCGCGAGCCTTGGCCATATCCACTTGCTGGCGCAGGCTTTTGATCCGGCTTTCGGCCTTGGTGATGTCCTTGCGCATGCCTTCCGCATAGCCACCGAACTCAATGGCTTGCTTATTCTCGACATCCCGCTCGTTGGTCAGGGTCGAAATCGCTTCGGCCACTTCCAAGGCGAGGTCTTCACGATTGGCCTGCAGGGCAGCCACCGCCTTGGACTCCAGGTCCTTGATCTTGGCGTCGTACTCGTTGACGCGATCAGTCGCCAATTTGTGCTTGGCCATGATGCTGACCAGCTCACGCTTGGCGTTGGCCAGCGCGGTGTCGGCATCGCGAATTTCCTGATCGAGGATGCGCAGGGCCTGTTGGTCGACGATCGATTCGCCGACTTCGTTGGCACCGCCACGCAGCGCGGTGAACAATTTGCTCCAGATGGACTGAGTCATTGGATACTCCCGAGTGCTTAATTGAAGAAACGTTCGAAGGCTTCGCTGGCGCGCTGCACGTTGTCGACCAAGGTTTTCACCTCGGTCACGATATTGGTCAGGCTGGAGTCGGAGCTCAATGCGCCGAACATGTTGTAGACCACTTGCCCGTTCGGCATGGTTTCGATACCGATCGAGGACAGCGGGAACATCTCCCGGCTGCGCAACACCGCGTCATTGAAGGTTGCGACATCGTTGATGGACTCGGCATCGACCAGCACGGTATCGACGATGATCTGCTCGCCCACCACCGCGATGTAAATCGGCAAGCCACCGAAGTCGTTCATTTCCAGCTTGATGCTGGACTCGGAGCCTTGGACCAGAGACAGCGTAATGTCCTTGGACACCACCTCGTCCAGGGCCTGAAGAGCGGTGAAGAGGCGATCGATATTCCAGTTGGTACCTGCGCTCATGAAATTCTCCGACATGAATGAACCAGCCAGAATCGGCTGGCGAAGCTGTTTCTCCATTTGCTTGAGCAGGCTTCGATTTTCGGGAAGCACCCAAGTCTCGTGTTTCACATAGCCGGCGGCCGCCAGGCCTGCGCGCATCTGCTTCATGTAGAAGCTCGATGGCTTTTTGACCGACGGTTTCAAGCGCTCTCCTTGAAGACGGGTTGAATCGGTATCGGCCCCTGGGGACGGGGTCGATGGAGAGCTGCTTTTCATGGTGCTGACCTCGCTGTGAAAAACTCACGCGTGAGAAAATCTACAGGCAATTTTCAGCAGGCTCAATAGCTCACGCGTGAGATTTTTTGTCGTACTTCTTTCACTGACACTAAAGGTCGCTGCTGCTAAATGACCGAAATTGTCACCTTTGAGTTGACGGTATTACCCATATCAGACGATTTATCATGCCGTCACCACCCATTAATCTGTGCCCATGTTGAACGCAACGCCCTAACCCACTTAAACAAAAAGGATTCAACCATGAGCACTGCAACCTACAACCGCCTCAACAAAGACGACGCCATCGTACTGCTGGTCGACCACCAGACCGGCCTGATCTCTCTGGTTCAGGACTTCTCGCCCAACGAGTTCAAGAACAACGTACTGGCCCTGGCCGACCTGGCGAAGTTCTTCAACCTGCCGACCATCCTTACCACCAGTTTCGAACAAGGCCCCAATGGCCCGTTGGTGCCGGAGCTGAAAGAAATGTTTCCGGACGCGCCTTACATCGCCCGCCCTGGTCAGATCAACGCATGGGACAACGAAGACTTCGTCAAAGCGATCAAGGCCACTGGCCGCAAGCAGATCATCATTGCCGGTGTGGTCACGGATGTCTGCGTAGCGTTCCCGACCTTGTCGGCGCTGGCGGAAGGGTTTGAGGTGTTTGTGGTGACGGATGCGTCGGGCACTTTCAACACCACCGTGCAGCAAGCGGCGTGGAGCCGGATGACACAAGCCGGTGCACAGTTGATGAACTGGTTCTCGGTGGCTTGTGAGCTACATCGCGACTGGCGTAACGATATCGAAGGGCTGGGCAATCTACTGTCTCAGCGTATCCCGAACTATCGCAACTTGATGAATGGGTATGCGGCGCTGACGGCTCATCAGAAGTAAGTCAGCCGAGATTCGCGATAAGCCTGCCCTCAAAAGCGGGCTTTCGTTATTCAACCGAGCTTAACCCGCCAGTTCCCGCTCAATTTGCTCGATGCTTGGCAAACTGGTTTGCAGCTCTGCGGGTAATGCCCCTACCAGTTGATATTCCGCCACTCCGATAGGTCGGTTGTTATCGCGCAGTGCATACTCAGCTACCACCGCATTCTTGCTCTTGCACAATAATAGGCCAATCGTTGGCCCATCTTGTGGATGCCTAAGCTGAGCATCTACAGCAGCAAGGTAAAAGCTCAGCTTGCCTAGGTGTTCAGGCTTAAATTTTCCCGCCTTGAGCTCGATCACCACGTAGCAACGCAGCTTCACGTGGTAGAACAACAGATCAACGAAGAACTCATCGCCACCCACATCCAAGAGAACTTGTTGGCCGACGAACGCAAAACCAGCGCCCAACTCCAACAGAAAGTCGGTGACGTGTTTGATCAGGGCATTTTCTATGTCGCGCTCCTGCGCATCCAGGGCCAGACTGAGAAAATCAAAACGATAAGGATCTTTCAGCGACTCACGCGCCAGCGTCGGATTGTGGCTTGGGCAGGTGGTTTTCGAAATTGCTGACTGCTTTACCCGTGCGCTCCAGTAGGCGAGTTTCGATTTGCATCACCAGCGTGTTGCGGGACCAACTGTGTTCAATCGCCTGCGCGATGTACCAACGACGGGATTCTGGCCCCGGAAGTTTGTCGAGCAGGACCACATTGTGGCCCCACGGCAATTGTG
This sequence comes from Pseudomonas rhodesiae, assembly GCF_007858255.1. GTDB lineage: Bacteria > Pseudomonadota > Gammaproteobacteria > Pseudomonadales > Pseudomonadaceae > Aquipseudomonas > Aquipseudomonas rhodesiae. The sequence continues at coordinate 3,464 of NZ_VFEU01000031.1, read as the reverse complement.
CAGCAGCCTGTTGCACAAATTCCGAATCCGGCCAAGCTTCAGCAAATGCACGCATGTACTTCAGGTTGCGGGGCGAAAAAACTCTCATGCAGGGAAAACTCGTACGCAAATCTTGAGCAAGACGATCAACAACCTTGCTCCCCCACCCCTGCTGGTTCTGGCGGGTCAGAATCTCGTGACCGATATTCCAGTAAAGGAGCACCATTTCTCGATTGACTGCCAGTGACGCACGCTGTTGTGGCGCGTGGATGCGCTTTTTAAGGCCGGTCAGCCAATCGCTGTAGCCCGTCGGAGGCGCCGTCAAACGGATAGACCTTTCGCTCATGCCTGTTTCACTCTTGAGTTTTCGGCAGGCTAGTCAGAGGCCTTTGCAGTAACAAGGGGTCGTAAGCACTTCAGGAGGTGCCCAACACATCTTACGAAACGGTCCTACTGGCAACTGCAAATCAGCTTATTGCAACACTCTCTGAAGCAGATCGGCGGACGATTTGGAAAAGGGAAAGGCCAATGCTTTGCCCTGGGATCGAGCAGAACACGCTATTGCCAATTTAAGAAGCGAGACCTGGCCAGGCAAATCGCCGTATTGCAGAGGATGCAGGCTGGACTGATTGAATTTGAACCCCAACTTAAAGAAGCACAAAGCACTGCTCGTCAATGAGCATAATCGCCATTTGAAGTAGCCCCCAACTGTGATTGGGGCTGACTATTACGCGACCGTCATAAGCCCTTTCTGATTTTCCCCACCGTTCATCCAGCCGCTTTTTACTGCGGCAGACTCCGACGCCTTGCCCTCTGCCGAGACGTCACGGATGACCCACGCTTCCCACATTGCCTCTATCGAACATGAGCTGGATGGCTTTCATCAGAGCCTGGTGACTTATCGCCAGCAGATGGGCGCCTGGTATTCGCGGACGGTGGACTCGGTGAGCCATGCGGCAGATATGCCGTCGTTGCTGGGGATGGATCGGGTGTTGCGCGTCGGTGACTCGCAGACAACCGTAAGCTTGAGCGACCCTAACTTTATCGGCAGTGTTGCCGTGTGCCAGTTGGGCGGCGAGCTGAAGATAGAGAGCAAATTCGACTCAGTGTATGACGTGCCGATTGGCGACATTCCGGTCGAGGTTATCGGGCTGGATGACGGCAGTTCCACGCGGGTCATGTTGGATGAGCACGGCAAGGGCTCACACCACTGCGCCGCTGGCGGGCGCTATCAGGTTCGGGTACAGGGCGGTGTTTCCCAGGAGCAGGTTGACGCGTTGTTCGCCTCCTACGCCGGGCTGATGGCGGACCTGGAGCGGTGGCTTCGCGAACAGTGGCAAGGCTTCAAGCCGCATTGGCAGCAGTCCACGGCCAGTGCGATTGGCAGCGGCGTGCTGGCGGGCAGTTGGGCCGCGATCCGGGACGTGTGGGACAGCATCAAGCTGGTGCAGGCGATTCTTGAAAACCCGTTGAAGTACGTCGAACAGCTGGGAGCCGAAGCGGCCAAGCTGGCACAAATCGCCACCGATGCGCCCAAGGTCATGGAACAGGCGATGTTGCTCGCCAGTGATGAGGCGGCGCTGTTCCTGCTGGTGCGCACGGCGATGATCTGGTTGGACGCATTGCCGCCCAGTGAGATTGCGCAAGTGGCCGCTGGGTTTGTGGTGTCGCTGCTGATTGACCTAGTGATTGGCGCGGTGCTGACCATCGCATTGCCGGCGGCGGCTGTGGCGTATTTGAGCCTGCGGTTGGCCAGGTATGGCGCACAGATTGTTAAAGCGGCTGTTGGTTTTGTTCAGAGCGTGCTGGCGATTCTGACGAGGTTCATGCAGGCGGTGGATCGCTACAAGGCGGTGGCGGTTCGCGGTGTGGTCGGCAGAGTGAAGCAAGGCACGCTGCAGATGCGCTGGCGGGCGCGGCAGAACGCGGTGCTGAAGCAAAAAGAGCCTGTGGATGATTTGCCTGCTGTATCGACGAATCCGAACGGCGATGCGGCGGCTTCTGCGGATAAAACCGTCACTAACGGCTGCCCCGTATCGATGGTCACCGGCGAGGAATTGCTGACCCTGACTGACGGTGTTCTGGATGGGGTATTGCCGTTCGAGTGGACGCGCCTGTATCGCACCAGTGCGGTGGAAGTCGATGTAGGGCTGGGGTTTGGCTGGAGCCATGGGCTGGCGCAGCGGCTGCTGGTTTCAGGCGATTCGGTGGTGTGGACCGACCATGAAAATCGCTCAATTTCCTTTCCAATGCCCACCATTGCGAGGCCGGCAATCACCAATAGCCTGGCCGAAGCAGCGATCTATCTGGGGGCTTCGCCGGATGAGCTGGTGCTGGCCCAGGCGTCGCGCTTCTACCACTTTCGCGACGGTGTGCTGACAGCGATCAGCGATGCGTATGACAACCGCCTGCGAATTTTCCGCGACGTGCTCGGACGTATCGAGCGGGTGGATAACGGGGTGGGTCGCTCGTTGTTTCTGCGCTATGGGAGCGGGCGCATTGTCGCGGTGGACTACCAGATTCAGCGCGCCAAAGGCCGTGGTCCGTATGTCTGGACGACTGAGCAAAACGTCGTTTCCTACGCCTATGACGACCTGGGCCGACTGGTCTCGGCGACCAATGCCGTCGGCGAGAGCGAGGTGTATCGCTACGACGAGCAGCACGTCATTGTGGAACGCGGCCTGGCCGGCGGGGCGAGTTTCTTCTGGGCGTGGGAACGCTCCGGCAAGGCGGCGCGCTGTGTGCGGCACTGGGCCAGCTTCTCGCAGATGGACACGCGCTATGTGTGGGGCGACGACGGTCAGGTCACGGTGCACAACGCCGATGGCAGCCAGGAAATCTATGTCCACGACGACCGTGCGCGATTGGTGCAACGCATCGATCCGGATGGCGCGCAGCACTTCAAATCCTACGATGCCCAAGGGCGGTTGACGGTCGAACAAGACCCGCTGGGGGCGGTGACGGCGTATCAGTACGACGAAGCCGGACGGCTGGTGGCGTTGTTTCCTGGGGAAGATGAGCCCACTACCTACGAGCATGACTACGGTTTCGTACGCGTGGTGCGCCGGGGTGAAGCGGTCTGGAAATACGAGCGTAACGATCAGGGCGATGTCATTCGTAAGATCGATCCTGACGGTCACGTTACCGACTACAGCTACAACAAACATGGGCAACTGATCGGCGTCTGGTACCCGGATCACAGCTGCCATCGCTTGGCGTGGAATGAGCGCGGGCAACTGGTTGAGGAGCAGTTGCCCAATGGTGGCATCAGGCGCTATCGCTACGACGACCTGGGCCGCGAGGTGGCGCGTGAGGATGAACATGGCGCGCTGACCCAGTACCAGTGGGACGCTGTGGGTCGGCTGACTCGTCTGACCCTGCCAGGCGGTGCCACCCGCGAATACAGCTACAACCCCTACGGAAAAATCACCGCCGAACGCGACGAACTCGGCCAACGCACCGCCTACGCCTACGCTGACGGCCTG
>NZ_VFEU01000030.1 GCF_007858255.1 Pseudomonas rhodesiae | reverse complement strand
AACCACTTGCGCTTCCGATCTCTCGTTAGCGGGAGGCGAATTCTACAGCGTTACACGCTGCTGTCAACACCTCTTTTTCTCCGCTTTCGACCGAGAAGATCGAAACGTTAATAGAGCCAAACAACACCGCTCTACCAACTCCTTCTGGGCTTCGATGAACTGAAGCGATCCGCTGTCGAATCTTGCGTAACTCTTTGTTTACCAAGGAGTTTTCCGTTTCGACTGCGCCGGAAGTGGGGCGAATTATAGACAGATATAATTCGCCGTCAACACTTAATTTCAGGATTATTCCGATTTGAGCGTAATACGTGCAAATGCCTTCTTGCCAGCCTGGCAAACATGGGTCGCGCCCAGCTGATATATAAAGGAGCGATCCACAACCTCACCATCAACTCGCACGCCACCCGATCCCAAAAGATCACGCGCAACCGCCGAGTTCTTCACCAACCCTGCCTTATTAAGGACAGCTGCGATTGGCATGGCCTCAGTCGCAGTCAGCTCGACCTCCGGCAGGTCGTCAGGCAACTCGCCATCCTTCATACGATTGCCCGCAGCACGATGAGCGCTGGCAGCAGCCTCCTCACCATGAAAGCGCGCAACGATCTCTTCGGCCAGCTTGATTTTCACGTCACGAGGATTGACCCCTGCTTCAACCTCAGCACGCAGTGCATTGATCTCATCCATCGAGCGGAAGCTCAACAGTTCGAAGTAGCGCCACATCAACTCATCAGGAATCGACACAAGCTTTCCGTACATCACGCCCGGCGCTTCCTGGATGCCCACGTAATTGCCCAAGGACTTGGACATCTTCTTAACACCATCCAACCCCTCCAATAGAGGCATGGTCAGAATGCACTGAGCCTCCTGTCCATAAGCGCGCTGCAGCTCGCGCCCCATCAGGAGATTGAACTTCTGATCCGTACCACCCAGCTCAACGTCCGCGCGCAACGCTACCGAGTCGTAACCCTGAACCAGCGGATAGAGGAACTCGTGGATCGCGATCGGCTGATTGGTGGAGTAGCGCTTGTCGAAATCATCGCGCTCCAGCATGCGTGCCACGGTGTACTGGGAGGTCAGACGGATAAAGTCTGCCGGCCCCATCTGATCCATCCAAGTGGAGTTGAACGCCACTTCGGTCTTGGCTGGGTCGAGAATCTTGAACACTTGGGTTTTGTAGGTCTCGGCATTGTCGAGAACCTGCTCGCGCGTCAACGGAGGGCGCGTAGCGCTCTTGCCACTGGGATCACCGATCATCCCGGTGAAATCACCTATAAGGAAGATCACGTGGTGCCCCAGCTCCTGGAACTGACGTAGCTTATTAATAAGCACGGTGTGCCCTAGGTGCAGATCCGGCGCCGTCGGATCAAAGCCGGCCTTGATACGCAGGGGCTGGCCGCGCTTGAGCTTTTCAATCAGCTCAGCTTCGACCAACAGTTCTTCCGCACCACGTTTTATCAGCGCTAGCTGCTCTTCAACCGACTTCATAACAGACCCGCAAGGCTCAGATTCAAAAGGGAACCAACCATACAAGATCAGGGACTAATTACAAGTTTTGCCCTGCGAACGGACACCGTTCAGCAAGCCCAGCGTTCGCGAGCTTGCGCCACAGATGATTTGGTTATATTTTATACAGTTATTTCATCTTCATCATGTCATTCATCTTTTCCATTTCATCTTTTCAAAGTCAAAATTACCTATGACCACTGAACCGTCTAAAGCGCCGCCGCTTTACCCGAAGACCCACCTGCTCGCCGCAAGTGGTATCGCCGCTCTTCTCAGCCTGGCACTCCTGGTATTCCCTTCCAGTGACGTGGAAGCCAAACGGACGTCTCTGAGCCTTGACTTGGAGACTCCGGCTGAACAACTGACACAAGATCAAGACGCTTCTGACGTTCAACAAGCCACAAATGCTCCCGTCGAATCACCCTTCGCTCAGATAGAAAGCTCTCCCGAGGACACCCAACAAGCCGCTCAGAGCCAGCCCGCGCCGGCTGCAACCCCTGCGAAAAACCCGCAACACCGCGAAGTGATCGTGTCTAAAGGTGACACGCTGTCTACCTTGTTCGAAAAGGTTGGCCTCCCGGCCACATCCGTAACCGAAGTGCTTGCCAGCGATAAGCAAGCCAAGCAATTCACTCAGCTCAAACGTGGCCAGAAACTTGAGTTCGAACTGACCCCCGATGGCCAACTGAGCAATCTGCACACCAATCTCAGCGACCTGGAAAGTATTACGCTGACCAAGGGCGCTAAAGGTTTTGCCTTCAATCGCATCACCACCAAGCCAGTGATGCGCTCCGCCTATGTTCACGGCGTGATCAATAGCTCACTCTCGCAATCCGCCGCCCGAGCCGGCTTGTCACACAGCATGACCATGGATATGGCCAACGTTTTTGGCTACGACATCGACTTCGCCCAGGACATCCGCCAGGGTGATGAATTCGACGTGATCTACGAGCAAAAAGTCGCTAACGGCAAAGTGGTCGGCACCGGCAACATTCTTTCCGCGCGCTTCACCAATCGCGGCAAAACCTACACCGCTGTGCGCTATACCAACAAACAAGGCAACACCAGCTACTACACCGCTGATGGCAACAGCATGCGCAAGGCCTTCATCCGTACCCCGGTAGACTTCGCGCGCATCAGCTCGCGTTTCTCCATGGGTCGTAAACATCCGATCCTGAACAAGATCCGCGCTCACAAAGGTGTCGACTATGCTGCCCCGCGCGGCACGCCGATCAAGGCTGCCGGCGATGGCAAGGTCTTGCTGGCCGGCCGTCGAGGCGGTTATGGCAACACCGTGATCATCCAACACGGCAACACTTACCGCACGCTGTACGGCCACATGCAAGGGTTCGCCAAAGGCGTGACGACTGGCGGCACCGTGAAGCAAGGCCAGGTCATCGGCTATATCGGCACCACCGGCCTATCCACCGGCCCGCACTTGCATTATGAGTTCCAGGTCAACGGCGTACACGTCGACCCACTGGGCCAGAAGCTGCCGATGGCCGACCCCATCGCCAAGGCCGAGCGCGCACGCTTCATGCAACAGAGCCAACCGCTGATGGCGCGCATGGATCAGGAGCGCTCTACCTTGCTGGCATCGGCGAAGCGCTAAGCGATGCCGCGCTATATTGGAGTGATGTCCGGAACCAGCCTGGATGGCCTGGACATTGCGCTGATCGAACAAGATTCGGCGATCAAGTTGATCGCCACTCACTACATCCCGATGCCAGATACGCTGCGCGCCGACCTCCTGAGCCTGTGCGCCAGCGGGCCGGATGAAATTGCCCGCTCAGCCATCGCCCAACAACACTGGGTATCGCTCGCAGCCCAAGGCATTCATGCCTTGCTGGAACAGCAGGCGCTCAAACCGACGGACATTCGCGCGATCGGCAGCCACGGCCAGACAATTCGCCACGAGCCTTCCCGAGGCTTTACGGTCCAGATCGGCAACCCCGCACTGCTCACTGAATTGACCGGAATCACCGTCGTCAGCGATTTCCGTAGCCGCGATGTGGCTGCGGGCGGCCAAGGCGCGCCGCTGGTACCGGCCTTTCATGAGGCACTATTTGGCGAGCGCACTGGCAGCCGCGCGGTTTTGAATGTGGGCGGGTTCAGCAACCTCAGCCTGATCGAGACCGACAAGCCCGTCGCGGGCTTCGACTGCGGACCAGGCAACGTACTGCTGGATGCGTGGATCCATTGGCAACGGGGCGAGCACTTTGACCGTGATGGTCAGTGGGCCGCCAGCGGTAACGTTGAGCAGCAGTTGCTCAGCACACTGCTCAGCGATCCATTCTTCTTGACCAAGGGCCCGAAAAGCACCGGCCGTGAAGTGTTCAACCTGGATTGGCTGCAACGGCACCTTGCCCGCCTACCTACGTTCGCTCCCCAAGATGTCCAGGCAACCTTGCTGGAACTGACGTCGCTGACCATCGTCGAGTCCCTGCGAGCAGCACAAAGCCACACTGAAACCCTGCTGGTGTGTGGTGGTGGCGCCCATAACACCACGCTGATGAACCGCCTGGCCGATCTACTGCCCTCCACTCACGTCAGTACGACCGCTCCATACGGCGTTGACCCGGACTGGGTAGAGGCCATGGCATTTGCGTGGCTGGCACACTGCTGCCTGGAAGGTATCCCCGCTAACCGCCCAAGCGTCACCGGCGCGCGCGGGCTGAGAATACTCGGCGCGATCTATCCCGCCTGAACCCCAGACAGCAAAACGCCGCTTGGCCGATCAAAGCCAAGCGGCGTTTTTGTATGCGCTATCGATTAGATCGAGAACGAAGACCCGCAACCACAGGTGGTGGTGGCATTAGGGTTTTTGATCACAAAACGCGAGCCTTCCAGACCTTCCTGATAGTCCACCTCAGCGCCAGCCAGGTACTGGAAGCTCATCGGATCGACGACCAGGCTTACACCCTCGCGCTCAACGATGGTGTCGTCATCGGCCACTTCTTCATCGAAGGTAAAACCGTATTGAAACCCTGAACAACCGCCGCCCGTAACGAATACGCGCAGCTTCAAGCGATCATTACCCTCTTCATCGACCAGGCTCTTCACCTTGTGCGCAGCACCGTGGGTGAATTGCAAAGCCGTGGGGGTGAAGGATTCAACGCTCATGCTGATAATCTCCCGGCGTCGCGCCGCCATATGCGTAATGGCGGGCATTATCCGCTTCTCCTAGAAAAGCGGTCAACTATTGTTACGGTATATCAATCTGCTCGGCAGGGCTTAAAAACACAAAAGGCCCGATCAACGGGCCTTTTGCAAAGTAACAGACGCCCTTACGGCAACATGCCCGCATGGGACAAGCCCAGCTTCTCATCTAGGCCAAACAGGATGTTCATGTTCTGTACTGCCTGGCCTGACGCGCCTTTGACCAAGTTATCAATCACCGACAACACCACGACCAAGTCACCGTCCTGCGGGCGATGCACGGCGATCCGGCACACATTGGCACCACGTACGCTGCGGGTTTCCGGATGGCTGCCGGCTGGCATTACGTCGACGAACGGCTCGTTGGCATAGCGTTTTTCAAACAGTGCCTGCAGGTCTACTGAACGATCGGTCACGGTCGCGTAGAGCGTGGAGTGGATACCACGGATCATGGGGGTCAAGTGCGGCACGAAGGTCAGCCCAACCTCCTTACCGGCGGCGCGACGCAGACCCTGACGGATTTCCGGCAAGTGACGATGCCCTTTTACCGCGTAGGCCTTCATGCTTTCCGACGTTTCGGAGTACAAAGAACCCACCGCGGCGCCGCGCCCCGCGCCACTGACACCTGATTTGCAATCAGCGATCAGACGCGACGTATCCGCCAGGCCGGCTTCGAGCAACGGCAGGAACCCCAATTGAGTCGCGGTTGGATAGCAACCCGGCACGGCGATCAGGCGCGCATGCTTGATCTGCTCACGATTGACCTCCGGCAGACCGTATACCGCCTCTTCCAACAACTGCGGTGCGCCGTGAGGCTGACCGTACCACTTGGCCCATTCGTCGGCGTCCTGCAGGCGGAAGTCCGCCGACAGATCGATGACCTTGGTTCCCGCAGCCAGCAACTCGCCAGCCAGTGCATGGGCGACGCCATGGGGTGTGGCGAAGAAAACCACATCGCAGGCGCCCAAGGTTTGGGTGTCCGGGACGCTGAACGCCAGGCCGTCGTAATGGCCGCGCAGGTTCGGGTACATATCCGCCACAGCCAGGCCGGCCTCGGATCGGGAGGTGATGACCACCACCTCAGCTTGCGGATGCTGAGCCAACAGACGCAGCAATTCGACACCGGTGTAACCCGTGCCGCCGACGATACCGACCTTGACCATAAACCTGCCCTCAACGAACCCACTGGAAAGCCGTCGATAATAGGGGCCGCATCGATCTGCGACAACCGCCAACGTGACGTATGGACGCATCTGCCACTACTATCCTCGCTACCGTGAACCTGGGAATAACTAAAAATGCTCTATCTATGGGTCAAAGCCTTCCACATCGTCAGCATCGTCTGCTGGTTTGCAGCGCTGTTCTACCTGCCACGCCTGTTCGTCTACCACGCTCAAAGCGAGGACACCATCAGCAAGGAACGCTTCAGCATCATGGAGCGCAAGCTGTACCGCGGCATCATGAATCCGGCGATGCTTGCCAGCCTTGTCTTCGGTATCTGGCTGATCGCGCTGAACCCCGGCATCTTCAGCACGGGCGGCTGGATTCACGCCAAGCTGACCCTGGTCGTGCTGCTGATCGGTTACCACCATATGTGCGGCGCTCAGGTAAAACGTTTTGCCCGTGGCGAAAACACCCGCAGCCATGTCTTTTATCGCTGGTTCAATGAAGTTCCAGTTCTGATATTGCTGGCTGTCGTAATTTTGGTGGTGGTCAAACCGTTCTAACGTCAATCAATCGGGGTACATCCAATGTCGCTGCCCGCTCTGCTCCAACAACGTCTGCGCCTACCCGTGGTGGCTGCGCCGATGTTTCTGATTTCCAACCCACAGCTGGTCCTGGCGTGTTGCCGCAACGGGATCGTCGGCAGCTTTCCGGCGCTCAACCAGCGTGAAAGCAGCGGTTTCAAAGCCTGGCTGGAAGAAATCGAAGCGGGTCTGGCGCAGTTGGATAGCCCCGCGCCCTATGCCGTCAACCTGATCGTGCATGGCAGCAACCCACGCCTTGAGGCCGACTTGGCGATCTGCGTCGAGCACAAAGTGCCGATCGTCATCACTAGCCTTGGCGCGGTCAAAGAGGTGGTGGACGCGGTGCACAGCTACGGCGGCCTGGTGTTTCATGACGTCACTACCCGGCGGCACGCCGAAAAAGCTGCCGAAGCCGGCGTGGATGGCTTGATCGCCGTGGCCGCCGGCGCCGGTGGTCATGCCGGGACCTGGAGCCCGTTCGCGCTGATCGCCGAGATCCGTCAATTCTTCGATAAAACCGTACTGCTGGCAGGCTGCCTCAACCACGGGCATGAGGTTCTCGCTGCTCAAATCATGGGCGCAGACCTGGCCTATCTGGGCACCCGTTTTATCGGCACCACAGAAAGCCACGCTCCGGATGCGTATAAAGAGATGCTGCTCACATCGCGCGCCGCTGACATCGTGCACACTCCCGCTGTCTCCGGCGTGCCTGCAAGCTTTATGCGCCAGAGCCTGGAAAACGCCGGTTTCGACTTAAATGCGTTGCAAGGCAAAGGTGAAGTCAACTTTGGCTCCAAGCTCAAACCGTTGAACGACGAAGCCAAGGCCTGGAAGACTGTTTGGTCCGCCGGCCAAGGTGTCGGTGAGATTGATGATTTACCCAGCGTCGATGAACTCGTTGCCCGCCTGAATGCCGAATACCGCGAGGCGCAAACACAGGCGACACAGTTACACTGGCCACGCTGAACAACCCTGCAAGGCCCGCGCATTGGCACGGGCCTGCACTCCCCTAATGTTTGAATGACAAGGATGCCCGCATGAGCGACAACCGTTTCAAGATTGTGTTTGATGGAGCCTTGCTCCCGGGTGTCGAAAGCACCACGGCCAAGCTGAACCTGGCCGAACTGTTCAAAAGTGACGTCGAGGCCATCGAAAAACTCTTCACCGGCCGCACCGTCGCGCTCAAACGCGACCTGTCCCGGCCGGACGCCGAAACCTACCTGACCGCGCTGAAAAACGCCGGGGTCGATGCACGCATCGAAGCCGAGCAGCCGGTGGCCTTCAGTCTCGCCGAAACTCACGAAACGGATTCCGGCTCCACCGATTTCTCCAGCCCCGCCGCATCACTGTACGCGCCGCCACGGGCTGCCGTGGGTGACAACCTGCCGGAATATGCCACCCTCAAAGTGTTCACCATCAATGGGCGCATCGGTCGCCTGCGGTACCTGGCATGGACGCTGGTACTGACCGTCGCAATGCTTGTGGCAGCCGGCATCCTGAGCACCGTGGGTTTTGCCGTGGCGACTGCCTCGCCGACTATCGCCATCATCCTCGGCTCGCTGCTGGGTTTCGCACTGTTCGTGGCGCTAGTCGTCGTGAGCGTGCAGATCGGCGTGCAGCGCTTGCACGACCTGGGCTGGTCCGGCTGGTTGTATTTGCTAAACCTCGTTCCGCTGGTCAACAGCGTTTTCCCGCTATTACTGCTGGTATTGCCGGGTAACACAGGCGCCAACCAGTACGGCGCGCCTCCGCCGCGCAACTCCACCGCGGTCAAAGTCCTGGCTTCGCTGTGGCTGGCATTTATCCCTTTGATGTTGATCATCGTGGTCGGCCTTGGGATGAACGGCTATCTCGATCAACTCGAAAGCAACGTGGACAGCAGCTACGAAAGCAGCTCCATGACATACGACGAGGACGCCGACCAGAGCGGTACCGTCGAGGAAGAAGACACGCAAAGTGCTGACGAAGCGGCCGACCCTGTAGACTCTCCAGATCAGTAAAGAAACGCCCCGTGTCGATGATGCCCCCATCATCGGCACGGGACGTTGCGATGGAGAAACGCATGACCCGTTACGCTCTGATCACCGGTGCCTCCAGTGGCATTGGCCTGGCTTTGGCCGAAGCATTGGCCCGTCGCGGTCGCAGCTTGATTCTGGTGGCCCGCCAGCGTGATCAGTTGGAAAGCATTGCAATCGAATTGACTCAACGCTTTGGCGTAGAGGTGCTGTTTCGCGCCTGTGACCTGGGCGAGCCGCTACGTTTATCCGGGTTTCTGCTGGAGCTTGAAGAAGGCGAGCGGCAGATCGATCTGTTGGTGAACTGCGCCGGCATCGGTACCAGCGGGCCGTTTCTGGCTCAGGACTGGATGACCGAGCAGGATCTGATCGAAGTCAACATCCTCGCCCTGACCCGCATGTGTCACGCCCTGGGGAATGCCATGGCGTTGCAGGGCGGCGGGCAGATTCTCAACGTCGCCTCGATTGCGGCTTTTCAGCCGGGCCCGTGGATGAGCAGTTATTACGCCAGCAAGGCGTATGTGCTGCATTTTTCCGAGGGCCTGCGCGAAGAGCTGAAAAGCTGCGGCATCAGGGTCTCGGTGCTGTGCCCAGGGCCGACGCGCACCGCGTTTTTCGGCACGGCAAACATGGACGCCGCCAAGCTCGAACGCAGTGACCAGTTGATGAGCCCGGAGGAAGTGGCGCTCTACACCGTACGCGCGCTGGAAAAGAACAAAGCCATCATTATTCCCGGGCGACGCAACCGCTGGCTGGCATTCAGCCCTCGTTTCAGCCCGCGCTGGCTGGCCCGCAAGATCGCCGGCGCAATCAATAAGGCCTATTGCCCCCGCTGAGCGCCTGAGTACACTCAACCTGCCCTTTCATCATGGAGAAACCGCTGTGGATACTCTGTTCACCAAGATCATCAACAGAGAAATACCCGCGAAGATCATCTACGAAGATGATCAAGTCCTCGCTTTCCACGACATCGCCCCGCAGGCACCGGTGCATTTTCTAGTGATTCCGAAAAAGCCTATCCGTACGTTGAACGACCTCACCGAGGCCGATAAAGGTCTGGCCGGCCATATCCTGTTCACTGCCCAGCGCCTGGCCCTGGAGCAGGGTTGCGAAGAAGGTTTCCGCGTGGTCATGAATTGCAATGAGCTGGGCGGACAAACCGTTTATCACATCCATATGCACGTCCTGGGTCAGCGCCAGATGAACTGGCCGCCGGGCTGATCGCCCTATAAGCCGGGGTCAAGTCTCAAGGCTGCGACCCCATGCCCTTGACGCAGCGCAAACGCGCCCCTCTCTCTTGCGGTAAACTGGCCGCCGAGATTCTTCCCGGAGGTCAGCATGACTACCCAACGTCACTACTCGCCGATTGACCGTCTGTTGCTGCAAGCCGATACGGCCATGCGCACGCTGCTGCCCTTCAGCGGCCAACCTTACCGCCCATCTCCCGCCCTGCTGCAGCCCGATGTGCAGATGAACGAGGCCGACACCCGTCACGTCGCCGGTTTGATGCGCATCAACCATACCGGCGAAGTGTGTGCCCAGGCGCTGTATCAGGGCCAGGCCCTGACCGCCAAGCTGCCGCAAGTGCGCGCGGCCATGGAACATGCGGCAGAGGAAGAAATCGACCACCTGGCGTGGTGCGAACAGCGCATCCGTCAATTGGGCAGCCACCCTAGCGTGCTGAACCCGCTGTTCTACGGCTTATCGTTTGGCATCGGCGCCGTGGCGGGCCTGGTCAGCGACAAGGTCAGCCTGGGTTTCGTCGCGGCCACGGAACATCAGGTGTGCAAGCATCTGGACGAGCATCTGGAACAACTGCCAAGTGAAGACGACAAGTCCCGCGCCATTCTTGAACAGATGCGCGTCGACGAAGAACACCACGCCGAAAGCGCACTGGACGCCGGCGGCTTCCGCTTCCCGGCACCGGTACGCTTCGGCATGAGCCTGCTGGCCAAGGTCATGACCAAAAGCACGTACCGCATCTGACCCAAACGGCAGACGCAAAAAAGGGCGCTTTCAAAGCGCCCGTTTCTTTGGTCGACGGGTTATCAACCCAACTCGACGATCTCGTAATCATGGGTAATGGCCACGCCGGCCGCGCCCAACATGATCGACGCCGAGCAGTATTTTTCGGCCGACAATTCGATGGCACGTTTGACCTGAGCCTCTTTCAACCCCCGGCCTTTCACCACGAAGTGCATATGGATCTTGGTGAAGACCTTCGGATCTTCGCTGGCGCGCTCGGCGTCCAGGAAGGCTTCGCAGCTTTCCACGGCCTGACGGGATTTTTTCAGGATGCTGACCACATCGAAATTGCTGCAACCACCTACACCCAGCAGGAGCATTTCCATCGGGCGTACACCCAGGTTACGGCCACCGGCTTCCGGCGGGCCATCCATGACCACCACATGGCCACTGCCCGACTCACCGAGGAACATGGCTTCGCCCGCCCATTGGATGCGTGCCTTCATCGCCCAGACTCCACTGCTTAAAAAGGGTCGCCAGCTTAGCACAGGGCCCGTTCACGGCAGTGCATCCCAACAAAGTGAATCGATAACAGGGTTTGCTCGGTAAATTCCCTAATCGAGTCAGAATGTGTCTGTTAAGCTGGCGTCAAATCGATGGCTCATTGCCACACTTTATCCAGCTTGTCTCTGTGCCGATACGCTGCATACAACAACGCCAACCCCTTTGCGACGCCTTTTCGGGATACAACCATGGTTGCCCTTACTCCCATACCCAAGATCAAGAACATAGACAAGTTGCTGATGCACTGCCAACGCCGACGTTATCCGGCCAAGCACAACATCATCTGTGCCGGCGAGCGTTCCGAAACGCTGTTCTTTATCGTCAAGGGTTCCGTCACCATCCTGATCGAGGATGAAGATGGCCGGGAAATGATCATCGCCTACCTCAACACCGGGGACTTTTTCGGCGAACTGGGCCTGTTCGAACAAGCCGGCAAGGAACAGGAACGCAGCGCCTGGGTGCGCGCGAAGGTGGAATGCGACGTGGCCGAGATCAGTTACGCCAAATTCCGCGAACTGGCGCAACACGATCCCGATATTCTTTACGCTCTCAGCGGCCAGATTGCCCAACGCCTGCGCGACACCACGCGCAAGGTCGGCGACTTGGCGTTTTTCGACGTCACGGGGCGCGTGGCCCGTTGCCTGCTGGAGTTGTGCAAGCAGCCGGATGCCATGACCCACCCCGATGGCATGCAGATTAAAGTCACGCGCCAGGAAATCGGGCGCATTGTCGGTTGTTCGAGGGAAATGGTCGGTCGCGTACTCAAGGACTTGGAAGAACGCAACCTGGTGCACGTTAAAGGCAAGACGATGGTGGTGTTCGGCACTCGCTAGACCGGCATGAAGCTGGCCAGCATCTGGCGGTACAGCGTATCCAATCGACTGATGGCATCCGGCGCAGGGAACGCCTCATGCAATGCGATGTGACGGTCGGCACGGACTCGCTGCTCCAGACCACAGGTTTGGTTGAAGCGATTGACCGCCGCGATCAGTTCTTCGCGATCGTTTTCCAGCAACAGCGCCCCATGCACCAGCCCCACCGGGCGGCCGCCGCTCTGGCGCCAGCGCTGGGCAGTGCCGACCATTTTGCGGCCATTGAGGTTGACGTTGTAACGACCGTCACAGAAGGCACCTTCGATTTCCCCGACGGAGGCGTCGCCGCCCAGCTCGATCAACAGATCGCAGATCGGCTGGCACAAACGCTGGTAACCGGTCTCGATGCGATTCTGATCGCCTTCGCTGCGTGGCGGTGCATAGACCAGCGCAATGTTGATCGTAGCGCTGGACTGGGGCACCGGTTCGCCGCCAGTTTCGCGCAAGAGCACCGGCCAACCGGCATCCGCAGACACGCGACTGGCGACATCGAATGCCGGCAATCTGCTCAAGCGGCGTGGCATCACCAATGCCTGATCGCTGGGCTGCCAGAACAACAACCCAAACGCCTGCTCACCCGCGCAAACGGCGGCCAATAAGGCTTGCTCCGCGGCAAGACCTGCTTCAACACGCATCGACACTGGCTGGATCAACGAGCACCTACCTATCTGAACAAACACAAACTCAAATGTGAGAGGGGGCTTGCCCCCGATAGCGGGATGTCAGTCAAGGATGCTCCCACTGAATCGCCGCCATCGGGGGCAAGCCCCCTCCCCCACTTTGATCGCGTTTCAAATCAATCGAGGGTGGAACCGCTGACCGGTACACCACGCTCCGGGAAGAACAAGCGCTGCAATTCCGCCCCTGGATTCTCAGCGCGCATGAACGCCTCGCCGACCAGGAACGAGTACACATTGCTGATTTCCATCAGTTCCACGTCGGCGCGGTTGAGGATGCCGCTTTCGGTCACCACCAAACGGTCGCGCGGAATACGCGGCAGCAGGTCGAGGGTGGTTTCCAGGCTGACTTCAAAGGTATGCAGGTTACGGTTGTTGACCCCCACCAGCGGTGTGTCGAGGGTTTTCAACGCGCGTTCCAGCTCATCGCCATCGTGCACTTCCACCAGCACATCCAGGCCGACGCTTTTGGCCACGGCAGCCAGTTCGGCCATCTTCACGTCATCCAGCGCGGAAACGATCAACAGCACACAGTCGGCGCCCAAGGCACGGGCTTCGACGATCTGGTACGGGTCGACCATGAAATCCTTGCGGATCACTGGCAACTTGCACGCGGCGCGAGCCTGTTGCAGGAACAGGTCGGCGCCTTGGAAGTAGTCGATATCGGTGAGCACGGACAGGCATGTCGCCCCGCCCTTTTCGTAGCTGACGGCGATCTCGGCAGGCACGAAGTGCTCACGGATCACGCCTTTGCTCGGCGAGGCTTTTTTGATCTCAGCGATCACCGCCGGCTGCTTCTTTTTGGCCTGATCGATCAAAGCCTTCGCGAACCCGCGCGGCGCATCCGCAGCTTTCGCTTGGGTCTCCAGTTCAGCCAGGCTGACACGGGCGCGGCGCTCGGCGGCTTCTTCTGCCTTGCGGGCCAGGATCTTTTCCAGAACGGTCGGCACGCTCATCCTTCATTCTCCATCTTGAATACGGCAGTGAATGCTCCCAGCTCTTCGAGCTTCTCGCGAGCCAGACCGGTGTGCAGTGCATCGTGGGCCAATTCGACACCTTCCTTAAGACTATAGGCATGGTCTGCTGCGTAAAGTGCCGCGCCAGCATTCAGAACAATCATCTCCGCAGCCTTTTGGCCGTTTTCGGTCTTACGACGCCCCAAAGCATCACGAATCAGTTCCAACGATGCCGCCGGGCTTTCCACCGCCAGGCCGTGCAGGCTCTGGCTCTTCATGCCCAAGTCTTCAGGCTCGACCCAATATTCGGTGACTTGATCATTCTTGAGCTCGGCGACAAAGGTCGGCGCCGCCAGGCTGAACTCGTCCAGGCCATCCTTGGAATGCACCACCAGCACATGCTTGCTGCCCAAGCGCTGCAGCACTTCGGCCAATGGCCGGCACAACGCTTGGCTGAACACCCCAACCACCTGATGCTTTACACCGGCCGGATTCGTAAGCGGGCCGAGCATGTTGAAGAGTGTGCGCAGGCCCAGGTCCTTACGTGGGCCCGCAGCGTGCTTCATCGCACCGTGGTGGGACTGGGCAAACATAAAGCCGATGCCGACGTTGTCGATGCAGCGCGCCACTTGTACTGGGGTCAGGTTCAGGTAGATCCCGGCCGCTTCGAGCAAGTCGGCGCTGCCGCTCTTGCCGGACACCGCACGGTTGCCGTGCTTGGCCACAGTGCAACCCGCCGCCGCCACGACAAAAGACGAAGCCGTCGATACGTTGAAAATATTCGCGCCGTCACCACCGGTGCCGACCACATCCACCACGCCGTCGAGGGTCTTGAGTTCGACCTTGTCCGCCAGCTCGCGCATCACCGACACGGCACCGACGATCTCGTCGATGCTCTCGCTCTTCATGCGCATGGCCATCATAAAGGCGCCGATCTGCGCGTCGGTGCATTGACCGGTCATGATCTCACGCATCACATCGCTCATTTCAGCGGTGCTCAGGTCCAGATGGCCGACGATACGGCTCAGGGCAGTCTTGATATCCATGGAAAGTCCTTAGCGCGTGCCGCCGCTCTGCTTGAGAAAGTTAGCGAACAGCTCGTAGCCCTGCTCGGTGAGGATCGACTCGGGATGGAATTGCACCCCTTCGACATTCAGTGTTTTGTGGCGCAGCCCCATGATCTCGTCGACGGAGCCGTCTTCCAGCTGAGTCCAGGCGGTCAGTTCCAGGCACTCCGGCAAAGTCTCGCGTTTGACTACCAGCGAATGGTAGCGGGTGACCGTCACCGGCAGGTTCAGGCCCTGGAAAACCCCCACATTGTTATGAAACACCGGGCTGGTCTTGCCATGCATTACCTGGCGCGCGCGCACCACATCACCGCCAAAGGCCTGCCCGATGGACTGGTGCCCCAGGCACACGCCCAGGATCGGCAGCTTGCCGGCGAAATACTTGATCGCATCGAGGGAAATACCCGCCTCGGTCGGCGTGCAAGGGCCTGGCGAAACCACGATGCGTTCGGGGTTCAGCGCGGCAATTTCAGCCACGGTCAGTTCGTCGTTGCGCACCACCTTGACCTCGGCACCCAGCTCGCCCAGGTACTGCACCACGTTGTAGGTAAAGGAGTCGTAGTTATCAATCATCAGCAACATGGGGGAACCTCAGGAATTGGGGGTCTGTTCGGCCAGCGCCACAGCGCGGAACATTGCGCGGCGCTTGTTCAAGGTTTCTTCCCATTCGAGGGCCGGCACCGAGTCGGCGACGATTCCGCCACCGGCCTGTACATGCAGCTCCCCGTCCTTGATCACCGCGGTGCGGATCGCAATCGCGGTGTCCATGTTGCCGTTCCAGGCGAAATAGCCGACCGCGCCGCCGTACACGCCGCGTTTGACCGGTTCCAGCTCATCGATGATTTCCATCGCACGGATCTTCGGCGCCCCCGATAACGTACCTGCCGGCAGAATCGCCCGCAGTGCGTCCATCGCGGTCAGCCCGGCTTTCAACTCGCCGGTAACGTTGGACACGATGTGCATCACGTTGGAATAGCGCTCGATCACCATCTTCTCGGTGAGTTTGACCGAACCGATTTCCGAGACGCGCCCGGTGTCGTTGCGGCCCAGGTCGATCAGCATCAGGTGCTCGGCGATTTCCTTGTCGTCGCTCAGCAGGTCCTCTTCCAGGGCCAGATCCGCTTCTTCGGTTGCGCCGCGCGGGCGCGTGCCGGCAATCGGGCGCACGGTGATCAGGTTGTCTTCGACGCGCACCAGCACCTCCGGCGAACTGCCCACCACGTGGAAGTCACCGAAGTTGAAGAAGTACATGTACGGCGTCGGGTTGAAGCAGCGCAGCGCGCGATACAGGTCAATCGGCGCCGCCTTGAAGTCGATGGACATGCGCTGCGACGGCACTACCTGCATGCAGTCACCGGCGAGGATGTATTCCTTGATGGTGTCGACCGCACGCTCGTAGTCATCCTGGGTGAAACTGGAGCGGAACACCGGGTCGGCCGCCGGCGGCCGGCTGAGGTCCAGGCCGCGACGCGGAGTGATTGGCTGGCGCAGCTTTTCCAGCAGCGCTTCGAGGCTGGCCAGGCCTTGCTCGAACGCGTCCGCCTGGGCCGGGTCGGCGAGGACAATGGCGTGCATCTTGCCGGCGAGGTTATCGAACACCACCACTGCGTCGGAGACCATCAGCAGAATGTCCGGCACGCCCAAAGGATCGGGGTTCGGGCACTTGCCCAGGCGTTGCTCCACATAGCGCACGCAGTCGTAGCCGAAATACCCCACCAGGCCACCGTTGAAACGCGGCAAGCCGGCGATGGTCGGCACGTTATAGCGCGCCTTGAACGCTTCGACGAAGGCCAACGGGTCTTCGACGTCGTGACTTTCGATCTCGACGCCATCGTGGGTAATGCTGATGTGATGGTCGTAAACCCGCAGCACGGTGCGGCACGGCAGGCCGATGATCGAGTAACGGCCCCATTTCTCGCCGCCCTGCACCGACTCCAACAGGTAGGAGTTGGGGGCGTCGGCCAGTTTCAGGTAGATCGACAGCGGCGTATCGAAGTCGGCCAGGGTTTCGCAGGCCAGGGGGATGCGGTTGTAGCCGGCAGCGGCCAAACGCAGGAATTCTTCACGGATCATGAGGTGCCTCGTGGTGTGAGGGTCTAACAGTCAGGTAGGCAAACGTGCCGCACAGGTGCGGCCAGGATCAGTCAGGCGCGCCAACGCCAGCGGGCCAGGGCCTTGATGACTTTCATCCAGAGTTTGCGAGTGACCACCACGATGGAATTTCCAGAAGGGGACGGATCGGTGTCGGGCAACGTTATCTCAGCGCCCGCTCCCAAGCAACCGGGGATTAGCAGTCGCAGGTCATCGATCACCAATGTCGGCGACTCTTCTGCAATCGGCCGACCATGGTTATAGCCGTAACTGAGCGCCACACACTGCACGCCGGCCGCCTTGGCCGCCAGCACGTCATTGCGCGAATCGCCAACGAACAATGACTGGGAGGCTGGGATATTGGCCATTTTCATCACGAAAAACAGCGCCGCTGGGTCGGGTTTTTTCTGTGGCAAGGTATCGCCGCCGATGATCCAGCGGAAATAACGACCGATTTTCATCTGGTCCAGCAATGGCGCAACAAAGCGCTCCGGCTTGTTGGTGATCAGGGCCATTTCCACGCCCTGTTTGCTCAACCATTTGAGGGTGTCTCGCACGCCGGGGTAGACCACCGTAAGTTCGTGGCTGCCTTCATAGGCTTCGTTGAACAATTCCAGTGCCCGCTCGGCCTCGACCTCATCGACACCCTGGGCATCGATGTGATTGGCCAGGGCCCGACGCACCAGCATCTGCGCGCCGTTACCAACCCATTCGCGCACCGCTTCGATGCCCACCGGCTTGCGCCCCAGTTTGAGCAGCATGTGGTCCACCGCCGCTGCCAGGTCGGGCACCGAATCGATCAACGTACCGTCCAGATCGAACATCACCAGCCGTGGCAATTTGCCGGGGAACAACTGCTCAAAGCCGCTCATGGACGCGCCAGCGCCAGTTCAGCGCGCATCTTGGCGATAACTTCCTGATAGTCCGGGGCATTGAAGATCGCCGAGCCGGCCACAAAGGTGTCAGCGCCGGCAGCGGCGATTTCGCGAATGTTGTTGACGTTCACCCCACCGTCGATTTCCAGGCGGATATCACGGCCGGAGGCGTCGATCAGTGCACGGGCTTCGCGCAGCTTGTCGAGGGTGCCGGGGATGAACTTCTGCCCGCCGAAGCCTGGGTTGACGCTCATCAGCAACACCATATCGACCTTGTCCATCACGTACTTGAGCACGTCCAGCGGCGTCGCCGGGTTGAACACCAGGCCGGCCTTGCAGCCGCCTTCGCGGATCAGTTGCAAGGTGCGGTCGACGTGCAGCGAGGCTTCCGGGTGAAAGGTGATGTAAGTGGCGCCGGCTTCAACGAAGTCGCCGATGATGCGATCCACCGGGCTGACCATCAGGTGCGCGTCGATAGGCGCGGTGATGCCGTACTTGCGCAGCGCCGCGCAGACCATCGGGCCGATGGTCAGGTTGGGCACATAGTGGTTGTCCATAACATCGAAGTGGACGAAGTCGGCGCCGGCGGCCAGTACCTTGTCCACTTCTTCGCCCAGGCGGGCGAAGTCGGCGGAGAGAATCGATGGAGCAATGACGAAGGGCTGCATGACGCACCTTTTCTGAGCTAAATCACGATGGCGCGCATTGTATACCTCATGCTTTGTCCCGCGCACCGTGACCTGGCTCAATGGCTAGTAGGCGGCCCGGTAGATTTTCTCGATATCAGCCGCGCTGAGCTTGCGCGGGTTGTTGCGCATCAAGCGCTCAATACCTGCCGCCTCCGCAGCCATGGCGGGGATGGCATCTTCGGTTACCCCGAAACTGCGCAGCCCGGAGGGGATCTCCACATCGGCGCACAGGCGCGTCATCGCCTCGACGGCCTGATCGGCGGCAGCGTTGACACTCAAGCCGGCCACATTCACGCCCATGGCCTCGGCAATGTCGCGCATGCGTTCGACGCATGCCAACTTATTCCACTGCATCACGTAGGGCAGCAGCAACGAGTTACTCACGCCGTGACCGACGTTGTAGCGCCCGCCCAGCGGGTACGCCAAGGCATGCACCGCGCCCACGCCGGCATTACCGAAGGCCATGCCGGCCATCAGGCTGGCGGTGGCCATGTCGTCACGAGCCTTCAGGTCAACCGGGTTGGCGTAGGCCTTGGGCAGCGCGTTGACGATCAGCTTGATCGCGCCAATGGCAAGCGCATCGGTAATCGGCGAGGCATTGAGCGACAAGTAGGATTCGATCGCGTGCACCAGCGCGTCCACGCCACTGGCGGCGGTGACGCTGCGCGGGCAGGTCAGGGTCATTTGCGGGCTGATCAGTGCGACATCCGGCAACAGGTAATCGCTGACGATGCCTTTTTTCAACTGGGCAGCCTTGTCGGAGAGGATCGCCACATTGGTCACCTCCGAGCCGGTGCCGGCGGTGGTGGGAATCGCGATCAGCGGCGGGCCCTTGCGCGGCACCTGGTCGACGCCGAACAAATCCGCCAACGCACCGTGATATCCGGCGTAGGCAGCCACGCTTTTGGCAATGTCGATGGCGCTGCCACCGCCCACGCCAATCAAACCGTCGTGCCCGCCGTCGCGGTACGCCTGCATGCAGTCTTCGACAATGGCGATTTCCGGGTCGGGTTTTACGCGGTCGAAAATCTCATAGCTGCGCCCGCCCAAATGCTCCAGAGCCAGCGCCACCGTGCCGGACTGAACCAGTGCGGCATCGGTGACAATCAGTGGGTTATCCACATCCAGGCGCGTCAGCTCGGCGGCCAGTTGCTCGATGGCACCGGCGCCGGTCAGCAGTTTGTGGGCGATCTTGAATGAGGAAGAACTCATGTGCGCGGCCTCTTTTTGATGGATGGGCTGGCACAAGAGTAGCTGACTGAAACAGGTTGTCTTTCATTCAGCGGCTGAATGGTCACAGAACCTATGTGGGATGAGGCTTTCCCCTTCCCCAATAGGTTCTGCACTGGACTTTACACCTGAGCAGTACGCAGTTTTTCACTGCGCCCGCGCAGCCACTCCAGGGTCAGCAATAGCAGCACCGAGAACGCAATCAACAACGTCGCCGCCGCGGCAATGGTGGGGCTGAGGTTTTCGCGGATGCCGCTGAACATCTGGCGCGGCAAGGTCGCTTGCTCGGGGCCGGCGAGGAACAGCGTCACCACCACCTCATCGAACGAGGTGGCGAACGCGAACAGCGCTCCCGAAATTACCCCCGGCGCAATCAGCGGCAACGTCACCCGACGGAATGCGGTCAACGGCGACGCCCCCAGGCTGGCCGCCGCCCGCACCAGGTTATGGTTGAAGCCCTGCAAAGTGGCCGACACGGTGATGATCACGAACGGCACACCCAACACCGCATGCACCACGATCAGCGAGAAGAAGCTGTTGCCCAGGCCCAGCGGCGCGAAGAACAGGTAGCTGGCCACGCCGATGATCACCACCGGCACGACCATCGGCGAAATCACCAAAGCCATCACCAGCGCCTTACCGGGGAAGTCGCCGCGGGTCAGGCCGATGGCCGCCAAGGTGCCGAAGACCATCGCCAGCACCGTGGCCGCCGGGGCGACGATGATGCTGTTTTTCAGGGCACGCATCCATTCGGCCGAGGCGAAGAAGTCTTGGTACCAGTGCAGAGAGAAGCCTTGCAGCGGGTACACCAGAAAGCTGCCGCTGTTGAACGACAGGGGGATGATCACCAGCACTGGCAGTATCAGAAACAGCAGGATCAGGCCGCAGAGAATCCGCAAGCTGTAAAACCACACCCGCTCCACCGGTGACATATAAGGGCTCAGCATCGCAAGGTCTCCTTAGCTCAGGCGCAGGCGGCTGGCGCCGACCAGCCGGTTGTAGATCAGGTACAGCAATACGGTCGCCAACAGCAGCAAGCCGCCCAGTGCCGTGGCCATCCCCCAGTTGATGCTGGTGTTGGTGTAGAAGGCCACGAAGTAGCTGACCATCTGGTCGTTCGGGCTGCCCAGCAGCGCCGGGGTGATGTAGTAACCAATCGCCAGAATGAACACCAGCAGGCAACCAGCGCCAACGCCGGCGTAGGTCTGCGGGAAGTACACGCGCCAGAAACTGGTGAACGGGTGGCAGCCCAGGGAAATCGCCGCGCGCATGTAGGTTGGCGAGATACCCTTCATCACGCTGTAGATCGGCAGGATCATGAACGGCAGCAGAATGTGCACCATGGAGATGTAGACCCCAGTGCGGTTGAACACCAACTCCAGGGGTTTATCGATCAGCCCCATGCTCAGCAGCGCGCTGTTGATCAGCCCGCCGGATTGCAGCAGCACGATCCACGCCGCCACCCGCACCAGGATCGAGGTCCAGAAAGGCAACAGCACCAGGATCATCAACAAGTTACTTTTGCGCGCTGGCAGATTGGCCAGCAGGTACGCCAACGGGTACGCCAGCAGCAAGCAAATGGCAGTGATCACCAGGCCCATCCAGAACGTACGGGCGAAGATATCCAGATAGATCGCCTGATCCGGGGTGGCCGGCGCCACTTCGCCGAGGTCGTCGATGCGGTGATCCACCGCCGCCAGCAGGTAGAACGGCGTAAAGCTGTTGGTATTGCGCCGGATCGCCTGCCAGTACGCCGGGTCGCCCCAGCGCTCGTCGAGGTTTTCCAACGCTTCTTTATAAGAGCCGGGCACTTCGGTAAACGGCAGCGCCCGAGCGGTTTTGGTCAGCAGGCTGCGATAGCCGGCCAGTTCCATGTTCAAGCGTTTGGACAGATCGCCCAGGGTCTGATTTTTGCGCGCTTCGCCCAAATCTTCGCTGAGCGCCTGGTATACAGGTTCGCCCGGCAGACCTCGCCCATCCCAGGTTTTCACCGCCACCACGGTCCGCGGCAAACCGCCTACCACTTCTGGGTTACCGACGCTTTTGTAGAGCAATGCGACGATTGGCACCAGAAACACCAACAGCAGGAACAGCACCAGCGGCGCAATCAACGCTTGGGCTTTCCAGCGATTGAGCCGCTCGGCACGCGCCAGGCGCTGCTTGAGGGTGGGGCTGTTGACCTCGTTCGAGGGAACGGCGATGGCCATGGCTGACTCCGAATCTTGAAAATGAATGCAATCTTTCACACACAAGAAATCCCTTGTGGGAGGGGCTTGCCCCCTCCCACAGGGTTATGCGGTGTTACTTCGCAGCCCAGGAGTTGAAGCGCTGTTCGAGCTGCTCACCGTTATCAGCCCAGAAGCTCACATCGATCTGCACCTGATTGGCGATGTTCTCCGGGGTGGTCGGCATGTCCTTGAGGATGTCCTTGGCCAGCAGCGGTACGGCTTGGGTGTTGGCTGGGCCGTAGGCAATGTTTTCCGAGTAGGTCTTCTGCTGCTGCGGCGCAACCGAGAAGGCGATGAATTTCTTCGCCGCTTCGGCGCGGTCCTTGGCCAGGCCTTTTGGAATGGCCCAGGCGTCGAAGTCGTAGATACCGCCGT
Source organism: Pseudomonas rhodesiae (assembly GCF_007858255.1). Lineage (GTDB taxonomy): Bacteria > Pseudomonadota > Gammaproteobacteria > Pseudomonadales > Pseudomonadaceae > Aquipseudomonas > Aquipseudomonas rhodesiae. The sequence goes on along the minus strand of NZ_VFEU01000030.1, from coordinate 38,699 downwards.
TCCACACCACTTTCAGGTTGCTTTCTTTCTGCACGGCGGCGATACGACCGTTGTAGGCCGAGCTCATCACTACGTCACCAGAGGCCAGGTACTGCGGCGGTTGCGCGCCGGCTTCCCACCATTGGATCGACGGTTTGAGTTCATCGAGCTTTTTGAACGCACGGTCCTGGCCATCTTTGCCGGCCAGCACTTTGTAGACGTCTTTGGGTGCGACGCCGTCGGCCATCAATGCAAACTCCAAGGTGTACTTGGCGCCTTTGCGCAGGCCGCGCTTGCCCGGGAATTTCTTGGTGTCCCAGAAATCCGCCCAGCTGGTTGGCGCGGAGGCCAGTTTGTCAGCGTTGTAGGCCAGCACGGTCGACCAAACAAAGAAGCCCACGCCGCATGGCTGGATCGCGCCCTTCACGTAGTTCGCGCTGTCGCCGAACAGTTTCGGGTCCAGGGGCTCGAACATGTCTTCGTCGCAACCGCGGGACAGTTCCGGCGACTCCACTTCCACCAGGTCCCAGGACACGCTCTTGGTGTCGACCATGGCTTTGACCTTGGCCATCTCACCGTTGTACTCACCGGCGACGATCTTGCCGTTGCCCGCGCTTTCCCACGGTGCATAGAAGGCCTTGACCTGTGCCGCCTTGTTCGCGCCGCCGAACGACACGACGGTCAAATCCGGGCCGGCCATGGCCTGTGTTGCGCCCATCAAGCCAATTGCCAGGGCCGAATACTTCAGGGATCTCAACATTGTTGTTCTCTCCACGTGCAGGGTTGGTGAAGCCATGGGGGGCGATCAATTCGCCTCTAGAAGTGGGTCGAGTGCGCGAACGTGCTCGACTTGCCAGCCAATCGGTACCACGTCGCCGACTGCCAGGGCTGGGTCCAGCTCGGCGATCGGTTGTTTCACAAAAAAATCGGCCTTACCGCAGACTTCCAGGCGCACCCGCACGTGGTCGCCCAGGTAGATAAATTCCGCCACACGCCCCGAGAAGCGGTTGACGCAGCTTTCGCTGGAGCCATTGAGGCTGACGCGCTCCGGGCGCACCGACAACGTCACCGGGCCGCCGACCTGGCCGACGTTCACCGCCAGCGCCTCGACCTTCTCGCCCCGCGCCAGCTCCACCACGCAGCGTTCGCCGCTGCGGCTGTGCAGGCGACCGTTGAGACGGTTGTTTTCGCCGATGAAGTTGGCGACGAAGGTGTTCTTCGGCTCTTCATACAGGGTGCGCGGCGCGGCGATCTGCTGGATCTCGCCCTGGTGGAACACCGCAACGCGGTCGGACATGGTCAAGGCTTCGCCCTGGTCGTGGGTCACGTACACCACGGTCACGCCGAGGCGCTGGTGTAGGTGCTTGATCTCCATCTGCATGTGTTCGCGCAGTTGTTTGTCGAGGGCGCCGAGGGGTTCGTCCATCAGCACCAGTTGCGGTTCGAACACCAGTGCTCGGGCCAAGGCCACGCGCTGTTGCTGACCGCCGGAGAGCTGCGCCGGGTAGCGCTGGGCGAAGGCGTCGAGCTGGACCATGCTGAGCACGCGTTTGACGCGCTCGCTGATATCGGTCTTGCTCAAACCGCGCACCGACAGCGGGAACGCTAGGTTCTCGGCGACGGTCATGTGCGGGAACAACGCGTAGTTCTGGAACACCATGCCGATATCGCGCTTATGCGGCGGCACGTTGTTGATAGAGCGCCCGGCCAGCTGGATCTCACCGGCGGTCGGGGTTTCGAAGCCGGCGAGCATCATCAGGCTGGTGGTCTTGCCCGACCCTGAAGGCCCGAGCAAGGTGAGGAACTCGCCCTTGCGGATCTCCAGGTTGAGGTCTTTGACGATCAGGTTCTCGCCGTCGTAGCTCTTCTGCACGCCACGAAAGCTGACCAGCACATCATTTGAATCCACCTCGCTCATACCCGCACCTTTTATTTGGACTGCTGTGGCACAAGCGTAGTCCAGGGGCGAGGCCCCGGAAATCGGGGGCCAGGAGAGAATCTCATCAGCCGGTTGGAAGGTTGGGGGTAGGGATCGCCCTACACCGATGGCGGGCACTGGACAGTGCGGCGGCAAGACCCTCGCTGCAAGCGGCAAGAATGGGTGCGGCGCGGTTTTGCGGGGTGTCGCAAATAGATATGCCGCTACAGAAGCTTGTGTTCCATGGCGTACCGCACCAGCTCGGCCAGGGAGGTGATATTAAGCTTCTGCATCAGGCGCGCCTTGTGGGTACTGATGGTCTTGCTGCTGAGGGCCAGTTGCTGGGCGATGTCATTGACATTGGCGCCCTGCGCCAGGCGTTCGAACACCGAGAACTCGCGCTCCGAAAGCAATGAATGCAGTGGGCGGGCATCGGTGAGGCCGACTTCGAAGACCATCCGGTCGGCCAGGTCCGGGTCGATATAGCGCCCACCGGCCGCTACCTTGCGAATCGCCGTCAGCAGCAACGCCGGATCACTGTCCTTGGTGGCGTAGCCGGCGGCGCCGACCTTCAAGGCCCGCGCGGCCATCTGCGCTTCGTCATGCATCGACAGCACCAGGATCGCCGGCGGGTTGTTCAATGCCCGAATCCGCGCAATCGCTTCCAGGCCATTGACGCCCGGCATGGAGATGTCCAGCAGCACCACCTCACAGGCGACGTGGCGCAACGTCTCCAATAACTGCTCGCCATTGCTCGCCTCTCCCACCACCTGCAGGTCTTTGGCCAGGCCGATCAATTGCTTGATGCCTTCACGGACGATGGTGTGGTCTTCGGCTACCAGTACACGGATCACAAGGCTTTCCTCTTATTGTCAGGCATCCAATGGCACCGTCACGCTCAGGGTGGTGCCCTCCCCCAGCTCGCTGTGCAGGCTCAGTTGCCCGCCCATTATCAACACCCGCTCGCGCATGCCCACCAGGCCGAACGAGGTCGCACGGCCTTGTGCCTGAACGAAGCCGACGCCGTCGTCGCTGATGGTCAGGCGCAGGTCGGTGCCTTCAATCGCCAGGCTAAGTTCCACAGTATGCGCCTGGGCATGGCGCATCACATTGGTCAGCGCCTCTTGCAAGATACGAAACAGGCCGACGGCCTTGGCGTCGCTCAGGGCCGGCAGGTTATCCGGCACCTGCACCAGGCAAGGAATGTGCGTGCGCGCTTCAAAGCGCCGGGCCTGCCACTCGATGGCCGAGGCAATGCCCGCGTCGAGAATCGGCGGGCGCAGCGCGGTGGCCACGTCGCGCACCAATTGGAAAAGCTGGGCGATCAGGCGCTTCATGCTGTTCAGGCGCTCATGCAGGCCGGGGTCCAACTGCGCGTAGGCCAGCTCGCACATGGAGGTTTCCAGCTTGAGCACGGTGAGCATCTGGCCGAGTTCATCGTGCACTTCACGGGCAATGCGGGCCTTTTCTTCTTCGCGCACGGTTTCCAGGTGGGCCGACAGCTCGCGCAATTGCGCCTCGCTTTGCAACAAGGCGGCCAGGGTGCGGCGCAGTTCGGTGACGTCGTTGAGGTACACCACCAGGTACTCGGCATCGGCAAAACGCACAAAACTCAAGGAAACGTTGGCCGGCAGGATGCTGCCATCGGCGCGCAAACAATCGGTGGCGAAATTCTGCGGTCCTTCTTCGCTGGCCCGTGCGCGTTTCCACAGATTGAGCCAGCGGTCCATGTCCAGCGTGGGGTCGAGGTCGACCAGCGGCCGCTCGATCAAAGTGCCGGGGCCATAACCGAGCATGTTTTCGGCCGCACGGTTGGCGTAGCGCACATGACTGTCCCAGTTCACCCAGAGAATGCCAACGGTGCTTTGATCGATGGAAAACTGCGTCAACCGCAGCGCCTGGGCACCGGCCGCACGGGCGGCGCTTTCTTCGCGGGCGGCCAGCAGGTCGTGTTCCAGTTGGCGTTGGTGGCGACGCTGCCAGAACACCACCGCCAGGCTGGCGAGCAGCAGCAGGCACAGCAACAGGCTCAGGTTCTGCCACAGCCCCGGGGATTGCGTCAGCCGGGGATATTGGGGTTGCAGCCAGCGGTTGTGCAGTTGGTCCAGGTCACGGGCGGGAATGGCACGCAGCGCGCTTTCCATGATGCCGGCCAGTTCCGGCCATTCGCGGCGGGTGGCTACACGCAAGAGTTGCGGTAGGCCGATATCCCCCACCACCGCCAGCCCGGCGAATTCCGCTTCGGCGGACAGACGACTCAGTTGCGCTTCATCCACCACCGCATAGCGGGCCTGTTGGCTGACCAGCAATTGCAGGGCCTGGCGCTCCATGGGCACGCCTTGCAGATTGAGATTGGGGTATGTGCTGCGTAGGTAATCGGCCACGGCACTGGGCATGCGCACCGCAACGCGGGATTGATCATCGAGTTTTTCAAGCTCCACGGCAGCGCCGCCCTCACGAATGCCCACCACACGCTGGGGCACGCGCATATAGGGGTCGGTGAACAACCACAGACGCAGGCCGGCCGGGGTCTGCTGCAGGCCGGGAGCCATGTCCACCTCGCCCTCGCGTACGGCCTCTTCCAACTGCTCCTGGGTGGGAAAGTTGCGCCACGTCAGTTCGATATTCAGCGCTTTGGCCAGCCACTGCATCAATTCGACATTGGCCCCCGACAAACGCTGTAGGCGCCGATCGTACTGCGCGTAAGGCGCTTGCAGCACTACGCCGACCCGCAGCTCCGGATGCTCGGTCAGCCATTGGCGCTGCTGCGCAGTGAGTTGCGCCTGCGGTATGCCAGGCGCGGGGGCGGCGTTTGCCATCAAGGCAACGCACAAACAGCCGATAAGCAGCAGACAGCGAAAACCCATGATCCACGTCTCACATCACTGACAAATACTGACCAACCCATTAGGCTGCTGGAATTACTTCTGGCCGGGAATTAACGATGCCCTTTCACCACCGTTCGGCACTGCCAGCATTGTGCCTGTCGCTGCTCTTTACCAGTGCCTTTTCTGTACAGGCCGCTGACGCTCCCGCGCCAGAAGCCGAAAAACCCGTAGAGCGCCAGCCGCTGCCGGAGCGCAGCCAGGCTGAAGCCAGCGCCCTGGAACGCACAATCCCACAACAAGAGCAGCAGCAATTGCAGGCTGGTAGCGATTCCTTCCTGGCCCTGTGGAAACCCGCCAACAGCGCCGAACCCGAGGGCGTGGTGATTATCGTACCGGGCGCCGGGGAAAATGCTGACTGGCCGCAAGCAATCGGCCCTTTACGCCGCAAATTGCCGGATGCCGACTGGGGCAGCCTGAGCCTGTCGTTGCCGGATGTGAGCGTAGACACCCTGCCGCCGCGCGTTATGGAAGCGCCCAAAGCCACGGTCGACACCAGCAGCAAAGAAGCCAGCACCGCGGATAAACCCATCGAACAAGCCGCCAGCGCCGAAGCCGAGGGCACCGACCCGTCGGTGGTTCCGGGCGCCGACGAGCAGGATAAGACCGATGCCTCGCGCATTTTTGATCGCATCGACGCCGCCGTGGCCTTCGCGCAAACCCAGAGTGCGCGCAGTGTAGTGCTGCTCGGCCATGGCACCGGAGCTTGGTGGGCGGCGCGCTACTTGACCGAGAAGCAACCGTCCCAGGTGCAGAAGTTCGTCATGGTCGACGCCAAGACACCCAATGGCCGTCAGCCGGACGTGCAGCAACTGGCCCCCGGCCTGAAAATGCCGACTGCCGACGTTTTCTATCAAGACAACACACAGTCCAGCAAAAACGCCATGGCTCGCCTGCAGGCGGCCAAGCGGTTGAAGAATGACGGCTATAAACAGGTGTCGCTCAAGACCCTACCCGGCAACAGCGCCGCCGAGCAGGAACAGCTGTATCGCAGGATCAGAGGCTGGTTGAGCCCCCAAACGACACAAGACTGAAGTGGGAGGGGGCAAGCCCCCTCCCATATTTTGATAGGAGTTCTATCTTCAACGGTGGCGACTAACGAAAATCCCGGCGTTCGCGAATCAACGCATAGGCGTTGTGCAACTCGCGGGTGCGCTCGGTGGCCTCGCGTACCTGCGCTGGGCTGGCGCCGGTGCCGGCGATTTTATCCGGGTGGTGACGGCTGAGCAGGCGACGGTAGGCGCGCTTAATCGTTGACGGGTCCGCGGTGGCCGTCACCCCCAGCAACCGCAGGGCGTCCTGATACGTTGCGCTGCGATTGACCAACGGCTTGCGCTCGGGCGCGTAGTCAGCGGCCAGCGCCTTGAGCTGTTGCGGCGTCCAGCCGAGCCAGCGCCCCCACTGCTCGATCAAGTCGCGCTCGGCGTCATCCGCACGGCCGTCCGCCCAGACCATCCGCCAGCAGGCGCGCAGCACGCCTTCGGCCGCATGGGGCTGAGCCTTGAGCACACGCAAGTATCTGCGCACCCGGTCGGACCCGGATTTGCCCCGATTGAATGCCGCAATCGCACGCCGCTGAGCTGATTCGGTCATGTCCAGGGCGCGCATTTCCTGCCGCGCCTGCTGAATATGCCCATCCACCACGCGGCCATTGCTCTTGGCCAGCCGCCCCAGCAACACAAACAGCAATTCGTCATTGCGTAACGCCGGGCGACCGCCCAGGCGCTCGCGCAACTGCGCCCAACTGTGCAGTTGCAGGCGACGATCCAGCGCCTGCCCCAGCAGTGCCCCCAACAAAGCCCCCGGAATACTGGCAATGGCATAGCCAGCCCCGGCGCCAATCAGCGTCCCTGGCCACAACATGTTACTGCCCCACTATGAGCAGGGATTCGACTTGCGCAAGGCGCTCCAGCGTACCGACATCAATCCAGCGTCCTGCCATGTGCTCCCCCGTTACCTGACCTTTCGCCATGGCTGCGCGCAGCAGCGGCGCCAACTTGAAGGCACCCGCGCTGCAACCCTCAAACAACTTGGGGTCGAGCACGGAAATGCCACTGAAGGTCAGGTTATCGGCACCGGGCGCCGCATCATGAAGAAGACCGTGATCCAGGTAAAAATCACCGCCCGAAGGGTGATGCGCCGGGTTATCCACCATCACCAGATGCGCCAGCCCCTTGAGCGGTTGCTTGAGCTGGGCGAAATCGTAGTCAGTCCAGATATCGCCATTGACCACCAGAAAAGGTTGATCCCCCAGCAATGGCAGTGCCTGGAAAATTCCGCCGCCGGTCTCCAGCGGCTCGCCCTCCGGGGAGTAACGGATGCGCAGCCCGAATTGCGCGCCGTCGCCCAGATAACTTTCGATCTGCTGACCGAGCCAGGCGTGGTTGATCACGATGTCGGTGAAGCCGGCCTTGGCCAGCGCCTCCAGGTGATACTCGATCAGGCGCTTGCCACCAGCCTGCACCAGCGGCTTAGGGGTGTGCAAAGTGAGCGGACGCATCCGCTCGCCTTTGCCCGCGGCCAGGATCATGGCCTTCATAGAACGGCCTCGGCCGGCTGGCGCAGGCTGACCAACAGCTCGGACAGTTCACTCAACTGCGGACGCTCAGCCACTACCGCTTCTATATAAGCGAAGAAGCGCGGCACGTCGGCCAGGTAGCGAGGCTTGCCGTCGCGGTGGCAGATACGCGCAAAAATGCCGATGACCTTGAGATGGCGCTGCACGCCCATCAAGTCGCTGGCGCGCAGGAATTCATCGAAGTCCGCCTGCACCGGGATGCCAAGTTTCATGGCCTGCGCCCAATAACCACGCTGCCATTCCCGCACGCGGGCCTGGGGCCAACTAAGAAAGGCGTCTTTGAACAGACAAGTGATGTCGTAGGTGACCGGACCATAAACCGCATCCTGGAAATCCAGCACGCCGGGGTTGGGCTCGCTGATCATCAGGTTGCGCGGCATATAGTCGCGGTGCACCAGCACTTTGGGCTGCGCCAGGGCGCTGTCGATCAACCGATCGCTGACGCACTGCCAGAGGGCTTGTTGATGGGTATCCAATTCGATGCCCAGGTGTCGGCGCACGTACCACTCGGGAAACAGTTCCAGCTCGCGCCGCAGCAAGGCGACGTCATAACTGGGCAGCGGCGCATCCATCGGCAATTGCTGAAAAGCCAGCAAGGCATCGATGGCCTCGGCGAATAATTGATCGGCGTTGTGCTCGTCGATCACGTCCAGGTAGGTTTTTGTGCCCAGGTCATTGAGCAAAAGAAAGCCTCGCGGCAGATCTTCTGCATAAATTTTCGGAACATTTATCCCAGACCTCGCAAGTAAATGCGCGATATCGACGAAAGGTTTGCAGTTTTCCTGGGGGGGTGGCGCATCCATGACCACGAAAGTTCGGCCACCTCCCTCCCAACGGAAATAGCGCCTGAAACTCGCGTCGCTGCTGGCCGCGGTCAATGTGGCCGGGGGTACGGCACCCCAGCCGTGAGCGTTGAAAAGGATCGGCAACTGCTCATCCAGCCAGACTTCCAGCTGTTGTAAACGTAGATCTTGCTCGGGCATTACAAGGGTCTCCGACGGCGCTAGCCGTCAAGCGGGTCATGCTTTATTATCACGCATCTTTTTCAGACCATCGAGAGGCGTGCGGCCCACACCGCGGGCAGATGGCACGCAGGAAGCCCGGACTAATAAGATGGCATTGAAATCCCCCGCGTTTCGTAGAAAATTTCCGTTGCTGGTAACCGGCAGTCTGCTGGCCATGCAACCTTTCGCCACCTCATTCGTGGTCGCCGCGGAACAGTATGACTGCTCAGTCTCTGCTTCGGGTGCCTGGGATTGCGCGCCGAAAACCGCCGCTGCCCCGCTACCACCGCGCCCGGTGCATGACGGTGCAGCCGTTAGCTCGGCCAACAGCACGGCGCAAGCCGATGCCGGTGGCAGCGCTGAGGCCGAGCCCAAGACCGCACTGGTCACCGAAGCCAAGGGCCGCGGCCTGCGCTCGCGCAGCGCCGACTATAGCCACTTGGACTGGGTGCCTCGCGAAAAGTTGACCGCGGCCCAACTGGCCGAAACCGGTCCTTACTGCGCCGGTGCGTACGTCGAACCGACACGTCCTGGCATGAACGACAAGACCAACAAGAGCGACGCGCCGACCTTCATCGGCGCCAAGGCCTCTCGTTACGAGCAGGAATCGCAAGTTGCGACCTTGGCCGGTGACGTCGTCATGCGCCAGGGCAGCATGCAGCTCGAATCCCAGGAAGCCAGCCTGTACCAGGCCGAGAACCGTGGCGAGCTGAACGGCAATGTGCGTCTGCGTGACAACGGTGCACTGATCGTCGGCGACCACGCCCAAGTTCAGTTGGACACCGGCGCCGCCCAGATCGACAACGCCGAATATGTGATGCACAAGTCGCGCATCCGCGGCAGCGCGCTGTACGCCAAGCGTGCCGAAAACGCGATCATCCGTCTCAAGGACGGTACGTACACCACCTGTGAGCCGGACAGCAACGCCTGGCAGCTCAAAGGCAATAACATCACGTTGAACCCGGCCACCGGTTTCGGTACGGCGACCAACGCGACGTTGCGGGTCAAGAACATCCCGATCCTGTATACGCCTTATATCTACTTCCCGATCGACGATCGTCGTCAGTCCGGCTTCCTGCCGCCGAGCTTCGCCACTGGTGGCGAAACGGGCTTTGCGCTGACCACGCCGTACTACTTCAACCTGGCGCCGAACTACGACGCCACGTTGTACCCGCAATACATGACCAAGCGCGGCCTGTTGATGGAAGGCGAGTTCCGCTACCTCACCAAGTCCAGCGAAGGCCAGTTCGGCGGCGCGTACCTGAACGACGACAGCGACGAGCGCAGCAAGCAGACCGATTACGAAAAAACCCGCTATATGCTCAATTGGCAGCATAAGGGTGGGTTGGATTCGCGGTTGTCGACTCAGGTCGATTACACCAAGATCAGCGATCCGTTCTACTTTCAAGATTTGAAAAGTAACCAAATCGGCGTGGAATCCCAGGACTTCCTCAATCAGCAGGGATCCGTTACCTATCGCGGTGATTCTTATCAGGCTCGCTTGAATCTTCAAGCTTACCAACTGGCAACTATTTCCCAGATAACGCCGTACGACAGACTGCCGCAAATCACCTTCAATGGTGCACTGCCTTATCATCCAGGCGGACTGAACTTCAGTTATGAAACAGAAGCCGTAAGATTTGATCGAGACCTGCGCAGCGGTAGGGTTCTTGACAAAGATGGCGGCCCTGCCAATTCAGATGGCACCTTTGGTGAAAGACGCCTTGATGAAAACGTCACAGGCCTAACACGTGCTAATGGCACTCGACTTAATGTTGCCCCAGCCGTTGATTACCCAATGAACTGGACCTACGGCTTCATTACACCGAAGCTCAAGTACGTCTATACCAAATACGATCTGGACCTGGACGGAACAGGCAAGTCGCAGATGGCGAATGCCGGTCAAACCTTCAAAAGCTCTCAAGATCGTGCGGTGCCCATTGCCAGCGTGGACAGCGGCCTGTACTTCGATCGCCAGACCAACTGGTTCGGCAAAGCCTACAACCAGACCCTCGAACCGCGTGCTTACTACCTCTACGTCCCGAACAAGGACCAGAGCGATATTCCTGTCTTCGACACCAGCGAGTACGCATTCAGCTACGGCTCGCTGTTCCGCGACAACCGCTTCAGCGGCTCTGACCGGATCGGCGACGAGAACAAACTGTCCCTGGGCGTAACCAGCCGCTGGATCGAAGAGAACGGTTTCGAGCGTCAGCGCGTCAGCGTCGGCCAGGCGATTTACTTCAAGGACCGTGAAGTTCAACTTCCAGGCGTACTGGCCGCTGACCGTGCCGATGCACAGTCCGACGTATCCCCTGTCGCCTTGGAATATGAGTTCCGCTTCAACCGCGACTGGCGTGCCACTGCCGATTACAACTGGGACACAGAAGAGCACAGTGCCCGCTCCGGCAGCGCAATGTTCCACTACCAGCCGGAAGACAACCCCAACAAGGTGGTCAACCTTGGTTATCGCTATCGCAACGACCAGGTGGTCTACAACCAGCTGACTGGCAAATGGCAGTTCGGTGGGGACTACGGCACCGAAGGTCAACCGAACTTCGTGAAGGATTACTACAAAATCCAACAACACGACTTCTCGATGATGTGGCCGATCATTCCACAGTGGAACCTGATTACCCGTTGGCAGTATGACTATGCCCGCAACCGCACCCTGGAAGCGTTTGGTGGTTTCGAGTACGACAACTGCTGCTGGAAATTGCGTGTCATCAACCGTTACTGGGTTTCCAACGACGAATATACCCAGCTCGCCCCTCTTAACGAAAAGGGTGACCACGGGCTCTTCTTCCAGATCGTCCTCAAAGGACTCGGCGGCCTGACCGGCGCCAAGGTAGAGAGCTTCCTCGACAAAGGCATTCAAGGTTATCGTGAACGTGAAGATCAAGCTTTCTGATTGTCTGCGCCCGCTCCTGCTGGGCGCGCTGTTCCTGGGAACCGCAGCGGCGCATGCCGCGGTCCAGCCGCTGGACAAGGTCGTGGCCATTGTCGATAACGACGTGATCATGCAGAGCCAACTGGACCAACGGGTCAAGGAAGTTCAGCAAACCATCGCCAAGCGTGGCGGTGGCGTGCCACCTACCAGCGTCCTGGATCAACAGGTACTGGAACGCTTGATCGTCGAGAACCTGCAACTGCAGATCGGCGAACGTTCCGGCATTCGCATCTCGGACGAAGAGTTGAACCAGGCGGTAGGCACGATTGCTCAGCGCAATAACATGAGCATCGACCAGTTCCGCGCCGCCCTGGCGCGTGACGGCCTGTCCTATGAAGATGCCCGTGATCAGATCCGCCGTGAAATGATCATCAGCCGTGTACGTCAGCGCCGTGTGGCCGAGCGGGTTCAGGTGTCCGAGCAGGAGGTGAAGAACTTCCTGGCCTCGGACCTGGGCAAGATGCAGCTTTCCGAAGAACTGCACCTGGCCAATATTCTGATTCCGACACCGGACAGCGCCAACTCCGAACAGCTCAACGCAGCCGCCGCCAAGACCCAAGCGATTTATGATCGCCTCAAGGCCGGTGCTGATTTTGCGCAAATGGCCATCGCCGAGTCCGGCAGCGACAACGCCCTTGAAGGCGGTGATATGGGCTGGCGTAAGGCCGCTCAATTGCCACCGCCGTTCGACCGTGAACTGAGTGCGATGGAAGTGGGCGGCATTACCCAACCAGCGCGCACGCCGGGCGGTTTCATCATCCTGAAGTTGTTGGAGCGTCGTGGTGGCCAAACCTCGTTGAAAGACGAAGTACATGTTCGTCACATCCTGGTCAAACCAAGTGAAATCCGCACCGAAGCGCAAACCAAGGAATTGGCCGAGAAGATCTACGACCGCATCCAGAACGGTGAAGACTTCGCCACCCTGGCCAAGAGCTTCTCGGAAGACCCGGGTTCCGCCCTCAACGGCGGCGACCTGAACTGGATCGACCCGAAAGCACTGGTGCCAGAGTTCCAACAAGTCATGGCCGATACCCCGCAAGGTGTGTTGTCCAAGCCGTTCAAGACTCAATATGGCTGGCATGTGCTGGAAGTCCTTGGCCGTCGCGCCACCGACAACACCAGTCAAGCCCGCGAACAGCAAGCGCTAAACGTACTGCGCAACCGCAAGTACGATGAGGAGCTGCAAACTTGGCTGCGTCAGATCCGTGACGAGGCCTATGTGGAAATCAAGCTGCCAGGCGCCGAGCAAACAGGCACCGACCAGGCAGTTCAGTGAAACCTCAGCGTTTCGCGGTGACACCCGGCGAGCCCGCCGGCATCGGTCCAGACCTGTGCCTGCTGCTCGCCTCGCAACCTCAGCCACACCCCCTGATTGCCATTACCAGCCGCGACCTGCTCCTTGAGCGGGCCGCGCAGCTGGGTGTGGCTGTGGATTTGCTGGACGTGGCACCGGGCAACTGGCCCGACGTGCCGGCACCGGCAGATAGCCTGTATGTGTGGGACACCCCACTGCACGCCAAGGTCGTGGCCGGGCAGCTGGATACGGCCAATGCGGCGTTTGTGTTGCAAACCCTGACTCGCGCCGGGCAAGGCTGCCTCGATGGCGACTTCGCGGGCATGATCACCGCGCCGGTGCACAAGGGCGTGATCAATGAGTCCGGCATCGCGTTTTCCGGTCACACCGAGTTCCTTGCCGAGCTGACCCACACCACACAAGTTGTGATGATGCTTGCCACCCGCGGCTTGCGTGTGGCCCTGGTGACCACGCACCTGCCGCTGCGTGAAGTTGCCGACGCCATTACCGCCGAGCGTTTGGAGCGCGTGACGCGCATCTTGCATGCCGACTTGCGCCAAAAATTCGGCATCGCCCAACCGCGCATCCTGGTCTGCGGGCTCAACCCCCACGCCGGCGAAGGCGGCCACTTGGGCCATGAAGAAATCGACATCATCGAACCCACCCTGGAGCGTCTGCGCCAAGAAGGCATGGACCTGCGCGGCCCACTGCCGGCGGACACTCTGTTTACCCCCAAATATCTGGAGCACTGCGACGCAGTGCTGGCGATGTACCATGACCAAGGGCTGCCGGTGCTGAAATACAAAGGCTTCGGCGCCGCCGTCAACGTGACCCTGGGCCTGCCGATCATCCGTACCTCCGTCGACCATGGCACTGCCCTGGACTTGGCGGGCAGCGGCAAGATCGATACCGGCAGCCTGCACGTGGCCCTGGAAACCGCCTATCAGATGGCCGAGACCCGTATATGACCGAGCATTACCAACACCGGGCGCGCAAGCGCTTCGGGCAGAATTTCCTGCACGACGCAGGCGTGATCGACCGCATCCTGCGCTCCATTCACGCTAAGCCCGAAGACCGCCTATTGGAAATCGGCCCGGGCCAGGGCGCTCTGACCCAAGGTTTGCTGGCCAGTGGCGGGCAGTTGGACGTGGTGGAGCTGGACAAGGACCTGATCCCGATCCTCAATCAGCAATTCGCTGGCAAGTCCAACTTCAACCTGCATCAGGGCGATGCGCTGAAGTTCGACTTCAATAGCCTCAACGCCGCGCCTAATAGCCTGCGCGTGGTCGGCAATCTGCCTTACAACATCTCCACACCGCTGATCTTCCACCTGCTGAACAACGCAGGGATCATCCGCGATATGCACTTCATGCTGCAAAAAGAAGTGGTGGAACGCCTGGCCGCTGGCCCTGGAGGCGGCGATTGGGGTCGACTGTCGATCATGGTTCAGTACCACTGCCGCGTCGAGCACCTGTTCAATGTTGGGCCGGGCGCCTTCAACCCGCCGCCGAAAGTTGATTCGGCCATCGTACGCCTGGTTCCTCATGCCGTGCTGCCTCATCCGGCCAAGGATCATCGCTTACTGGAGCGCGTGGTACGCGAGGCGTTCAACCAGCGCCGCAAAACTTTGCGCAACACGCTCAAAGCGCTGCTGAGCAACGCCGAAATCGAAGCCGCCGGGGTAGACGGCAGCCTGCGCCCCGAGCAACTGGACCTGGCCGCGTTCGTGCGCCTGGCTGACCAGTTGGCCATCCAGCCTGCACCAGCCGCAGACTGAAACCTGCTGTGCATGGGCCAGACGGCATGTCTGGCCTAGTGCCCACCTCTTGGCCTAGACTGATCCGCATCTGCTGTCTTCCGCTTTTGCTTTTAAGGCCTCTTGCATGTCCGATCCTCGCTACCAGATCGACGTCAGCGTCGTCACCCGCTTCCTGGCGGAACAATCGCAACCTGAACAAAACCGCTACGCCTTTGCCTACACCATCACGGTGAAAAACAACGGGCTGGTGCCGGCTAAACTCCTCTCTCGCCACTGGGTGATTACCGACGGTGACGGCCAGGTCGAAGAAGTCCGCGGCGCCGGCGTTGTCGGCCAGCAGCCATTGATCGACAGCGGCGCCAGCCACACTTACAGCAGCGGCACGGTGATGACCTCCAAGGTCGGAACCATGCAGGGCTCCTATCAAATGAAAGCCACCGACGGTCATTTATTCGACGCCATGATCAAACCATTCCGTCTCGCCGTGCCCGGAGCCCTGCACTGATGGCGACGTATGCGGTCGGTGACCTGCAAGGTTGCCTGAAGCCCCTCAAATGCCTACTGCAACGGGTCGCCTTCGACCCGGCGCAGGATCGCCTGTGGCTGGTGGGTGATTTGGTCAACCGTGGCCCCGAGTCGCTGGAAACCCTGCGCTACCTGTATAACCTGCGACATTCGTTGGTTTGCGTGTTGGGCAATCACGACCTGCACCTGCTGGCAGCGGCGAATAACATCGAACGTCTGAAAAAAGGCGATACGCTGCGGGAAATTCTCGAAGCACCTGACCGCGACGAACTGCTCGACTGGCTGCGTCGGCAAAAGATCATGCATTACGACGAAGGCCGCCGCATGGCGCTGGTGCATGCCGGCATCGCGCCGCAATGGACGCTGAAAAAAGCCCTCAAATGTGCGGCCGAGGTCGAGCACGCTTTGGCCGACGATAGCCTGTACACCGCCTACCTCGACGGCATGTACGGCAACGAGCCGGTTAAATGGGATAACGACCTCATCGGCGTCGCTCGACTGCGGGTCATCACCAACTACTTCACGCGCATGCGCTTCTGCACCGCCGAGGGCAAACTGGACCTCAAGAGCAAGGAAGGCGCGGACACCGCATTGCCCGGCTATAAACCCTGGTTTGCCCATAAAGAACGCAAGACCCGTGACACCAAGATCATCTTCGGCCACTGGGCGGCCCTGGAAGGCCAGTGCGACGAGCCCGGCGTGTTTGCCCTCGACACCGGTTGCGTGTGGGGCGGCGCCATGACCCTGATGAATATCGACACCGGCGAGCGCCATCGCTGCCAGTGCCAACCCCCTCTTCCCGTTACACAGCCGGCCGCCGCCAAGCGCTAGACGCCGCTTGCCGCCCGCCCAAGGAGCCCGCCATGAGCGAATTCAAACGTATCCCTCCCGAACAAGCCAAGGCTCTGCGCGAGCAAGGCGCGGTAGTAGTCGATATCCGTGACCAGCCGACCTACGCCGCTGCGCACATTGCTGGCGCCAAGCATTTGGACAACGTCAACATCGCTGACTTTATCCGCGACGCCGACCTCGACGCACCGGTGATCGTGGCGTGCTACCACGGTAACTCCAGCCAGAGCGCAGCCGCGTATCTGGTCAATCAAGGCTTCTCCGACGTCTATAGCCTGGATGGCGGGTTTGAGCTGTGGCGTGCGACCTTTCCTGCGGAAATCGCATCAGTCGATTCGCAATAATTTTTTTCACACCCCGCTACCCCGCGTGACGCTTGGGCTCGCGCCGTTTCTGACGAACGGCGCGGTCAAACTAATTACGTATCGCGCCTTGACCTCTCCGATTCCGAACTATCCTTAAGCGCAGGCCATCCGAATCAGGGGAGAGCCGGTACACCGGCGTGCGGGTCATCGGTAGCGTTTCAGGGTGTTCTGGGGGGAAAACAACCATTGGCGATCGTCGATGGTTGCCAGCATCGACTGATTGATCCGGCGTCGGCTCCACGTATCGAGCGAGGTGACGACGTCATGAGTATTTTTAGCCACTTCCAACAACGCTTCGCATCCACACAGCAGGAGGAACTCACGCTTCAGGAGTATCTCGAGCTGTGCAAGCAGGACCGCAGTGCCTACGCATCCGCCGCCGAGCGCCTGCTGCTGGCCATCGGCGAACCGGAGCTGGTAGACACCTCGAACAATTCGCGTCTGTCGCGAATATTTTCCAACAAGGTGATCCGCCGTTACCCGGCTTTTGAAGACTTCCATGGCATGGAAGAATGCATCGATCAGATCGTCTCCTACTTCCGCCACGCCGCCCAAGGCCTGGAGGAGAAGAAACAAATCCTCTACCTGCTCGGCCCCGTGGGCGGCGGCAAGTCGTCCCTGGCCGAAAAACTCAAACAACTGATTGAGAAAGTGCCCTTCTACGCCATCAAGGGCTCGCCGGTGTTCGAATCGCCCCTGGGCTTGTTCAACGCCACGGAAGATGGCGCGATCCTCGAAGAAGACTTCGGAATCCCACGGCGCTATCTCAATACCATCATGTCACCCTGGGCCACCAAACGCCTGGCCGAGTTCGGCGGCGATATCAGCCAGTTCCGCGTGGTGAAGCTTTATCCATCGATCCTCAATCAGATCGGCGTGGCCAAGACTGAACCGGGGGACGAGAACAACCAGGATATTTCCGCATTGGTGGGCAAGGTCGATATCCGCAAGCTGGAAGAATTCCCGCAGAACGACGCCGACGCCTACAGCTACTCAGGCGCATTGTGCCGGGCCAACCAGGGCCTGATGGAGTTCGTGGAAATGTTCAAGGCACCGATCAAGGTGCTGCACCCACTGCTTACCGCGACCCAGGAAGGCAACTACAACAGTACCGAAGGCCTGGGCGCCATTCCGTTCACCGGCATCCTGCTGGCCCACTCCAACGAATCGGAATGGCACACCTTCCGCAATAACAAGAACAACGAGGCGTTCATCGATCGGATCTACATCGTCAAGGTGCCGTACTGCCTGCGGGTCAGTGATGAGATCAAGATCTACGACAAGCTGCTGTTCAACAGCTCCCTGTCCAAGGCTCATTGCGCGCCCGACACCCTGAAGATGCTGGCCCAGTTCACCGTGCTGTCGCGGCTCAAAGAACCGGAAAACTCCAACATCTACTCAAAAATGCGGGTGTACGACGGCGAGAACCTCAAGGACACCGATCCCAAGGCCAAGTCGATTCAGGAATATCGCGACTCCGCTGGCGTGGACGAGGGCATGAACGGCCTGTCGACCCGCTTCGCGTTCAAGATCCTGTCCAAAGTGTTCAACTTCGATCCCCACGAGATTGCCGCCAACCCGGTACATTTGCTGTATGTGCTGGAACAACAGATCGAACAGGAGCAGTTCCAGGCAGAAACCCGCGAACGTTACCTGCGGTTCCTCAAGGAATACCTGGCACCGCGCTATATCGAGTTTATCGGCAAGGAAATCCAGACTGCGTACCTGGAGTCCTACAGCGAGTACGGCCAGAACATCTTCGACCGCTACGTGCTGTATGCGGACTTCTGGATCCAGGATCAGGAGTACCGCGACCCCGAGACCGGCGAAATTCTCAACCGTGTAGCGCTCAACGAAGAACTGGAAAAAATCGAAAAACCTGCCGGCATCAGCAATCCGAAGGATTTCCGCAACGAAATCGTCAATTTCGTACTGCGCGCCCGTGCCAACAACAACGGCAAGAACCCTACCTGGCTCAGCTACGAGAAGCTGCGGGTGGTTATCGAGAAGAAAATGTTCTCCAACACCGAGGATCTGCTGCCGGTCATCAGTTTCAATGCCAAGGCCAGCAAGGAGGATCAGCAAAAACACAACGACTTCGTTACTCGAATGGTCGAGCGTGGCTATACCGACAAACAGGTACGCCTTCTTTCGGAATGGTACCTGCGGGTCCGGAAATCGCAGTGAGAGAAGCAGCTGTAAGCTTCTAGCGACAAGCGGCAAGGGAAAAGCGACAGAGCCCGTCAGTGGGCTCTGCCTTGCGGCTTGAAGCTCACGACTTGAAGCTCCCCGGAGGGGCCCCATGAGCTATGTGATCGACCGACGCCTCAATGGCAAGAACAAGAGCACGGTTAACCGCCAGCGTTTCCTGCGGCGTTACCGTGACCACATCAAAAAGGCGGTTGAAGAAGCCGTCAGCCGCCGTTCCATCACGGACATGGAGCACGGCGAACAAATCAGCATCCCCGGACGCGACATCGACGAACCCGTCCTGCACCACGGCAGAGGCGGCAAACAGACCGTCGTGCATCCTGGCAATAAGGAGTTCACCACGGGTGAGCATATCCAACGTCCCCCAGGCGGTGGCGGCGGCAAGGGCCCGGGTAAAGCCGGCAACTCCGGTGAGGGCATGGACGAGTTCGTGTTCCAGATCACTCAGGAGGAATTCCTCGAATTCATGTTCGAGGATTTGGAACTGCCTAACCTGGTCAAACGCAACCTGACCGGCACCGACACCTTCAAAACCGTGCGCGCCGGCATCAGCAACGAAGGCAACCCCTCACGGATCAATATCATCCGCACCCTGCGCTCAGCTCATGCACGGCGGATTGCCTTGTCAGGCAGTAGCCGCGCCAAGCTGAAGCAGGCCAAAGAGGAACTGGCGCGCTTGAAGCGGGATGAACCGGACAACTTCGGTGATATCCAGGAGGTAGAGGCGGAAATCGAAAAACTCAGTGCGCGCATTCACCGCGTGCCGTTTCTCGATACATTCGATTTGAAATACAACTTGCTGGTCAAACAACCCAATCCCAGCTCCAAGGCCGTGATGTTCTGCCTGATGGACGTGTCCGGCTCCATGACCCAGGCCACCAAGGACATCGCCAAACGTTTCTTTATCCTGCTGTACCTGTTTCTCAAGCGGAACTACGACAAGATCGACGTGGTGTTTATCCGCCATCACACCAGCGCGCGGGAAGTCGACGAAGAGGAGTTTTTCTACTCGCGTGAAACCGGCGGCACCATTGTTTCCAGTGCCTTGAAGCTGATGCAGGAGATCATGGCCGAGCGCTACCCGGCCAACGAATGGAATATCTACGCCGCCCAGGCCTCGGACGGCGATAACTGGAACGACGACTCGCCAATCTGCCGTGACATTCTGATCAACCAGATCATGCCGTTCGTGCAGTACTACACTTACGTCGAAATTACCCCCCGTGAGCACCAGGCCCTGTGGTTCGAATACGAGCGTATCGGCGAAGCGTTTGCCGACACGTTCGCCCAGCAGCAATTGGTCTCGGCCGGCGATATCTACCCGGTCTTCCGTGAACTCTTCCAGCGCAGGTTAGTGACATGACCGCCAAAAAAGAGACTAAGCGCCAACCCCTCTCCACCGGGTCCGAATGGACCTTTGAACTGATCCAGGCCTATGACCGGGAAATAAGCCGTATTGCGGCGGGTTATGCCCTGGACACATACCCCAACCAGATCGAGGTGATCACCGCCGAACAAATGATGGACGCCTATGCCTCGGTCGGCATGCCCCTGGGTTACCACCATTGGTCATATGGTAAACACTTTCTCAGCACCGAAAAGTCCTACAGCCGCGGCCAGATGGGCCTGGCGTACGAAATCGTCATCAACTCCGACCCCTGCATCGCTTACCTGATGGAAGAAAACACCATCTGCATGCAGGCGCTGGTCGTGGCCCACGCCTGCTATGGGCACAACAGTTTTTTCAAGGGTAATTACCTGTTCCGCACCTGGACCGATGCCAGTTCAATCATTGATTACCTGGTGTTCGCCAAGCAGTACATCATGCAATGCGAAGAGCGCCACGGCATCGACGCGGTGGAGGATCTGCTCGACTCCTGCCATGCCCTGATGAACTACGGGGTCGACCGCTACAAACGCCCTTATCCGATTTCCGCCGAAGAAGAACGCCTGCGTCAGAAGGAGCGCGAAGAGCATCTGCAAAAACAGATCAATGACCTGTGGCGCACGATTCCGAAACGCGCCGGCAAAAATAACGATAAGGATAATGCTCGCTTCCCCGCCGAACCCCAGGAAAACATTCTGTATTTCCTAGAAAAACACGCGCCGCTGCTGGAGCCCTGGCAAAGAGAAATCGTGCGTATCGTGCGCAAGATCGCCCAGTACTTCTACCCTCAACGCCAGACCCAGGTAATGAATGAGGGCTGGGCAACCTTCTGGCACTACACGCTGATGAACGACCTTTATGATGAAGGCCTGGTTACCGACGGCTTTATGATGGAGTTCCTCACTTCCCACACCAGCGTGGTGTTCCAGCCGGGTTTCGACAGCCCCTATTACAGCGGCATCAACCCCTATGCGCTGGGCTTTGCCATGTACCGTGATATTCGGCGCATGTGCGAAAACCCCACCGAGGAGGATCGCCGTTGGTTCCCGGAAATCGCGGGCAGTGACTGGCTGTCCACGATCAAGTTCGCCATGAGTAGCTTCAAGGATGAGAGTTTTATCCTGCAGTACCTGTCACCCAAGGTGATCCGCGACCTCAAGCTATTCAGCATTCTGGATGACGATCTCAAGGACGATCTGGTGGTACCGGCCATCCATGACGAGCCGGGCTACCGCATCATCCGCGAAACCCTGGCCGCGCAATATAACCTGGGCAATCGCGAACCCAATGTGCAGATCTACAGCATCGATGTACGCGGCGACCGCTCGCTGACGTTGCGCCATCAACAGCACGATCGTAAACCGTTGGGCGATTCCACCGATGAAGTCCTCAAGCACCTGCATCGACTATGGGGTTTCGACATCCATCTGGAAACCTTACAAGGCGATCAGGTCATGAAGACCCACCATGTCCCGCCGCGCAGCGATCACAATGACAACGACTATGGCCGCCTGGACATGGCCGTCGTGCATCTCTGAAGCAGCAAAGCCTCCATCGGTCAGGCACAGACGGTATCCTGTACTGCTAATGGAGGCTTTTTCATGAAAATCTACAAGGTTGGCGGCGCAGTGCGCGACCGCTTGCTAGGCATCGACGTCACAGACATTGACCGCGTCGTTGTGGGCGCGACCACTGAAGAGATGCTGGCCAAGGGGTTCAAGCCTGTCGGCGCTGATTTTCCGGTATTTCTGGACCCGAAGAACGGCGACGAGTACGCCCTCGCCCGCACCGAACGCAAGAGTGGCCGGGGTTATGGCGGCTTTGTGTTCCATGCAAGCCCAGAAGTTACGCTGGAAGAAGACCTGATTCGCCGCGACCTGACCATCAATGCCATGGCGGAGGACGATGACGGCAACCTGATCGACCCTTACAACGGCCAGCAAGACCTGAAAGCCCGCGTCCTGCGTCATGTTTCCCCGACGTTCGCCGAAGATCCTCTGCGAGTGCTCCGCGTAGCACGATTCGCCGCGCGTTATGCACATTTGGGTTTCAAAGTCGCACCGCAAACCCTCGTATTGATGCGCCAACTCAGCGAGTCCGGAGAACTGGAAGCCCTGACCCCTGAACGCAGTTGGAAGGAAATCTCCCGCGCATTAATGGAAGATCAACCTCAGGTGTTTATTCAGGTACTGCGCGACTGCAACGCGCTGAAGACCCTGATGCCTGAAGTCGACGCCCTATTCGGCGTACCGCAGCCCGAGGCACACCATCCTGAAATCGACACCGGCGTGCATACCCTCAGCGTGCTGGAACAGGCCGCTCTGCATCGGCAAACGTTGACCGTTCGCTGGGCCTGCTTGCTCCACGATCTGGGTAAAGGCCTGACACCTGTGGATAAGTTGCCGCAACACATTGCCCACGAACATAGGGGGCTGAAGCTGATCAAGGCGGTCAATGAACGCTTCAAAGTGCCGCGGGACTGCCAGGAGCTGGCGCTGCTGGTTGGCCAATATCACACCCACGGCCATCGCGCCCTGGAGCTGAAAGCCTCGACATTACTGGAGTTATTGCAGAGTTTTGATGTGTATCGCCGGCCGCAGCGTTTCGAAGAATTCGTGGTCGCCTGCGAAATGGACGCCCGTGGTCGCAAAGGCCTTGAGCAACGCAGTTATCCACAGGCGGATTATCTGCGCGGTGCGGCGCAAGCGGCACGCAGCGTTGCGGTGGCGCCGCTGCTGGAGAAAGGTTTCAAGGGCCCTGAACTGGGTGAAGCGCTCAAGCGGGAAAGACTCAAGACACTCAAGGCTTACAAGGAACAGCGCGCTTTATAACAGCGCGCTCGGCGTCAATGGCTGGCCCCGCCATTCAAATGCAACCGGCGCCAGCACCTGATCGATGTGCGAATCACGCCATAAATGCGCCATCGTCTTGCCCGCTTCGGGGTGTAGGCGATCCGGCGCCATCAAAGACAGCGGCCATAACACAAAGGCGTTTTTCAGGATTTCCGCTCGCGGCAGCACCAAACCGTCAAAGTTGCCGACCAGTTCGCCGTACAACAGCACATCGATATCCAGGGGCAAACCTTTGCGATCCGGCGCATAGCGACCGTTATCCGCTTCAATCGACTTCAACCGGCGATCCAGCTCCATCAACGGCAGGTCGGTATACGCCGACACCACCAAGTTGAAGAACGGCCCGCTCTTGATACCGACCGGCTGGCTCTCGAACACTGCCGAACAGCGTACATCCACCAGAAAGCCCGCCAGCGCATCCAGCCCCGCGCGCAAGTGGCGTTCGCGCTCGATATTGCTGCCAAGGCCAAGGTAAATCTGAGTTAGCGACATCCGCGCTCGATCTCCACGCCGACACCCTTGGCGGCCGGGACGGCTCCGGGCTTGGTCAATTTGAGGTGCAGCCAGGGAATCTGGAATTCGCCCATCAAGACTTCGGCCAGACGCTCGGCAAAGGTTTCCACCAACTGGAACTGGGATTGCTCGGCGAACGCCTGGATCCGTGCGGATACGCTCGCGTAGTCCAGCGCCAGGGTCAGGTCGTCACCGGCCGCGGCCGGGCGATTGTCCCAGGCGAAGCTCAGGTCCAGACGCAGGCATTGTCGGATGCCGCGCTCCCAGTCGTAGGCCCCGATCACGGTGTCGACTTCCAGGCCTTCGATAAACACTCTGTCCAAGCACTTTTCTCCGCAGCACGACAAGGGCGCGATGCCCCGTTAGAATCAGGGCGTCCTCGCCCGGAATAGTTAGCATGTTTTGGTCACTGGCGATTCTCGCCTACCTGCTCGGCTCGCTGTCCTTCGCCATTTTGCTCAGCCGCCTGACGGGAAATCCCGATCCGCGAATGGGTGGCTCCGGCAATGCCGGCGCTACCAATATGCTGCGTCTGGCCGGCAAGAAACTTGCGGTCCTGACATTACTAGGCGATGTGTGCAAAGGCCTGTTGCCCGTGCTGATCGCCAGCCTTGCCGGCCTGACCCTGCAACAACAGGCCTGGGTGGGCGTATGCGCCGTACTCGGCCATCTGTTTCCCTTGTACTTTCGCTTTCGCGGCGGCAAAGGTGTCGCTACGGCGGCCGGCATGCTGCTGGGGATCTACCCGCCGGCGGCGCTGCTGGCCGTACTGGCCTGGCTGCTGACGTTCTACCTGACCCGCACCAGCTCGCTGGCAGCGCTGATCGCCACGCCCCTGACCTTGCCGCTGCTGGCCTGGCAGGAACCGGCGGCGCTATTACCGATGAGCGTGTTGACGCTGCTGATCGTCTGGCGCCATCGCGGCAATTTACGCGACCTGTTTGCTGGGCGCGAACGGCATTTTTAAATACCGGCTCACACCCCCGTTACAAAGGCGACAACTGCTCCATCGGCCAGCGCGCCTGCACGCTGATCGCCAGGCTTTCATGCTGCCCCGCCTGCAAACGCTGGCAACCGGCATAGGCAATCATCGCGCCATTATCGGTGCAGAATTCAGGGCGGGCGTAGAACACATCGCCCTTCATATCGCCGAGCATTTTTTCCAGAGAACTGCGCAACGCCTTGTTGGCGCTGACGCCGCCGGCGATCACCAGACGTTTCATGCCCGCCTGCTTGAGGGCGCGCTTGCACTTGATGGTCAAAGTCTCCACCACGGCCTGCTGGAACGCCAGCGCGATGTCGCAACGGGCTTGTTCGCTGTCGTCCCCGGCGCTGATGCTTTGCTGCCAGGTATTGAGCGCGGAGGTTTTCAAGCCGCTGAAGCTGAACATCAGACCCGGGCGATCGCACATGGGCCGCGGGAACGTGTAGCGACCGGCGACGCCCTTTTCGGCGAGGCGGGCGATTTCCGGTCCACCGGGGTAATTGAGGCCCATCATCTTGGCGGTCTTGTCGAAAGCTTCGCCGGCCGCATCATCCAAGGACTCGCCGAGGAGGGTGTATTGGCCGATGCCGTCCACCTGAACCAGCTGCGTATGACCGCCGGATACCAACAAAGCGACGAACGGGAACTGTGGCGGTGTTTTTTCCAGCATGGGGGCCAATAAATGGCCTTCCATATGGTGCACTCCGAGGGCCGGAATGCCCCAGGCGAAAGCCAACGCCTGAGCGCAAGAGGCCCCAACCAGCAGGGCTCCGACCAATCCAGGGCCGGCGGTGTAGGCAATCGCGTCAATCTCGGTCGGCACACAACCGGCCTCGGCCAACACCTGGCGAATCAGCGGCAGCATGCGCTTGACATGATCACGACTGGCCAGCTCCGGCACCACGCCGCCATAGGCGCGATGCAAGTCGATCTGACTGAACAGTGCGTCGGCCAAAAGCCCGCGTTCACTGTCGTAAAGTGCGACACCGGTTTCGTCGCAGGAGGTTTCAAGTCCCAGTACTAGCATGGGTTTGCGCCTTGTAGAGGCTGAATTCGAAGGCGCGCATAATAGTCGCCGCTCCACTTCCCGACTAGCGGTTTTCGATCAGAGGCTTTGCATTCCGGGCAATGAGGGGTTAACATCCGCAACCCTTAAAAACCGACGACCTCAGCCGTGAATTGTTTGCGACGAGAACGTTGATCCCGGTAATGAAAGAAGGTAGCTCTGGATGCCAGCCGTCAAAGTTAAAGAGAACGAACCCTTCGACGTAGCTCTGCGTCGTTTCAAGCGCTCCTGCGAAAAAGCCGGTGTACTGGCTGAAGTTCGTAGCCGCGAATTTTACGAGAAGCCAACTTCTGAGCGTAAGCGTAAAGCAGCAGCCGCTGTTAAGCGTCACGCCAAGAAAGTTCAGCGCGAACAGCGCCGCGCCGTTCGTCTGTACTAATACACAGACGATCGTAGCAAGCTTCTGCCAAGCCCGGCCCTCAGCCGGGCTAATGGCATTTGCGGATAACGCTTGATGCTTCATCGTCGACGCCGCACATGCGACCGAGACACTGCTTCACACGTCAGGACTGGCTCTTCTGCCAGCGGTGCACGTCTCTTCTGACGAGCCTAACAAGGCTACTGACGAGCACACTTATTTTTTACAAACAGGCGATCAACCGTGTCGGCTGTGCCCATCACCGAGCTTCCGAGGCCCACCATTGGCCGAGACCGGATGCCAGGGCGACATTTCCAAGCCGAAGACTGATAGACACTAACGTCAGCGAATGTTCGGCAGATACACTTCCTGACAGTCCAAACAGAGAATTGATGATCAAGCCACCCGACGTGCGCTTGAATACTTCATGGGCCCTCATTTACACGCAGTGATGACGAGAACGCCATGGCCGGGCTAATTCCCCAGAGCTTTATTGACGACCTTCTGAACCGCACCGACATCGTCGATGTTGTCAGCTCGCGCCTGCAAATGAAGAAAGCCGGCAAGAACTACACCGCCTGCTGCCCATTTCACAAAGAAAAGACCCCATCCTTCAGCGTCAGCCCCGACAAGCAGTTCTACTACTGCTTCGGCTGCGGCGCAGGCGGCAATGCCCTCGGCTTTATCATGGACCACGACAACCTGGACTTCCCCCAGGCCGTCGAGGAGCTGGCCAAAGCCGCCGGCATGGAAATCCCCCGCGAAGAAAGTGGCCGCCCGCACAAACCGCGACAGCCCACCGATTCACCGCTGTACCCGCTGCTGACGGCCGCTGCCGACTTTTATCGTCAGGCGCTTAAAAGCCACCCACAGCGTAAAGCGGCCGTTGACTACCTCAAGGGGCGCGGCCTCACCGGTGAAATCGCCCGCGACTTCGGGCTTGGCTTCGCCCCACCGGGGTGGGACAACCTGTACAAACACCTGAGCAGCGACACCCTGCAGCAGAAAGCCATGATCGACGCCGGCCTACTGGTGGAAAACGCCGAGACCGGCAAGCGCTATGACCGTTTTCGCGATCGAGTGATGTTCCCGATCCGCGACAGCCGCGGACGAATCATCGCTTTCGGCGGCCGCGTACTCGGCGACGATAAACCCAAGTACCTGAACTCCCCGGAAACGCCGGTCTTCCACAAAGGCCAGGAGTTGTACGGGCTATTCGAGGCGCGCAAAAACAACCGCAATCTTGACGAAATCATCGTGGTTGAAGGTTACATGGACGTGATCGCCCTCGCCCAACAGGGCCTGCGCAATGCCGTCGCCACCTTGGGTACTGCCACCAGCGAAGAACACATGAAACGCCTGTTTCGCGTGGTGCCCAGCGTATTGTTCTGCTTCGATGGCGATCAGGCTGGCCGCAATGCCGCTTGGCGCGCACTCGAAGCCACACTGTCGAGCCTGCAAGATGGCCGACGCGCACGCTTCCTGTTCTTGCCCGAAGGCGAAGACCCGGACACCCTGGTGCGCTCCGAAGGCACCGACGCCTTCCGCGCGCGCATTAATCAACATGCGCAGCCGCTGGCGGACTATTTCTTCCAGCAACTGACCGAAGAAGCTGACCCGCGCTCCCTCGAAGGCAAGGCCCACATGGCCACCCTCGCAGCGCCGCTGATCGACAAAGTGCCTGGCGCTAACCTGCGCACCTTGATGCGCCAGCGCCTTTTGGAAATCACCGGACTCAGCGGCGAAGCCGTAAGCCAACTGGTCCATAGCGCACCGCAGGACGCCCCGCCCGCCTACGACCCCGGCATGGACTATGACGCCATGCCGGACTATGCCGACTTCCATCCACAGCAGGAGGCTTACGCCCCGCAGCAGGAATGGACACCGAAAAAACCCGGCACCGGCGGCAAGAAGTGGGACAACAAGAAACCCTGGAACAAGAACGGTAAACGCGGTGATCGCGATGAGGCATATGCCCCACGCACACCGGTCGCTGTAGAAGCGCCAACGCTGATTGCCCTGCGCACTCTTATTCACCACCCGCAATTGGCGGGCAAGGTTGAAAGTGCGGATCATTTTGCCAACGAGAGCAACACTTACGCCCAGGTACTGATCGCACTGATCGAGGCGATGCAGAAAAATCCTAAGCTAAACTCTATTCAGCTGATGGCTCGTTGGCATGGCACCGAACAAGGCCGACTGTTGAAAGCGCTCGCGGAAAAGGAGTGGCTAATTGACGGCGATAACCTTGAACAACAGTTTTTAGACACCATTACTAGGTTATCCGCGGGTCAGCATACGCAGACCCTCGATGAACTTATCAAGAGAGCAAGGCAGCCTGGATTATCGGCTGAAGAGCAAATTCAGATAGCAAAACAGATGCGCGACCTCTTAAAACAGAATGTTTCCGCATCAAACCCGACCTCAGCTGGCGTGTGAGGTCATAGCTCGGGTATAATCCTCGGCTTGTTTTTTGCCCGCCAAGACCTTCAGTGGATAGGGTGTTATGTCCGGAAAAGCGCAACAGCAGTCTCGTATCAAAGAGTTGATCACACTGGGTCGTGAGCAGGGTTACCTGACTTACGCGGAGGTCAACGACCACCTGCCTGAGGATATTTCAGATCCAGAGCAGGTGGAAGACATCATCCGCATGATTAACGACATGGGGATCAACGTATTCGAAACTGCGCCAGATAAGGATTCCCTTATGCTGGCCGACGCCGATACCGACGAAGCCGCCGCTGAAGAAGCTGCCGCCGCGTTGGCTGCGGTGGAGACCGATATCGGTCGCACGACGGACCCTGTGCGCATGTATATGCGTGAAATGGGTACGGTCGAGCTGCTGACACGTGAAGGCGAAATTGAAATCGCCAAACGTATCGAAGAGGGCATCCGTGAAGTGATGGGCGCAATCGCGCACTTCCCAGGCACGGTTGACCACATTCTCTCCGAGTACACCCGTGTGACCACCGAAGGTGGCCGCCTCTCCGACGTCCTGAGCGGTTATATCGACCCGGACGACGGCATTGCGCCGCCTGCCGCCGAAGTGCCACCGCCTGTCGATGCGAAAGCCGCGAAAGCCGACGACGATTCCGATGACGACGATGCTGAAGCCAGCAGCGACGATGAAGAAGAAGTCGAAAGCGGTCCGGACCCGATCATCGCTGCCCAGCGCTTCGGTGCGGTTTCCGATCAAATGGAAATCACCCGCAAGGCCCTGAAAAAGCACGGTCGCGCCAACAAGCAGGCCATTGCCGAGTTGCTGGCACTGGCTGAGCTGTTCATGCCAATCAAGCTGGTACCGAAGCAATTCGAAGGCTTGGTTGAACGCGTTCGCAGCGCCCTTGAGCGCCTGCGTGCACAAGAGCGTGCAATCATGCAGCTCTGTGTCCGTGATGCACGCATGCCACGTACAGACTTCCTGCGCCAGTTCCCGGGCAACGAAGTGGACGAAAGCTGGACCGACGCACTGGCCAAAGGCAAGGCGAAGTACGCTGAAGCCATCGGTCGCCTGCAACCGGACATCATTCGCTGCCAGCAGAAGCTGAGCGCGCTCGAGGCCGAAACCGGTCTGACGATTGCCGAAATCAAAGACATCAACCGTCGCATGTCGATCGGTGAGGCCAAGGCCCGCCGCGCGAAGAAAGAGATGGTTGAAGCCAACTTGCGTCTGGTGATCTCCATCGCCAAGAAGTACACCAACCGTGGCCTGCAATTCCTCGACCTGATCCAGGAAGGCAACATCGGCTTAATGAAGGCTGTGGACAAGTTCGAATACCGTCGCGGCTACAAGTTCTCGACTTATGCCACCTGGTGGATCCGTCAGGCGATCACTCGCTCGATCGCCGACCAGGCCCGCACCATCCGTATTCCGGTGCACATGATCGAGACCATCAACAAGCTCAACCGCATTTCCCGGCAGATGCTGCAGGAAATGGGTCGCGAACCGACCCCGGAAGAGCTGGGCGAACGCATGGAAATGCCTGAGGATAAAATCCGCAAGGTATTGAAGATCGCTAAAGAGCCGATCTCCATGGAAACCCCGATTGGTGATGACGAAGACTCCCACCTGGGTGACTTCATCGAAGACTCGACCATGCAGTCGCCAATCGATGTCGCCACCGTTGAGAGCCTTAAAGAAGCGACTCGCGATGTACTGTCCGGCCTCACTGCTCGTGAAGCCAAGGTACTGCGCATGCGTTTCGGCATCGACATGAATACCGACCACACCCTTGAGGAAGTCGGTAAGCAGTTTGACGTGACCCGCGAGCGGATCCGTCAAATCGAAGCCAAGGCGTTGCGCAAGTTGCGCCACCCGACGCGAAGCGAGCATCTGCGCTCCTTCCTCGACGAGTGATACCAAAACCCCCGGCCCAGGCCGGGGGTTTTGTTTTGCCTAGATAAAAATTCCCGCTTCACCCCTCCTGCGAAATGCCCGTCTACACTCGAAACATTCCCCGTGCCATAACGAGACCGTTATGCCCAGTTTGCCGACCGTGATACTGCTGTCGCTGCTGACCTGGACCGCAACGGCTGGCGCGTTGACTCTCACTGATGATGAGCGTGGCTGGTTGGCGGACCATCAGGAGCTGCGCCTGGGGGTGGACACTTCGTGGCCGCCCTTTGAATACCGTGACGAGAATGGCCGCTACCAGGGCCTGGCTGCGGACTATGTCCGCCTGATTCAGGATCGCCTGGGCATCAAGATAAAACTGATCGAACCAGCAAGCTGGGGCCAGGTGTTGGAGCAGGCTCGAAACAGTCAACTCGATCTCATACCGGGTGTTATGTCCACACCGGAGCGCCAGAACTATCTGGCCTTTACTCGACCTTACATCGACTTTCCGATGGTTATCCTTGCCCACGAAGGTGGGGCGCGCCCGCGCACGCTCAAGGAGCTCTATGGGTTGAAAATTGCCGTAGTGGAAAACTACGCCCCTCATGAATTACTGCGTACCCATCATCCCGATATCAATCTGGTCGCCTTGCC
The DNA here is from genome assembly GCF_007858255.1 of Pseudomonas rhodesiae. Lineage (GTDB taxonomy): Bacteria > Pseudomonadota > Gammaproteobacteria > Pseudomonadales > Pseudomonadaceae > Aquipseudomonas > Aquipseudomonas rhodesiae. Next base: position 8,231 of record NZ_VFEU01000030.1, on the reverse strand, counting down.
CAATGTCAGCTCCACGCTACAGGCGCTGGCCACCGGGAAGGTGGACGCCGTAGTCAGCGACCTGGCCTCCAGCGTCTGGAGCCTGCGCGAACTCAAACTCGAAGGCTTGTATGTCAGTGGTGAAACGCCCTACCGCTATCAACTGGCGATGGGCGTACCCCGTAACGACAAAATGCTGGTAAGCATCCTCGATAAAGTACTGGCGGACCTCAGCCCTGACGAAACCAGCGCAATCCAACACCATTGGGTGGGTAACTTCTCGGATAACCGCACTTTCTGGAACGATCTGCTGCTGTACGGCCTGCCCGCACTGCTATTGATGAGCGCCGTATTGATCATCGCGATTCGGATCAATCGCCGGCTCAGCTCGGAGATTTCCCGCCGCGTCGCACTTGAACAAGAACTGCGCAGCAGCGAATACCACTACCGCAGCCTGGTGGAGAGTTTGTCGGCCATTGCCTGGGAAGCCAGCATCGCTGATTTCACCTACAGCTATGTGTCCCCCCACGCCGAGGAACTGCTGGGCTATCCACGCGCCCATTGGCTGATTCCAGGATTCTGGCGCAATATCATCCACCCCGCCGACCTGACCCGCACCGAAGCCTATTGCCATCGTGAAACCCGCGCCAAGCGCGATCACAGCGTTGACTACCGCGTAATCACTGCCGACGGCCGCTGCCTGTGGGTACGCGACATCGTTAGCCTGATCGAACACGGCCATGAGTCCGTCCTGCGCGGCTTGATGATTGATATCAGCGAAGCCAAGCGCACCGAAGAAGCGCTGCAGCTGTCCGAGCAGAAGTTCGCTTCGGTGTTCCAGCAATGCCCTGACATTCTGGTGATTGCCCGTTTCAGCGATGGACGTCTGCTGGAGGTCAATAAAGCGTTTGAAGACCAGATCGGCTTAAGCGCTGCTCAAGTACTGGGCAAAACCGCCACTGAATTGAACATCTGGGGTATCGACGACGCAGGGCCCGACTTGCTGCACCGCGTGCAGACCACCAGCATTCGCAACCTGGAAATGTCCTTTCGACGTAGCAACGGCCAAGTCTTCACCGGGCTGATTTCCGCGGAGCCGTTCCAGCTCGACACAGTGGAAGCCATTGTCGTGGTGGTGCGCGACATCACCCAGCTCAAGGAAACCCAGCAACAGCTGCAAACCTCCGAAGAGAAATTCGCCAAGGCCTTTCATGCCTCGCCCGATGGCTTGCTGCTCAGCCGCCAGCGCGACGGACTGCTGATTGAGGTCAATGAAGGTTTCAGCCGCATCACCGGCTTCACCGCTGCCACGTCCATCGATCAGACCGCCTTGGAACTGGGGATTTGGGTCGACCTCAACGAACGCAAACACCTGCTGGAACTGATGCGCCGCGACGGGTTTGTGCGCGATTTCATCTGTCATATCCGCCGTGCCGACGGCCTGATACGCCTGTGCGAACTATCCAGCCGCCCGCTACCCATCGGCGACGAGGACTGCATGCTCACCATTGCCCGGGACATCACTGAACGCCAGCTGATGCAAGAGAAGCTGCAGCAGGCCGCCACCGTGTTCGAGAGCACCGCCGAAGGCGTACTGATTACCGACACTCGGCAGAACATCAGCGCCGTCAACCGTGCCTTCAGCGAGATCACCGGCTACAGCGAGGCCGAAGCCTTGGGCCAGACACCACGCCTGCTGGCCTCCGGTCTGCATGACAGCGCCTTCTATGCGGCGATGTGGCATCAGTTGACCACTCACGGGCACTGGCAGGGCGAGATTTCCAACCGGCGCAAGAGCGGCGAGCTCTACCCCAGCTGGTTGACCATCAGCGCCGTGCGTAACCGTGACAATGTCGTTACCCACTTTGTGGCGGTTTTCGCCGATATCTCCAGCCTCAAACTGGCCCAGGCCCGACTCGACTACCAGGCCCACCATGACCCCCTCACCGGCCTGCCCAACCGCACGCTGTTTGAAAACCGGCTACAAGCCGCGCTCAACGGCCATCAGCAAACCGGCAAACAAGGCGCTGTGCTGTTCCTCGACCTCGATCGCTTCAAGCACATCAATGACAGCCTCGGCCACCCTGTCGGCGACCTGCTGCTTAAAGGCATCGCGCTGCGCCTCAAGGAGCAACTGCGCGACATCGACACCGTCGCGCGTCTGGGCGGCGACGAATTCATCATCCTGTTACCCGGCCTGCAACATGAGGGCGATGCCGAGCACTTGGCCAATAAACTGCTGGCATGCTTCACGCCGCCGTTCCAGGCCGGCGAGCATGAGTTCTTTATCAGCGCCAGCATCGGCACCAGCCTCTATCCCCAGGACGGCACTGACGTCGCCACCCTGGTCAAGAACGCCGATGCCGCGATGTACCGCTCCAAGGCCAAGGGACGTAATCGTGTCGAGTGCTATACCCGCGACCTCACCGTTCAAGCCAAGGAGCGCGTAGCCTTGGAACATGAGCTGCGCCGTGCCATCGAGCGCAATGAGTGCAGTCTCTACTACCAACCCAAACTCTGCCTGAAGACCCACGCCCTGATTGGCGCCGAAGCCTTGATCCGCTGGCACCACCCAACCTTTGGCGACGTGCCGCCCGAACACTTCATCCCGCTTGCCGAAGAGAACGGCATGATCCTGCAGATCGGCGACTGGGTGCTGGAACAAGCCTGTCGCCAGCTTCACGCCTGGCAAGGCACGTTCGACGATTTCGGCCCGCTGTCGGTCAACCTCGCTGGCGCACAGTTGCGTCATCCCAACCTGCTGCCGCGCATCGAACAACTGCTGCACGACTACCGCCTGGAGCCCGGCTGCCTGCAACTGGAGATCACCGAAAACTTCATCATGAGCCAGGCCGAAGAAGCCCTTGATGTGCTGCACGAACTCAAACGTTTGGGCGTTCAATTGGCGATCGACGACTTCGGCACTGGGTATTCCTCCCTCAGCTACCTCAAACGCCTGCCGCTGGATTTCCTCAAGATCGACCAATCCTTCGTTCGCGGCCTGCCCGACGACCCCCACGACGCCGCCATCGTGCGCGCGATCATCGCCCTGGGCCACAGCATGCAATTCACCATCATTGCCGAAGGCGTGGAAAACCCCGCACAACAAGCCTTCCTTGCCGACGAAGGCTGCGAACAGATGCAAGGCTACATCGTCAGCCTGCCTTTGCCGCCGGAGCTTTTTGCCGCCACGTTCCTTCGTATGACAGTTGAGGACTTTTCGGATAGCACAGCGAGGAAACCATCGCTATAATCCGCGACCTGTTAAGGGCCTATAGCTCAGTTGGTCAGAGCAGAGGACTCATAATCCTTTGGTCCACGGTTCTTATGTGGTACGAATGTTGGTGTGGCATTTGAACCTGATTTTTGATAGCTTTGCACCTTCTCAGCGCCACTGTAGCTCAATTGGTTAGAGCAACCGACTCATAATCGGTGGGTCGCGGGTTCGATTCCCGCCGGTGGCCCCATCTCCCCTTACAATCAAACACTTAGCGCACTCCGCAGACGGCCAACGGCCATGCTGACGGAGCTTTCTGCGTTGGCCTGATTCACCCACTTGAGCCTTTTTCCTTGACAAAGGCAAGTGCGACACCCAAAGCTAATAGGGTGTGGTATTTGGAATAAGAGCTCATGAAAAACTTCATCTTGGTCGAAGCGCCCGTTACGAGCGAGGCTAACTACATCCTGCTTCATCTCGACCCTGGCATGCCCGACGAGGCACGCGAGTTCAAACCGTTCACCGACTACACGACGTGGCTGGCACGTAAGGGCTACGCAGGAAACACCGATAAGCTCTACTCGGAGCACGTTGGCCGCTTCATCGACTACGTATATGAGGCGACGAAAACCCAATTTCCTGCAGATGTCGAGGTCACTATCGAGACCGTCATCTACAGCTACCAGGTTTATCTCCTCTTCGGTACGGACGCCACGAACCCGATAGCGAAGACGCTGGCCCATAGCCTAGGGAAGACACGGCTAACCGGTCAAAACTCAATCGCGGAATCAATAGAGTCGTCTATTCGATGGTTTCTTGAGGTAGCCGAGTCAAAAAACATGACAGCACCTGACCATCTGTTCAGTCGGTTCTGCTCGAGCAAGGCCGAATATCGAAGTCAATATGAGGTTTCGGCCCAAAAAGCTAATTCATGGATGGCAGCAGTCATTCGTGGCTCGCTGAACTCAGTTTTGCCTAAACGCAAGAGAGATAAGCTGTTTGCTAAAGCAGGGCGTAGGAACAGCAAACACGACAAGCAGCCGTTCAAGATCCTTCCATTCCCTATAGAACGATCCATCGACTTTCTCAGACAGGCCAAGCCTGCAAAGTCCACGACATTTTACAGGGATATGACGCTATATGCCCTACTTGCCGCGACAGGTTCGCGTACAAGCGAGGCGCTACAAGTTCGAATGTCCGACATCGACGATGACGATTTTGCAGTGTTCCTACGCGACCCCTTTGCGAGGAAAGCGCCTGGTATTACTGAAGAAGAGCATAAGCTTCTCTCCTGGAAAGGTCGGGAGACCGAGGTCACCTTCATGATTGAACCATTCGCTAAAATATTCTGGGAGAGCCTTGAGAAGTACCTGACCCTAGAATACAACTCTAGCGTTGGACATGATTTCTTGTTTCAGAACTCTGACGGCAGGCCCTTCTTCGCAAGCGACAGGAGCAGCCGTGACAAAACCTTCAAGAAATACTCTTTGAAGGCAGGCTTGCCGGACGTCACAGGCATCAGCACTCACTCTCTGAGGCATATGTACGGAACCTACACGCTTAATTACATGCCAGTTCCTGGTCAAACCCTTCCTGGTCTACCCATTACCTACGTGAAGATCCTGATGGGCCATGCCAGCGTTACATCCACGATGAAGTACGCGAAGCACGACACCGACATCATCGAAGCATACATTCAACATGCTAACCAGTACGTCATGCAAAGAGGCGATGCCTCCTTTACCACAATTCGCGAGGAGTTTTATCTGCGCCAGCTCGAAGTATTGAAGGACGAGGCGAATCGCATTCAAGGGACGCAACATGATTAACCTGACTAAGGATATTCAGATTATCAAAACTGGAGCGCCTCTTGATAGCTCCATTAAAGAGGCGATCACGAAAGCCAAGGCTTGCGTCTGCAAAGAGCTGTTTGGCACGAACTATATCTCTCCAAGTAAGGTAACAAGCGGCGCTCGTAACGAATATTACAACGCGTCCATCGTGCGCCTGTTTGATGACCACCTGAACGTGTCAAATGCACCTATTTATGATGAAGTGTGGGTGCGTAATGCTTTAGCTTGCACGAAAAAGACTGCGCCGATAGAAATTGCGAAGCAGGTCGTTCCGAAGGCCTCTATTGACTGGCTCAACAAGTCTTCCTTGGAGAGGCTGAGTAAAGACTGCGTCTTAATTCTTCACTTTCTCTGGCAGGAGCGAGCTGTCCTGCTCCCGGCTGACCTTAGGAAGCCCACGGTTCACAATCAGGACGAAGGAACCAACTTCTATGAGTTTGCTGCAGCATCCTATACCGAGGTGCTTGCATTTGTGAGCAAACCGTTTGTCTCGCATGTTCCCTACGAAGACATTCCGGACATTACCTCCGTAATGAAGCCTAGTGCCGTCAAAAACTTTGGATGGTACGCATGGCGCATGATTCGTTGCACAGACTGGCATAGAATCGAAGACATCAATCCAGATGACATCGCTGACCTCGCCGACCACTTGGTCTTAATGCGAAGAAATGACGTTGACTGGTTCCAGTACCCCATCGCCCCAGCCGCGTTTTGGAACTATGTTCAGAGGCTGTATTCTGACAGATGTAGCCAGGTCGCCGTCCGCCCTAAAAATGATTTGCACGCCAGTAGAAAAGCTCTGGCCTCTGGCGAATATGACTATCCTGATGAGCACAAGGAAAGTGTCGAGTCGTGGTTGAAATATCAGGACAAATACACCGGCTTACAAAAGTCTCGGGGTATTAAGTCTTTCGACGCTTACAGCAAGAGCTTCTCAGTTCTGAATACCTGGTTGTTTGGCGAATACCCTACTGCCACGGGATTGCTTCCTCCTCACCCAAGTGAGCTTAATCGGACGCACATGGAGGGCGATGGATACATAGGCTTCCTCACTTTTCTTCGCAGAGGCAGGTCAAACTCAACGATCCAGCAGATCATGTACCACATCACCAGCTTTTTCAACTACTTGACGGCTCACTCGAGCGCCGACGAGAAACTTTCTGGTTTTGTTTGCCCCATACTTGAGCTCGATTTCCCCATCGTGCGAAGAAGGAATAGCTCTAATAAGCCTGCATTTCATTCTGAGCATTTCCCATACCTTCTCCAATACTGCTACGCGATAGAGTCTTTCACAACTCACCTAGCCGAAAGGGTATATCACGAACAAATAAACCTATTCGACAAACAATTCAGGGCAGATATTGAAACAAAGGATTGGAACAACACCCAAAAAATCGTTCAAACTGAAAAACTTGGGTACGTTCCAATTGTGTTCTACCGGAACCCATCATTTGACGCTTCGCAGCCTAAATCCGAAGATAATCGCCCCATGAAGTATGAGGCGCTGCGACTTCTTCCAAGGTTTGTCGTGCCAATTATTGAACACTCGGTTGAACGCGAAGGGAAGTGGGTGTTCTATCCTCAGCTCAATTACATCAGACATAATATCATCGCACTGGAGACAGGGGTTCGTAGTATTCACATACGTTGGCTAGAGAGGCGAACCTATGATATGCGAATTGATCGTTCAAGACCCCTGCCTGCGCTTTGCAAGTTACGCATCAACACTGACAAAGTAAACGGCCCCTGGGACGCTACTGTTTCGAAGACGGTAATTGAACTGCTGGATCGTCAAAAAGCCATGATCCCTTGGTTTAACGATCCCGCAATGGATGTCGAAACCTGGTATGACTACCATGAAGAAAATGAGCATGGCAAAATCATCACGCTATTTCCGAAGGGAACAAGTCCTGGCGTGCTGACTCCGGAGGCCTATGCGAAATATTTCAAAAGGCTAATTTATTCTTTTGACTTGTTCTGCAGGTTTCAGCTGGGCATTGAGGCGACGAACGCAATGCCAGAGGCTGTGGGGGATCTGGAATCTATTAATGATCCTCACGACTATCTCACCGTGATCAAACTTGAGGGACAGGCCTGCAAATTAATCGAACATACCCCGCACTCCTGCCGAGTATCAGTTGTATCTGAATACATCCCAATTTTGCCGCCACACATCATCGGCGCATTTATTACCGGCCATGCCAGTGATGAACATGTAATGTATTACGCAAAAGTTGACCCTGCATACCTAAAATCGGTTGCCCAGTATCAAAAATTGAGTATTGAGCATGGATGGCTAGTTGACCGCCCAGCAATGTCTAACATCAAAGCAGAAGACGTTGCATCGAAGCTTCAGCAGGCTTTCCGGCGAGACAAGGAGAAGTCTCTGATTGACTTCGGTGCGATCTCTTTTGACCGTGAGACCAAGGATGATGTGGTTTCGGGTGTCAGGGAGACAAGGCAGCGCCCCATCGACTCGCTGGCCTTTATGCCCACTCATATCTGCCCATTTGGTAATCGCTGCCCAGCGGACGTCGTTAAAGACCTGGGTGCCATTCCTGGGATAAGTATGCCGTGCGGGGGCTGCTATTACTCGGTCAAAACTGTCGACCACCTGCCAAGGATATACGGTCACATTCGTGTGCTAACTGACGAGTGTAGCGAGCTGGAGGCCTATATCGCTGAGTCTAAAAGGAATGGAGCATCGCCTGAAAGCCTTGTGCCAAAAGCCAATCGTCGCAAATTCCTCGCCGCAGAGATCATTTCATGGAGCGTTACTGCTCACTGCCTCGAGCAAATGCATAACGAAATCAAAACGCGTGAAAGCTTCCTGGTAGAAAAACCTGAAATCGTTTCAGAGCACCTGGAGCGCTTAGAGCTCAAGAAAGACTCGCTTTCCAACCTGATTGCTCGCACTGCAGAAGCCAAGTCGCATGCGGAGTATTTCACTCCACAGTTAGACACGCAGGTTAAAGTGGCAAGAAACAAGCTCCTTGCATTCACTGGAGACTTTAACCGCATGCTGCAAGAAGCTCCTACAGGATTCACGTTGATCGGTATGCGTCCGGGCAACACGTCTTGCGTGATTAAACCGGCTGCCACTTATGCGGAAGCAGCTGCTCGATTTCACTCGCCCGCTGCGTCGGTAGACGCGTGAGAACATCCTTTAGATAGGCGTACGG
>NZ_VFEU01000002.1 GCF_007858255.1 Pseudomonas rhodesiae | reverse complement strand
TTTGAAGAAGATCAAACTGTGGGAGGGGGCTTGCCCCCGATATAGGTGAGTCAGTCAATGATGCTGTGACTGTCCTACCGCTATTGGGGGCAAGCCCCCTCCCACATTGGTCACCTTGAGCCGCTTGGGCCGGGGTTACCGGACCTGGTGCCGAAGCCCGAGCCAGCCGCCCCTTAATCTCAGACCTTGAAGAAGATCAAACTGTGGGAGGGGGCTTGCCCCCGATATAGGTGAGTCAGTCAATGATGCTGTGACTGTCCTACCGCTATCGGGGGCAAGCCCCCTCCCACTTTGATCACCTTGAGCCGCTTGGGCCGGGGTTACCGGACCTGGTGCCGAAGCCCGAGCCAGCCGCCCCTTAATCTCAGACCTTGAAGAAGATCAAACTGTGGGAGGGGGCTTGCCCCCGATATAGGTGAGTCAGTCAATGATGCTGTGACTGTCCTACCGCTATCGGGGGCAAGCCCCCTCCCACTTTGATCACCTTGAGCCGCTTGGGCCGGGGTTACCGGACCTGGTGCCGAAGCCCGAGCCAGCCGCCCCTTAATCTCAGACCTTGAAGAAGATCAAACTGTGGGAGGGGGCTTGCCCCCGATATAGGTGAGTCAGTCAATGATGCTGTGACTGTCCTACCGCTATCGGGGGCAAGCCCCCTCCCACTTTGATCACCTTGAGCCGCTTGAGCCGCTTGAGCCGGGGTTACCGGATCTGGTGCCGAAGCCTGAGCCAGCCGCTCCTTAATCTCAGAACTTGAAGAAGATCAAACTGTGGGAGGGGGCTTGCCCCCGATAGCGGTGGTTCAGCTAAAAATACTCAGCCTGACACACGGCAATCGGGGGCAAGCCCCCTCCCACTTTGATCACCTTGAGCCGCTTGAGCCGCTTGAGCCGGGGTTACCGGATCTGGTGCCGAAGCCTGAGCCAGCCGCTCCTTAATCTCAGAACTTGAAGAAGATCAAACTGTGGGAGGGGGCTTGCCCCCGATAGCGGTGGTTCAGCTAAAAATACTCAGCCTGACACACGGCAATCGGGGGCAAGCCCCCTCCCACTTTGATCACCTTGAGCCGCTTGAGCCGCTTGAGCCGGGGTTACCGGATCTGGTGCCGAAGCCTGAGCCAGCCGCTCCTTAATCTCAGAACTTGAAGAAGATCAAACTGTGGGAGGGGGCTTGCCCCCGATAGCGGTGGTTCAGTTAAAAATACTCGGACTGGCACACGGCAATCGGGGGCAAGCCCCCTTCCCACATTGGTTTTGCAGTATGGGTGGGTCAGCGCACGACGCCTTCTTCGATCAGCAACTTGAGGATGGCTTGGGCGCCTTCTTCGGCGCTGACGCCTTTGAGCACCTGCCCACCGCCGCCACTGGCCTTGGCCGTGGCCGCTTTCATGCGGTCCGCGCCGCTCTTGGCCTTGATCACCTTGAGCCGCTTGGGCCGGGGCTTGGCCGGTTGCAGGGTGGCACCCATCAACAGCGCATCGTCTTCGACCTCGACCTCATGGGCCGCCAGTTCCCCGCGCTGGCCCGGGCCATAGGCGCTCTGTCGTGGTTTGGGCGCGGCATTGTCCACCGTGGCCAGAAACGGCAGGCGCACCTTCAAGCGCCGCCGCTGGCCCCGTGGCAAGGCTTGCAGCACATGGGCCACGCCGCCGTCGATGGACTCCACCTGGGCCAGCCCCACAATCAGCGGCCAGCCCAATTGCTCGGCCAGCAAAAACGGCAGCATTCCCGAGCCTTCGCCGGTTTCCGCCTGACTGCCGGTGAGCACCACCTGGGCTCCGGCATCACGCAGGTACTCGCTGAGTACCGGCAGTGCGTCGGCGGTGGCCGGTTGCTCCAGCACATGCAGTTGCGGCAAACCCATGCCCAGATAGCTGCGCAGGGTCGGCTCGGCGATGTTGCCGGCATGCAGCACCTGCAACTTATCCCCAGCCAGCTGCAAACCCAGCTCGACCGCGCGGGCGTCCTGCTCGGCGCGGCGCGGGCGACCGGAAGTCGGGTGGGCGCCGATGGACACCAGGCTGATTACATTCGTGCTCATGCTCATATCCTCAAGCCGCGTCGCGCTTGGCGCCGTTGCGGTAGGCCTCGACCGCATCGATCAAGGCGTGCAGTATCGCGGCGCTTTCGCCGATCACCGACAGGTCGGCCCGCTTGATCATGTCGCAACCCGGGTCGAGGTTGATCGCCACCACCTTGTCGCAGGCACCGATGCCTTGCAGGTGTTGGATCGCCCCGGAAATCCCCACGGCCACATACACCCGCGCGGTGACCCAGGTGCCGCTGGCGCCGACCTGGCGATCACGCGCCATAAAGCCATCGTCCACCGCCACCCGCGAGGCGCCTTCGGTGGCGCCCAGTGCGGCGGCGGTCTGGTGAAACAGGGCCCAGTCCTTGACGCCGTTGCCGCCGGAGAAAATAAATTCCGCTTCGGCCATGGGAATGGCCGCCGGGTCCACCGCCACCGCGCCGAGATCCTCGATACGCGGCAAGCTGCGCGCCAGGGTTGTGGATAACTCCACGGGCAACACTTCATGGCGGGTTTCGCTGACCGGGTCGGCACATTCGGCGGCGGCCAGAATCAGGCGTGGCAGCGGCCGCGCCAAATCCTCCTGGCCCGCGCCGGCGCGGCCGGTGCAGGTGTTGTCTTTGATCTGCCACACCCGCGTGGCCGGGCGCTCCTTGAGGCTGGCGGCAAAACGCCGGCCCAGCTCGCCGCCACCGCTGCGACTGTCAGGCAGCAGCCAGTGGCGTGGATTGAATTGGTTATCCACAGCCCGCAGACCTTGCACCCGTTGTTCCGGCGAATAACCGTCGAATTCGGCGCCGTCGAGCACCAGCAGGCGATCTACGCCGGCCGTGGCAAACGCACTTTCCTTGTGTTCGCCAAACACCACCACCAACACCGCGCCGTCGTCGCCGGCCAGCTGCCGGGCCAGGCCAAGCAGGTCGCGGTCATGGCTACTCAGGCGGCCACCGACCATGTCCGGCACCACGTTGATGTAGAACGCCGGCGCAGCGACCTGATGCAGCGGCAATTGCACTTCGGCGGCTGCGGTACGTTTACTTGCGCCACCTTGCTGGACGCCGCTGCGGTCGATGCGTTTGATGCCGTTGGGGCCGATAAAACCGATGCCATGCACGTTCTTGCGGATGACGCCATTGGGCCCCATCCAGCTGTGCTGCACCGGCTGCATCGCCGCATGCAGCGGGTGCAGGCGGTTACGGGCGATCCATTCGGCCCGTGGGTCGCGGCGGATTATGTCGCTCATCAGTGCACCTCCGCAGGTTCACGCTTGGTCGGTGACTTGGCCGGTTGAGCCTCCTCAAGCAAGGCGTCGGCCACCAGTTCGGCGATGTCCTTGATCAATGGGCGCGGTTCGACCACCCCTTCGAGCATCGCGGTGCATTGCGGGCAGCCAACGGCCACCAGCTCGGCGCCGGTTTTGCGGATGTCTTCCATGCGCATATCGGGGATGCGTTGCTTGCCGGGAATGTCAGTGATCGGCGCGCCGCCACCGCCGCCGCAGCACCGTGAGCGGAAACCGGAGCGCTGCATCTCCTTGACCTCGATACCCAACGCCCGCAGCACTTGGCGCGGCGCTTCGTACTCACCGTTGTAACGGCCCAGGTAGCACGGGTCGTGGTAGGTCACGCTGTCGCCTTTGTGCTGGCCCAGGTTCAGCGCGCCTTCGCCGATCAGCTCGGCCATAAAGGTGCTGTGGTGTTGCACAAGGTAGTTGCCGTTGAAGGCGCCGTACTCGTTCTTCAGCACATGGAAGCTGTGCGGGTCACAGGTGACGATGCGTTTGAAACTGTACTTGGCCAGGGTCTGGATATTGCGCGAGGCCAGCAGTTGGAAGGTCGCTTCATCGCCCAGGCGCCGCGCCACGTCGCCGCTGTCGCGTTCTTCGAGGCCCAGCACGGCGAAGTCGACCTTGGCCGCTTTCAGCACTTTGACGAACGCACGCAGGGTACGTTGGTTGCGCATGTCGAAAGCGCCGTCGCCGACCCAGAACAGCACCTCGGTACTGCCTTTTTCGCTGAGCAATGGCAGGTTCAGGTCCGCCGCCCAGTTCAGGCGACCGCCCGGAGCGAAGCCGCCGGGGTTGTCGGTGGCGATCAGGTTTTCCAGGACTTCGGCGCCCTTGTTCGGCGTCGCGCCTTTTTCCAGGGTGAGGTGGCGGCGCATGTCGACGATGGCGTCCACATGCTCGATCATCATCGGGCACTCTTCCACGCAGGCGCGGCAGGTGGTGCAGGACCATAGGGTCTCGGCGTCCACCAGGCCGTTGACGATCGGCTGATGCGGATTGCCGCCGTGCTCGCCTATAGCTTTGCCCGGATACGGGCTGCCGGCGAACTTGGCATCGGTGCCGCCCGCCAGGCCGACCACCATGTCCTGGATCAGCTTTTTCGGGTTCAGCGGCTGGCCGGCGGCGAACGCGGGGCACGCGGCCTCACACTTGCCGCACTGCACGCAGGCGTCGAAACCGAGCAGTTGGTTCCAGGTGAAGTCCTTGGGCTTTTCCACGCCCAGGGGCGCGGCTTTGTCGCTCAGGTCCAACGGTTTCAACCCGGTGGAACGGCCGCCGCCGAAGCGCTCGGCGCGGCGGTGCCAGGCCAGGTGCAGGGCACCGGCGAAGGCGTGTTTCATCGGGCCGCCCCAGGTCATGCCGAAGAACATCTCGCTCACGCCCCACAGCACGCCCACGCTGAGCAGCGCAGCCAGCAGCCAACCGCCGAAGTCCGCGGGCAGGATGCCCGCCACCGGCAGGGTTACCAGAAAGAAACTCACCGAGAACGCCATCAGGCTTTTCGGCAGGCGCATCCACGGGCCTTTGGACAGGCGCGACGGCGGGTTGCGCCGACGCAGGTACACGAAGGTGGCGCCGACAAACATCAGCACCGACGCCAGCAGCAAGGCGTAGCCGAGGATCCGGTTCTGCAGGCCGAAGCCGTGCACCAGGATCGCCAGCAGCGCCGACAGCACAAAGCCCAGCGCCGTGGCGACGTGGGTGTTGGCGATGTATTTGTCGCGGGCGACCACATGGTGTAGGTCGACCATGTAGCGCTTGGGCATGGCCAGCAGGCCGCCCAGCAGGTCGACCTTGGACGCGCGCCCACGGCGCCACATGTTTACCCGGCGCAGAGCGCCGAGGACGGCGAGGCCGAGGGCGGCAAACAAGAGAATAGGCAGCAAGGTGTTCAACATGGTGAAGCTCCCACAGACCGCACAGGTCTACTGTGAAACTGGCCCGAATGTGGGAGGGGGCTTGCTCCCGATGGCGGACTGTCAGTTGGTACAGTTGTCGCTGAACCACCGCTATCGGGGGCAAGCCCCCTCCCACATTTGACCGCGTTCACCTCATCAAAAGTCTTTGCACAAGCGCAGGGCGTCGTAGATGGCAGCGTGGGTATTACGCTGCGCCACACAGTCACCGATGCGGAACAGCAAGTAGCCCTCGCCCGGCTCGCTCAGGCACGGTTGCGGTTTGATCGCGAACAAGGCTTCCACGTCGATCTGGCCTTTGTTGCGCGAACCTTCCTTGAGCCCGTAGTAAATGGCTTCGTCCGGACGCACGCCGTTCTCCACCACCACTTGATCGACCACCCGCTCCTCTTTGGCGCCGGTGTATTCGTTCTCCAGCACCGCCACCAACTTGTCGCCCTCGCGGTAGACCTTTTCCAGCATCATGTCGCCGGTCATGATCACTTCCTTGGGGTACATGCTGCGGTAGTAAGTCGGGAACGACGTACCGCCGATGGCCACGCCAGGCTTGATGTCGTCGGTGACGATTTCCACCTGGCTGCCTTTGTCCGCGAGGAAATCCGCCACCGACATACCGGTGAATTCGCAGATGGTGTCGTACACCAGCACGTTCTTACCCGGCGCGACTTTGCCGTCGAGCACATCCCAACTGCTGACCACCAAGCCTTCGGCGGCGCCCCAGTGTTCGTTCTGCTCGATGTACGGATGACCGCCGACGGCCAGCACTACCACGTCCGGACGCAGGTCCAGGATGGTGTCGGCATCGGCGGCCACGCCCAGGCGCAGGTCGACTTTCAGGCGCGCCAACTCCAGTTGGTACCAGCGGGTGATACCGGCGATCTGATCGCGCTGCGGGGCTTTGGAAGCCGTGGTGATCTGCCCGCCGATAAACTCTTTTTTCTCCAACAGGGTTACGTCGTGGCCACGTTCGGCGGCTACGCGCGCCGCTTCCATCCCGGCCGGGCCGGCACCGACCACCACCACCTTGCGTTTCGGCCCGGTGGATTTCTCGATGATGTGCGGCACGCCCATGTATTCACGGGAGGTCGCGGCGTTCTGGATGCACAGCACATCCAGGCCCTGGTACTGGCGGTCGATGCAGTAGTTGGCGCCGACGCACTGCTTGATCTGGTCGACCTGCCCCATCTTGATCTTGGCGATCAGGTGCGGATCGGCGATGTGCGCACGGGTCATGCCGACCATGTCCACATAGCCGCCTTCGAGGATACGCGTGGCCTGGTTGGGGTCCTTGATGTTCTGCGCGTGCAGCACCGGCACCTTGACCACTTCCTTGATCCCGGCGGCCAAATGCAAAAACGGCTCCGGCGGGTAGCTCATGTTGGGGATCACGTTGGCCAGGGTGTTGTGGGTGTCGCAACCCGAACCCACCACGCCGATGAAATCCAGCATGCCAGTGTCGTCGTAGTACTTGGCGATCTGCTTCATGTCTTCGTGGGACAAACCGTCCGGGTGGAACTCGTCGCCACACAGGCGCATGCCCACACAGAAGTCGTCACCCACTTCGGCGCGCACGGCTTTCAACACTTCCAGGCCGAACTTCATGCGGCCTTCAAAGCTGCCGCCCCATTCGTCGGTGCGTTTGTTGACCCGTGGGCTCCAGAACTGGTCGATCATGTGCTGGTGCACGGCGGACAGTTCCACACCGTCCAGACCGCCAGCCTTGGCGCGGCGCGCGGCCTGGGCGTAGTTGCCGATCACGCGCCAGATTTCTTCCGGCTCGATGGTCTTGCACGTCGCACGGTGCACCGGCTCGCGCACACCGGACGGCGACATCAGGGTCGGCCAGTTGAAGCCGTCCCAACGCGAGCGACGGCCCATGTGGGTAATTTGGATCATGATCTTGGCGCCATGCTTGTGCATGGCGTCGGCCAGGTTCTGGAAGTGCGGGATGATGCGGTCGGTGGACAGGTTCACCGAACTCCACCATTCCTGGGGACTATCGATGGCCACCACCGAGGAGCCGCCGCAGATCGCCAGGCCGATGCCGCCCTTGGCTTTCTCTTCGTAGTACTTCACATAGCGGTCGGTGGTCATACCGCCGTCGGTGGCGTACACCTCGGCGTGGGCGGTGCTGAGCACGCGGTTGCGGATGGTCAGTTTGCCGATCTGGATCGGCGCGAACATTGCTTCGAAAGCCATGGCAGGGTTCCTCGACTTACAACGGCTTGACGGTGAACAGGCCGTCGTCGTGGCCTTCTTCGGAGCCGCCGTAGACTTGCTCGGCGACGGTGCGCAGGCTGCTGCCGCGCGCTTGCAGAATCTGATCCATGGCCCCGGCGAACCAGCCGGTGAACATGTAATCGACCTTGCGCCCGACCTTGCCGTACACGTAGACGAACGCCGAGTGTTCCAGCTTGACGCTGGCGGTGCCCTTGTCGAGGTCGATGTCTTGGATCTTGAACAGGCCCCAGCCGCGTTGCGACAGGCGCTTCATGTAGTGCTCGAACACCGCGACGCCTTCCAGGCCATGGCATTCGGCTTCTTTTTCGCACCAATGCCAGGCGGATTTGTAGCCGGCTTTGTAGAGGATCTCGGCATAGGCTTCGGCGCCCAGCACTTCTTCGATGCCCATGTGGTTGTTGACGAAGAAATGACGCGGCACATACAGCATCGGCAAGGCGTCGGAGGTCCAGACACCGGTTTCGCTGTCGACTTCGATAGGCAATTGCGGGGCGATCTTGGCCATGGAAACTTAACTCCAGAAAATTCGTGTTGATGCCCGTCGCGCGGAGGGCGACGGGTTAAGGATGAGGAGAGCGGCGGCTTATTCGCCCCACACGTCTTTAAGGACGTTGACCCAGTTTTCGCCCATGATCTTGCGCACCACGCGCTCGCTGTGGCCGCGCTTGAGCAGGGTCTCGGTGAGGTTGGGGAACTCGCCCACGGTGCGGATGCCCAGCGGGTTAATGATCTTGCCGAAGCTGGTCAGGCGGCGGGCGTAGCCTTTGTCGTGGGTCAGCATTTCAAAGAAATCCTGGCCATGGCCCTGGGTGAAGTCGGTGCCGATGCCGATGGCGTCTTCGCCGACGATATTCATGGTGTATTCGATGGCTTCGGCGTAGTCGTCGATGGTCGAGTCGATGCCCTTGGCCAGGAACGGCGCGAACATGGTCACGCCGACGAAACCGCCATGGTCGGCGATGAACTTCAATTCTTCATCGGACTTGTTGCGCGGGTGCTCTTTCAGGCCGGACGGCAGGCAGTGGGAGTAGCACACCGGCTTTTTCGATTCGAGGATGACTTCTTCGCTGGTCTTGGAGCCGACGTGGGACAGGTCGCACATGATGCCGACGCGGTTCATCTCGCCGACGATCTCACGGCCGAAGCCCGACAGGCCGCCATCGCGCTCGTAGCACCCGGTGCCCACCAGGTTCTGGGTGTTGTAGCACATCTGCACCACGCCCACGCCGAGCTGCTTGAAGATCTCCACGTAGCCGAGCTGGTCTTCGAACGCATGGGCGTTCTGAAAGCCAAAGATGATGCCGGTCTTGCCTTGTTCTTTAGCTTTGCGGATATCGGCGGTGGTTTTTACCGGGATCACCAGGTCGCTGTTCTCGCGGATCAGGGTCTGGCTGGCCACGATGTTATTGATCGTGGCCTGGAAGCCTTCCCACACCGACACGGTGCAGTTGGCGGCAGTGAGGCCACCTTTGCGCATGTCCTCGAACAGGTCGCGGTTCCACTTGGCAATAATCAGCCCGTCGATAACGATGCTGTCGGCGTGCAATTCGGCTGGGCTCATCAGGCGTCCCCTTATTGGCGATTCATGCGCCGAATCGTCTGCCGGCGCTTTGGGGCCAGCATATGCCCAGGGACTGAACGGACCCGGTGCAAAAACGACAGGGGAATTGCCGAAAGCGTCAATCCACGACAAAGGCTATGCAGACGCGTCAGACGGGTGGCTGTTCTTTGTCTTACGCTTGAGCCAGAATTCGGCCATCCACTGATATGAGACGGCGCAATGAAATCGATTTTCCTGGCTTTGGCACTCATCGCAACCGGCGTCCACGCAGCCGAAGACACCGACAGCACGCCCTGCGACGGCATCGAGAACGACAAACAAACCCTGGAATGCGCCACCTATAACAAGACCACCGCCGAGCAATTGCTCAAGGACAACTACCAGAGCCTGCTCGAACGCATGGGTTCGACCTACGGCAGCAACAAGACCCAACTGGCCGACATTACCGCTCGTCTGAAGGACGCCCAGCAAAAGTGGGAAAAACTGCGGGATGCCGACTGCGCCGTGGACACCTTCCCCGCCAAGCCCGGCACCAGGGACTACGCGATTGCGCAGAACGACTGCCTGGCGCGGATGAGTGATGAACGGTCGGAGTTTTTGGAGTCGATCGGGCAGGAATAAGCGACAATCGCCGCCACTTTTTAATCTGACCAAGGCCATTCATGACCCTCTGCGGCATCGAAATCAAAGGCAGCGAAGCCATCATCGCAGTCGCTTCCCTCGACAACCAGGCGCTGACCCATGTCGCCCTGGCCACCAAAAAAATCGCTCTGGAAGATGACGACGAGGCGGCGAACGTCAAAGCCTTCGCCGCGCAGGTGAAGGCATTTGTGCAGGACAATGCCATCACCCGCATCGCCATCAAGAAACGCAGCAAAAAAGGTGAATTCGCCGGTGGGCCGACGACGTTCAAGATCGAGGGGGTGTTTCAGTTGCTCGACGGTGTGGAAGTGACGCTGCTGTCGCCCCAGACCATCAATGCGCAGAACAAGAAACACAACTTTGAACTGCCCGCGACGCTGAACAAGTATCAGCATGAGGCGTTCAAGGCGGCGTGCTCGGCACTGCTGAAGAAATAAGCCCCGCCGAAAAATCCAATGTGGGAGGGGGCTTGCCCCCGATGACGGACTGTCAGTTGATACCGCTTTGGCTGACCCACCGCTATCGGGGGCAAGCCCTCTCCCACATTGGATGTGTGTTGTTTTTAGTGGGGGGTATGGCGCTTGTACAGCAGCCAATCCCCGAACGACTTGTCCTCCAGGGCATACCCGCCCCGACCCGATTTCCACACCAGTTCCTTGTCGCGCAGGGCATCGATGCAGGCCTGGATGGTCTGGGTGCCCGGCACTACGTCACTGCCCATGTCCTCCAACGCCTTGCTGACTGCGGTGAGGGTGCTGTCGGTAAACGGCGCGAAAGGTTCGTTGTTCAGCGAGCGTTCCACCATCACCTGCAAGACGGCGCGTTGCGGGATGGTCAGGGCGTTCCAGGCGCTTTCGAATTCGGTCCATACACCTGCGCGCAGCAGTTCGGCGCGACTGTGCAGCAACTGGCCCAAGTTGCTGGCCTCGCCCAGCTCCAGCGCTACTTCACCGATGATCGTACGCAGCATCTCGGGTCGGCGGCCGACCAACTCGAAGGCTTCATCGATATCGGCGGCGTTGAATTGGTTGGTCGGGGCCAGGTTCGCGTTGAGGTGTGCGGTGTAGGCCTGAGTGAAGGCTTTGCCCAGCAGTGGAAACGGCGTGATGCTGGAGCCAAAAAACGGCTGGCTTTTCCCCAATACCAGATAGGCCAGCTTGTCGCGATTGGAACCGGTAAAGACTAAATGCAGGCCGCTGCCCTCCTCGTCACGCCCTTGGTTGAGCTGATCCCGGGCGGCCTTGAGCGCGAACATGGCGTTGATCCCCGAATCGCTGGTCAAGGCATGCTGGGCTTCATCGATCACCAGCACGACGGGTTTTTCCGCCGCGTGGTGGAGCAACTCCAATGCCTGGGTCAAAGTTGCGCCCACCGGCAATTGCGGCTTGCTGAAGTCCCAGGACAGGGTCCGCAGAAAACTCAACCTTTCGATGCCAAGGTTCTTGGCCAGCTTGCGAATGCCCTTTTCGTAGGGCGCAAGCGCGGCGGCAATGGCGCTGGCGATCAACTCCGCGGGATCTTTTTCTTTGTCGGCCCACAGATCCACATACACGGTGAGCCAACCGCGCAGTTGGCACTCCGGGATCAGGTCTTCGCGCAAGAACGTACTTTTACCAGTGCGACGTGGGGCGGCGAGGAACAGGCCAGAGGTGAAATCCTGAAGGCCGGCGCCCACCAGGCCATCGGCAATGCTGCTGGCCAGCGCGGGACGGCGGAACACAAAACCGCTGAGCTTGGACATGGCTTATACCAAATTATTGAAACGGCTATAAATTATAGTCTTGAGTATAATCAACTATAATTGCCCGTCAAACCGGCTCCCGTCGCCGATCCTCCCTGGGGCATTTGGCAAACCGCGCCCGGTAACTGCGCGTGAAATACGACGGCGATTCAAACCCGCAGGCAATGCTCACTTCCAGCACGCTCAAACCGCTCTGGCGCAGGAGTTGCCGGGCTTTTTCCAGGCGCAGGCCCAGGTAGAAATTGCTCGGGGTGTCGTTCAGATGCAGGCGGAACAGGCGCTCCAACTGGCGCCGGGTGACCTTGATCGCCTCAGCTAAGGCGAGGGTGCTCAGGGGCGGTTCGGTGTGCTGTTCCATCTCGCCGATCACTTGCACCAGTTTCTGATTGTTGATGCCGTAGCGCGTGGCGATCTGCATGCGCTGGTGGTCTTTGCGTGGGCGAATGCGGCCGAGCACAAACTGTTCGGACACCTGAATCGCCAGGTCGGCGCCGTGGGCCTGGGCGATCAGGTCGAGCATCAGGTCGATGGAGGCGGTGCCACCGGCACAGGTGATGCGGCGGCGGTCGATTTCGAACAGCTCTTGGGTTACCGCCAGGTGCGGATAGGACTCTTTGAAGGCGTCGATGGCTTCCCAGTGCAGGGTCACGCGATGGCCGTCGAGCAGACCGGCTTGGGCCAACACACAGGCGCCGGTGTCGATACCGCCCAGCGTCACGCCATCGTGATCGAGACGGCGCAGCCACTGTTCCAGTGCGGGCGTAGCGAACTGCAGAGGCTCGAAACCGGCGACCACCAGCAGGGTGGTGCCCTTTTTCAGCGGTTCCAACGCGGCGTCGGCGTTGACTGACATGCCGTTGCTCGCCAGTACCGCACCGCCGTCGGCGCTCAGTACATGCCAGCGGTACAGCTCGCCGCGAAAACGGTTGGCCACCCGCAGCGGCTCAAGGGCCGAGATAAAGCCCATCGCCGAGAAACCCGGCATCAGCAAAAAGTAGACATCCTGGGACATGGTGGCGCTCTCATCGGACGGCCAGCGTGGCACTGTGATACTCCCGTTCAGAGGTGGATTCAAGGGGTCAGGTCGCTGCAGTGCAAGAGTCGGTCGCCGCCGTGCGTTTTGTCGCCCTACAAGCTGCGTAACGTGGCGTCACGGTGCACAAAGACACCGGCAACCACAACAACAACCTGCCGAGGGCTCCACCATGAACCGACTGATCCGCCGCTGCGTGTTCGCACTCAGCGCCAGCGCCATCTTGAGCACCAGCGTTCTCGCGGCCGATGCCGCCTCTTGCAAGAACGTGCGCATGGGCGTGGTGAACTGGACCGATGTGATCGCCACCAGCGCCATGACCCAAGTGCTGCTCGATGGCCTCGGCTACACCACCAAGCAAACCAGCGCTTCCCAGCAAATCATCTTCGCCGGCATCCGCGACCAGCGCCTGGACCTGTTCCTCGGCTACTGGAACCCGTTGATGACCCAGACCATCACCCCGTTCGTTGACGCCAAGCAGGTCAAAGTCCTCGACAAGCCCAGCCTGGAAGACGCCCGCGCCACCCTCGCGGTGCCGAGCTACCTGGCCGAGAAAGGCCTGAAAACCTTTGCCGACATCGCCAAGTTCGAGAAGGAGCTGGGCGGCAAGATCTACGGCATCGAACCCGGCTCCGGCGCCAACACCCAGATCAAGGCGATGATCGCCAAGAACCAGTTCGGCCTCGGCAAGTTCCAGTTGGTGGAATCCAGCGAGGCCGGCATGCTCGCCGCCGTCGACCGCGCGGTGCGCCGCAAGGAAGCCGTGGTGTTCTTCGGCTGGGCGCCGCATCCGATGAACGTCAACATTGCCATGACCTACCTCACCGGCAGCGACGACGCCCTGGGCCCGAACGAAGGCATGGCCACGGTATGGACAGTGACGTCGCCGAACTACGCCGAACAGTGCCCCAACGTGCACAAACTGCTGACCAACCTGACCTTCACCGCCGCCGATGAGAGCCGCATGATGCAGCCGTTGCTTGACCACAAAGACGCCCTGGAATCAGCCCGGCAGTGGCTCAAGGACCACCCGCAGGACCAGGCGCGCTGGCTGGAAGGTGTGACCACCTTCGACGGCAAACCGGCGGCGGCCAACCTGCAACTCACCAGCAAATAAGCTTTTTCCGAACCACCGTTTCGCGGTCATTACCGACCGCGAACGGCATCACCACGCCTGTAAGGAACCTGCCCCATGAACCACGACGTCATCATCAACTGCGCACTCACCGGTGCTGGCGACACGACCGCCAAGAGCCCACACGTGCCGGTCACCCCCAAACAGATCGCGGCCGCCGCCGTAGAAGCCGCCAAGGCCGGCGCTACCGTCGTGCACTGCCATGTGCGCGACCCCGATACCGGCAAATTCAGCCGCGACGTGGCCCTGTACCGCGAAGTGATGGAGCGCATCCGCGAGGCTGACATCGACATCATCGTCAACCTTACCGCCGGCATGGGCGGCGACCTGGAGATCGGCGGCGGCGAGAGCCCGATGGAATTCGGCCCCAATACCGACCTGGTCGGGCCGCTGACGCGCCTGGCCCATGTCGAAGAGTTATTGCCGGAAATCTGCACCCTGGACTGCGGCACCCTGAACTTCGGCGATGGCGACACCATTTACGTGTCCACCCCGGCACAACTGCGTGCCGGCGCCAAACGTATCCAGGAACTGGGCGTAAAGGCCGAGCTGGAAATTTTCGACACCGGCCACCTGTGGTTCGCCAAGCAGATGATCAAAGAAGGCCTGCTCGACGACCCGCTGTTTCAACTGTGCCTGGGCATCCCTTGGGGCGCCCCGGCCGATACCACCACCATGAAGGCCATGGTCGACAACCTGCCGGCAGGTGCAGTGTGGGCCGGCTTCGGCATCGGCCGCATGCAAATGCCGATGGCCGCACAGGCGGTGTTGCTGGGCGGCAACGTGCGAGTCGGTTTGGAAGACAACCTGTGGCTGGACAAAGGCGTGCTCGCCACCAATGGCCAACTGGTCGAACGCGCCGGCGAAATCCTCAGCCGCCTGGGCGCGCGGGTCATGACCCCGGCGGAGGGTCGCATCAAGATGGGCCTCACCAAGCGCGGCTAGCCCCCGCCAAAACCTCATCAAATATGTGGGAGGGGGCTTGCCCCCGATAGCGGTGGATCAGTACCGAAGATATCGCTGACTCAGCGTCATCGGCGGCAAGTCGAATCGTCGCACCGCCCCTTCCACAAGGGATCACTGAACTCTTTAGGACGTCGCCATGCGCTTTATCACTGAAATCAAAACCTTCGCCGCCCTCGGCAGCGGCGTTATCGGCAGCGGCTGGGTGGCCCGCGCCCTGGCCCATGGGCTGGATGTGGTGGCCTGGGACCCAGCGCCCGGTGCCGAAGCCGCGTTGCGCAAACGCGTGGCCAATGCTTGGGGTGCCCTGGAAAAAAATGGCCTGGCGCCCGGCGCGTCCCAGGACCGCTTGCGCTTTGTGAGCACCATCGAAGACTGCGTAAAAGACGCTGATTTTATCCAGGAAAGCGCCCCGGAACGTCTGGAGTTGAAACTGCAACTGCACAGCCAGATCAGTGCGGCGGCCAAGCCCGATGCGCTGATTGGTTCGAGTACCTCAGGGCTGTTGCCGAGTGAGTTCTACGAGAGCTCGACCCACCCGGAACGCTGCGTGGTCGGCCACCCGTTCAACCCGGTCTACCTGCTGCCGCTGGTGGAAGTGGTCGGCGGCAAGCACACCGCGCCCGAGGCTGTGCAGGCGGCGATCACCGTGTATGAATCCCTCGGCATGCGCCCCTTGCATGTGCGCAAGGAAGTCCCCGGTTTTATCGCCGACCGCTTGCTGGAAGCCTTATGGCGCGAGGCGCTGCACCTGGTGAACGACGGCGTGGCAACCACTGGCGAAATCGACGACGCAATCCGTTTTGGCGCCGGCTTGCGCTGGTCGTTCATGGGCACTTTCCTCACCTACACCCTGGCCGGCGGCGATGCTGGCATGCGCCACTTCATGGCCCAGTTCGGCCCGGCGTTGCAGTTGCCGTGGACCTACCTGCCGGCGCCGGAGCTGACGGACAAGTTGATCGACGACGTGGTCGATGGCACCAGCGCTCAACTGGGCACCCACAGCATTTCGGCGCTGGAGCGCTATCGTGATGATTGCCTGCTGGCGGTACTCGAAGCGGTGAAAACCACCAAAGCCAAGCACGGCATGACCTTCGCCGAATAATGGAGTGCAGACAATGCCCGCACTGACCACCTACACCACACAGATCCAGCCCGATTGGGTGGACTACAACGGCCACCTGCGCGACGCGTTCTACCTGCTGATCTTCAGCTACGCCACCGACGCGTTGATGGACACCCTCGGCCTGGACAGCGAAAACCGCGCAGCCAGCGGCCATTCGCTGTTCACTCTGGAGTTGCACCTGAACTACCTGCATGAAGTGAAACTCGGCGCCGAGGTGCAAGTGCAGACCCAACTGATCGCCCATGACGCCAAGCGCCTGCACCTGTATCACAGCCTGCATCGGGTTGGGGATGAGCAGGCACTGGCCGGCAACGAACAGATGCTGCTGCACGTCGACCTGGCCGGGCCGCACGCGGCGCCGTTTACCCAGGCGACGCTGGAGAAAATCGCGGCCATTCGCACCGAGCAAGCCGACCTGCCGCCCCCGGCGCTGCTCGGACGCGTGATCGGTTTGCCACCGAAGAAATAGCGCAAAAAAAGCCCCGATCCAGCCGTGACAGGATCGGGGCAGAGGAGGCCTTGTGAGAGCGATGCATTTCGAGGGTGACCAAACCTTCAAGCTGCTTGCTGAGACCAGTGTGCCGATTAGTGCAGCCGGCAAGTGGCCCGAAAACGACCTGTTCATAGCCATCTAAGCCATCCGGGCCACACGCCCTTGCCGATGGCGTCGAGGGCTACCAGAATCCAGGCAGATCCCCGCTCCCCTAACCAGGATAAACGTCATGATGCACGCGGATTTGATTGACCAGGATGACCTGCTGAGCCAGTTGCGCTCGCTGGGTTTCGAAGTATCCAGCGGCGCCAGCGCCGAGCAGGCGTGTGAGTGCGCGGTACGCGGTTTGAGCGAAGCACGGGCCAAGGCGCTCAAGGGCATGGTCGAGCGGATGTACGGCGGCAGCGCGACGATTTTGCCGGCGGTGCGTCAGGCTATCGACAAGCAGTTGTTGCCGGCGTTGATGCAGTTCAAGCAGAACTCTGGGGCCTGACAGATTGGCTATCGGGGGCAAGCCCCCTCCCACCTTTGACTGTGTTCACAAATCAAAATGTGGGAGGGGGCTTGCCCCCGATACAGACGCCTCGGTCTAGAGCCTTACACTGGCAAACGTCGACTCATTGCGCGCCTGGCTCAATGCCGACATCGGCCCCGACAACGGTGACAACACCAGCGCCTGCGGAATCGGCATCATCGCCACCTGCTGGGTGGTGTTGGAGCCGACGCGCTCATCCCGTGGCGGGATGCCGAAGTATTCGCGGTAGCACTTGGAGAAGTGCGGCGTGGAGACGAACCCGCACACCGAGGCCACTTCGATGATCGACATCGGTGTTTGCTTGAGCAACTGCCGCGCACGGATCAGGCGCAACTTGAGGTAGTAACGCGACGGCGAACAGTGCAGGTACTTCTGGAACAGCCGCTCCAGTTGACGCCGGGATACGGCGACGTAGACCGCCAGTTCGTCCAGGTCGATGGGTTCTTCCAGGTTGGCTTCCATCAGCGCGACGATTTCCTGCAATTTCGGCTGGTTGGTGCCGAGCATGTGCTTGAGCGGAACGCGCTGGTGGTCTTGTTCGTTGCGGATGCGTTCGTACACGAACATCTCGGAGATCGCCGCCGACAGTTCACGGCCGTGATCGCGGCTGATCAGGTGCAGCATCATGTCCAACGGCGCGGTGCCGCCGGAACTGGTGAAGCGGTTGCGGTCGAGGGTAAACAGGCGCGTGCTCATGGACACACGGGGGAAGGCTTCCTGCATCGACGCCAGGCATTCCCAGTGCACGCTGCAATCGAAACCGTCCAGCAGGCCGGCACACGCCAGCGCCCAACTGCCGGTGCACACCGCGCCGAGGCGACGGGACTGGCGCGCTTGGCTTTGCAGCCATGACACATGTTCACGGGTAACGGTGCGCTGGATGCCCACGCCGCCGCACACGATCACGGTGTCCAGCACCGGGGCTTTGTGCATGGCCGCGTCAGGGGTGATTTGCAAGCCATCGCTGGCCCAGACCTGGTTGCCGTCGACACTCAGTGTGGTCCAACGGTACAGCTCACGGCCGGACAGCTGGTTGGCCATGCGCAGCGGTTCCACTGCGGACGCCAGGGAAATCAGCGTGAAATTGTCCAACAGCAAAAAGCCGATGGATTGAGGCGCACGGTTCTGGGGTTGGGCCCCTGAGTTGAACGACGTCATCGCGGTATCTCCTCACACAAAGCAGGTGATGGCCTCAGGCGAGGCTCTTGTTATGGCGCTCTTCATCCGGACAAGGTGAGAGGCTTTGAATGGATAGAGCAATTGCCGTGCCTAAACTTGAATACCTATTCAATAAATCCTGAAAACGACCTGCTGGCGCGTCTATATAGCCCTTGCGTAGCGTGCGGAATATGCCCGAGAAAGGGCATCGAAGGGGCAACCCTCAAGGGGTGTGAGCAGTTCGGTAGCACTTGTGGGAAGGCGCTTTCAGCGCGTAGGAAAAGTCTGTCACCACACGCACAGGGGGCGGATGAGCGGAGGGAAAATCGTTCGTGAGCTACTTATCTGTTTGCGACGCGCTAAAAGGTGGCGCGTTAGGATGCTGGTGTTCACTTTTTGAGCAGTTTTGTGTGAACCGCCGCTATCGGGGGCAAGCCCCCTCCCACATTTAAATTGGTGAACACAGTCACAGAGTGGGAAGGAGCTTGCCCCCTCCCACATCTGATTTGTGAACACAGCCAAGGGTGGGCAGGAGCTTGTCCCCTCCCAATTCTGATTTGTGAACACAGTCAACAGTGGTAAGGAACTTGCCCTATCCCACATTCTGATTTGTGAACACAGCCAAGGGTGGGCAGGAGCTTGCCCTCTCCCACATTCTGATTTGTGAACACGGTCAAGGGTGGGAGGGGGCTTGCCCCCGATGCAGGCGACTGGGTCTTAACACTCGACCGCGCTTACCGCCAACCCACCCCGCGACGTTTCTTTGTACTTGTCATGCATATCCGCCCCGGTATCGCGCATGGTGCGGATCACCCGGTCCAGGGAGATAAAGTGCTGGCCGTCGCCGCGCAGGGCCATTTGCGCCGCGTTGATCGCCTTGACCGCTGCAATCGCGTTGCGCTCGATGCACGGCACCTGCACCAACCCGCCCACTGGGTCGCAGGTCAGGCCGAGGTTGTGTTCCAGGCCGATTTCGGCGGCGTTGCACAGTTGCTCCGGCGTGGCGCCGAGGATCTCCGCCAGGCCGGCCGCCGCCATTGCGCAGGCAGAACCCACCTCGCCCTGACAGCCCACTTCGGCACCGGAGATGGAGGCGTTCTTCTTACACAGAATCCCCACCGCCGCCGCACCGAGCAGGTAGTCGACCACGTTGGCTTCGGTGACCTCTTCGCTGAACTTCATAAAGTAGTGCAGCACCGCCGGGATGATCCCTGCCGCACCGTTGGTAGGGGCAGTGACCATGCGCCCACCGGCAGCGTTTTCTTCGTTGACGGCCAGGGCAAACAGGTTGACCCATTCCATGGCGCTCAAGGTTGAGCCGATCACATTGGGCTTGTTCAATTCCTGCAGGCTACGGTGCAACTTGGCGGCGCGGCGGCGTACGTTGAGGCCGCCAGGCAAGATGCCTTCATGCTTGAGGCCCTGCTCCACGCAATCCTGCATGGCGTGCCAAAGCTTCATCAGGCCGCTGCGGATTTCTTCTTCGGAACGCCACACCTTTTCATTGGCCATCATCAATTCAGCGACGCGCAGCTGGTGGGTGTTACACAGCTGCAACAGCTCAACGGCGCTGGAAAAGTCGTAGGGCAACTCAGTGCGGTCCATGTCCGCCACACCGCTTTGCGCCTGGGCTTCATCCACCACAAAACCGCCGCCTACCGAGTAGTAAGTGTCGCGGTGCAGCTCACCGTCATCGCCGTACGCCACCAGGGTCATGGCGTTGGGATGGAAGGGCAGGTTTTCGTCCAGCAGGCGCATGTCCCGGGCCCAGACGAAGGGTACCGGCAGGCGCCCGTCGAGCAGCAGTGTGTCGGTTTCGCGCAGGGTGCTGATGCGACCGGCGATCTGCGACGGGTCGATCGCATCCGGCCATTCGCCCATCAAGCCCATGATGGTGGCCGTGTCGCTGCCATGGCCGATGCCGGTGGCCGACAACGAGCCATACAGCTGAACTTCGACACGCCGCACCCGTTCCAACCACTCACGTTCACGCAGTGCTTGAACGAACAACGCTGCGGCGCGCATGGGGCCGACGGTGTGCGAACTCGAAGGCCCGATGCCGATCTTGAACAGGTCGAAAACGCTGATAGCCATTAACGTGAAACTCCTCGATAAGCACGGGCCGGGCTCGAACGAGGTGCTACGCTCAGATCGCCCAGATGGCGGCATCATCAAGGTTTTATTCGCTGCCTCGGCGTCTCACACCGACGTAACCATGCTCACCAGCGTCGCTTGCATGTGATCACCTGTTTTGGCCGTTTTTAACGGTGCAGACGGGCAAAAACAGCAGTTTTGCCCTGGTAAAAACCTGTAAACGACGTCACCAACACTGGATACGACCCTGCCTGTACTGGATACGACGCCCCCTGTAGGCGTCAGATTTTCACTGGTACATGATCAGTTCCGACTCGTTTGCAAGGCACCGTGCCAGAGCTGTCATCGCACGCTCCAACCGCAACACTGAATAAAGCGCGGCAGATGCCGCCAGAAAAAACACAGGAGTCTAGCCTCATGAAAGCTTCACCCTCGTTGTTGTTGGCCGCCATGCTGAGTCTGCCAGTCCTGGCGCACGCGGCAGAACCGGAACAGTGCAAGACCGTCAACTTCTCCGATGTCGGCTGGACCGACATCACCGTCACCACCGCGACCACCAGCGAAATCCTCAAGGCCCTGGGCTACAAGACCAAAACCACGATGATTTCGGTACCCGTGACCTACAAGTCCCTGGCCGACGGCAAGAACATGGATGTGTTCCTCGGCAACTGGATGCCGACCATGGAAAACGACATCAAGCCGTACCGTGATGCCGGCACCGTGGAAACCGTGCGCGCCAACCTGGAAAACGCCAAGTACACCCTGGCGGTGCCCGAGGCGCTGTACAAAAAAGGCCTTAAAGACTTCGCCGACATTGCCAAGTTCAAGGACCAACTGGGCGGGAAGATCTACGGCATCGAACCGGGTAACGACGGCAACCGCACCATCCAGACCCTGATCGACAAGAACGCGTTCGGCTTGAAAGACGCAGGCTTCAAAGTGGTCGAATCCAGCGAAGCCGGCATGCTGTCCCAAGTGGAACGGTCTACCAAGCGTGACCAGGCCATCGTGTTCCTTGGCTGGGAACCGCATCCGATGAACACCCGCTTCAAGATGAAGTACCTGACCGGCGGTGACGATTCGTTCGGCCCCAACTACGGCCAGGCCACCATCTACACCAACGTGCGCAAGGGCTACACCCAGGAATGCAGCAACGTGGGCCAGTTGCTGAAAAACCTGGTGTTCACCCTGAACATGGAAAGCACGCTGATGGGCAATGTCCTGGACGACAAGATGAAGCCCGACGCCGCCGCCAAAGCCTGGCTGCAGAAAAACCCGCAAGTGCTCGACACCTGGCTCGCCGGCGTTACCACCGTCGACGGCAAACCCGGCCTTGAGGCCGTCAAAGCCTACCTCGCCAAATAACACCCGCTGACCCCGGGGCGGTGCGCTGCCCCGGGATGTTTTCCCCTTCGCATGTGGACATTCACTACCATGCTGACTGAACAGAAAATCCCACTAGGCCAGTACATCGCTGCCTTCGTCGAATGGTTGACCCAACACGGCGCCAACTACTTCGACGCAATCGCATCGACGCTGGAAACGATGATCCACGGCGTGACGTTTGCGCTGACCTGGTTCAATCCGCTGGCATTGATCGGTCTGATTGCGCTGCTGGCTCATTTTATTCAACGTAAATGGGGCCTGACGGTTTTTGTCATCGCCTCCTTCCTGCTGATCCTCAACCTGGGGTATTGGCAGGAAACCATGGAAACCCTCGCGCAGGTGCTGTTCGCCACCCTGGTCTGCGTGGTCATCGGTGTGCCGCTGGGCATTGTTGCCGCGCACAAACCGTTGTTCTACACCATGATGCGGCCGGTGCTCGATCTGATGCAGACCGTACCGACCTTCGTCTACCTCATCCCTACCCTGACCCTCTTCGGGCTGGGTGTGGTGCCTGGGCTGATTTCCACGGTGGTGTTCGCGATTGCCGCGCCGATCCGTCTGACTTACCTGGGCATCCGTGATGTACCGCAAGAGTTGATGGACGCCGGCAAAGCCTTCGGCTGCTCGCGCCGTCAATTGCTCTCGCGCATTGAACTGCCACACGCCATGCCGAGCATTGCCGCCGGCATTACCCAATGCATCATGCTGTCGTTGTCGATGGTGGTGATCGCGGCCCTGGTGGGTGCCGACGGCCTCGGTAAGCCGGTGGTCAACGCACTCAACACCGCCGACATCGCCCTGGGCTTTGAAGCGGGCCTGGCGATCGTATTGCTGGCCATCATGCTCGACCGCATCTGCAAACAACCCGATGCCAAAGTAGGGGGTGATGCATGAGCATTATCCGATTCGACAAAGTCGACGTGATCTTCTCCAAAGACCCACGCGAAGCGCTCAAGCTGCTGGACCAGGGCATGAGCCGTAACGAGATTCTGAAAAAGACCGGGCAGATTGTCGGCGTTGAAAAGGCCAGCCTGGATATCGAAAAAGGCGAGATCTGCGTGCTGATGGGCCTGTCGGGCTCCGGCAAATCCAGCCTGCTGCGCTGCATCAACGGCCTCAACACCGTCAGCCGGGGGCAGCTGTTCGTGGAGCATGAAGGTCGGCAGATCGACATCGCTTCCTGCACCGACGCAGAGCTGAAAATGATGCGTACCAAGCGCATCGCCATGGTGTTCCAGAAGTTTGCCCTGATGCCCTGGCTGACGGTGCGCGAGAACATCAGCTTCGGCCTGGAAATGCAGGGCCGTCCGGAAAAAGAACGGCGCAAGCTGGTGGACGAAAAGCTCGAACTGGTGGGCCTGGCCCAGTGGCGCAACAAGAAGCCCGACGAGTTGTCCGGCGGCATGCAGCAGCGCGTCGGCCTGGCCCGCGCCCTGGCGATGGACGCCGACATCCTGCTAATGGACGAACCCTTCTCCGCCCTCGACCCGCTGATCCGCCAAGGCCTGCAGGACGAGTTGCTGGAACTGCAACGCAAGCTGAGCAAAACCATCGTATTCGTCAGCCATGACCTGGACGAGGCGCTCAAACTGGGCAGCCGTATTGCAATCATGAAGGACGGCAAGATCATCCAGTACAGCGTGCCGGAAGAGATCGTGCTGAACCCGGCGGACGACTATGTGCGCACCTTCGTCGCCCACACCAACCCGCTGAACGTGCTGTGCGGCCGCAGCCTGATGCGCACCCTGGACAACTGCAAGCGCGTCAACGGTTCGGTGTGCCTGGACCCGAGCGGCGACTCGTGGCTGGACCTGGCCGAAGGCAACACTATCCAGGGCGCCCGCCAGAACGGTGCGGTGATGAACCTGCAGAACTGGGCACCGGGGCAACCGGTGGAAGGTCTGGGCCGCGTACCGACCTTGGTGGATTCGAATATCGGCATGCGTGATGCGCTGCAGATTCGTTATCAGACGGGTAACAAGCTGGTGTTGCATGACAACAACCAGGTGGTGGGGATCCTCGGCGACAGTGAGCTCTACCATGCCCTGCTGGGCAAAAACCTGGGCTAGCACACACTGCAAAACAACGGTGGGAGGGGGCTTGCCCCCGATAGCGGTGGATCAGTAACAGACGGACTGACTGACACACTGCAATCGGGGGCAAGCCCCCTCCCACATTTTTTGCCCCAGTGGGGTCAGTGACACCACCGGGCTTTCAACGCATCAGCTATAGACACGGCCAAGGAGCTGCCGATGGCTTTCAAACTGATCGAGCACATCCCGTGTGATTTGCTCCGGGGTGAAGCCCATCAGGTCGTATTCCTGAGGCCCGTTGTGCAGGTAGACCTCGGCACGGTAATAGCGCGTGCGCTCTTCTTCGGGCACATCGTTGGGCGCCGACGAGTAAGCATCCAGGCTCACCTCATAAACGAACGGATTGCCCTCTTCCATCTCGATGCGCACACCGATGCAGCGCTTGGACTTGCCCAACAGTGTCTGCACTTGCAAACCTTGTTCACGCAACGCAGTCGCCGCTTCTTCCAACGCCGGGGTGACGTGCTTGTCCATAAAGCGCTGCACCGTGGCCTGGCTCGGTTGCAAATCCAGTGCGGTCAAACGCTCGCTGAAGCCACGACGCCCACGTTCGGCCAGTTGCGCCTGCTCCTGTTCGATCGCCACGTCCTGACGCATGGCCTTGTGCAAACCGAACATAAAGAAAATCAGCACCACCGAGAACGGCAGCCCCGCCAGCACCACCATGGTTTGCATGGCTTCGAAGTTACCGGCGAACAGCAGGCCGATGGTCACCAGGGTGATCACCGCCGACCAGAAGATCCGCAGCCAGTGCGGCGCATCTTCATCTACGTTGCCGCCTTTGCAGGAAAGGTTGGCCATCATCACCGCGCCGGAATCCGCCGGGGTCAGGAACAGTACAAAGCCGACAAAGATCGACACGCCAATCACGACTTTCGACGCTGGGTAGTACTCCAGCAATTGGTAGATCGCCATGGACGGCTGTTCCAACGCCGTCTTGCCCAACTCCACCGCGCCCTGGTTCAGCACCAGGTCCAGGGCCGAGTTGCCGAAGATCGACAGCCACGCCAGGGTAAAGCCCAGCGGAATCAGCAGCACGCCCGCCACCAGTTCACGCACCGTACGGCCACGGGAAATCCGCGCGATGAACATGCCTACGAATGGCGCCCAGGAAATCCACCAGGCCCAGTAGAACAGAGTCCAAAGGCCCATCCAGCGTTCGGTCTTGGCACCGTCGCCTTCGTAGACGTACAGGTCGAAGGTTTTCAACACCAGGCCGTTCATGTAATCGCCGATGTTCTGCACGAAGCCGTTGAGCAGGTGCAGGGTCGGGCCGAACAACAACACAAAGATCAGCAAACCGCTGAACAGCACGATGTTGAGGTTGGACAAACGACGGATACCGTTCTCCACCCCCGACACGGCGGCGATGGTCGCCACGGTGCTCATCACGATGATCACGATCAGCAGGTTGGTGTTGCTGTGCTGCATGCCGAACAGGTTTTCCAGGCCGGACGACACCTGCATCGCGCCGATCCCCAGGTTGGTCACCAGGCCCAGCAGGGTCACGAACATGCCGAAACCGTCCACCGCATGGCCGGCCGCGCCCTTCACCCAGCGCTCGCCCACCAGCGGGTACAACGCCGAGCGCAAGGCCAGCGGCTGGTTATGCCGGTAGGCGAAGTACGCCACGGCCAGGCCGACCAACGCGTAGATCGCCCAGCCGTGCAGCCCCCAGTGCAGAAAGGTCAGTTGCAGCGCCTGGCGCGCGGCCAGGTTGCTGCCGGCTACGCCTTCGGGCGGGTTGAAGTAATGGTCCAGCGGCTCCGAGGCACCGAAGTACAGCAGCGAAATGCCGATCCCCGAGGAGAACAACATGCCGGCCCAGGCGCCGTAGCTGAAGTCCGGGGTGTCGTCCTTGCTGCCCAGTTTCAATTTGCCGTAGGACGAAAACGCCAGCCCCACCACAAACACCAGGTAAGCGGCGATGACTACCATGTAGTACCAGCCAAAGCTTTTGGACAGCCACGCCTGGGCGACCCCAAGCATGCGCCCGGCCTCCTGCGGGGCGGCGATCAGGACAGCGGTCAACAACAGAATCAGCGCGGTGGAGGTGTAAAACACCCAACCGTTGACCCGGACCTTTTCCGGCGGGGTCTTTATAAGAGAGGCAGAACTCATGGCGCAGATGCTCCGGGCAGTGCGAGAGAGAAACACAAGGCAACGGTTATCCCGGGACATCGATTTTTCGGCAGTCGACGGACGGGTGTTATAAAGACACCCCGAAAATCCCCGCCCCCGCGAAAGTGGCGGCAGGCCCTTGAGCGGGCCCTTCCAGGGATGTTCCAGGTGTCAGATGTCGCTGTCAGAACGGGCTGAAAACCTGCCAGCAGCGACGATTTGTCGCAGAGCTTATTCTTTGTTGATTGAACGTTCAATCAAAACAAAATAGACTGGCCTTCAAGCCGATGGACGTGATCGCCCGCCGGCAGGCCTAAGGAGACGTGCTACATGCCCAAGGTCGGTATGCAACCCATACGCCGCCAACAGTTGATCGAAGCCACGTTGACGGCCATCGATCAAGTGGGGATGGCAGACGCCAGCATTGCGCTGATCGCCCGTCTGGCCGGTGTATCGAACGGCATCATCAGTCACTACTTTCAGGACAAGAACGGCCTGATCGCCGCAACGATGCGGTACTTGATGAATGTGCTGATCGAGAACGTCTACGAGCGCAGGCTTGCGCTGAAGGATGACAGCCCACGGGCACACATTCAGGTGATCATCGGAGGCAACTTCGACGCCAGCCAGGTCAATGGCCCGGCAATGAAAACCTGGCTGGCCTTCTGGGCCGCCAGCATGCATCACCCGTCATTGCACAGGTTGCAGCGGATCAACGATCAACGTCTGTATTCCAACCTGTGCTGCCAGTTCCGCCGAGCGCTGCCGCTGCCCGAAGCCCGCAGCGCGGCTCGCGGCCTGGCGGCGTTGATCGACGGTTTGTGGTTGCGCGGTGCTCTGTCGGGAGACGCTTTCGACACGGAGCAGGCGCAACGCATCGCTTACGAATACATGGATTTCCAATTGGCCAAGCAGGTGAGTTAGAGCCCTTATAAATGCTCAACCCCTGAACGTCCGCCGCGCAGTGATGCCACACCCTCATGGCCCACTGTCGGCGGGTAACGCCAACCACTTATGCACTTGCGAGGACTTTATGGCCCGTTTCGACCTGCAAAAACTCTACATTGACGGCGGCTACAGCGACGCTGGCAGCGATGCCACTTTCGAAGCCATCAACCCGGCTAACGGTGAAGTTCTCGCCCAAGTGCAACGTGCAACGAAAGAAGACGTTGAACGTGCCGTGGTCAGCGCTGAAAAAGGCCAGAAAATCTGGGCCGCCATGACTGCCATGGAGCGCTCGCGCATCCTGCGTCGTGCCGTCGACATCCTGCGCGAGCGCAACGATGAGCTGGCCGCCCTGGAAACTCTGGACACCGGTAAAGCCTTCTCCGAAACCAAGTACGTCGACATCGTTACCGGCGCCGACGTGCTGGAATACTACGCAGGCCTGGTGCCGGCCATCGAAGGCGAGCAGATCCCGCTGCGCGACACTTCCTTCGTCTACACCCGCCGCGAACCGCTGGGCGTGGTCGCCGGCATCGGTGCGTGGAACTACCCGATCCAGATCGCCCTGTGGAAATCCGCCCCGGCCCTGGCCGCCGGCAACGCGATGATCTTCAAGCCGAGCGAAGTCACCTCGCTGACCACCCTGAAACTGGCCGAAATCTACACCGAAGCCGGTGTTCCCGCCGGTGTGTTCAACGTCCTGACCGGCAGTGGCCGTGAAGTCGGCACCTGGTTGACCGAGCACCCGCGCATCGAAAAAGTCTCGTTCACCGGCGGCACCGACACCGGCAAGAAAGTCATGGCCAGCGCGTCGAGCTCCTCGCTCAAAGACGTGACCATGGAACTGGGCGGCAAGTCCCCGCTGATCATCTTCGACGACGCCGACCTGGATCGCGCCGCCGACACCGCCATGATGGCCAACTTCTACAGCTCTGGTCAGGTCTGCACCAACGGCACGCGCGTGTTCGTGCCCAAGCACCTGCAAGCGGCGTTCGAAGCCAAGATCGTCGAGCGCGTGGCGCGCATCCGCATCGGCAACCCGGAAGACGAGAACACCAACTTCGGTCCGCTGGTCAGCTTCGCCCATATGGAAAGCGTGTTGGGCTACATCGCCAAGGGCAAAGAGCAAGGCGCACGCCTGCTGTGCGGCGGCGATCGCTTGACCGATGGTGACTTCGCCAAAGGCGCATTCGTGGCACCGACCGTGTTCACCGACTGCACCGACGACATGACCATCGTGCGTGAAGAAATCTTCGGCCCAGTGATGAGCATCCTCACCTACGAGACCGAAGAAGAAGTGATCCGCCGCGCCAACGACACCGACTTCGGCCTGGCCGCGGGCCTGGTGACCAAGGACCTGAACCGCGCCCACCGCGTGATTCATCAACTGGAAGCGGGCATCTGCTGGATCAACGCCTGGGGCGAGTCCGACGCGAAAATGCCGGTGGGCGGCTACAAGCAATCGGGTGTGGGCCGTGAGAACGGCATCAGCTCGCTGAACAACTTCACCCGCATCAAATCGGTACAGGTTGAGCTGGGCGATTACGCCTCGGTGTTCTAACACCCGAGCCTTGCGTTGCCTTTGAGGCCGCCATCGGGGGCAAGCCCCCTCCCACCTTTGGAATGCATTCCCCTGTGGGAGGGGGCTTGCCCCCGATGAGGCCCGACCTGCTGACCACATTTCAAAGAGGGTGCATTCAATGTCCCAAGAATACGACTACATCATTGTGGGTGCCGGCTCCGCCGGTAACACCCTGGCGACCCGCCTGACCGAAGACGAAGGCGTCACCGTCCTGCTGCTGGAAGCCGGCGGCCCCGACTATCGTCTGGATTTCCGTACCCAGATGCCAGCCGCCCTGGCGTTCCCGCTGCAAGGCCGTCGCTACAACTGGGCCTACGAGACCGATCCAGAGCCACACATGGACGGCCGCCGCATGGAATGCGGTCGCGGCAAGGGCCTGGGTGGTTCGTCGCTGATCAACGGCATGTGCTACATCCGTGGCAACGCCATGGACTACGACAACTGGGCGAAGCTGCCGGGTCTGGAAAACTGGACTTACCTCGATTGCCTGCCGTACTTCCGCAAGGCAGAAACCCGCGACATCGGCCCCAACGACTACCACGGTGGCGACGGTCCGGTCAGCGTAACCACGCCCAAGGCCGGCAATAACCCGCTGTTCCACGCCATGGTCGAAGCCGGCGTGCAGGCCGGTTACCCGCGCACCGAAGACCTCAATGGCTATCAGCAGGAAGGTTTCGGCCCGATGGACCGCACCGTCACGCCGAACGGCCGCCGCGCCAGCACCGCGCGCGGTTACCTGGACACCGCCAAGAAGCGCTCCACGCTGACCATCGTCACCCACGCGCTGACCGACAAAGTCTTGTTCGAAGGCAAGCGCGCCGTGGGCGTGCGTTACCTGATCGGCGCCGCCGAAGAACGCGTTGAAGCTCGCGCGCGCAAAGAAGTGCTGGTGTGCAGTGGCGCAATCGCTTCGCCGCAACTGCTGCAACGCTCCGGTGTTGGCGCGGCCAAATTGCTGGAAAGCCTGGATATCCCGGTGGTCCACGACCTGCCCGGCGTCGGCGAAAACCTGCAGGACCACCTTGAGCTGTACCTGCAATACGCCTGCACTCAGCCGGTGTCGCTGTACCCGTCGCTGCTCTGGTACAACCAGCCGGCCATCGGTGCCGAGTGGCTGTTCAACGGCACCGGCATCGGCGCCAGCAACCAGTTCGAAGCGGGCGGTTTTATCCGTACCCGTGAAGAGTTCGAATGGCCGAACATCCAGTATCACTTCCTGCCGGTGGCGATTAACTACAACGGCAGCAACGGTGTGAAAGAGCACGGTTTCCAGGCGCACATGGGTTCCATGCGTTCGCCGAGCCGTGGCCGTGTGCAGCTGAAATCGAAGAACCCACGGGACTACCCGAGCATCCTCTTCAACTACATGGCCACCGAACAGGACTGGCAGGAATTCCGCGACGGCATCCGCCTGACCCGGGAAATCATGCAACAGCCGGCGCTGGACCCTTTCCGTGGCCGCGAAATCAGCCCGGGCATCGACGTGCAAACCGACGAGCAGCTCGACAAGTTCATCCGCGAACACGCCGAGACCGCGTTCCACCCGTCCTGCTCGTGCAAGATGGGCACCGACGAGATGGCGGTGGTGGACGGCGAAGGCCGCGTGCATGGCATGCAGGGCCTGCGGGTGGTGGATGCGTCGATCATGCCGATCATCACCACCGGCAACCTGAATGCACCGACGATCATGATCGCCGAGAAAATCGCCGACAAGATCCGTGGCCGCCAGCCGCTGCCACGCAGCACCGCCGACTACTACGTGGCGGGCGACGCGCCGGTACGTGGCAAGCCGTTGCGTGAAGTGGGGCCGACTGCGCAGTAACTGATACACCGCGGTGCCTTCATCGGGGGCAAGCCCCCTCCCACATTTTGACCGTGTGTGGGAGGGGGCTTGCCCCCGATAGCGCCCGACCCGCCAATGCAAAACGCCTCCTTGATAAGCTACTCTGTTGCCTGCCCGCACCGAGCCGCCCACAAGGAAGGCCCTATGTTCGACCACCACGCCACACTCAAAAAACATTTCAGTGCCCTGCGCACCACCGCCGACTTCTTCTCCCTGCGCTACGTACGCGAATCCGGCCAATACCTGTCGGTGCGCAAGAATGTCGCCGAACCGCCGCACCTGAACCACGACGAGGGCGTCATGCTCACCGTGCGTCTCAACGGTGTGGAGGCTTACGCCGCGACCCACGATATTTCCCTGGCCGGCCTGCAAGCCGCCCTCGAACGCGCCGAACAGCAGGCGCTGCGGATCAAGCCCCATGCGCTGCTCGACCTGCGCGATCAGCAGGTGTCCAGCGACGTGGCCGACTATCTGTCGCCCGAACTCAACCAGCCCTTTCCTGCCTTGAGCGACTGCTATCAATTGCTGGGCGACGAGTCTGCCGCCGTGCCGAAAGACGAGCGCCTGGTCAGCTGGGACGTCAGCCTTGGCCTGACCCAGGTCGAGCAGATCTACCTCAACAGCGCTGGCGCCGAGTTGCGTCAGGCCCAACGTTTTGTGTTCCCCGGCGTGAGTGTCACCGCCTACGACAGCACTGACAGCCAGACCCGCACCCTGGGCGGTACCAACTTCGGCCAGCAAGGTGGCTATGACGTGATCCGCCGCTTCGGCCTGGTAGGCGCCGCACCACGGGTGGCCGACGAAGCCCTGCAACTGTTGCTGGCGCCCAACACGCCCCAGGGTCCGCGCGACCTGCTGCTGATGCCCGACCAGATGATCCTGCAGATCCACGAATCCATCGGCCATCCGCTGGAGCTGGACCGCATCCTCGGCGATGAACGCAATTACGCCGGCACCAGTTTCGTCAAGGCCAGCGACTTCGGCCACCTGCAATACGGCTCCCGCCTGCTCAACGTAACGTTCGACCCGAACATCCCCGAACAGCTCGCCAGCTACAGCCATGACGACGATGGCAGCGCCGCCAGCAAGCAGTTCCTGATCCGCGAAGGCTTGCTGCTCAAGCCGTTGGGCGGTGCGTTGTCGCAATTTCGCGCCGGCATGGGCGGTGTGGCCAACAGCCGGGCCAGCAGTTGGAACCGCCCGCCGATCGACCGCATGGCCAACCTGAATATCGAGGCCGGCGACCAGAGCCTGGCGCAAATGATCGGCGGTATCGAAAGCGGCATCCTGATGTCGACCAACCGCTCGTGGTCCATTGATGACGCGCGCAACAAGTTCCAGTTCGGCTGCGAATGGGGCCAGTTGATCGAAAACGGCGAACTCAAAGGCGTGGTGAAGAACCCCAACTACCGCGCGATTTCCGCGCAGTTCTGGCGCAACCTCAGCGCGGTGGGCGACGCCAGTACCTTCCAGGTGCTGGGCACACCCAACTGCGGCAAGGGCGAGCCCAACCAAGTGATCCGTGTCGGCCATGCCTCGCCGGCCTGCGTGTTCAGCAACGTCGACGTTTTCGGAGGAGATGCCTGATGAATGATTTCAAGGCATTGGTGCAGTGGCTCACCCAAGCCATCACCGACAAGGAACAGTTTCACCTGGGCTATGCCGCCGAAGCGTCGGAGTTCGTGCGTTTCAACCACGCCAAAGTGCGTCAGGCCGGGCAGGTGCAGCAGGCCAGCGTGAACCTCAAGTTGATCAGCGACGGGCGTCACGCCGACCTGAGCATCACCCTGGCCGGCGACCCGGAACTGGATCGCCAGCGTCTGGCCGATGGTCTGCGACAACTGCGCGAAACCTTGCCGCTGCTGCCACCGGATCCCTACCTGTTGCTCAACCACGACGCCTGGCACAGCCACAACGAACAGGCCCAACCCTTGCCGGAACTGGCCCAGGTGTTGGCCGAAGTCAGCCAGGCCGCAGACGCCCTGGACCTGGTGGGCTTCTATGCCGCCGGCCCTATCAGCCGTGGCTTTGCCAGTTCCGACGGCGCATTCGGCTGGCACCAGGCCAATAGCTTCAACTTCGATTTCAGCCTGTTCCATGCCAATGGCGAAGCGGTCAAAGCCAGCTACGCCGGGCACACCTGGGACAGCGCCGAGTTCGCCCGGCGCTTGCAGCAGGCCCGCGACCAGCTCGACTTCCTCGGCCGGCCGCTGCACACCCTGGCACCGGGTCAATACCGCGCTTACCTGGCACCGGCAGCGCTTGAAGAAATCATCGGCATCATCACCTGGGGTGGTTTTTCCGCCCAGGCCATCGCCAGCAAAGGCAGCTCCCTGCAACGTCTGTATGCCGGCGAGCAACACCTCAATGAGCGAGTGACGGTGCAAGAACGCATCAGCGGCTCCCTGAGCCAGGCGTTCTCCAGCGAAGGCTACCCGCGCAGCGATGTAACGCTGATCGACGCCGGCCAGGCGAGCGGCCAACTGGTGAATTCGCGCAGCGCCGCCGAATACGGCCTGAGCGCCAACGGCGCCAGTGGCGACGAATCCCCCAGCGCCCTGCAAATGGCGGCAGGCGACCTGGCCCACGCCGACATCCTCAAGCAGTTGGGCACCGGGCTGTATATCAGCAACCTGTGGTACCTGAACTACTCCGACCTGCCGGCCGCGCGCCTGACCGGCATGACGCGCTTCGCCACGTTCTGGGTGGAGGACGGCGAGATCAAGGCGCCGGTCAGCACCATGCGTTTTGATGACAGTGTGTACAGCTTGCTCGGGTCGCAGCTGGAAGCACTGACCGCCGAGCGGGAGTTACTGCTGTCACCCAGTACCTACGGTCAGCGCAACACAGCCTCCAATCTGTTACCGGGGGCGCTGATAAAACGCCTGACACTGACGTTGTAAATACTCTCCCTGTGGGAAGGCGCTTGCTCCCGATAGCGGTGTTCAACCAAGTGCTCATTGACTGACACACCGCTGTCGGGGGCCAGCCCCCTCCCACGTTGTCTTGTGCTGATTTCAGACAGCTCGGTTTTACCCGTTCCTACGGTCATTTCTCTTGCGCACTGCGCGCGCGGGCAGCCTGTTGTCGCCTGTAAAAAACCTCGTTATAAGGGTTAGTGGCATCCCGCCACCCTACCCGCGTGCCCGCACGCAAAGCATGACCTTGTCCGGGGAAGGACAAGCTGGAGCGTTGACATGAACCATGGAAGTTTTGTCATTGAACGGCTGTACAAGCACTACAACGTCCACGTAGAGCGACTGGGAAACGATCCACACAAGAACACCGTCCTGCTGGTCAATGGGGCGCTCTCCACCACGCGGTCTTTCGCGCGTACCAGCAAATGCCTGGCCGAACACTTCAATGTGCTGCTGTTCGACCTGCCGTTCTCCGGCTATTCACGCGAACACAACGGCGACCTTGACCTGGTCACCAAGGACGACGAGGTGCAGATCCTGCGGGCGCTGGTGGAGCGTTTCGAGGTCAACCATCTGGTGTCGGCTTCCTGGGGCGGCATTTCCACCCTGCTCACCCTGGCGCACAACCCGCCCTCCATCAAAAGCTCGGTGGTGATGGCCCTGGCACCCAACCTCAACCAAGCCATGCTCGACTACGTGGACCGCGTGCGCGTGCTGATCGAGGCCGATGA
Source organism: Pseudomonas rhodesiae (assembly GCF_007858255.1). Taxonomy (GTDB): domain Bacteria; phylum Pseudomonadota; class Gammaproteobacteria; order Pseudomonadales; family Pseudomonadaceae; genus Aquipseudomonas; species Aquipseudomonas rhodesiae. The sequence continues at coordinate 482,608 of NZ_VFEU01000002.1, read as the reverse complement.
CAAATCCGCCGTCGGCCATTTGCTCAACGAAACCGTAGGCAAATACCTGTCGCCGCGTCTCAAGCGCAATAACCATCGGCACCTGTCGAACATGGCCACCACCGAATACCGGCAAGCGCGCTTTCATATCCACCAGGTGCTGGCATTGGGCGACGGCAATTACCTGCCGGCGCTGCGGCAAATCGAAACGCCGGTGCATTTTCTCAACGGCGCGCTCGACGAATACACCCCCGCCGCCGACGCTCAATTGTTCAAGCAATACGTGGGGCGCAGCAGTTTTGCGGTGGCGCAACACACCGGTCACCTGTTGGATCTGGAATCCCGCGAGGCCGCCCTGGCGGTGCATCGCGCGCTGTTGGATTTCCTGGTGGGCGAGCACGCGGTGTTGTCGGACTTAGACCAACCGCCAGTGGGAAAAGGCGCGATGGATGGCGCATAATCGCCGACACATAGCCGGCTAACAAAAAGGTCCCCCATGCCCGATCGCGCCCCTCTCGATGCCAAGACCGCCCGCTGGCTCCCCTGGGTGGTGGCGATTGCCTTCTTTATGCAGTCACTCGATGGGACGATTCTCAACACCGCCCTGCCGGCCATGGCCAGGGACCTGGCGGAAAACCCGTTGCGCATGCAGGGGGTGGTGATCGCCTACATGCTCACGGTCGCCTTGCTGATCCCGGCATCGGGCTGGATCGCCGACCGTTTCGGCACCAAGAAGATCTTCTTTGGCGCAATCATGCTGTTCAGCATCGGCTCGCTGCTGTGCGCGCTGTCCAGCAGCCTGACCATGCTGGTGGGGGCTCGGGTCGTGCAGGGTCTGGGCGGCGCGCTGATGCTGCCGGTGGGACGCCTGGTGGTATTGCGCGCCTACCCGCGCTCCGAGCTGGTGCGGATCATGGGCTTCATCACCATCCCTGGCCTGCTCGGCCCGCTGCTTGGCCCGACCATGGGCGGCTGGATGGTGCAATACCTGACCTGGCACTGGATCTTTCTGATCAACCTGCCGGTGGGCATGATCGGGTGCTACGCCGTGTGGAAGTTCATCCCGGACCTGCGCGGCAGTGAACGCACGCGCTTTGACGGAATGGGCTTTGTACTGTTCGGCGCGGCGATGGTGCTGATCACCATCGCTATGGAGGGCCTGGGCGAACTGCACCTGCCGCACCTGCGGGTGATGTTGCTGCTGTTCGGCGGGCTGGCGTGCCTGGCGGCGTACTGGCTGCGCGCCGGGCATATCGACAACCCGCTGTTTTCGCCGGTGCTGTTCAAGACCCGCACCTTTGCCGTGGGCATCCTGGGTAACCTGTTCGCCCGCCTGGGCAGCGGCGCGTTGCCGTTCCTGGTGCCGCTGCTGTTGCAGGTGGCGCTGGGGTATTCACCGTCGGAGGCCGGCATGAGCATGCTGCCGTTGGCGGCGGCGGCGATGTTCGCCAAGTCCGTGGCGCGGCCGCTGATCGAACGCCTGGGCTACCGCGTGGTGCTGACCGGCAACACCCTGGCGCTGGGCATCATGCTGGCGAGCATGGGCCTGGTCAGCGAGCAGACGCCCTACCCGCTGCTGCTGGGCATGCTGGCGGTGCTGGGGGCGATCAACTCCCTGCAATTTACCGCGATGAACACCGTGACCTTGATCGACCTCGACGACGCCCAGGCCAGCAGCGGCAACAGCCTGCTGTCGGTGGTGGCGCAATTGTCCCTGAGCCTCGGCGTGGCCTGCGCCGGTGCACTGCTGGGCGGATTCACCGCCGAAGCCGGCAATGACGGGGTCAATACCGTGCTCGGCGCGTTCCAGTTGACCTTCCTCACCGTGGGCGTCATGGCGATGTTGGCGGCGGCGATTTTCCTGCAACTGTCGCCGAAAGACGGCAAACGGGCGGCCAGCCCGGAGCAGCACATTGAGCATTGAAGCAGTTGCGAGCGTTAAGCTTCAAGCTTCAAGCTTCAAGCTTCAAGCTTCAAGCTTCAAGCCTTAAGCTTCAAGCTTGCCGCTTGCCGCTTATAACTTGCCGCTGCCCCCATCCCCTCGTCTGAACCATGCGAAAAAACCTACGGGGGGCTGCTACACTGCGCGACATTTTGTTTTTGCAGAGCCCGCCCCGTGACCACCATCGCCACCGCTTTTAATACCTTGCCGCTGTCCGCCGCCATGCTGGCTAACCTCGACTCGCTGGGTTACGTCGAGATGACGCAGATCCAGGCACAAAGCTTGCCGGTGATCCTCAAGGGGCTGGACCTGATTGCCCAGGCCAAGACCGGCAGCGGCAAGACCGCCGCCTTCGGCATCGGCCTGCTGAACCCGATCAACCCGCGCTACTTCGGTTGCCAGGCCCTGGTGATGTGCCCGACCCGCGAGCTGGCCGACCAGGTGGCCAAGGAAATCCGCCGCCTGGCCCGCGCCGAAGACAACATCAAGGTGCTGACCTTGTGCGGCGGCGTGTCCCTCGGCCCGCAGATCGCTTCGCTGGAACATGGCGCCCACGTGATCGTCGGCACCCCGGGCCGTATCCAGCAACACCTGCGCAAGGGTTCGCTGGTGCTGGACGGCTTGAACACGCTGATCCTCGATGAAGCCGATCGCATGCTCGACATGGGTTTCTATGACGCCATCGAAGACATCATCAGCAAGACCCCGCCACGCCGTCAGACCCTGCTGTTCTCGGCCACCTACCCGGTGAGCATCAAGCAGTTGGCCTCCAAGTTCATGCGCGCGCCGCAGCAAGTGAAGGCCGAAGCGTTCCATTCCGACGAGCAGATCGAGCAGCGTTTCTATGAGATCTCCCCGGAAGAACGCATGGACGCGGTGACCAAGGTGCTGGCGCATTTCCGTCCGGCCTCGTGCGTGGCGTTCTGCTTTACCAAGCAGCAAGTGCAGGAAACCGTCGACCACCTGACGGCCAAGGGCATCTCCGCCGTCGGCCTGCACGGCGACCTGGAACAGCGCGACCGCGATCAGGTACTGGCGATGTTCGCCAACCGCAGCACCTCGGTGCTGGTGGCCACCGACGTCGCCGCCCGTGGCCTGGACATTGACTCGCTGGACATGGTGATCAACGTCGAACTGGCCCGCGACTCGGAAATCCACATCCACCGCGTCGGCCGTACCGGCCGCGCCGGTGAGACCGGCATCGCCATCAGCCTGGTGGCGCCGTCCGAGGCGCACCGTGCCCAGGCCATCGAGCAGTTGCAAAAGTCGCCGCTGAACTGGGACCAACTGGACAACCTCAAGCCACAAAGCGGTGGTCCGTTGCTGCCGCAGATGAGCACTCTGTGCATTGCCGCTGGCCGTAAAGACAAAGTGCGCCCAGGTGACATCCTCGGTGCATTGACCGGCGAAGCCGGCATCCCCGGTGCCCAGGTTGGCAAGATCGCGATCTTCGACTTCCAGGCGTTCGTGGCCGTGGAACGGGGCATCGCCAAGCAAGCACTGCAGCGCTTGAACGACGGCAAGATCAAGGGCCGCTCGTTGCGCGTGCGGATCCTGTAACCCGATCTGCGACCTATATGAATATCCAATGTGGGAGGGGGTTTACCCCCTCCCACCGTTTTGATTGCATTCAGACCCGTATTTTTATGAGGACATTGCTGTGCGCTCGACCGAAGTTGTGATCATTGGCGCCGGCGCCGCAGGCTTGATGTGCGCACTGACCGCCGCTGGTCGTGGGCGCAAAGTGATGTTGATCGACCATGCAAACAAGGCCGGCAAGAAGATCCTGATGTCCGGCGGTGGCCGCTGTAACTTCACCAATATGTACACCGAGCCGGCTAACTTCCTGTCCCACAACGCGCACTTCTGCAAGTCGGCCTTGGCCCGTTACACCCAATGGGACTTCATCGGGCTGGTGGCCAAGCACGGCGTGCCGTACCACGAGAAGAAACTCGGCCAACTGTTCTGTGATAACAAATCCAGCGACATCCTCGGCATGTTGCTCGATGAGTGCATCCAGACCGGTGTAAGCCTGCACCTGGACACCTCCATCCAGGAAATCGCCAAGCTCGACAGCGGCTATCAGTTGCAAACCACTCTCGGTGAGCTGCGCTGTGAATCCCTGGTGATCGCCACCGGCGGACTGTCTATCCCGACACTGGGCGCTACCGGCTTTGGCTATCAGGTGGCCAAGCAGTTCGGCCATGAACTGCTGCCGACCCGCGCAGGATTGGTGCCGTTCACCATCACCGATCAGCTCAAGGCGCTGTGCACCGAGTTGTCCGGCACCTCCGTGGATTGTGTGGCCAGCTGCAATGGCCAGAGCTTTCGCGAGAATCTGCTGTTTACCCATCGCGGCCTGAGCGGGCCGGCGATCCTGCAGATTTCCTCATACTGGGAACCGGGCGATACGGTCGAAATCAACCTGCTGCCCGAGCACGACGCCCACACCTGGCTGCAACAGCAACAGGTCGAGCGACCGAACAGCGAGTTGAAGACCCTGCTCGGTGAGATCTTCACCAAAAAGATGGCCAACCTGCTGGCAGACACTTGGTTCGCGTCCAAGCCGATGAAGCAATACACCCATGCCGAAGTCGCCGACATCGCGCAGAAGTTGTCGAGCTGGCAGTTCGTGCCCGCCGGCACTGAGGGCTATCGCACCGCCGAAGTGACGCTGGGCGGTGTGGACACGCGGGAAGTCTCGTCCAAGACCATGGAGTCGCTGAAAAGCCCAGGGCTGTACTTTATTGGGGAAGTGCTGGACGTGACCGGCCACTTGGGCGGGTTTAACTTCCAGTGGGCGTGGGCATCGGGCTACGCCGCCGCGCAATACGTCTGACGAAGCCTCCCATCTTCCGATTTGCGGTGTGCCTGGGGAATAATTTGCGGTGAGATGTGATCACCACGCTTGCCGTGGCGTCCTTACTGCCTCAATTTAGCGGCATCGTCCCGGAAGACTCCAGCCTTCATGTCATCGACCTCGTTCAAGCAGTCCATGCGGCGCCTATGGGCGCTGGATAAATTCAGCTACAGCGTTCGGGTGTTCATCGCCCTCACCGGCAGCATGGCGCTGTGCTGGTATCAGGATGAAATGACCCTGCTGATCCCGCTGTTCCTGGGGATTATCGCCAGTGCTCTGGCCGAGACCGATGACAGCTGGCAAGGCCGCCTCAATGCCCTGGCAGTGACCCTGGTGTGTTTCAGCATCGCCGCGCTGTCGGTGGAACTGTTGTTCCCCTACCCCTGGCTGTTCGCGATTGCCCTGGCGCTGGCGAGTTTCTGCCTGACCATGCTCGGCGCCCTTGGCGAACGCTACGGTGCGATTGCCTCGGCGACGCTGATTCTGTCGGTTTACACCATGATCGGTGTGGATCAGCGCGGAGGGGCGGTGTCGGACTTCTGGCACGAACCACTGCTGCTGGTGGCCGGCGCTGCCTGGTATGGCGCGTTGTCAGTGTTGTGGCAGGTGCTGTTTTCCAACCAGCCGGTGCAACAGAGCCTGGCGCGTTTGTTTCGCGAGTTGGGGCGTTACCTCAAGCTCAAATCGTCGCTGTTCGAACCGATCCGCCAACTGGATGTAGAAGCCCGTCGCCTGGAACTGGCCCAGCAGAATGGTCGCGTAGTCGCTGCGCTGAATGCGGCCAAGGAAATCATCCTGCACCGCGTGGGCAATGGTCGCCCGGGTTCGAAGGTCAGCCGCTATCTGAAGCTGTACTTTCTGGCCCAGGACATCCACGAGCGCGCCAGTTCTTCGCACTATCCCTACAATGCCCTGGCCGAAGCGTTTTTCCACAGCGACGTGCTGTTCCGCTGCCAGCGCCTGTTACGCCAGCAAGGCAAGGCCTGCCAGGCCCTCGCTGAGTCGATCCAGTTGCGCCAGCCGTTCGTCTACGACGACAGTTTTGCCGAAGCCCTCGGTGACCTGAACGCCTCGCTGGAACACCTGCGCATCCAGAGCAACCCGGCCTGGCGCGGCCTGCTGCGCTCGTTGCGCGCCCTGGCGGCCAACCTGTCGACCCTCGACCGCCTGCTCGGCGACGCCAGCAACCCCGACGCCCTGGCCGACGCTACCGACAGCAATCTGCTCGATCGTGCGCCGCGTAACCTCAAGGAAATGTGGACAAGGCTGCGCACGCAGCTGACGCCGACGTCATTGCTGTTCCGCCATGCGTTGCGCCTGTCGTTGGCGCTGACCATCGGCTACGGCACCTTGCATGCGATTCACGCATCCCAGGGTTACTGGATCATCCTCACGACGCTGTTCGTGTGCCAACCCAACTACGGCGCCACCCGGCGCAAACTGGGCCAACGGATCGTCGGCACCGCCATCGGCCTGACCGTGGCCTGGGCGCTGTTCGATCTGTTCCCCAGCCCGCTGGTGCAATCGATGTTCGCCATCGCTGCCGGCCTGGTGTTCTTTATCAACCGCACCACCCGCTACACCCTGGCCACGGCGGCGATCACGCTGATGGTGCTGTTCTGCTTCAACCAAGTGGGCGATGGCTACGGGCTGTTCCTGCCTCGGCTGTTCGATACGTTGATCGGCAGCCTGATCGCGGGGCTGGCGGTGTTCCTGTTTCTGCCGGACTGGCAGGGCCGGCGCCTGAACAAAGTGCTGGCCAACACCCTGACCTGCAACAGCATCTACCTGCGGCAAATCATGCAGCAGTACGCCGCCGGCAAGAGCGACGACCTGGCCTATCGCCTGGCCAGGCGCAATGCGCACAACGCCGATGCGGCGCTGTCCACCACCTTGGCCAACATGCTGATGGAGCCGGGGCACTTTCGCAAAGAAGCCGACGTGGGCTTTCGCTTCCTGGTGCTGTCACACACTTTGCTCAGCTATTTGTCGGGGCTGGGCGCACACCGCGACACCGCACTGCCGGCCGACGTGCGCGAACACCTGATCAACGGCGCCGGCCACAGCCTGGCGGCCAGCATTGACGAAATCGCCACGGGGCTGGCCAACAAACAACCGATTGCGATCCAGAGCGACGCCGAAGAAGCCCTGGCCGCCGAGCTGGAGCAGATGCCGGATGAGATCGACGAAGGGCAGCGCTTGGTGCAAACGCAACTGGCGCTGATCTGCCGACAGCTGGGGCCGTTGCGCACACTGGCGGCACATTTGATCAAGGACACCGACGCGGCTTAGGTCGCTATCGAGGGCAAGCCCCCTTCCACATTGATCGGATTCACACGCTCCACCCGTGGGAGGGGGCTCGCCCCCGACAAGGCCCGCACAGGCACTACATACCATGGGCCTTCATCAACCGCTCGTAACTGCCATCGGCTTTCATCTTGGCAATTTCCCGGTCAAAGCCCGCCACAATCTGCGCATGCTCGGGGTGCTTGAGGCTGACCAAAATGTGCAGGCTGTTTTCACTCAGCGGCTTGGGCAAAAACTCTATGGCGTTGCGCACCCGGGGCGATTCGCGGGACAGGTAATAGCGCGCCACATACTCATCCTCCACCGTCAGCCGCACCCGCTGCGCCGCCAGCATGCGTACGGCCATGGCGAAGTTATGCACCGGTACTTTCTGCAGTTGCGCGTCCCCGTCGAACGCCGCCGAATAGGCATAGCCGCGCACCACGGCAATGGGGAAATCGTGCAGTTGCTCCAGGGTCTGGTAGTCGATAGGGTCGTCGCGACGCTTGATGAAGCGCACGCGGTTGATCAGGTATTCATTGGAGAATTCGCCCAGTTGCGTGCGGGCGTCGTCGTACCAGGCGTTAATCAGCACGTCATAGCGCCCGTCGCCCACGCCCATCAATGCCCGGGCCCAGGGCACCTGTTCGAATTCACTGGCATAACCTGCACGGGCCAGGGCCGTGGTGACGATATCGGTGGCCAGCCCGCCATTGATCAAGGTCGCATCGGTAAACGGTGGCCAGGCATCCGCAACCAGGCGCAGACGCTGTGCAAACGCCGGCTGAGCCAGCAACAACACTCCAATTAAAGCAACGGCACGAGAAAATCGCGGCATGCTCAAAATCCTTGGCGAGCCTAGCTCAGGCCATACCTGAGGTGTTAACAGTAGCCCAGATTACACAAAGAAACGGGGCAACAGAGCACTCAGTGATGGCTAATTGATTTCATTCACCACAATAGACCATTTAGACAGAGTTGCCCGTCGCGCTTACTATCAAGAACAGACATCTATTCGAGAACACACCATGACAGTTGATTGGGTCTGCAAACACCACAATGACCTGGGCAAGGATCAGCTCTACGCCATCCTGCGGTTACGCAACGAAGTCTTCGTAGTGGAGCAGAAATGCATCTATCAGGATATCGACGGGCAGGACTTGATCGGCGACACCCATCACCTGATGGGCTGGCAGAATGACGAGCTGGTGGCCTACCTACGGCTGCTGGACCCCGATACCCAAGGGGGTGACGTGGTGGTCGGCCGAGTGATCATTGCCCCAGCGGCACGGGGCACCGGGTTGGCGCACCGGATGATGGAAGAAACCCTCAAGCAAATTGAAGATATCTGGCCTGATACGCCGATATTTCTGTCAGCCCAAGCGCATTTGCAGGGTTATTACGGCCGCTATGGTTTCGTGGTGGCGGGAGAGGAATACCTGGAGGACGACATTCCTCATATCGGCATGCGGCGCGCCTGAGAAAGCCATGCAGAGCACTGCGATCAACTGCGGGAAGGGGCTTACCCCCTATGACGCCAGTGAATCAAACAAGACCTCAGGGATAACCCAGCACGCGCTTGATCGAGGCCAGATTGGCTTCGATCCAGCGCCGATCGATCGCGCCCCAATCGCGAATCCGATAACACCCGGCATGGTTGCGGGCGCCGTCTTCCTGTTCGAACTCACACACGATATCCAGGTCGGCGAGCGCGGCAATGGTGTCCTGGGCCGTGCGCCGAGGCATGCCGGTCATCTCCGTCAGCGCCGGTACGTTGCTGGCCTGGCCGCTGTCGATCAGGTAGGCCACGTAGAGGCGGCGGTAGAAGCTGCTTTTGGTCTTGCTCACATCCATGGTCATTGGCCTTGTGCGGTCAGGGTTTGCCCAGCAGGTCGCGATACGTGAGGTATACCCGCAGGTCGAATTCCACCTGATGGTAGTCCGGCATCATGTATTGGCAGAGTTTGTAGAACGCCTTGTTGTGGTCCGATTCCTTGAAGTGCGCCAGCTCATGCACCACGATCATGCGCAGAAATTCCGGCGCGGCCTCTTTGAACAAGGCGGCGATGCGAATCTCTTTCTTGGCTTTGAGGTTGCCGCCCTGCACCCTGGAAATGGTCGTGTGCAGGCCCAGGGCTCGGTGCGTCAGGTCCAGGCGGTTATCGAACAGCACTTTGGCGATAGCCGGCGCGTTGCGCAGGTGTTCCTGCTTCAAGGCCAGCGCGTAGGCATACAAGGCCTTATCGCTCTGCACCCCATGGCGCTCGGGATAACGCTGCTCCAGATAGGCGCCCAATTGGTCCTTGGCGATCATCTGGCGCACTTGCTCCTGAAGAGTGACAGGGTAGGCCTGGAGGTATTTCAGCGTAGTCATGGCGTGCGCGGCAGGATTCGAAGGGCGTCAGTGTAACCAATTCAACTCACGCGGGTGCGGGACCAGTCGACCATTTCCTCGGCCATCAACGGCAATGCCGCCCATGCCCCTTGAACGAACGGACAGCCGTGTGCCCTGAGCCAGTGGGCCTGCTCTTGGGTTTCCACGCCCTCGGCCACCACCAGCACTTCAAAATGCGCACACAACTCAATAATGCTACGGGCCATGGCCGCATCGCGCGCCGAGCCCGGCAGGCGCGCCACTAATTTCGGATCGAGCTTGAGGGTGTCGAACTCCAGATCGCGCAGATGGGCCAGGGAACACTGTCCGGAACCAAAGTCATCCAAGGCGATACGCACACCAATGCGACGCAACAGCTTGAGTTGCTTGATGGCCTCCTCGCGGTTGCTCATCAGGCAATCCTCGCCGATCTCCACCTCCAACTGACGCCCGTTCAAACCGTAGCACTCCAGCATCTGCTGCAGCTGGTTGGCCAGGTTGGGCATATTGAACTGGCTGCTGCTCAGGCTCACGCTCAGCACCAGCTCTTCATCGAAAGTGCTGTGCCAGGCATGACGCTGGGCGGCGACCTGCTGATAGATCCACGCGCTCAATTGGCTGATCAGCCGCGCCTCCTCAAGCAACGGCAGGAACAACCCCGGCGGCACGTCACCCACACTGGGATGTTGCCAGCGCAACAAGGCTTCCACGCCGCGCAAGCGCCCATCCTCCAACGACACTTGCGGCTGGTAGACCAGGGTGAACTCTTTATTTTCGATTGCCGTGCGCACGCTGTCTTCGAGCATCAAGCGTGAGCGGGCACGCCCGTTCATTTCCTGGTCGAAATAGCGATATTGCTGACGCCCTGCGCGTTTGGCTTCGTACATAGCGATATCGGCCGCACGCAGCAGACCATTCAAATCCGCGCCGCAGTCCGGAAACGTGGCGATGCCGATACTCACGCCGAGCATCACATCCAAACCATCGACTTGCTGACAGACAGACACCCGTTCGATCAGTTTTTCCGAAATTTTTGCCGCCTGCTCCGGAAACTCCAGCTCCACCAAAGCGGTAAATTCATCACCGCCCATGCGTCCGATGATGTCGTAGGAACGCAGGCAACCCTGCAGTTGTTCCGAGACCCAGCGTAGCACCCGGTCCCCCGCATCATGGCCCAGGGAATCGTTGACCCTCTTGAAGCCATCGAGGTCCAGGTACAGCAGCACCAGCGACTGCTCCCCCCGCTCGCCACGCAACAGGCTGTTTTCCACGGCTTGATAGAACCCACGGCGATTAAGCAAACCGGTGAGTGGGTCGGTGACCGCCTGAAACTCCAGCTGCTGGTGCAGGTGGCGCACCTCGGACATGTCCAGCACCGTCACCACCATCGCCTTCTGCTCGGACGGCAGCGGCGCGCAGGATAACGCCACAGGCACCTGCTGACCGCGACCGGTGCGCAGCAGGGCATCATGCAGGCGCCAGGTCTGGCCCGTTTGGTAACCGGCATACATCTGCGAATCCTGCCAACTGGGCACATGGGGCTTTTGCAGAAAACTCAGAAACGGCTGGCCCTGCAGCTCATTGTGCGTGGCGTTAAGCAAGCGCGAGATCGCCGGGTTGGCGTACTGAATCACGCCCTCATCGCTGACCACCAGGATGCCTTCGGCAGCGTTGTCGAGCACCGAGGCATTGAAGGCGCGGGCCGACTCCAGATCGTGGCTCAAGCGCTGTAAAGCCCGGCGGTTGCGCTGGTGCTCCAACAACGCCTGGACCTTGGGTTTGAGAATATGTGGGTCGAAAGGCTTGAACAGGTAATCGATGGCGCCGCTGGCATAGCCTTCCAGGACGGAAGCAGGCGATTGCGCATTGGCACTCAGAAAAATGATCGGGGTCATGCGCGTACGTTGACTGCCGCGCATCAGGCGGGCGACTTCAAAACCGTCCATGCCCGGCATCATCACGTCCAGCAATACCAAATCGACGTCATGCTGCAGCAGCAATTCCAGCGCTTCCACGCCGGACGCGGCGGTCACCACGTGCCAATCCTCGCGTTGCAGAAGGGCGCGCATGCTGATCAGGTTTTCGGGGTAGTCGTCGACCACCAGAAGAACCGAACTGCCATCGCCGTGGTGTGGAGCGCATTCCATGCTACGTCTCATCCTTAGATTGCCGCTCCGGTCACTTCTGAGATAAAACCCGGATAAACACTGAGGCTTCACTCTAGCTCTGGTTCTGAAAAATCAGAAGGGAAGTGGATGCCATCATTGCGCCAAAGTTCGGGCAGCCGACTAACGGTCAACCTCTACAGCCCGCGGTCCATGGGAAACATGGCATTTTGACATTCCGTTGACGCCAATAAACCGCCATCGATTGTTTAACAATTGGACAGCCACCGCCTATAAAGAACGTTTAAGGCCCCGTGCCAGAGCTTTCACCCCCCGTAAAAGGCCAATGCCATGATCGACCTCTCTACTTGGAACCTGAGCATTCCGGTCGGCTCGCCCCCCGCGACCATCGAAACCCCGAAACTGCTCAGCGGCTTCAACGACCAATATTTCCAGGCCGAAGGCAGCAATGTGCAATTCTGGACACCCGTCACTGGTACCCGCACCGAAAACGCCATCTACCCCCGCAGCGAACTGCGCGAAACCTACGCCGATGGCCGCCTGCGCAACTGGACCTACCCCGACGCCGACAACTTCCTACGCGCCACCCTCACCGTCAACCAAGTGCCTTCCACCGGCAAAATCGTGATTGGCCAAATCCACGCGTATGAGAGCCAGAAACCGCTGATCAAACTTGAGTATCAATTCAAGGAAAAAACCCAGACCGGCAACATCGTCGCCAAAGTGCGCATGCGTCCGGACGAAGAGGAGAGCCGCGTGATCACCGTGGCCTCCAACGTACCGCTGGAAAAGAGCTTCACCTACGTGATCAACCTCAACAAGGCCGGACTGCTGAGCGTCTACGCCGCCGATGGCGAATGGAACGAACGCATCGGCGCCGCCTGGGGCGCCAAGCCGCTGTACTTCAAGGCCGGCGCTTATGTGCAGGACAACAGCGGGGATAGCAAGGAAGGAGCGAAGGTGACGTTCGACAAGTTGGATATTGATCACGAGTAAAGGATTCTGTGGGAGCCGGCTTTGCTCGGCCCCCACATTTGCGAGGGGCTTTTCACCTGCTTATTGCACAGGCAATTTAATCGGAGCAGGTCCTTTTGAATTCATTACGTTAAAGGCGCATTTAGAAACACCGCTCTGGATACATTCGTTGTTCTCATTCCAATTAGAGCCCTGTGCCACGGGAGACGAAACGAATCTCTGGGCCATTCTCAAGTAGTCGTCACTTCCTGCTCCGACGTAATTACAAGCCACATAGTAATAAGCGTGGCTGGTCTCACTATCTGTACCTTGTTTGATGGCTGCACCTTGGAACTTAAATGCGGCTGTAATAGAACTGTCTTCCATGTATTGCTCACCCTTCCAAACACCGCTCTGATCCGCAAACTGGCGACTGACAGCCTTGATGGTCGAGACCTCAGGGCAATTCAACTCCACTCCGCATACCTGCCCTATAAGCATAAAAGCACCGATTGCTGCACCCATTTTCAAGCACTTTGAAAGTGTCATGACCGCGTACTCCTTTACTGAATTGATAGCCCAATAATGAGGACAAAACGCAATCGATGACACTGTAAACTTTGACAGTCTTATAGATGAATTCCAAATAACCACAAACCTATAGATAACCGAATAATAGGTCAGCACACCGCCCCCATTAATGAGCTTGATAGGGCTCGGTTTTTTATGCCTATTGCTTGGGATTTAAGCGCGAGTCTGGATTCTGCTAAGTGCTGCACAGCGTACCCTAATAAATCGGCTGAATCCCTGAGGATTTATTACCCCAGTACAAACGCGTTATAACGCGTGATACACACCCCATATTACGTTCATGGCCGCTAGGGCGCCCCCCCCAATACTGGTCAATATTAACGTAGATATTCCCTGCGTTGTGCTCGGATTCTCCGACCAAACTCTCGAAATTAAGCCGCAAAGAAGAATATTTGAATCACAACGACAATCAAATCTTTCGCACATATGCAACCAAATATTACATAACTGTGTATTGCTTAATATTTTCAAAAATCAGCGGTAGCGCGAAATGTAGGAAATATCAATCAGAATAACCCGACAAGCTCATACAAAAAAAATAAACAAGGACTTAGCTAAAAATAATACAGCTGAAAAAATACACATTGACAATCAAAATAAACCTTCATACGGTTTGAGTGCATCGCCAATCTGCGAATGCAATAACACTGAGGAACTATATATGAATCGTGTAATTATAGAACCGACGCTTAACAATCAGTCAAACGATGCGTACCAGACACCTCACTTCTCAATTAAGAGCGTGACTGTACCGCGCTATAAATATACCCCCAACGGTGGAGGTAGCGTTATCGAAGCGTCTGACGGCAGAAAGCTAGCAGTTAAATAACAATATGCCGCCTGGGCTTCGGCTCAGGCAGCCACTAAAAATGAACCTCACTCATGGGTGGTCAGGCGGCTATGTGTTCTGCGAAAAAAAAATGGCTTTCGAATGACATATTCTTTCTATTGAAAGATGGTGCGATTTATTTGTGGGACTATAGAAATCACATCCAATTTCAAATAAGCGTAAGTGAATTTGAACGGCTAGTGACTTTTTCCACAGGCGATTTCGTATCGGACACAGCCGATGACGTGTCTATAGATAGCTCCGGGGTACTGTGTGAAGTGAAGCCAACCGATGATTGGGGCTGGGACGTGCTATCAAAAATATTCCATATCGGAACGTCTCATCCAAATCCTCCAACCCCAGACAAGCCTGAAATGTACATTGAGTACGCTAAAAGCTATTTAGATTTTTGTAAGTCAATTCATAAAAATGAACCAAATATTTTTTTAATAAAAGGAGGAAAAAAGACATTACTACCCCCTCCAAATCTTTCGGCCATTAAAGAAGCAAGCCTCTGGGAGACGCTTTTAGCACGTCACACCTGCCGAGATTTTTTTGACACCCCAATATCAATATCATCACTGGCGACCATACTGTATGGAACTTTAGCGGACAAAAAAGAGACCGATTACGACGCTCCCATTGGCGCTCAAAAATTTGGTTTCAGAAGGACATCACCTTCGGCCGGAGGCTTACAAGCTACGGAGGGTTATGTATGGGTGCAAAATGTCGAGGATCTTGACCCTGGCATTTATCATTATATATGTGAACAGCATACCCTGGAGAGGGTACGCGACCTTCCGCCTGAAGTATTATCTACTTATTTATGCGGTCAGCACTGGGCAAACAATTTAGCATTCGCAATTTTTTTTTCACATCTCGTTTTGACAAGCTTTGGTGGAAATACCCGCACTCTCGCGCCTATCGTCCCATGCTGCTCGACGTTGGACATTTATCACAAACTGCAAATTTATTAATCACGGCGCTTGGCCTACACCCTTGGCTGACCGGTTACTTTCATGACAAAGAAATAAATGAACTCTTAGAAGTCAACCTCCCTTCGGAGCAAGTCATTTTTTTAGTAGGAGCGGGACATGGAACAGGTAGTTCGTACACTAGAGAAGTTAGAGAACTACTTGACGGATCCTGATTCTAATTAAGGGGATTGAGCATGGTCAATGTAAAAAACAATGAAACCGTAATACTTGGCCTTAAAGATGGACATGACGGGGCGGCAGCCCTAATTATTGATGACCACTTGGAGTTTTGTGTAGAAGCAGAAAAAGATAACGGCTTTCGCTTTTCAGGCGTGACACCTGACGTACTGTTGAAAGTCTCCCAAATGATCAAAAAACCCGTGGACGTAGTAGCTCAGAGCGGGTGGAGCAAAGGCAAAGGACTGAACTCAGAAAGCGACATCATTGGTGCGGGCTATTCAGGACTAAAAAATATCATTCATCAAGAACGCTCAATGTTTGGTCACAACATTACTTATTTTTCATCATCCCATGAGCGTTCACACCTCTTATGCGGATACGGGCTTTCACCCTTTCCTCAAGGAAAGCCTTGCTATGCATTGCTCTGGGAGGGCTATTTCGGTGCATTCTATCGAATTGATGAAAACGTAAATATCACCAAATTGGGTAATGCACTTAAAAACCCTGGGGACAGATTTGCTTTTTTATATGCGCTCGCAGATCCTACCTTCAATCTTGGACCAGGAAAAATTCGTTTAAGTGATGCAGGCAAGCTCATGGCACTTGCTGCTTATGGAGAAAATGGCGATCTTGACCAGGACGCCATACATATAATCGCCACCTTACTCGACAATAACATAAATTTTAGAAAACTTCACAAACTTCAATTCAGTAACAGCGCATATTATAACATGGGAATCGAGCACCCTAGATTTGCATCACTTGCACATCACTTCTCAAACGCAATCTTCAATATGTTTCGCGATTATGCACAGAAACTTATTTTTGATGACGCACCCTTATTAATAGTCGGCGGATGCGGATTAAATTGTGATTGGAATTCCAAATGGAAAGAGACGAAACTATTCTCTGATGTATTTATTCCTCCGTGCACAAACGACAGTGGGTCTGCAATTGGAACTGCGATTGATGCATTATTGCACACCAAAGGAATTGCGAAAATAACTTGGTCACCCTATGCAGGAGAACCATCATACTCTGACACAGATAACACTGGCATCTTCGTTAGCGAGCCCTACGATACTAGACGTGTAGCACGACTGCTTCATACAGGCTGCATATTAGGTTGGGTACAGGGTAGATATGAAATAGGTCCTAGGGCTCTTGGAAATCGCTCAATATTAGCGGCGCCCTATCCTAGAGAAAATCTCGTTAGATTAAACAAAATCAAGAAACGCGAAGGGTTTCGCCCTATAGCTCCGATATGTTTAGAAGAATGTATGGCTGAATACTTCTATCCCCCTGACCCCTCACCCTTCATGCTGGAATTTCGCAAAGTTATCTCAGCTAGCATACCGGCGGTGACACACGTCGATAACTCAGCGCGTCCGCAATCAGTCAATAAATTACAGAATATTCGTATGCACCAATTACTCAGCACCTATCATGCCGTATCAGGAGTCGGCGTACTTTGTAACACCTCTTTAAATTTCAACGGATGCGGCTTTATAAATAGACTAAGCGACTTGTATCGATTCGCCAGTGAAAATGAACTGGATGGCTTCGTATTTGAAGATACGCTTTTTCTGCATTCAGACCGTCATAATGAAAACGTCAAGTAAGCTTATTTGCGTGCAAGCGCTATCCAGTTTCTCACTGTGGCTCGATATTTTTTTAATTTTCACGGTTCCCGTTTATCTATGGCATGCCTCTCCTTCTTCGATAGCGTTCCTGGCTTTTTGCCTGGGTGCGCCTATGTTGTTTCTAGGTCCGATTATAGGATCGCTGATAGATCGATATGATGTAAGGAAAACACTAGTATCCGGCGCTTCACTCCGCATACTGTCTACTTTAGGGCTAGCAGTGTCTCCAGACCTTAACAGCTTTTTGCTTTTCGTCATATTCAAAGGCATGTCAACCTTATTTTACCTTCCATCAATAACCATTCTTGTTCGGCAATTGATACATGCTGATGAGCACAAATCTTTTTTCAGCCACGTAAGTTTATTTGATCAATCGTCAAAAATTCTTGCACCTTTACTTGCAGGAGTGTTAACGGCAGTATTATCACCTAAAGATTTATTCTTTTTCTCGGCTACCGCAGTTTTATTAACCTTTCCACTCCTGAGGTCTATTTGCCTGTCACTCCGAACGCAAATGAAGGCCAGCTCCATCAAAGCCTTACCACTTTATCTCGATATAATAAGAGGACTATCTATATTCAACGCCTTACCTTTTCAACTACGCATAGGCTTTTTGTACTCCCTGCTTACATCGTTGGCTTTAGGTATTTATGACCCGCATTTGGCGTCTTTTCTGGCGTATGAAGGTTTACCTCCAGTCAATTTTTCAATAATCGTATCAGCGACGGCCGGAGGTGCGATATGTGCCGCATTGATGATGAAATTTAAATTGAGAAACTTCGATGAAACTCTTCTTCGGTCAGGCGCATTACTTATTTTCTCTACAGCATTAATCCTGACCGCAATTTTAGTATTTTTTCAAATACCTGGAAGAGCCTATTTTTATCCAATAGTTTGGTTTTTGAATGGCTTCGGCTATGAGACGCTCATAATATCTTCAAATATAATTCTTCAGCAATTATGTCCTGCAGACAATATTGGAAGAATATCCCTATCATTTAGAAGCATTCAAATACTGTGCGTGATAACGGGCCCCTCTTTAGGAACAATGCTAATAATCGCGGGTGGTCGCCCAGCACCTTTTATTGTGGCAGCAGGCATGGCATTTCTAACTGCGTCGGCGTCCGTTATGGTCTATTTATACTTGCAAAAAAAACAAGCGCACACACCTGTCAGCTAGTGCAGAATCAAAAAGTTCATTCCGTGAATCTCCTGTCTTGCGAACCCACCTAGCCAAATCTCAACAAGAAAAAGCCCGCATCACTGCGGGCTTCTTTTTAAACGCCTAAGGCTTAGTTCACCTTAGCGTTCAACTCGCCTTTCAAGTAACGCTGGTACATGGCTTCCAACGAGATCGGCTTGATCTTCGACGCATTGCCCGCAGTACCAAATGCTTCGTAACGAGCGATACACACATCACGCATCGCAGTCACGGTGGCGCCGAAGAATTTGCGTGGGTCGAATTCGCTCGGGTTGGTGGCCATCAGGCGACGCATTGCGCCGGTGGAGGCCAGGCGCAGGTCGGTGTCGATGTTGACTTTGCGCACGCCGTACTTGATGCCTTCGACGATTTCTTCAACCGGTACGCCGTAGGTTTCTTTGATGTCGCCGCCGTACTGGTTGATGATCGCCAGCCATTCCTGCGGTACCGAGGAAGAACCGTGCATCACCAGGTGGGTGTTAGGGATGCGCTTGTGGATTTCCTTGATACGGTCGATGGCCAGTACGTCGCCGGTCGGCGGCTTGGTGAACTTGTAGGCGCCGTGGCTGGTGCCGATGGCGATGGCCAGGGCGTCGACCTGGGTCTTTTTCACGAAGTCAGCGGCTTCTTCCGGGTCGGTCAGCATTTGGCTGTGATCCAGCACGCCTTCGGCGCCGATGCCGTCTTCTTCACCAGCCATGCCGGTTTCCAGGGAACCCAGGCAGCCCAGCTCGCCTTCCACCGAAACACCGCAAGCGTGGGCCATGGCCACGGTTTGCTGGGTAACGCGGACGTTGTATTCGTAGTCGGTAGGGGTCTTGCCGTCTTCGCCGAGGGAGCCGTCCATCATGACCGAGCTGAAGCCCAGTTGGATGGAGCGTTGGCACACGTCAGGGCTGGTGCCATGGTCTTGGTGCATGCACACCGGAATGTGCGGGAATTCTTCGATCGCGGCCAGGATCAGGTGACGCAGGAACGGCGCGCCGGCGTATTTGCGGGCACCGGCCGAAGCCTGGACGATCACTGGGGAGTCGGTCTTGTCAGCGGCTTCCATGATGGCGCGCATCTGCTCAAGGTTGTTGACGTTAAAGGCTGGGACGCCGTAGCCGAACTCGGCTGCGTGGTCCAGCATTTGACGCATGCTGATAAGTGCCATTGTGTTGTCTCTCCCGGTCGAGGGTCGTTAATCGTGCAAGCCTGCCGTAGCGGCGGCTGCTATTCAAGTTATTGCAGGCCAGGCGTTATGGGCCTGGCATGCTGAATCGTTATTGCTGTGTCCGACCCACAACATATGCCACTTTGGAGCCGGATTTAATGTGGGAGGGGGCTTGCCCCCGATGACAGTGGATCAGCCAGCACATGGGTGTGCTGAAAAACCGCTATCGGGGGCAAGCCCCCTCCCACATTGGATATCACCAAATTTGAAATCTTATTGGGCCTTGCAGCCACGCCCGATCAAATCGTCGGTGGCGACCCAGTAAACCAGGCCTTCCTCACCTTTGGTGTGAAACGCCAGCTGGTCGTTGCTGTACAGCACGCCCGAGGCGGCAACCTCCTGTTTAAGGCGGTAGACCTGGTCGGAACCGCCGAGGCGCACATCCACCTCGCTGCGGGCCGCATTGGCAAAGCGCCAGTTGACCTCGGCCTTGCTGTCGCAAGTCCAAGTGGTCCACTTATCGGCAGGGTCTGCCTTATTGAACATGTTGATGTTGCTGCAACCGGCCAACAGAGCCAGTGCCGCCAGGGCGAAAACGCCTTTCATTGCCAATCCTCGAACGGCGACCCAAAGGCCGCCACTGCTGTCGGTTAGTTGATCAGACCCGTCAAGGGCAACCCTGTTCCTGACCGTTGGGCGCGGAGTCATATTTCTCCAGCCGTTCATTGCCGATGCGCTTGTTGATCACCGGCATGGTTTCGGCCTGCCAGTCAGCCTGGTAGCAGCTCTGTTTCTGCTGCGCCGCAGGCTGTTCGGGCGTCGACGCCGCAGTGGGCGCGCTGCCGCAGCCGGCCAGCAGGCCCGTCGCGAATACCAGCGCCAATGACTTGATCATAGGAATGCTCCTTTTCCGGATCACGAGCCTTAACCCTTGGCTCGGGTTTCCAGCACTTCAACGGCCGGCAGCACTTTGCCTTCGACGAATTCGAGGAATGCGCCACCACCGGTAGAAATGTAGGAGATTTGGTCAGCCACGCCATATTTATCGATGGCCGCCAGGGTGTCGCCGCCACCGGCAATGGAGAATGCCGAGCTGTCGGCGATGGCCTTGGCCAGCACCTTAGTGCCGTTGCCGAACTGGTCGAACTCGAACACGCCGACCGGACCGTTCCACAGAATGGTCTTGGAGGCCTTCAACAACTCAGCGAAGTTAGCCGCGGTTTGCGGGCCGATATCCAGAATCATGTCATCGGCGGCTACGTCAGCGATCAGCTTGACGGTAGCTTCGGCGCTTTCGGCGAATTCCTTGGCCACGACCACATCCACCGGCAACGGCACGCTGACTTTGGCGGCGATGGCGCGGGCGGTGTCGAGCAGATCCGGCTCGTACAGGGACTTGCCCACCGGGTGGCCAGCTGCGGCCAGGAAAGTGTTGGCGATGCCGCCGCCGACGATCAACTGATTGCAGATCTGGCTGAGGCTGTTAAGTACGTCCAACTTGGTGGACACCTTGGAGCCCGCCACGATGGCGGCCATCGGCTGTGCCGGCGCGCCCAGGGCCTTGCCCAGGGCTTCCAGCTCAGCGGCCAACAGAGGGCCGGCAGCCGCAACCTTGGCGAACTTGGCCACGCCGTGGGTCGAACCTTCGGCGCGGTGAGCGGTGCCGAAGGCGTCCATGACGAACACATCGCACAGCGCAGCATATTGCTGGGCCAGTTCGTCGCTGTTCTTTTTCTCGCCTTTGTTGAAGCGCACGTTTTCGAACAGCACGATATCGCCGGCCTTCACGTCAACGCCGCCCAGGTAGTCAGCCACCAGCGGCACTTCACGGCCCAGGGCCTTGCTCAGGTAATCGGCTACCGGCTTGAGGCTGTTTTCAGCGGAGAACTCACCTTCGGTCGGACGACCCAGATGGGAGCAGACCATCACGGCCGCGCCTTTTTCCAGGGCCAGCTTGATGGTCGGCAGCGAGGCCAGGATTCGCGCATCGCTAGTGACAACACCGTCTTTGACTGGGACGTTGAGGTCTTCGCGAATCAGTACGCGCTTACCTTGCAGATCGAGGTCGGTCATCTTCAACACGGTCATGGGTCGCAGTTCCTGAATTACTGTTGAGGTTGTTTAGAGGCGATGTGCAGATAATGTTCCGCAACATCCAGCATTCGATTGGCAAAACCCCATTCGTTATCGAACCAGGCCAAGATGTTCACCAGCCTCGGGCCGGAAACGCGGGTCTGGCTGGCATCGACAATCGCCGAATGCGGGTCATGGTTGAAATCGCAACTGGCGTGGGGCAACTCGGTGTAGGCCAGCAAACCTTTGAGCGGACCGCCGGTGGCGGCCTCGCGCAGGATCCGGTTGACCTCCACGGCATCGGTGTCGCTGACGGTTTGCATGGTGATATCCAGGCAAGACACGTT
This sequence comes from Pseudomonas rhodesiae, assembly GCF_007858255.1. Classification (GTDB taxonomy): domain Bacteria; phylum Pseudomonadota; class Gammaproteobacteria; order Pseudomonadales; family Pseudomonadaceae; genus Aquipseudomonas; species Aquipseudomonas rhodesiae. Next base: position 461,090 of record NZ_VFEU01000002.1, on the reverse strand, counting down.
CACCGTCGGCACACGTACGGCTTTGGCCTGGATTCGCCCGGCAAGTTCCGGCAGCAAGCGTTCGATGCCGCGCGCCAGGCCGGTAGACACCGGAATCACTGACTGGAACGCCGACCGCGTGCGGCGCAGGTCTTCGTGGTGGTAAGCGTCGATCACCGGCTGGTCGTTCATGGCCGAGTGGATCGTGGTGATCGACACATAATCCAGGCCGATCGCCTGATCCAGCAGGCGCAACAACGGCACGCTGCAGTTGGTGGTACAGGACGCATTGGACACCAACCGCTCATCGCCAGTCAGGCAATCCTGGTTGATGCCATAGACGATGGTGGCGTCGACATCCGCCTCGCTGGCCATCGGCTGGGAAAACAGCACACGCGGCGCGCCGGCATCGAGAAACCGCTGGCCATCGGCGCGGGTGTTATAGGCACCGGAGCATTCCAACACCAGGTCGACGTCCAGCGCCGCCCAGTCGATGCCCTCGGGGGAGGCACTGCGCAGGACTTTCACGCAGTTGCCATTGATATGCAGACAATCGCCGTCGACCCGCACTTCGCCGGGGAATCGGCCATGGGTGGAGTCAAAGCGTGTCAGGTATTCGATGCTGGCCATGTCCGCCAGATCATTGATGGCAACAATCTCGAACCCGGCTGCCGCCCCTCGCTCGAACAGAGCACGCAAGACGCAACGACCAATGCGGCCGTAGCCGTTGAGTGCAACTTTGTAGGGACGCGTTTGGGGCATGGGGCTCTCGATCTATAGTTCGCTCAGTGTTGAATGTTCCGACGCCATCGCGGGCAAGCCCGCTCCCACCTTCAGATCGCGATCCAATGTAGGAGCGGGCTTGCCCGCGATAGCGCCAGTACAGACAACGCAGACTGACTTAGTCTTCCAGCAGCTCTTCAGCCTGACCCAGGATGTTTTCCAGGGTGAAGCCAAACTCTTCGAACAAGGCTGGCGCCGGCGCCGACTCACCGTAGGTGGTCATGCCGATCACGCGGCCTTCCAGGCCCACGTATTTGTACCAGTAGTCGGCGTGTGCCGCCTCGATGGCGATACGCGCGCTGACCTGCAACGGCAGCACCGATTGCTTGTAGCCGGCGTCCTGGGCTTCGAACACGCTGGTGCACGGCATGGATACAACGCGCACGTTGCGGCCCTGCTCAGTCAGCTTGTCGTAAGCCTGAACCGCCAGGCCCACTTCAGAACCGGTGGAGATCAGAATCAGCTCCGGCTCGCCCACGCAGTCCTTGAGCACGTAACCGCCACGGCTGATGTCGGCGATCTGCGCGTCGGTGCGCGCCTGGTGCTGCAGGTTCTGACGGGAGAAGATCAGCGCCGTAGGACCGTCTTTACGCTCGATGGCGTGCTTCCAGGCCACGGCGGATTCCACCGCGTCGGCTGGGCGCCAGCAATCCAGGTTCGGCGTGGTACGCAGGCTGGTCAGTTGTTCGACCGGCTGGTGCGTCGGGCCGTCTTCGCCCAGACCGATGGAGTCGTGGGTGTACACATGGATGACGCGCTTCTTCATCAGCGCGGCCATGCGCACGGCGTTGCGGGCGTATTCCATGAACATCAGGAAGGTTGCGCCGTAAGGCACCAGACCACCGTGCAAGGACACGCCGTTCATGATGGCGCTCATGCCGAACTCGCGCACGCCGTAGTACATGTAGTTGCCGCTGGCGTCTTCGGCCGTGACACCTTTGCAGCCTTTCCACAGGGTCAGGTTGGACCCGGCCAGGTCGGCCGAACCACCGAGGAACTCAGGCAGCAGCGGGCCAAAGGCGTTCAGGGTGTTCTGGCTGGCTTTACGGCTGGCGATGGTCTCGCCCTTGGCCGCAACTTCGGCGATGTAGGCCGAGGCTTTCTCCGAGAAGTCAGCAGGCAGATCACCGGCCAGGCGTCGGACCAGCTCGTTGGCCAGTTCCGGGAATTCGGCGGAGTAGGCAGCGAAGCGCTGGTCCCACTCGGCTTCGGTGGCCAGGCCTTTTTCCTTGGCATCCCATTCGGCGTAGATGTCAGCCGGGATTTCGAACGGGCCGTGGTTCCACTTCAGCGCTTCGCGGGTCAGGGCGATTTCCGCGTCACCCAGTGGAGCGCCGTGGCAGTCTTCCTTGCCTTGCTTGTTCGGCGAGCCGAAACCGATGGTGGTCTTGCAGCAGATGAGGGTCGGCTGCGCGCTCTTGCGGGCGGTGTCGATCGCGGTTTTGATTTCTTCCGGGTCGTGACCGTCGACGTTGCGGATCACCTGCCAGTTGTAGGCTTCGAAACGCTTCGGGGTGTCATCGGTGAACCAGCCTTCGACTTCGCCGTCGATGGAGATGCCGTTGTCATCGTAGAAGGCGATCAGCTTGCCCAGGCCCAGGGTGCCGGCCAGGGACGCGACTTCGTGGGAAATGCCTTCCATCATGCAGCCATCACCCAGGAACACATAGGTGTGGTGATCGACGATGTCGTGGCCAGGGCGGTTGAACTGCGCGCCCAGCACTTTTTCAGCCAGGGCGAAACCCACGGCGTTGGCCAGGCCTTGGCCCAGCGGCCCGGTGGTGGTCTCGACGCCTGGGGTGTAGCCGAATTCCGGGTGGCCCGGCGTGCGGCTGTGCAGCTGGCGGAAGCTTTTGAGGTCGTCGATGGTGACGTCGTAGCCGGTCAGGTGCAGCAGCGAATAGATCAGCATCGAGCCATGGCCGTTGGACAGCACGAAGCGGTCACGGTCGGCGAACGATGGGTTGCTCGGGTTGTGTTTCAGGTAGTCACGCCAAAGCACTTCGGCGATATCCGCCATGCCCATCGGGGCACCGGGATGGCCGCTGTTGGCTTTTTGCACGGCATCCATGCTGAGGGCACGAATGGCGTTGGCACGCTCACGACGGCTGGGCATCGCTGTTCTCCTGCGGATATAGAAAGAAACGGAAAAAAGGACCGGCATTTTCCCTCAGCCACCGCCTGCGGGCAATGACAGATAGTCACTTGAGGCGGTTTTTCCTGTGGTTTGCGCGGTAATCGTCTGCGCAAACCTTTCACGTGTTCGTCTAAAGGTTATAGCGACTGCTTATAACCGCCACTTATCGATCAATATCAAAACTTTTTGATATTGACCTTGCGAGCGCCCTGCCCCACCACTAGACTGCTGGCCTTATGAACCTATCTGTGCCCTCCCTGCGTCCCGACGATGGTGAAGAGCTGGCCGCTTTGTGCAAAGCCGCCGGCGACCCCTTGCGCCTGAACGTTTTACGGGCCCTGACCAACGATTCTTTCGGGGTGCTGGAGCTGGCGCAGATTTTCGCCATCGGCCAATCAGGCATGAGCCATCACTTAAAGGTGCTGTCCCAGGCCGAATTGGTCGCCACCCGCCGCGAAGGCAATGCGATTTTTTACCGCCGCGCCCTGCCCCACACCGACCTGCTCGGCGGCAAGCTGCACGCCGCCCTGCTGGAGGAAGTGGACAACCTGAGCCTGCCGAACGATGTCCAGGCACGTATCGGCCAGGTCCACGGGCAACGTGCCGCGGCCAGTCAGGACTTTTTCGCACGGGTCGCCGAGAAGTTTCGCGCCCAGCAGGATTTGATTGCCGGTTTACCGCAGTACCGTGACAGCGTGCTGGCGTTGTTGGACAAGCTGAGCTTCAGTGAAGAGGCCACGGCACTGGAAGTCGGCCCCGGCGACGGCGGTTTTCTGCCGGAGCTGGCACGCCGCTTTCAGCAAGTCACGGCGCTGGACAACAGCCCGGCAATGCTGGAGCTGGCGCGCCAGCTCTGCGAGCGAGAAGCCTTGGGCAACGTCAACCTGCAGTTGGCCGACGCCTTGAAAGACAGCAGCCTGCGGGCCGACTGCGTGGTGCTGAACATGGTCTTGCACCATTTCGCCGCCCCCGCCGACGCCCTCAAGCAAATGGCCGGGTTACTGCACCCCGGCGGCAGCCTGCTGGTGACGGATTTATGCAGCCACAACCAGAGTTGGGCCAGGGAGGCCTGCGGTGATCTCTGGTTGGGTTTTGAACAGGACGATCTGGCCCGTTGGGCCACCGCTGCGGGACTCGTTCCCGGGGAAAGCCTCTATGTAGGTTTACGTAATGGTTTCCAGATCCAGGTCCGCCACTTTCAGCGACCGGCTGGCGACACTCACCATCGGTAAATATCAGGAAAACATCGAGATGAGCGAATACTCCCTTTTCACCTCCGAGTCCGTGTCTGAAGGGCATCCGGACAAAATCGCCGACCAGATTTCTGATGCGGTGCTGGACGCCATCATCGCTGAAGACAAGTTCGCCCGCGTGGCGTGCGAGACCCTGGTGAAAACCGGTGTAGCGATCATCGCCGGCGAAGTGACCACCTCCGCCTGGGTCGACCTGGAGCAACTGGTCCGCGACGTGATCACCGACATCGGCTACAACAGCTCCGACGTCGGCTTCGACGGCGCCACCTGCGGCGTGATGAACATCATTGGCAAGCAGTCGCCCGACATCAACCAGGGTGTCGACCGCGCCAAACCGGAAGACCAAGGCGCAGGCGACCAGGGCCTGATGTTCGGCTACGCCAGCAACGAAACCGACGTGCTGATGCCGGCCCCGATCACCTTCTCCCACCAGTTGGTCAAGCGCCAGGCCGAAGCCCGTAAATCCGGCCTGCTGCCGTGGCTGCGTCCGGACGCCAAGTCCCAGGTAACCTGCCGTTACGAAGGCGGCAAAGTCGTCGGCATCGACGCGGTGGTGCTGTCGACTCAGCACAACCCGGATGTGTCCTACGCCGACCTGCGCGAAGGCGTGATGGAACTGATCGTCAAACACGTACTGCCGGCCGAACTGCTGAGCAAGGACACCCAGTTCCATATCAACCCGACTGGCCAGTTCATCATCGGCGGCCCAGTGGGCGACTGCGGCCTGACCGGTCGCAAGATCATCGTCGACAGCTACGGCGGCATGGCCCGCCACGGCGGTGGTGCGTTCTCCGGCAAAGACCCGTCCAAAGTGGACCGTTCGGCCGCCTACGCCGGTCGTTACGTAGCCAAGAACATCGTGGCCGCCGGCCTGGCCGAACGTTGCGAAATTCAGGTTTCCTACGCTATCGGCGTGGCTCAGCCTACGTCGATCTCGCTGAATACCTTCGGCACCGGCAAGATCAGCGATGACAAGATCGTCAAACTGGTGCGTGAAGTCTTCGACCTGCGCCCCTACGCGATCACCACCATGCTTGACCTGCTGCACCCGATGTACCAGGAGACCGCAGCCTACGGCCACTTCGGTCGTACGCCTGAGCAGAAGACTGTCGGCGATGACACCTTCACCACCTTCACCTGGGAAAAAACCGACCGCGCCAACGACCTGCGTACCGCCGCCGGCCTGTAACAGTCGCGCTACTCAAACAGCCCTGCCCGGTCCGCCCGGCAGGGCTTTTTATTGCCCGATGAATCGGGCGGGCGTTCACATTTTTTGGCTCCCAACCTTGCAGGCAAAATAATGGCTCTCTAGAATCCGCGCCCTCTCGGGCACCCACCCTATTTGGATATTGCCTTGCGCCAGTCCGGGATCACCCGGCGCGGCAATCGAACATTGAGGTTTTTCATGCGCATCTCCACGCTCGCCCCCGCCGCCCTTCTGCTCAGCTTGTTCGCCCTGCCGGCCCACACCGCCGATCTGAGCGCACTGAGCAGCGTCCTGGGCGCACATACAGGTGGCGGCAATGCCGGCGACTGCCAGAAGCAAGCCAACGACCTGCAGGCCAAGATCGATGCGGCCAACGCCCAGAACGACGTGTTGAAAGTGCGTGCGTTTGAAGCCGCGCTGGAACAGGTCAACAAAGGTTGCAACAAATTGGCTGAGTCCCAGGCCAAGGCCGACGCCAAGCAGCAAAACCAGGCGGCCAAAGCGGATAAGAACGATGCAGTGAAAGCCCTGGGCGGTCTGTTCAAGTAAACAGAAACACCCGGTAAAAAGCCCCGCACTGTCGGGGCTTTTTTGTGGGCAAACCGATCATTTAGGCTAGGCGCCCCTTCCGAGCAAGGATGCTCACAATGCGTTTTTTGATTGCTCTTTTACTCAGCGCGTTAACCTTTGGGGCCTTGGCCGAGAGCTGCCCCGACGAAGCCCGTCATCAGGTCGATGCCCTGGCCGAACAGGTACGCGTGTGGGACGACCGTTACCACCGCCTCGGCCAATCTCCCGTCAGCGACGAGCTCTACGATCAAGCCCGCCAACGTCTGGCTCATTGGCGCCAATGCTTCCCTTCCCCCACTGCTCCACCCGACCGGCCGCTGGCCAGTTCACGCGGCACCTTGCGCCACCCGGTCGCTCACACCGGCCTGGAAAAACTCTTGGACGAACAAGCAGTCGGGGCCTGGCTGGCGACGCGGCAGGACGTGTGGGTTCAACCCAAGGTAGATGGCGTCGCGGTGACCCTGGTTTATCGCAAAGGTCGGCTGGCGCAGGTGATCAGCCGTGGCGATGGAGTGCTTGGCCAGGACTGGTCGGCGTCTGCGCGCAAGATTCCCGGAATTGTCCAGCAGTTGCCAGACCCCATCGACCTGGTGTTGCAAGGTGAACTCTATTGGCGCCTGGATGCCCATGTGCAATCGCTACAGGGCGGGCTCAATGCTCGCAGCAAGGTGGCCGGGCTGATGAACCGCCGCCAGTTGAGCGACGCCGACGCTGCCGGTATTGGCCTGTTCGTCTGGGCCTGGCCCGATACCCCTTCTGGGTTCAGCGAGCGTCTGGCGACCCTGGCGCGCTGGGGCTTCACAGACAGCCAGCGCTACAGTCACCCCGTCCAGAGCCTCGACGAAGCCGCGCACTGGCGCACCTATTGGTATAACCATGCGCTGCCCTTTGCCAGTGATGGAGTCGTGTTGCATCAGGCATCGCGCGCGCCCGCCGAACGCTGGCAAGTCAGCACGCCTTACTGGGCCGTAGCCTGGAAATATCCGGCCACCAAGGCGCTGGCCCTGGTGCGCCAAGTGCGGTTCAAGATCGGTCGCACCGGGCGGATCACTCCCCTCTTGGAGTTGGAACCGGTGCGGCTGGACGACCGGCAGATCAAACGGGTCAGCGCTGGCTCCCTGAAGCGCTGGCAAACCTTGGATATTCGTCCCGGCGACCAAGTGTCCATCACCCTTGCGGGCCAGATCATTCCGCGGTTGGACCAAGTCATCCTGCGCAACCCCAACCGAGTCGCCTTGGCCGTCCCCAATCCAAAGGACTTTCACGCTTTGAGTTGCTGGCAACTGGACCCAGGCTGCGAAGAGCAATTGCTCGCGCGCCTGACCTGGCTCAGCGGCAACCAGGGCCTGGCGCTACCTCATATGGGCCGCGAGACCTGGAACGTATTGATCCAGGCCGGTCTAATCGCAGGCTTTCTCGATTGGTTAACCCTGGATGCGGCGCAGCTTGCTAACATTGATGGCTTTGGTGAGCAAAGTCGCACGCGGGTGCTCGACAGCCTCCACCGCGCTCGACAACGGCCCTTTGCGCAATGGCTCAAAGCCTTGGGCGTCCCGCCTGTGGCACGCAACAACCTCAAGGGTGACTGGCACACGCTGGTCGCCCGCGACACCCAAGCCTGGATGGCCGAAGATGGCATCGGGCCGGGTCGAGCGGCGCAATTGAGCGCTTTTTTTCACGACCCGCAGGTGCGGGTCTTGGCGGAAACACTACATGCGGCCGGGATAGACGGGTTCTGAACCCGCCAGACACCGCTTTAACAGTCGGCAGAATTCATCCTGCCATTTGCGATCCAGGAGTTCCCTATGAAATGTTTAGCCCCATTTGCCTTATCGATTGTCGCAAGCCTGATGACCACGCCGTTGCTGGCGGCCGATGATGCAGAACCCCTCACCGGCTGCGCCGCCAAGCGCCAAGCCATCAGCACCCAGATCGAGCAAGCCAAGGCCCACGGCAACAGCGAACAGCAAGCCGGCCTGGAAAAAGCCCTGAGCGAAGTCACCGCCCATTGCAACGACGCCACCCTGAAAAAAGAGCGGGAGAACAAGGTGCTCGACGCCAAGCATGAAGTCAGCCGTCGTCAGGCCGACCTCGACAAGGCCATGAAAAAGGGCGACCCAGACAAGATCAACAAGCGCAAAGACAAGCTGGCCGAGTCACGCAAAGAGTTGCAGAACGCAGTGGAAGAACTCGACCAGTAATACCGATCAATGGTCCCGGAACTGTTTATGGCAGGCACTGCAGGCATCTTCGACTTTCTGCACCGCAGGCCCGAGGTTGTTGGCCTTGTAAGGCTGAACCTGGCTGGCGATCACCAATTCACCGGTGGCCGCTTCCAGGTCGCGCGCCAGTTGCTGGAACTGCGCCTGCTTTTGCCACACGTCGTCCTTGGCGCTGGTGTGATCTTCTTCACGCACGCTCGGAAAGTGCTGCCACGGTTCGTGGGCCAACGTATCGAGTTTGGCCGCGCCTTCGGCGAACTTCGCGCCATCGAACGGGATACGCCCACGCAACATGCCGCCCAGGTCTTCGCTGGTCTTGAGCATCTGTTTGAAGATCGCCTTGCGCTGACCCAGAGGCGAATTCGGATCCACTCCGCCACAGGCGGACAAAGTCAGGCAGGCCAGCAATACAACAGTCAGTCTTTTAAAAGTCATGATGGCTTCAAGGTCACGGAAACGGCGGCCAGTATCCTCGCCCCGTCCGCAAAGACCAATAGCCCTATTAATAATAAGGGTTGCCCAGCGCCGCTTCGGCGTGGGTGATCGCTTCAGGAATTGCTTGGATGACTATCACATTGAAACCCTGGAGCCGCCGTCTGGCGTGGGCTCTACTCATCGCGCTGCTGGCCGGCTGCGACGCTGGCAAGGACACAGGCAAAGAAGTCGGCAAAGATGAAACCGTCAAACCTCACGCCGTCGCCACCTACGTGAATACTCCGTGGGAAGCCTTGCCGGTGGTGTCCGACAACGACTTAATGGCCGGTTTCGAAGCCTGGCGTAGCGCCTGCCAACGCCTCAAGGCCGACCCGGTCTGGGGCGCGACCTGCGCCGCAGCGGCTACGGTCCCGGCCGATGCGCCAGCAGTGCGCGGTTTTCTCAAGGAGCGCCTGGACGTTTTCGGCCTGCGCTCGGCGGACAACACGCCCAACGGCTTGATCACCGGCTATTACGAGCCGGTCTACCCCGGCAGCCTGACCAAGACCGCCACTGCTCACGTGCCGGTCTACGGGGTGCCGGATGATCTGATCATCGTCAATCTGGAGAGCATTTACCCCGAACTCAAAGGCAAGCGCCTGCGTGGTCGCCTGGAAGGCCGCGTGCTCAAACCGTATGACGATGCCAGTGTGATCAACGGCCAGGGCTCCAGCGCCAAGCCGATCGCCTGGCTTACCGACCCGATGGACCTGCAATTCCTACAGATCCAGGGTTCGGGGCGCATCCAACTCAAAGGCGGGCGCCAATTGCGCGTGGGTTACGGCGACCAGAACGGCTACCCCTACCGCCCTATCGGCCGCTGGCTGGTGGAACAGGGTGAACTGAAGAAAGAAGAGGTCAGCATGGGTGCCATCAGCGCCTGGGCCAAGGCTCACCCGCAACGCATTCCGGAACTGCTGGCAAGCAACCCCAGCTATGTGTTCTTCAGCGCCCGCCCCGACAGCAACGAAGGCCCACGGGGCTCGCTGAATGTGCCGCTGACCGCCGGCTACAGCGTGGCGGTGGATCGTAAGGTGATTCCGTTGGGCAGCCTGTTGTGGCTGTCGACCACCAAGCCAGACGGTTCGCCGATTGCCCGCCCGGTCGCCGCCCAGGACACCGGTGGCGCCATCACTGGCGAAGTGCGTGCGGACCTGTTTTGGGGCACCGGCGATGCGGCGGGTGAGTTAGCGGGGAATATGAAACAGCAGGGCCAGATCTGGATGCTATGGCCCAAGGGCGCAACGTTGCCGCAAGTGCCGGACGCGCCCACCGGCACCTGACCAACGCTGAAAGCCCAATGAGGGAGGGAACACACCTCTCCCACATTGGGCAGTGGCGCCGCGCCTCAGATCGAGACGAAGAAGAAACTCGCGATCAACGCCATCCCCACCGCCCACACCAGCGAACGCAGGATCGCCCAGTCCGCCAGGTAGCAAATGATGTACAGCAGACGGCTGGTGATAAACAGCACCGCCAGCACGTTAATGGTCACCAATTCGGCCGTACCCGCCAGATGGGCGATAATCACCGCCGCCGCGAATGCCGGGGTGACCTCAAAACCGTTGAGCTGCGCGCTGTGGGCACGCTTGGCCACACCGTCCAGGCCCTCCAGAAAAGCCCGCGGGTCATGGTTGTGGCGCAACCCGAATTTGCCCCCACTGAACTTGGCCACCCCCGTGCACAAGTACGGCAAAAAAATGGCGATCAACACACACCAGAAAGCGACTGTCATGACTTATTCCTTTTGTCGTTTTATGCAGCGATTAGAGTTCTAGCACTACATACGCAAAACCGCACGTATCCGCTATGAGCCATGGCACACCGAAAGGTTCTATCGCGCGATTGCCCGAGGTTCACTGATTTTTGTCGATACGCTGCGGATGTCGCGGGTCCGCAGCTTTTTTGTTTGGCAGGCTGCTCTCGCTGCGAATCTGCGCATGGCTGATCAATGCGAAGATAAAGCTGCCACCGATGATATTGCCGGCCAGGGTTGGGCCGGCAAACACTAGCCAGAAGTCATGCCACGACAGTTCGCCGGCAAACACTAGGTACGAAACCTCTGCCGAGCCCACCACGATGTGCGTGAAATCCCCCAGGGCCATCAGGTAGGTGATCACAATGATGATCCACATCTTGGCGCTTTCCATTGACGGGATCATCCACACCATGGTGGCAATCATCCAGCCCGAGATGATGCCCTTGGCGAACATCTGGCCGGCGTCGTTTTCCATGACCTTGCGCCCGATCTCCAGAAAGGCCTGATCGGTCTTGGTGTCGAAAATCGGCAAGTGCAGCATCACGTAGGCCACCAGTAAGGTGCCGCACAGGTTACCCACCAACACCACCGACCACAGCCGCAACAAGCGCCCGGCATTGGCCAAAGTCGGCTTGCTCATCACCGGCAATACGGCGGTCAGGGTGTTTTCCGTAAACAGTTGCTGGCGCGCCAGGATCACTGCGAGGAAACCTGCACAGTAGCCGAAGCTGGCGATGACCTTGAACGCCTCACCGTCGGGCAGGCGCGAATTGAGCAATCCCATGGCCATCAACGACAACCCCATGGTCAGGCCGGCGGCCAGCGCCGACCACCATAGGGCGGCGACGCTGCGCTCCAGTTCCTGATCGCCTTGGGTGCGGATGATTTCGTGCAGCACCGCCGCGCGGGGTGGTTGGTTCTCGTCGACATCCTGCTGCTCTTCCTGCGACAGGTTCGGAGTTTTTCCGTCTTCGTGTGTGGCCATGATTTACCAGAGTCCAAGGGATGCCTGTAGCTACGACACGCCGTGACAGTGGCTGTTCAGTGGCCAGGCAACTAAACCGGTATACGCCAGGCTTTGGCCATCTCTACCGTCGTGGCGCTGCTCGGCTCACGCCAAGGTTTGTTGCGCGCCCTGTAATTGCCAATGATGCCGTCGAGCACTTGGTTGAACTCGGCTGGCGTGGTTGCCTTGGCCAATTCGCGGGCCGCTTGCTGCAACAGGTTGACATTGCTATCTGGCTGGCCCAGGCGGTATTGCGAGGGATAAATGACTTCTCGGATGAAGCGCTCGGCCTTCACCGCGATATCGCGCTTGCCCATTTCTATAACCGCCGCTCTCATGACCTTGGACAGAGGTGCGTCATCCCATCCTCCCTTGGCACACACTTGCAAAAGCTGCTGAAAATTGTGCTGCCCCGACACGTTAAGGTGCCGTGACAACCATTCAACATGCTCCGGACGACAGGCAAGTGCATCCAGGTTGCGCACAGCGCTAGCCAATTTCGGTGTGAGCGTCAGGGTATTGCTCGATTGATTAGCCTCGCAAATCGCACTGTCCAGTTGGTGCAGCGCCTGCTGCGCCTCCTTGCGAAAACGCACGACATCCATGGCCGCAGGCTCGTTCTTGAGCGAGTCTTGCACACTGGCCAGCATTTCATCATCCATCGCCAGAACCGCCTGTTCCAACGTGGCGAAGTGGTGATGCTCACGGATCGTAGCGCGCTTTTCGAGGTGGGCCGCCACTGTTTGGTACGCTTGGTCCTGCAGGTGGTCTTTCTGTGCAGGCGTCATGGTGAAATTGACAGTACCGTGCATGCCACGAAAGTCACCTTCGACGGTATTCATGGGTAATGTCACCGTCTGATCGGCAAGCGCAATGAGCCGGTCATTTTGATAGGCGTCAGCAGCCGTGTGTGAGGTTCCGGTGAAGGTATCGACCAGATGACTGAAAAGTCCGCCGGCCCTCGTTGGCTCCGCCGGTTGTTCGGATTCGAATTGAACAATCAGCGACCTGTCTTTGCTCAGAGGGCTTTCTGGAAACGAACGCTCAATCACACCCGGTGCCGGGACGTTGACCAGCAGTCCGCCGTCCTGAAAAGCGCTGACGTCAGTGGCTGCCTGGAACGCATGCCCCTGCTCAAGCGGGCTCTTGAACAGCACAGGCAATGCCCCTGAGATATGTGCGGCGCGAGCGATATCCATGTCCGGGGTCAAATCGGCGTTGAACACCACCAATTGAGGGCGGCCGTCGAACATGCCGGTACCGGTGATATTGAGTTGCTTGATAGCAGGGATATGGCGACTCAAGGTGGCGAGGTCGGCGAACGTAGGGTCGCTTCCAGCGCTCAGCCGGTCGGCAATCTTCATCAGTTCGGCAGGCCGGGTAGACCTGGGCGTGTCGGCAACATGGGTGAGAATCGATTGGCGTGCCTGGTCGCGCAACATCGCTTGCAATGCAGGCGCCTCAGTCTGCAGACGCGGTATCAGAGTCAAGAGCAATTGGGAAATGCCGCCGCCCGGCAAGTGACGAGTAACATTGCCCAGTGCAGAACTGGCGTTTTGCAACCAAGCCGTTACAGGGTCCTGACTGTTGAGCAGGCTGGGCAAGTCGATACGGTCCAGTAGTAAGTCGAACGCATCGCCTCCCAATCCACTGGCAATCAGCACGCCGGAAATCGCCCCGGCTGAAGAGCCGGAAACCACCCTGATATCTTGCAGCTTCCCAGTGTCTTCAAGCGCCCGCATCATGCCCGAGAAGGCAACGCCTTTGGCGCCGCCGCCGCTGAGTACAAGATGCTCAGGTGCAGCGGGCGATAAAAACACATCCACCCGCCCGCTGGCATCGCGATAGATATCCAGCTTGCGCGGACCTGCCCCCTCGACTAACGGCACATCAGCATGCCGAACCAAGTTTGCGGGCCATGTTGCTTGATGCTGGACGGCCGAGCTGGACACTTTCATATACGGACTCCTTTCACTTCAGTTGTAACCCTGAGTGAGCAGAGTCCGCAGAAAGGTCCATACGGAATAATTCAGTAACCTAACTGATGGCTGCCAAGGCGTTACTGGGGAAGCGTGTCGTCCTTGAACTGATCCTTCACGTACTTGATCTCGGTCCGTCCATGGGGCGCCGGCAACCCGTCTTCGCCCAGGTTGACGAATACCATTTTTTCCACGGTGAGGATGCTTTTGCGGGTGATCTTGTTGCGCACTTCACAGGTCAGGGTAATCGAGGTGCGACCGAATTCAGTGGCGGTGATACCCAACTCAATGATGTCGCCCTGGCGCGAGGCGCTGACAAAGTTGATTTCGGAGATGTACTTGGTGACGACCCGCTGGTTACCCAACTGGACAATCGCATAGATCGCGGCCTCTTCGTCGATCCAGCGCAGCAGGCTGCCACCGAACAGTGTGCCATTGGGGTTGAGGTCTTCAGGCTTTACCCATTTGCGGGTGTGGAAGTTCATGGGGGCGGACTCCGAGGTGTTTGAGAGACGCCAGCTTCAAGTTTTAAGCGACAAGCTGCAAGTTAAAAGCCGATTCGCTCTTACTTGCCGCTTGTAGCTTGTCGCTTGCCACCAGCCAACCAAAGAAAGCTATAATCGCCCCCGATTCCGAACGGCTACTGCCGTTTTCCCGCCACCTGTCCGAGGGGCGCTGCAGCAGGTTCAACCTGTCAGGCTCGGATGGGGCGTTGTCCGGCCTGGTTGCCCTGGCCTGATACTAAACGCACAACGGCGCCCATTCGCACACTACGAATGGAGGCTCTTCATGAGCGCTGTCAACACGCCTGCAGATTTCACCGACTACAAAGTCGCCGATATGTCCCTCGCTGCCTGGGGCCGTCGCGAAACCTTTATCGCCGAATCCGAAATGCCTGCCCTGATGGGCCTGCGTCGCAAGTACGCCGCCGAGCAACCGCTCAAAGGCGCGAAGATTCTCGGCTGCATCCACATGACCATTCAGACCGCCGTGCTGATCGAAACCCTGGTTGCCCTGGGTGCCGAAGTGCGTTGGTCGTCCTGCAACATCTTCTCGACTCAAGACCAGGCCGCCGCTGCTATCGCTGCTGCCGGTATTCCGGTGTTCGCCTGGAAAGGCGAGACCGAAGAGGAATACGAGTGGTGCCTGGAGCAAACCATCCTCAAGGATGGCGCACCTTGGGATGCCAACATGATCCTTGACGACGGCGGCGACCTGACCGAGCTGCTGCACAAGAAATACCCGCAGATCCTCGATCGCGTCCATGGCGTGACCGAAGAAACCACCACCGGCGTACACCGCCTGCTGGACATGCTGGCCAAGGGCGAGCTGAAAATCCCGGCCATCAACGTCAACGACTCGGTGACCAAGAGCAAGAACGACAACAAGTACGGCTGCCGTCACAGCCTCAACGACGCCATCAAGCGCGGCACCGACCACCTGCTGTCGGGCAAGCAAGCCCTGGTGATCGGCTACGGTGACGTGGGCAAGGGTTCGTCCCAGTCCCTGCGTCAGGAAGGCATGATCGTTAAAGTGTCCGAAGTCGACCCGATCTGCGCCATGCAGGCCTGCATGGACGGTTTCGAAGTGGTTTCGCCATTCATCGACGGCGTCAACGACGGCAGCGAAGCCAGCATCGACAAAGCCCTGCTGGGCAAGATCGACCTGATCGTCACCACCACCGGTAACGTGAATGTCTGCGATGCCAACATGCTCAAGGCCCTGAAAAAGCGCGCCGTGGTGTGCAACATCGGTCACTTCGACAACGAGATCGACACCGCTTTCATGCGCAAGAACTGGGCGTGGGAAGAAGTAAAACCTCAAGTGCACAAGGTTCACCGTACCGGCGCTGGGGATTTCGATCCACAGAATGACGATTACCTGATCCTGCTGGCCGAAGGCCGCCTGGTTAACCTGGGCAACGCCACCGGCCACCCAAGCCGCATCATGGACGGCTCCTTCGCCAACCAGGTGCTGGCACAGATCTTCCTGTTTGAACAAAAGTACGCCGATCTGTCGCCTGCCCAGAAAGCCGAGCGCCTGACCGTGGAAGTACTGCCTAAGAAACTCGACGAAGAAGTGGCCCTGGAAATGGTTCGCGGCTTCGGCGGCGTGGTGACCAAGCTGACCAAGACCCAAGCCGATTACATCGGCGTGACTGTCGAAGGTCCGTTCAAGCCGCACGCGTATAGGTACTGACAGCAGCGGCAAGCTTTCAGCTACAAGCGGCAAGTAAAAGCGTTTGTGTGAAGGCTTGCTACTTCCTTGCTCTTTAAGCAGTTGTGGGTTGAGAGCTTCATGCTGCAAGACAGGCGCACCGCCCTCTTGCAACTTGAAGCTCGCAACTTGCAGCTGGAGACCCCCTCCATGTCCCAAGACCGTCGCTACAGCTTCGAGTTCTTCCCGACCAAGACCGATGCTGGGCATGAAAAACTGATGGCCACTGCCGCGCAATTGGCCAGCTACCAACCCGACTTTTTCTCCTGCACCTACGGTGCCGGCGGCTCGACCCGCGACCGCACGATCAACACCGTGTTGCAGCTGGAAAGCCAGGTCAATATTCCCGCCGCACCGCACTTGTCGTGCGTGGGCGACAGCAAGGCCGACCTGCGCGGCCTGCTGACCCAGTACAAAGACGCCGGGATCAAGCGCATCGTCGCCCTGCGTGGCGATTTGCCGTCCGGTATGGGCATGGCCAGCGGTGAGCTGCGCCACGCCAATGACTTGGTGAGTTTCATCCGTGAAGAAAGCGGTGATCACTTCCATATCGAAGTAGCTGCTTACCCGGAGATGCATCCACAAGCACGCAATTTCGAAGACGATTTGCAGAATTTCGTGCGTAAGGCGAACTCCGGCGCCAACAGCGCGATCACCCAGTACTTCTTCAACGCTGACAGCTACTTCTACTTTGTCGAGCGTGTACGGGCTCTGGGTGTAGATATCCCAATCGTGCCGGGCATCATGCCGATCACTAACTACAGCAAATTGGCGCGTTTCTCCGACGCTTGCGGCGCAGAGATCCCACGCTGGGTTCGCAAGCAACTTGAAGCCTATGGCGACGACGTCAAGAGCATCCAGGCGTTCGGTGAGCACGTTATTACCGAAATGTGCGAACGCTTGTTACAAGGCGGCGCACCAGGGTTGCACTTCTATACCCTTAACCAGGCTGAACCCAGCCTCGCCATCTGGAATAACCTGAAGCTGCCACGCTGAAGTCATTCCAAGCAGCAAATAGGCCTCCGTACTACGGGGGCCTTTTTTTGAAGGGTGTGTGCTCCTACTCGATCCACCCGCTGTAAACCCAACCCCCATGCCAGAGCTTCTCTTTAACGCGATGGCATCGTAACCTCAGGGCATGCACGCCCTTCTCAAGTTGTTGACCGCTGCGCTTTTCACTTGCCTGAGCCTGGCCGCTTATGGCGAGAAGCTGCGCATTGTCACCGAGCCGTGGGCGCCTTATGTGTATGAAGACCAGGGCGCCATGTACGGGCTGGACTATGAAACCACCGTTATCGTGTTCCAGCGCCTGGGGATTGAGGTGCAGTGGCAATTTCTGCCTTGGAAACGCTGCCTGGTCATGCTCGATCAAGGCAGCGCCGACGGCGCGTTGGATATTTTCCACAGCCAGGAGCGCGACGCCCAGTTGCTGTACCCCAGCGAACCGCTGTCGGACGTGGACTTCGTGCTGTTCTATGCCAACGAGCGCCCCCACCCGGCGCAGCATCTGGGTGACCTGCGCGGGCTGACAGTGGGCACCTCGCCGGGCTATCTGTACGGCGCTGAATTCAGCGATTCGGCGCTGTTCAACCGCGAACCCGCGCCCAGTCACGAGGCGAACTTCGGCAAATTGCTGCTGGGGCGTATCGATCTACTGATCACCGATCGCCGGGTCGGCCAGCACCTGATCAAGACATTGGGCCTGGAGGGCAAGGTCAGCCAGGCGCCGCTGGTGGTCAGCCGCCAACCGCAGTTTCTGGCCGTACGCCGTGGCGCGGGCATGGACCTGCTGGTGCAGCGTTTTGCCGCCGAATTAAAGCGCTTCAAACAAGAGCCAGGCTACGTCGCCTTGAGCGCACGCTACGGCGGAATCCCTGGTATTGCAGCCGCAGAACGCACCGTTGAGCAGCAGGAAAGCAGCGCGCCGTGATTGCTCTGTTATACTCCGGCCTTTCCGCCAGGCTTACGCCCGGCCGCTGAGGTCTTGAAAAAGGCACCCAACCCCGCTACAGCGCAGCTTTGCAGCCCGCGCGAGCCGGTGGAGTGCTCGCCAGACGCAGCAGGACCGGACGGGATTTCGCTCCCCTAAGCGCCATTCACGCCCGGCAAGATTATCCCTTTGGGCCAAGCCCTAACTAAAACAGGATTACTCATGTCCTTTGCTTCCCTCGGTCTCTCCGAGGCTTTAGTCCGCGCCATCGAGGCAGCGGGCTATACCGAGCCTACTCCCGTGCAACAGCGGGCTATTCCCGCCGTGTTGCAAGGTCGCGACCTGATGGTCGCAGCCCAGACAGGTACTGGTAAAACCGGCGGTTTCGCCCTCCCGATCCTGGAGCGGTTGTTCCCCAACGGTCACCCGGACAAATCCCAGCGTCACGGCCCGCGCCAACCGCGCGTACTGGTCCTGACCCCTACCCGCGAACTCGCCGCCCAGGTCCATGACAGCTTCAAGCTGTATGCCCGCGACCTCAAGTTCGTCAGCGCCTGCATCTTCGGCGGCGTCGGCATGAACCCTCAGGTTCAGGCCATGTCCCGTGGTGTCGACGTGCTGGTGGCGTGCCCCGGTCGTTTGCTCGACTTGTGCGGCCAGGGCAGCGTCGATTTGTCCCACGTAGAAATCCTCGTGCTGGACGAAGCCGACCGTATGCTCGACATGGGCTTCGTCCATGACGTGAAGAAAGTCCTCGCCCGCCTGCCGGCCAAACGTCAGAACCTGCTGTTCTCGGCAACGTTCTCCCAGGACATCACCGCCCTGGCCGGCAAGCTGCTGCACAACCCGGAGCGCATCGAAGTCACGCCGCCGAACACCACGGTTGAGCGTATCGAACAACGCGTGTTCCGCCTGCCCGCCAGCCACAAACGTGCGCTGCTGGCCCACCTGATCACCGCTGGCGCCTGGGAACAGGTCCTGGTGTTCACCCGCACCAAGCATGGCGCCAACCGCCTGGCCGAGTACCTGGACAAGCACGGCCTGACCGCCGTCGCCATCCACGGCAACAAGAGCCAGAACGCGCGCACCAAAGCCCTGGCCGACTTCAAGGCCGGCACCGTGCGCATCCTGGTGGCCACCGATATCGCCGCCCGCGGCCTGGATATCGACCAATTGCCACACGTGGTCAACTTCGAGCTGCCGAACGTCGATGAAGACTACGTGCACCGTATCGGCCGTACCGGCCGTGCCGGTCGTTCGGGCGAAGCCATCTCCCTGGTGGCGCCGGACGAAGAAAAACTGCTGAAAAGCATCGAGCGCATGACCAAGCAGAAAATCGCCGACGGCGACCTGATGGGCTTCGATGCCAGCACCGTAGAAGCCGAGAAGCCTGAGGCGCGCGAGCGTCCCGATGTGCGTAACCCACGCAACCCGCGCGGTCCGAAGGGCGATGGCCCGAACGGCGGTGGCGGTGGCGGCGGTCGTCGCGACAAGGGCAAGGACAAGGGCAAGGAAAAATCCGCCAGCAACGGCCGTGGCGAACGCCCGGCCCGCGAGCAAAAGCCCCGCGAAGGCACCCCGGCCCGCGAACAGCGCCAGCCGAGCCAACCGCCACGCGCCGCCGCTGACCGCGCTCCGGACGAGTTCCTCGACGACGATGTGGATAACTTCGGTAACCGCGTTGACTACGTCCCTCAGGCCAAGCCGGCCCAGGGCCGTGGCCGTCGCCCAGGTGCTCCGGCACAGGGCGCGGGCGCTCCCCGCGGCGGTCAGCCACAGGGCGGCCGTCAGAATGGTCCGCGTAACAGCAGCGGCGGCACCACTGGCACCCCGCCAGCCAAGCGCAATGGCCCACGCAACGGTGCACCGCGTGATGGCCAGGCCCGTCGCGAAGACTCGCGTAATCGCCGCCCGGCCCGTGACGACCAATCACGTTCGTCCGAGCCAGCCGTGCAGAACCCGCGTGGGGGCCCCGCTCCGAAGATTATCCACAAGGAGTCGAAAGTCGATCGTTTCCCGACTCCAGAGCAATTGGATCAATTGCCCGGCCGTCCTCGTGGCGAGAAACCAGCGTTGCTGACCCGCAACCGCTGAGTTTCTACACAGCATAAAAAATGCCCCGCTCTTTCGAGACGGGGCATTTTTTTGGGCTCAACAAAACAAATATGGGAGGAGGCTTACCCGATAGCTGTGTATCAGTATCAGCCGGCAGACCGAGCCGATGACATCGGGAGCAAGCTCCCTCCCACACTGAGCGCATTCCAGACACAAAAAACCGGATCCTGAGATCCGGTTTTTTTAACTGCGCAGAATTACTTCTGCTTCACGCCTTCCAGCGAGATATCCAGGTCCAGGGTCTGGGAGGACGGGCCTGGGCCTTTGATGCCGAAGTCGTTCAGGTTCAGCGTGGTCTTGGCGTTGAAGCCGGCACGCTCGCCGCCCCATGGGTCTTTGCCTTCACCGTTGAACGTGGCCTTGAAAGTAACAGGCTTGGTCACGCCGTGCAGGGTCAGGTCGCCGGTCACGTCAGCAGTTTTGTCGCCGGTGGATTTAACGGCGGTGGACACGAACTTGGCGTCAGCGAACTTGGAGACGTCGAGGAAGTCTTTGCTGGCGATGTGCTTGTCACGCTCAGCGTGGTTGGACCACAGGCTGGCGGTTTTCACGTCGACTGCAATTTTGCTGGCTTCTGGCTTGGCCGAATCCCAGCTGAACGTGCCGTCCCAGTCCTTGAAGGTACCGTGGATGAAGCTGTAGCCCAGGTGGCTGATTTTCCAGTCGATGAAGGCGTGCTGGCCTTCTTTGTCGATCTTGTAGTCAGCCGCCATGACCTGGCCTGCGGACAGCAAAGCAGTACCGATTGCCAGTGCAGCGAGTGTCTTTTTCAACATGCTTTCTATTCCTTGTGAGTCGAGGTTGAACATCAGGCTTTGCGCCCCAGCATTCGCGTCAGGGTCGCATCACGATCGATAAAGTGGTGTTTCAACGCAGCCACGCCGTGCAAACCGGCGAAGACCACCAATACCCAGGCCAGGTACAAGTGCACCAGACCCGCGTTGTCTGCCTGGTCCGGTAGACCGGAAACCAAGGCAGGAATTTCAAACAGGCCAAACACCGGAATACCGACACCGTCTGCGGTGGAAATCAGGTAACCGGCGATCATTACCGCAAACAGGCCGACGTACAGGAACATGTGGCCAAACGCCGCGCCGAGGCGGGTCAGGCGGCTGTAACTGGCCAGCGGCGGTGGCGGCGGGCTGATCAAGCGCCAGACGATCCGCACCAGCATCACGGCAAACAGCGTGATACCAATGCTCTTGTGCAGGTCCGGCGCCTCTTTGCGCCAGGCACTGTAGTAATCGAGTCCGACCATCCACAGGCCCAGGGCGAACAAACCAAACACCACCAGGGCCACGCCCCAATGCAAAACCATGCTGACCCAGCCATACCGGGCCGGTGAGTTACGTAGCTGCATGTACTTAATCCCGTAAGAGCTGCGCCCAAGACTAGCGTGTTAACTATCGAATTAAAGCGGAAAATTTCGCTTTGAAATATCGAGAAATGCGATCTAGAGCCTAGGCACGATAAGTTAACCAAGGATTAAGGACTATTCCTGAGAAACGTGACAGTCCGTCCTGTGTTTACTGCCAATTCACACGCCATGGGTTGTGACACCGCCCTGCTTTGCATAGGCTTGCGCGATTGTTTCACCTGCGCCGGTCGCAGGACCGCTTCGAGGAGAGACACGATGGGCCTGAACAACCAGTGGATGCAACGCGACCTGGCGGTGCTGTGGCATCCCTGCACCCAGATGAAAGACCACCAGCAACTGCCGCTGATCCCCATCAAGCGTGGCGAGGGCGTGTGGCTGGAAGACTTCGAAGGCAAGCGCTACCTCGACGCCGTCAGCTCCTGGTGGGTCAACGTGTTCGGGCATGCCAACCCGCGCATCAACCAGCGCATCAAGGACCAGGTCGATCAACTGGAGCATGTGATCCTCGCCGGTTTCAGCCACCAGCCGGTGATTGAGCTGTCCGAGCGCCTGGTGGCGATGACGCCCGAGGGCCTGACCCGTTGCTTCTACGCCGATAACGGTTCGTCGTGCATCGAAGTCGCGCTGAAAATGAGCTTCCACTATTGGCTCAACCGCGGCCTGCCGAACAAAAAGCGCTTCGTGACCCTCACCAACAGCTACCACGGCGAAACCATCGCCGCGATGTCGGTGGGCGATGTGCCGCTGTTCACCGAAACCTACAAGGCGCTGCTGCTCGACACGATCAAAGTACCCAGCCCCGATTGCTACCTGCGCCCCGAGGGTATGAGCTGGGAAGAACACTCACGCACGATGTTCCTGGCCATGGAACAGACCCTGGCCGAGCACCATGCCACGATCGCTGCGGTGATCGTCGAGCCGCTGATCCAGGGCGCCGGCGGCATGCGCATGTATCACCCGGTGTACCTCAAGCTGCTGCGCGAAGCCTGCGACCGCTACGGCGTGCACCTGATCCATGACGAAATCGCCGTAGGCTTCGGCCGCACCGGCAGCATGTTCGCCTGCGAACAGGCCGGCATCCGTCCGGACTTCCTGTGCCTGTCCAAGGCCCTTACCGGCGGCTATCTGCCCTTGGCCGCCGTGGTGACCACCGAGGACGTGTACAGCGCGTTCTACGACGACTACCCGACCCTGCGCGCCTTCCTGCATTCCCACAGCTACACCGGCAACCCGCTGGCGTGCGCGGCGGCCTTGGCGACCCTGGATATTTTCGAAGAAGACAACGTCATCGAGAACAACAAGGCCCTGGCCCAGCGCATGGCCACCGCCACCGCGCACCTGGTGGACCACCCCCATGTGTCAGAAGTGCGCCAGACCGGCATGGTGCTGGCCATCGAGATGGTCCAGGACAAAGCCACCAAGACCGCCTACCCATGGCAGGAACGCCGTGGCCTGAAGGTATTCGAACACGCCCTGCAGCGCGGCGCGTTGCTGCGGCCGTTGGGCAGCGTGGTGTATTTCCTGCCGCCCTATGTGATCACGCCGGAGCAAATCGACTTCCTGGCCGAAGTGGCCAGCGAAGGCATCGACATCGCCACCAACAGCAGCGTCAGCGTCGCGGTGCCACAGGACTTCCACCCAGGCTTTCGCGATCCGGGTTGATTCCCCACCTTTTTAGGCACCCTCGCCACCGTTATCTTGCTCCTGCACAGAATTTTCCAGAGAACAGAAATGAGATTGTCCCGCTTTTTCACCGACACCCCGCTGAGCCTCGGCGACATAGAACTGCCCGAGGCCCAGGCGCATTACATCAGCCGCGTGTTGCGCATGGTCGAAGGCGACGCCGTGCAATTGTTCGACGGCTCCGGCCAGGAATTCCTCGGCAGCTTGCTGGAAGTCGGCAAGAAGCGCGTCACCGTGCAACTGAGCGAAAGCTTCGCGGGCCAGGCCGAATCCCCGCTGCACATCCACCTCGGCCAGGGCCTGTCCCGGGGCGAGCGGATGGATTGGGCGATCCAGAAAGCTACTGAGCTTGGGGTCAACGCGATCACGCCGATTTTCAGCGAACGCTGCGAAGTGCGCCTCAAGGACGAACGCGCCGACAAGCGCCTGCTGCACTGGCGCCAGGTGGCGATCAGCGCGTGCGAGCAATGCGGGCGTTCGACGGTGCCGGTGATTCACCCGCCGCTGCTGCTGGCCGATTGGTTGAAGCAAACCGCGGCGGACCTGAAGCTGGTGCTGCACCCGGTGGCTGAACCGATGATCAGCCATGCCAAGCCGTCGAGCCTGGCGTTTTTGATCGGGCCAGAAGGTGGGCTGACCGACAATGAAGTCGAAACAGCCCAAGCCGCCGGCTACCACGCCGCCCGCCTTGGGCCGCGGGTGTTGCGTACCGAAACCGCGCCCGTCGTTGCATTGGCCGTGGCCCAACAACTCTGGGGCGACTTCTAACGCCCTTACTTTGCAAACCCAATCAAAACTGTGGGAGCGGGCTTGTGTGGGAGCCGGGCTTGCCCGCGATGCAGTCACCTCGGTCTTTCAGTAACACTTGGGTGATGCTATCGCAGGCAAGCCAGCTCCCACAGTTAGATTGGGTTACCACATCAGCACATCACTCCACCGGGTCGCTGACCGGCTTGGCAATGATCGCCTTCAGCTCGCTGGTCATCGGGAACTCAAGGTTCAAGCCCTTGGGCGGAATCGGCTGTTCAAACCAGCGCTGGTAAATCCCGTTGATTTCCCCGCTGCGGTACAGGTCACCGAGGGTCTCGTTGACCACCGCCAGAAACTGCGGGTCATCCTTGCGCACCATGCAGCTGTAGATCTCCCGCGACTGCTCCTCGCCTACCACCACCCAGTTGTGCGGGTCTTTGGCCTTAGCGCGTTCGCCGTAGAGCAGCGCATCGTCCATGTAGAACGCGGCCGCGCGGCCGGTCTCAAGCATCTTGAATGCCTCGCCATGGTCCTTGGCGCTGATCACAAACATATTGGCCTTGTGCTCGGCGTTGTAGCTCTTGAGGAAGCGCTCGTTGGTGGTGCCGGCGGTGGTCACCACGTTCTTGCCCTGCAGATCGGCAAACCCCTTGATGCCGCTGTCTTTGGCAGTCAGCAACTGGCCCTTCACGTAGATAAACCCGTAGGAAAACGCCACCTGCTTCTGCCGTTCGGCGGTCACGCCGGTGGAGCCGCATTCCAGGTCGACGGTGCCGTTCTGCACCAGCGGGATACGGGTCTGGGAGGTCACCAGGTTGTATTTGACGTTGAGGTTGGGCACCCCGGTTTTCTGTTGGATGCGCTCGACGATCTTGTTCGCCAGGTCCACCGAATAGCCCATGGGTTTGCCGCTATGGTCGCCCACGTACGAAAACGGTACCGAGGCGTCGCGATAACCCAAGGTAATCGACTTGGCGTTGGCGATCTTGCTCAGCGTACCGCTCAAGGCCGCTTCGTTCGCCACGGCCTGCGCGCCCCACAACAGCCCCACCGCGCAGCCGGTCAACAGGATTTTTTTCATTGTTATGCTCCGTTGGTTTTTTTGGTTATTTACGTACAGCAATCACACTGATTTCCACCAGCACGCTCGGCCGTGCGAGCTGGGCTTGCAGGGTGGTCCGGGTGGGCGCCATCCCCGGCGACAGCCACGCGGACCACACTTCATTCATCGGCGCAAAACCGCTGTCGATGTCCTTGAGATAGATGGTCGCATTGAGCAAGTGGTCCTTGTCGCTGCCGGCCTGGGCCAACAGTGCGTCGATCCTGGCCAGGACTTCGCGGGTCTGGGTCGCCACGTCCTGGCCGTCGCCCGGCACCTGGCCCGATAGAAACACCAGATCATTGAAAGTCACAGCGCCGCTGAGGCGCTCGTTAGTGTTGATTCGTTGGAGGGTCATGGATGCGTCCTCACGCGGCGCGGGGCGACAGGCCCTGCATATCGATGGAAGGTTGGTGCTGGCCGATCAGTTCGGCGAGCAGTTGGCCGCTGCCGCAGGCCAGGGTAAAACCGAGGGCGCCGTGGCCCAGGTTGAGCCACAGGTTGCGGTAAACGCTCGCGCCGATCAGTGGCACACCCGTCGGCGTGGCCGGGCGCATGCCGGCCCATTCCAGCGCATGGCTATAGTCACCGGCCGTAGGAAAAGTCTCGATCGCCTGGCGTTTCATCAGCGCCAGGCGCTTAGGCTCAAGGCTGGCATCGAAACCGACGATATCCACCATGGCCGCCACCCGCAATTGTTCGCCGATGCGTGCGTAGACGATCTTGCGATCGTAGTCGGTGATGCTCACGTTCGGAGCGCGATGCTGCTCGCCTATCGGCACGCTCAGGCTATAACCCTTGAGCGGATACAACGGCAGCGACACGCCAGGCAACGCCAATTCAGCGCTGCGGTGCCCGGCGGCCAGCACCAGGTGCTCC
The DNA here is from genome assembly GCF_007858255.1 of Pseudomonas rhodesiae. Taxonomy (GTDB): domain Bacteria; phylum Pseudomonadota; class Gammaproteobacteria; order Pseudomonadales; family Pseudomonadaceae; genus Aquipseudomonas; species Aquipseudomonas rhodesiae. The sequence goes on along the minus strand of NZ_VFEU01000002.1, from coordinate 435,670 downwards.
ACCGGCATGACCTCCTCGCCCAGCTCCAGCGCCTGCACCGCACCCTCGGCATGACGAATACCGGTGACCTTGCGCCCCAATATAAATGTGCAACGCCCCGATGCCTCCAGGCGCGCCGCCAGACGCTGACAGAACGCATGGCAATCGGCGACTTCCTCGTTTGGCGTGTAGATACCGCCGACAAAACCGCCCGCCGCCAGCGTCGGCTCCAGGCGTGCGCAGTCCAGGGCGGACAGCACCTGTTGTTGCAGGATGTCGGTGACCTTGCTGCGCGCATGCTCAAAGGTCGTCGCGTTGCGAAAGGCCACCAGCTTGCCGTTGCGCCGCCAGTCGAAGCCGTCCAGACGATCGTCGACGCGCCATTGCTGCAAGGTGTTTTGGCTCAGGGTCGCCAGACGCAGCAGGTGCGCGGCGTTGCGTTTATTCACTGAGCCTCGGCAAGCGCCGATGAACGCCGCCATCCAGCGCCATTGTTGGGGGTCCAGACGCGGGCGCAGTTTCAGCGGCGAATCGCCGCGCAGCAGCCAGCCAATCGCTTGCAGCGGCACACCGGCATCGGCCAGCGGCGCGACGTAGCGGTAAGACAATTGCCCACCGTTGGCAAAGCTGGTTTCGCTGCCGAGGCGCTCGCGCGCGTCGATCACCGTGACCTCATGACCGGCACGCACCAGCGCGTACGCACTGGCCAAGCCGATGACCCCACCGCCGATAATGCAAACCTGCCTGGCCATGCTCGCCCCTGCCGTTGATTGAGAGGGCACCAGCGTAGGGGCAGGTGACACGCCACCGACAATGAATAAAGATAGGTCGCCTATAAACAAAGGTTATGGACGTGCCATGCGCTTGCGTCATATCGAAATCTTCCAGGCTATCCGCCAGACCGGCTCCGTCAGTGCCGCCGCGCAGTTGCTGCATGTGTCGCAGCCGGCGGTGACCAAGGTGCTGCAACATGCCGAAATGCAGCTGGGCTTTCCGCTGTTTCTGCGGGTGCGCGGTAAATTGCAGGCAACTCCGGAAGCCTTGGCGCTGGAGCGTGAAGTCGAGAAAGTCACCGAGAGCCTGCAAGGCGTGCGGCGCCTGGCCAAGAGCCTGCGCAGCGCACCGGGGCACAGCGTGCGCATTGGTGCGATTCCGGCATTGGCCCTGGCCCTGCTGCCGCCGGCGATTCTGGAATGGAAGCGCGACTACCCGGACATTGCCTGCGAACTGTCCAGCGACCATAGCCGCGAGCTGGTGCAAAAACTGTTGATGCGCGAGATCGACCTGGCGTTGACCCTCAACTTCTCCGGCCATCCGGGCTTGACCACCCAAGTGCTGGCCAACGGTGCGCTGGTGGCGCTGGCCTCCAAGGGTTATTGGCCCGAGGAGGCGCTGAGCACGCCATTGGCCCTGACGGACCTGGCCGGCGCGCCGCTGATTGGCCTGTCCAGCGCCGACCCACTGTCGGCCAGGCTCGACAATTATCTGGAAAGCGTCACGCCACCACCGCGCGTGACCCTTTCGGTGCAGACCTACGCCCTGGCGCGGGCCATGGTCGAGTCCGGCGCCGGCTTAACGGTAATCGACCCCTTCACCGCCCTCGGCGCTTCCACCGCCACCACCTGCATCCGCACGCTGACCCCACCGCTGCCGATCACCCTCTACGCCCTGACCCGCGCCGATGAGCCGCCACCGCACACGCTGGCCAAGCTGTTGGAGATCTTCGGCCAGCGCGCCGACGCGATGCTGCAGCGGCTATAGCACGTAGTGCATGATCGCCACGAAATGCAGCACGCTGCCGCCGATCACGAACAAATGCCAGATCCCATGGGAATGCCGCAGGCGGTGCTCCAGGGCAAAAAAGATGATGCCAACGGTGTACAGCACGCCGCCCGCTGCCAGCCAGATAAACCCCGCCGTGCCCAGCGCGGCCATCAGCGGCTTGACCGCCACCAGCACAATCCAGCCCATCACCGCATAAATGACGATGGACAAAATGCGCGCCTCGGAACGCGGTTTGATCTCCTGCAAAATGCCGATCACCGCCAGCCCCCACACAATCCCGAACAGCGTCCAGCCCCATGGCCCGCGCAGGGTCACCAGGCAAAACGGCGTGTAACTGCCGGCAATCAACAGGTAGATGGAAAAGTGATCGACCTTCTGCATGATCTCTTTTCGCCGCCCCTGCACGCTGTGGTACACGGTGGACGCGCTGTACAGCACCATCAGCGTAAAACCATAGATCGCCACGCTGACGATCTTCCAGGGGCTGCCATCCAGACTGGCCACCACCAGCATCCATACGGCGCCAATACACGCCGCGACAGCACCGAGCAAATGGCTCCAGGCGTTGAATCGTTCCCCGTGGTACATGTGTCACTGACCTCCCGTAACCGTTGACGACTGGCCGCAAGCCTCCGGCCTTGGGCATCAGAGTGCAAGTGCTGTGTGACGTTCCGAGGACGCCGCGCGCATTTGCGGGCACAATCAAGCCCTCGCGAACCCGAGCCACGGCCATGCTGATCGACGAAGAACTCACCCTCAAGAAACTCGAAATCTTCCTGGCGTTCATGCGCACCGGCAACCTCACCCGTGCCGCGGCCGAGCTGCAGACCAGCAACGTCAGCGTGCACCGAGCCATCCATTCCCTGGAAAATGCCCTGCGCTGCCCGTTGTTCAAACACGAGGGGCGCAACCTTACGCCGCTGGAAAGCGCCTACGTATTGGAGGAGCGTGCGCAGAAACTGGTGGCCGACGTGGTCGACAGCGTGCGCCTGACCCGCGAAGCCGCCGGGTTCTCTGCTGAGCGTTTCAAGTTGGGCTCGCTGTATTCGCTGACCGTCAAAACCGTGCCGCAGTTGATCATGGGCCTGAAGATCCGCCGCAGCGAACTCAATATCGACCTGATCCTCGGCTCCAATTTCGACCTGCTCTACAAGCTCAAGAACATGGAGGTGGACGCGATTCTCATCTCTCTCGACGAACACGCCAGCGACCCTGACTGCGAGCAGATCGAGCTGTTCTGCGACGATATTTTCCTCGCCACACCGGCCGACTCGCCGTTCGACCGCGAACAGCAAATCGACCTGACGGACGTGCGCGACGCCACCTTCATCACCCTCACCCAAGGCTTCGCCACCCATCAGGATGGCAATCGGGTGTTCAAGCAGGCGGGGTTCGAGCCGAAGGTGGCGATGCAGGTCAATGACATCTTCACCTTGCTGAGCATGGTCAGTTCAGGCGTGGGCTATGCACTGTTGCCGGGGCGGATTGCGGCGGTCTATGAGAACCGCGTGAAGCTCATACCGCTGCAACCGCGCTATCGGTTGCAGCAGCATATCGGCGTAGTGTTTTTGAAGGCCAAGGAGCGCGACCCGAACTTGCTGGCGTTGCTCGCGGAGTGTCGGATGTATGCCAATCGCGGTAGTTAACCGGCAAGCCCACGCACAATCAGAAACAACAGCGACGGGCCCAGCAAGCACCCCAGCGCGGTGTAAAACGCCGCGGTCAGGCAGCCATAGGGCACCAGTTTCGGATCGGTCGCCGCCAACCCGCCGGCCACACCGCTGGAGGTGCCCATCAAGCCTCCGAAAATCACTGCGCTGCGCGGGTTGTTAAGGCCGATGAACGGCGCCACGAACGGCGTCAACACCATCACCAGGATCGCCTTGATCAACCCGGCGGCGATGGACAGCGCCATGACTTCGGAGCTGGCACCGATCGCCGCCCCCGTCACAGGGCCGACGATGTAGGTCACCGCGCCGGCACCGATGGTGGTCAGGCTGACCGCGTCGGTGTAGCCAAACCCGATGGCCACCGCCACGCCAGCGACAAACGAGGAGCCCACCCCGAAAAACAGCGCAAGCACGCCCACGAACCCTGCGCGCTTGAGCTCATCGACGCTCACGCCGAAAGCCGTAGCGACAATGGCGAAGTCGCGCAGCATCGCCCCACCCAGAAGGCCGATGCCCGACAACAGCGGGATGTCCACGACCCCCTTGGAGCCCCCGGTAAATGCTCCGCCCACGTACGACAGCACCAACCCCAGCAGAATAGCGATGGCCGAACCGTGCAAACGCCCTTTGGTAAAGGTATCGGAAAGCCAGTACGAGACCCACATGGTCAGGCCAATCACGGCGAAACCGCTGATCAGGCCGTAGCCAGTAATCACTTTCATCATGGATTCATACATGGCAATCACCCGGCTTCTTTAGTGGGAACGGTCGCGTTCGGCTCGCGATTGCCGATGCGCACCAGCACGGGTACCAGGGCAAAGCCCAGTACCACGGCCAACGTTCCAGCCAGTATCGCCATGGGGCCACCGCTGATGGCGCCATAAACGTTCTGCTGGGCGGCCATGGCCACCACAATCGGAATGTAGATTGCGGCCCAAAAGCTCACACCTTGCTCGGATTTGCCGGTAAACAACCCGCGGTTACCCAGATAACTGCCCAGGCCGATCAACAGCAGCATGGCAATCCCCACCCCGCCGACGTTGGCCGGAATGCCCATCCACTTGCCCAGCAGTTCACCGATAAACAAGCCGGTCAACGTACACAGCGCCAAAAACGCCACACCGTAAATAATCATTGTTGTTGTCCTCAAAGTGCTCGATCGAAATTGTTGTTGTTGTGCTTCGAAAGCCTTGGGTAGTGCTTTATCGGTGGCGGCGCTCCTCCTCTTCCAGCAAAGCCTGCAGAGTGTCCAGACGTGCTCCTTCGCAGGCGATCACCGTGCCTTGCTCAAACACCCGGCGCGAGAGGCCAGTGAGCACTGCGCCCGGTGGCAGTTCGATTTGCAAGCGCACACCGCGCTCGTAGGCGCTTTGCACAGTGCCGCGCCAGTCGACCACGCGGCACAGGTTGAAGGCCAGGTCGTCGCGCAGGTGTTCGGGGTTGTGAATCGGCCGCGCGCGGGTGCTGCTCAGGTAGGTGATGCGCGGCGCTTTGAGCGATACCTGAGCAAACGCTTCGGCCAAGCGCTGGGCGGGCTGCTCCAGCAGCGCGCAGTGGGACGGCACACTGACCGCCAGGCGCCGCGCGACGCCGTTACCTTTGATGCGTTCTGCGACACGTTGCATCGCCGCGTCGCTGCCGGCGATCACGGTTTGGTTATCGGCGTTGATATTGGCCAGGTACACCGGAGTCTGCGGCGTGTGGACCTCGGCCAGTAGCGCCTCGACCGTGGATAGCGCCGGACCGATCAACGCGGTCATGCCGTAGCCCTGTGGATAAGCCTGCTGCATCAATTCGCCGCGCAGACTGACCAGCCTGACCGCGTCGGCAAACTCCAGGGCACCGGCGACCACCGCCGCCGGATAAGCGCCGATAGACAGGCCGGCGACGTAATCCGGGGAGCGTTGCAACTGGCGTGCATGGCCCACACCGGCGATCAACAGGCACAGTTGCACGGCGCGGGTGCTGGCCAGGTCATGGGCTGAATCGAGCTGGCGTACATCTTCGCCCAGGGCATCGCTGGCTTCTTCCAGCACAGGTTCGGGCAAGGACTGGAGCATGCCTGCTCGCTGGGCACCCTGCCCTGGGAACACCAGCAGGCTGCTCATGCCACGGCCTGCCAGGGGTCGAGCACAAGGTGTGCGCCGCTGGCGGTCTTCAGCAGCACGCGGCGTGAGCCGCTGGCCCATTCGCGCAAGGCGACTGCGCCGAACGGGGTTTGCAATTGCAGATCGACGGGGCATACCGTCGTGTCCAGGATTGCCAGCAGGTCTTCAGCATCGGCGCGTTCAAGACGCTTGGGCGTACGCAGGATCAAATCCAGATCGCTTCGGGCATGCAAGGCTTCGATACCGGTGGCCAATTCAAACCCTGCGCTACCGCTGACGCCCCATGTCTCTTGCTCCAGTACCGAACGCAATTGAGCGAGCGCTTGCAGCGCGGGTAAATCCCGTGACGAAACCACGTCGCGCAGGGCTTCGGGGGCCACGCGCCGCTGCACCGCCGCCAGCGGCATCTCGGCGGCGAAACGCTGCTCACGCAAGCGTCCGCGCACACCGACCGCCACGTAACCCAGTTCGGCGATGGCACGGCGCACCACCACCGGGTGACCGGCGCTGATCGCGTCTACCGCCCAGGCCGGTGCATCGGCAGGCAGGTGCGCCGGGGTCATGCCCCAGAGCAGGTCATGGGCGTTCACCATTGCTCCCGCAGCAGTTGGCGCACATGGCTGGAGGCCGCGCGGTTCGTCGCGCCCAGGCGCCCGCGCAAATCGCTGCTGCCGACATCCTTGATCGCATTCACCAAGCAATTACTGACCCGCGCCACATCGTCCGCCGTGGGCTGTTCGATCCGGCTGACCGACAAGGTCTCCCACAGCAGGCCGAGGCTGGCATAGCTGTCGATGTCATAGGCCATGGGCGGCACGCTGGCGGCCAGGGCTTCGAGCTCCTCAACGCTGCGCAAGGTCACCCGCGCGGCCGAGACCTTGCCCATGGCGTGCACCATCACACCCGGGTCGCGCAGGGCGATCAGGCGGTTGGCCTGGTAACCGTGGGCAAGAAACGCACCGGACATGGCCTTGCCCACCAGCAGCGCAATCACCGGGTGCCCGGCCAGACGTGCACGGGCATAACTGTCGGCGGCAGCGGCCAGGGCCTGATGGATACCGAGGGCTTCTTCGCGACGGCCGTAGGCTTGGCTGGGCACATCAACGATGGCGATGATGGGGCGTTTGTCGCCACGGGCGTTGGCCTCATCGACGGCCTTGGCCAGCCCCCAGCCTTCGAGCAGGCCGACTTCGCCATTGCGCGCCCGAGGGAAGCGGTTTTGTACGTCCGTGACCACGGCAACAAAGCGCACCGGTTGCTCACCCAATACACCGTCGGCAACCCTCAGCGACTCCGGCAGACCGTCTACCAGTGGAGCGCCGGCGCTCAATGCGTTGAACCACTGCAACCCTCTCATGGGCGTTCTCCCTGATACAGTTCGCAAACCGCCGCCGGGACGATTTGCGCCGTGGTGTCCAGCTCAGTCAGGCGTGCGAGGTAGAAATCGACCTGCCGACTGCGCTGTTGAGCGGGCAAGCCTGCGTGCATCAACGCGGTGACGGTCTGTTGGATCTGCGCCACATCGTCGGCGACATAACGGTCGACCAGGCCACTGTTGAAGCGCTGCTCACCACCGGTCAGGCTCCAGATAAACGGCCGATCACGCGAGTCGTATTCGTCCAACCCGGCTTCCTGTTCGATCACCTGCGGGCCATTGAGGCCCAGGCGTGCCTCGCGGGTCACCACCAGATAGCTGCATAACCCCGCGGCGATGGACATACCGCCAAAGCAGCCAACGCTGCCGGCCACCACACCGATCACCGGCTGGTACTGGCGCAGGTCGACTATCGCCGCGTGGATATCGGCAATCGCGGCCAGGCCCAGATTGGCTTCCTGCAAGCGCACACCGCCGGTCTCCAGGAGCAGCACGGCGCGGGTGGGGATGCCGTTGCGGTTATCGCCGGCGGCCAGTTCCAGCGCACCGGCGATTTTTGCACCGCCGACTTCACCGAGGCTGCCGCCCTGGAAGTTACCTTCGATGGCCGCTACTACCACCGGCATGCCACCGATACTGCCCTTAGCGATGATCACCCCGTCATCGGCCTGGGGCACCACGCCCTGGCGGCCGAGCCAGGGCGACATGACCCGTTGAAACGGGTCGATCAACTCGCGAAAGGTGCCGGCATCCAACAGGGCCTTGGCCCGTTGCCGAGCGCCCAGTTCCACGAAGCTGTGTTTGGTCAGCAGGTCAGTCATGGTCGATCTCCTCGAAACCCTGTTCCAGGCGTAGACGCACCACGCCGGGGGTGGCACCGAAGTCATGGATATCAATGTGCATCGCCGGTGGCATCTGTTCTTGGAAGATGCGCTCGAAAAGGTGCTGCCAACGCTGTTCGGCACCGTTTACCGACGTTTGCACCTCAATGGTCAGCCGCCCGGGCGTGCCCGGTTCCAACAGCACTTCCAGGTCACCGGAGCCCACGCACCCGACCAGCGCGCGGCCTTTGGGCGGCTGCCCGGCGGGGAATTCAAAGGATAAGGTTTCCATCACAACGCTCCGTCGAGGCGGTCGATAAACAGGCAAGCGGCCAGCAAGTCGGCGGCGCCGCCAGGGGACGCATTCAGGGCCAAGAGTTGGTTGTCCAGTTCGTGTAGACGGCGGCGGCCGGCCAGGGTGGCGCTGCCGCCGGCGTCGAGCACCGCTTGGGCGCCGTGTTGCATGGTTTGCAGGCCTTCGGTGCCGGCGCGGTAAAGCACACAGGTGTCGGCCAGCTCGGTCATGATTGCGAGCAAGGCGTCCAGGCGCGCGTTCTGTTCACCGGCGTTCTGGCGGCGACTCTTGTGCAGTTGCGGCAAGCCGCGTTGGGTCACGGCGGGGAAGCCCAGCTGCGCTTCTTCACGGGCACCGCGTGCGCCGTAACGTTGCTCGACCTGGGCGCCGTGGCTCAGCGGTTGAGGTGCGTAACGATCGTTGAGCAGCGCTAAGCGGGCGGCGGTCAGCGTTATGGCACGCGGGGCCAAAGCGGCCGATGCGGTCAGCAAGCCGAGGGCCCAGATCGCACCACGATGGGTGTTCACCCCGCCGGTGGTGGCGAGCATGGCCTGCTCGCCATCGCGGCCAATACGACCGAGGGCTTCGCGCAGTGGCAAACCGACTTCGCCGAACTCAATCGCCGCTTCGGCCATTTCCTTGAACATCGGCCACAGCGACAGCGCCGACGCGTGCATCAGGCGCAGGTGCAAATCGCGGTGGGCGCCATTACCGCGACGGTCCACCAGCGCGGGTTTGGGCGACAGGTCGGCTTCGTCGATCAGGGCATCGACGGCCATATCCGCCAGGCGATCGGCCAGACTCAGTTCGTGCAGTTTGAGGGCGCGCATTTACCAGCTCCTGAATTTGGGGGGCGGGTTGTACAAGCCACCGGACCAGTCCACCAGGTCGGCCACGCTCTTGGCGGCCAATAGCTCACGGGTGGCGTCGGTGCGGCGGATGCCGAGGTCTTCGGGCAAGGCGATCAAGCCTTCGCGGCGCATGCGCGCAGTGTCTTTAGGGTTGTGACGCAGACCAATGGCCGTCACCCCGGCGACGGCGGCGATCATCGCCTGGCGCTCTTCCAGGGACCGCGCCTTATACAGGTAGGCGATGCCTTCTTCGGTGAGCAAGTGGGTAACGTCGTCACCGTAAATCATGATCGGCGCCAGGGGCATGCCGCTTTTGCGCGCCACCTCCACGGCATCGAGGGTGTCGACAAAGGTCGGTTTACCGCCCTCCTGGAAGGTTTCAACCATCTGCACCACCAGTTTTTTGCCGCGTTCGAGCAGCGCTTGCGGTGCGTCGCCGTGGCGCATATCCAGCCATGCCGGGGTGCCATGGCGACGGCCGCGCGGGTCGTGGCCCATGTTCGGCGCCCCGCCAAAGCCGGCAAGGCGACCACGGGTCACGGTGCTGGAATGCCCGTCGCCATCGACTTGCAGGGTGGCGCCGATAAACAGGTCCACCGCGTATTGGCCGGCCAGTTGGCAGACCATGCGGTTGGAGCGCATGGAGCCATCGCGGCCGGTGAAGAACACATCCGGGCGCGCGGCGATGTAGTTTTCCATGCCCAGCTCGGTGCCGAAGCAATGCACGCTGTCCACCCAACCGCTTTCGATGGCGGGGATCAACGTTGGGTGCGGGTTGAGGGTCCAGTTGCGGCAGATCTTGCCCTTCAGCCCCAGGGATTCGCCGTAGGTGGGCAGGATCAGTTCGATGGCGGCAGTGTTGAAACCGATACCGTGGTTGAGCGACTGCACGTTGTGTTTTTCGTAGATGCCCCGAATCGCCATCATCGCCATCAGCACATGCACGGGCTTGATGTGGCGGGGGTCGCGGGTGAACAGCGGCTCGATGTAGAACGGCTTGTCGGCCACCACCACAAAATCCACCCAACTGGCGGGGATGTCGACACGGGGCAGGTCGGTGACGTCGTCCACCAACTGGTTGACCTGCACGATCACAATGCCATCGCTGAAGGCTGCGGGCTCGATCAGCGCGGGGGTGTCCTCGGTGCTGGCGCCGGTGTAGATATTGCCGGCGCGGTCGGCCATAAAACCGGCGGAGAGTACGACGTTGGGGATCAGGTCCACCACCAGTCGCGCATAGAGTTCGATGTAGGTGTGGATCGCACCGATTTCCAGCATGCCATCTTCGAGCAACTGGCTGATGCGCAGGGATTGGGTGCCGGCAAAGGAGAAGTCGAGCTTGCGCGCGATACCTTTTTCAAACAGATCCAAGTGCTCGGACCGCCCGACACTGGGCATGATCATGTGCAAATCGTGGAGTTTGGCCGGGTCGGCTTTGGCCAGGGAGCGGGAGAGGAAGTCGGCTTGCTTTTGGTTGTTGCCCTCAAGCACCACACGGTCGCCGGGGAGGATCAGCGCCTCCAGCGCTTGCACGATTCTGTCACTGGGCAACACCGCCCCGTCTGCATACTGCTTGACCCGCCCGAGCCGCCGTAGCTTCTCGTCGCGCCGCCGCGTCCAGCGCGAGTCGGGGGTTATTGTTGTTGTCATGGTCGCTCCACGGGTTTGCTGTCGTGGGCTGTACCTTAGGAGCGATTCAGGGGGCCATCAATCAAGCTGGGCGGCGAACCATTACGGCTGGAGTAATGGAGTATCAGTAAAGGCTTGGCCGAGCCAAAAGAAAATCTAAATGTGGGAGAGGCGCTTGCCCCCGATTGCAGTAGGTCAGCTAAGTGATGTATCAACTGACACTCAGCCATCGGGGGCAGGCCCCCTCCCACATGTGCTCAGTGGACCCAAAATCTTGCAGGAAAAATCCGAAGCCCCCAGGCCTACAGCGTCATATCAATGCTCACCGCCCCCAAGCCTTCAAGCGGATAGCTGCGGTATTCATAAACCTCCCCACGAACAATGAGATGGAGAGCTCCATCCTTCTGGATCACTTGGACATCAGGCTCTTTGGTTTTTAGAAATGGATGTGCCGAGACCAATGTGGTGAGTATCTCCTGATCATTACCCAGATCCTTATGCACGTAATACCTGTAGGAAAAGCCTACTGTCGTGCCACCCTGCCCGTCACGTGCGCCGTAAATTGAGCTGCCGTTGCCCAAGGAGTGCTTGAGTACCACCTCATCCAACTCCGGTGTACCGGGACTCATCAACCAACCAACGCCCAAGTACCCGAGACACACCACCAGCAGCCCATTGAGCAAGACCTGGACCGGCCACTTAATACCCTTGAGCTCTGGCATATTCGATGCCCTCCTTGATCCAGTGCTGGTCGCTATGGTCATCGCCATAAGGCGCATCACCCCACCAGTCTCCAAACTCCGGCCGAGATGTCCCCGCCGTTTTTTGCGCAGCACCGGCTGCTCTCAATAACACGCCTTCAGGAATCCCCAACACCGTACCGGTAACCCCATAGTTAAAGTTACCGAACGCCTCGTACTCGCGACTGTTCTGTTTGTAATCCCAAGAGCCACGCCCTCTGACTTGTGAATAAAACCATGAATAGGTGAACGCCGAACCAGGCTTCAAATGCATCCTGCGGTTGTTGGCCAGGGCGATATTGTCTTGCAGCGAAACGCCTGGGGGCATTGGAGGGACAGCCATTTGCGAATCTTTGCTGATGGGGTTGAGCGTCAAAAGCTAGCACTCAAAAATCAACAAAAACGCCGAGGCCGTACTTACAGAAATTTCAGGCAGCCATTCGATCCAAGCCTTACGTATACCCGGGCCTCAGGCAAAGTGCCCACGACTTGTAACAGGCAGAGCATCGGGAGCCGCCGATGATTGAGCGGTTTGCGCGGATTGAGTGAACCTTACAGGCTGTGGGAGGGGGCTTGCCCCCTCCCACATTGGTCTTCACAGGTTTTAGAGTCAGGCCAAGCCTGACTCGACCAGCAAGGCTTCCAGCCCCATCAAATCCGGCACCTTCGCCACATGTTCGCCCACCTGCACCGCTGCCAGCTCCAGCGGGCTGAGCGGCACGTCCACGTAGCTCAACTCGCTGTCGAGCTTGTACGAGCGTGGGATGCCTTGGATCACCAGGGCGATGAACTTCAAGGTTGGCCGCCCGCCCAGGGCATTCAGCACCACGATGCGTGAGCGTTCGCCGACGACAAGGGCTTCGCCGCAAGCAGCTTCAAAGCTGATCAGGGGGATTTGCCGCTCACGCCAGGTGACTTGCCGCAAGTACCAGGGCGGGGCGTCGCTGGCCGGTTCGCCGCGTTGGAAGTCGATCAGTTCGGCGATGGCGACGTTGGGCAGGATCAAATGCCGGTCGGCCAGGGGCAGCAGCAAGCCGGTGACTTGGCTGGCGCGGTGGTCAAGCATGGGACTTGCTCCAGTAGGCGATGCTCTCCAACAGCACCGACTCCTGGTACGGCTTGCCCAGGTAGTCGTTGACGCCGATGGCCATGGCGCGGTCGCGGTGTTTCTGGCCGGTGCGCGAGGTGATCATGATGATCGGCAGGCGCATCAGCCGTGGGTCGTTGCGCACTTGGATCGCCACTTCGAAGCCGTCCATGCGGGGCATTTCGATGTCCAGCAGCATCAGGTCCGGGGTGTGTTCTTCAAGCACAGCCAGAGCGTCGATGCCGTCCTTGGCGGTGAGCACGCTCATGCCGTTGCGTTCCAGCAGGCGGCTGGTGACTTTGCGCACCGTCACCGAATCGTCGACCACCAGCACCAGCAGCGGGCGCTTTTTCAACGGGTCGTTGAGGATCAGCGGCGCATCGCTCGCCTGGGCCGGCAACACCGGTGGCCGGGCGCGGATATGCGCCAGCAGGTCGATGATCAGCACTACGCGACCGTCCCCCAGAATGGTCGCCCCCGACACGCCTTTTACCCCGGCAAATTGCGGGCCCAGGCCCTTGACTACAATCTCGCGCGTACCGGCCATGGCGTCCACATGCACCGCCACATGCCGCTCATTGCACTGCACCAGCAGCACCGGCACCGGCTGGTACTGGCCCAGCAGTTTCGGCCGCGCGACGGTGTGCAGCAGGTCGCCCAAGTAGAACAGCTCATAGCGCTGGCCGGCATATTCGTAGAACGGCGGGTCCTGCTGATAGTGGCCCGCCAGTTCATGGGGCAGCACACGCACCAGGCCCTCGATGGTGTTGAGCGGGATCGCGTATTGCTCGTCCGCGCACTGCACCATCAAGGCACGATTGACCGACACCGTGAACGGCAGGCGGATGCGAAAATGTACGCCCTGCCCTGGCGTCGAGTCGATCACCATCGAGCCGCCGAGCTGGCGCACTTCTTCATGCACCACATCCATGCCCACGCCACGCCCGGAAATCTGGGTGATTTTTTCCGCAGTGGAAAAGCCCGGTTGCAGGATGAACTGCAACACGTCGCGGTCGCTGATCTCTTGCTGAGGGCCCAACAGGCCGCGCTTGATCGCCTTGCGCCGCACCGCGTCCAGCGGCACGCCGGCGCCGTCGTCGCGCATGTCGAAAATGATATCGCCGCCTTCGTGGGTCAGGTCCAGGGTGATGCGGCCCTTCTGCGGTTTACCGGCGGCCAGGCGCACCTCCCGAGATTCCAAGCCGTGGTCGACGGCATTGCGCAACATGTGCTCCAACGGCGCCACCATGCGCTCCAGCACGTTGCGGTCCATTTCGCCCTCGGCATTGCCGACGACGAACTCGACATCTTTGCCCAACTCACTCGCCACCTGCCGCACGATGCGTTTGAGCCGTGGCAGCATGCGTTCGAACGGCACCATACGGGTGCGCATCAGGCCTTCCTGCAACTCGGTATTGATGCGTGCCTGCTGCTGCAACAAGTTGTGCGCATCCTGGTTGCGCCGCTCCAGGGTTTCCTTGAGGTCGAGCAAGTCCGAGGCCGACTCGAACAACGCGCGGGACAGCTGTTGCAGTTGCGAGTGGCGGTCCATTTCCAGCGGGTCGAAGTCTTCATAGCCCAGGCGCTCAGCCTCGACCTGTTGGCGACTGAGAATGCGGCCCTGGGTTTCGGTGTCCAGGCGGCGCAATTGGTCGCGCATGCGCTCGATGGTGGTTTCCACCTCGTTGAGGGCGACACTGGCATCGTTGATCTGCTGCTCGATGCGCCCGCGGAAGATCGAGGTTTCGCCGGCCAGGTTGACCAGATCGTCGAGCAGATCCGCCGAGATTTTCACCGTATCGGCGGCCGGGTCCACCGCCGCCTCGGCCTTGCCCGCCGGCAATGCCACCGGTGTCGGCGATTCGTTGCTGGGGTGCACCAGGCTCTTGATGCGCTCGATCAGTTTGTCCACCGAGCCCACCGGCAAGCCGTCGGCCACCGCGTCGATCATCTGCGCCAGACGGTCGTGGCAGCCTTGCAGCAGCGCGAACAGCTCCGGGCTCGCAACCAGTTGGCCAGCGGACAACCCTTCGTAGAGAAACTCCAGTTCATGGGCCAGGTCGCCAATCGGGCCGATCTCGACCATGCGCGCGCCGCCCTTGAGGGTGTGCAGGTCGCGCAGCAGGGTTTCGACCTCCTGGCGGCTGCTCGGCTCGGCCTGCCAGCGCAGCAGCGCGGCGCCGGAGCTATCAAGGATGTCGGCGGCCTCTTCGAGGAAAATCTCCAGCAGTTCCGGGTCGGCGCTCGATGCTTCCACCGCCGGCGCCGGGGCCGTGGGGGTGCCGTTATGACGCAACGCCCGGACCTTGGCGACCAGTTCCGTGCTGTCGCTCAAGGGCTGGTGCTGGTGCAGCTCTTCCAGTTGCAGCGCCAGCCGTTCATGGCTGGCCATCAACACCTGTGAAAGTTCGTTGGAGTAGTTGTAGCGACGGTCGACCAGGCCTTCGTAAAGGCATTCCAATTCGTGGGCCAGCTCGGCCACTGCGTCGATCTCGGCCATGCGCGCGCCGCCCTTGAGGGTGTGCAGGTCACGCTGCAACGACGACAACGGCGCCATGCTCTCGGGCTCCAGCAACCAGCGCTTGAGGGACTGCCCGGCGCTGTCGAGGATATCCACCGCTTCTTCCAGGAAAATCTCGACGATCTCGTCGTCCACAGTGGTGGCGTGATCCAACTGCCGCGTCGCCGCGCCCAGCTCGGCGATGCTCGGCGCACGGTCGCCCTGGTGGGTAATCAGGCCGGTGGCGGACGGATCGAGGGCTTCGTCCAGCAGCTCGCGCAAGGCGTGTACCCGGGCCGGTGCGGGGCTGATTTCCTGGCCGGCGGCGAGCTGGTCGAGCATGTTGATCAACGCGTCATGGGCCTGTTCGGCCTCTTGGAAAAACCGTGCGCTGACTGCCAGGCTGCTTTCTTCCACAGCGCCGTACAGGTCGAGCAAGGCTTCGCAGAGTTCGTCGATGGCATGCAGGTCGGCGTGCTGCGCGCCTTCGCCGAGGGTGGTCAACTCATCCAGCAAGGCCGTGAGTTCCTGGCGTTCGCCGGGGTGTTGCTGCCAGCGTCGCAGCAGGTTTTCGGCGTCGAGCAGGATGTCCATGCCCTGGGCCAGGAAGTCAGCGATCAGTTGCGGATTGCGCTTGATGCGCAGGCCGGCGGTGGGCGCATCGAGCAGCGCCTGGAGCTGGCGTTCGAGCAACTGTTGGGTGCGAGCGATCAGGTCCGCCGCGCCTTTGATCGGCGCCAGGGGGTTGCTGTCCAGCTGGCGCAACCCACGCTGGAACAGGCCTTCGGCTTCCAGCAGCAGTTCCACTTCATCCAGATCCAGCGGCAGGCGGTGAGCCTTGTATTCGCGGGTCAGGTGGTCGAGCGGCCGCGCCAGTTCGGCGATGGGCGACACACCGGCCATGTAGGCACTGCCCTTGAGGGTGTGCAGGGCGCGTTGCAGTTCATCGCTGACTTGCAGCGGCACATGCTCGGCGGCCTGCTCCAGGAAGTGGTTGAGGCTGTCGAGATGGCTCTGGGCTTCGTTGCGGAAAATCTCCAGCAGCATCGGGTCATGGGCTTCGGCGGACGCCACCGCGGCACCGCTGGCCAACCCATGGGCACGGGCGGCCAGGGCGTCGACTTCATCGCGCTGGCGTTGGGCGCCCTGGGCAAAATCGTCGATCAACTCCGGCAACAGTGCCACGGTTTCATCCAACACCTGTTGCACCTCGGGGCCCAGGACCACGCTGCGCTCCAGTACGCGGTTGAGCAGGTTCTCCACCGCCCAGGCCAGCTCCGCCAGCACCAGGGCGCGCACCATGCGGCCGCTGCCTTTTAGGGTGTGGAACGCGCGGCGCATCTCGCCTTGGGCGGTTTTATCCGCGCTGTTCGGCAAATAGCGGTGCAGCACCTCAAGGACTTCCTCAGTCTCTTCGAGGAAGACCTCACGCAGCTCGTCGTCGATAGGCGCTTCGTCGGCGGGCGGCGGCAACAGGCTGCCGGGGCGCTGCAACGCGGGAGGGTTGAGGCGCGAGGTGGGGCTGGCCAATGCGTCGAGTTGGGATTGGTTGGGGGCCGTGTCGGTGGAGAGTGCGCCGTCCGGTGCGACCAGCGCCTGGCGCCACGGTTTTTCCTCCGGCAGGTATCCGAGGGCAGCCAAGCCCTGGGTGGCCAGTTCCAGCACCCGTTCGCCTGCTGCATCCGGGTCTTGGAGCATGCGTTCGAGGTAGTACTCCAGGCTGCTGATCACGTCGGCGAAGTGCGCCAACTGCGTCTCGCTCGGCGGCTGTTCGTCGATCATCAACTGCGCATCCACGTAATCGCTGCAACCGCGCATCAGGCTGGCCGCCCGTGGCAGCGGGATCATGGCCAGCGCGCCGCGCACCTGGCTCAGCAGTTCTGGCAGGGATTCCAGGCGTTGGCGGTCCCAGTCGGCTTCGAGGCAATCGATTACCAGTTCTTTGGCCTGGCGCAGGCACTGGCAGGATTCGCGGATCACCAACTGGTGGATCTGGGTCAGATCGGTGGTGGGCAAGCGGCTTTCTTCGCGGCTTTCCGGCTCAACGGTTCCGGCCATACCGGCCAACGTGGCTTCGACATACAGCAACGCGCCGGCCACATCCATCAGCACCGCATCGTCTGGTTCGCGATGCCCCTGGGCCAGGCTCAACACCACGGCGAGCTGGTCGATGATCACTTTGCGCGGCTGGCCGAAGCCCAGCACCGCCAGGGTATCGGCGATCTGTCGCAACGGCGCCAGCAGCGCCTCAAGGTCACTGGCGTGCTGACGGTCGCTGCGCACGAACAGGTCCAGACGCTCCTTGACCCGCACCAATTCCTCGCACAAGGCGCCGAGTACCGACCCCATGGCATTGCGATCGGGCCCGGCCATGCGCGCGCGCTCGGCATCCACCACAGCGCTGTCGGGCAAGGCTTCGTCCAGGCCGTAACGTTCTTTCAGGCTCTGCATGCGCGGCGTCGGCCGGGTGACCTTGGCGACATAGAACAGCAGGCTTTTGAGTAACTCATCCGGTGCCGGTTGGTTGATGCCGTTGATGCCTTGGGCCAGCAGGCGCTTGAGTTGCTTGTCGCTGGCCTTGAGCAGGCTGCGCAGCGCCGGGCTGTTGGCAATCACGCCAGTGAGCATGCCCTCGACCAGCGCCGAGGTCACTTGCCAGAGCGGCAACAGTGGCGCGCCCTGGCACAGCGCTTCGAGACGCGCGAACACCCGCGCCATGTCTTCCAGGTTGCTCGGGCCGTGATCTTCGCGCAGCAGCCCGACCAAGGCCTGTTGCAGCAGGTGGTGCCATTGGCGCAATTGGGTCGCCAGATCGGGCCCGGCGCGCTGGGCCAGGGCTTCTTCGGGTAAAGGTGCGATCGACAGCAGTTGCGGGCTGAACAGGCTGGTTTCCGAGAGCAGGCTTTCACCGCGCGCACTGCGCAGGTCGTTGAGCAGCGGCAGCACCACCAGCGGCAGGTCGCGGCGGGCGCTGTGTACGCGTTCGAGGTACAGCGGCAATTGGCCGAGAGCTTGTTGCAGCAAGCCGATGCTCTCCTCGCGCTGCCCCACCTGCCCGTCGCGCAGGGCCAGGGCCAGGGCCTCGATCTCCTCGGCCAGCAGCGCCGCGCCGTAGAACTCGACCATTTGCAGCGCGCCATGCACCTGATGGATACCAGCCAGGCATTCGTCGATCACATCGCCGTCGGCGGTTTCGACATAAGCGTCCAGCGCCGAGCGGGCGTGTTGCAGGGTCTCGGCAATGTCGCCCTTGACCCATTCGAGGGCCACGTAGTCGTGCCGGTCAACCATAACTGCTCCGCTTTGAATTCATGAGTTGCTGGTGTTCTTGAAACCTGTACCTATCAACTGTCGACCGGTTTGGGCGGCGGCAGGGTGAAGCCCGACACCGACCGGCGTAACTGGCTGGCCATCTTCGCCAGGTTACCGATGCTCTCGGCAGTGGCGGTGGAGCCCGACGAGGTCTGCGTGGTGATCTGCTGGATCACATTCATGGTCAGGGAGATCTGCCCCGCCGACGAGGTTTGCTGTTGCGCCGCGTTGGAGATGCTCTGGATCAGCGCCGCCAGGGTTTTCGACACGCCTTCGATTTCCTCCAGCGCCACCCCGGCGTCCTGGGCCAACCGCGCGCCGCGCACCACTTCGGTGGTGGTCTGCTCCATGGAGATCACGGCTTCGTTGGTGTCGGCCTGGATCGCCCGCACCAGGGTCTCGATCTGCCGAGTGGCGGCCGACGAGCGCTCGGCCAGGCGTTGCACTTCATCGGCCACCACCGCGAAACCACGCCCGGCATCCCCGGCCATGCTGGCCTGGATCGCCGCATTCAGGGCAAGGATGTTGGTCTGGTCGGCAATATCGTCGATCAGGCTGACAATATCGCCGATCTCCTGGGACGATTCGCCCAGGCGCTTTATGCGTTTGGCGGTGTCCTGGATCTGTTCGCGAATGTTGTCCATGCCATGGATGGTGTTGTGCACCACCTCATTGCCCTTGTTGGCGATTTCCACCGAGCGCTCGGCCACGGCCGAGGATTCGGCGGCGTTGGCCGACACCTGATCGATGGACTGGGCCATCTGATTGATCGCGGTGGACGCCTCGGCGATCTGCTGAGCCTGGTGCTCGGACGCCTGGGCCAGGTGCATGGCGGTGGCCTGGGTTTCCTGCACCGCGCCGGCCACTTGCCCGGCGGTGAGGTTGATGGTGGCCACCAGATCGCGCAGCTGGTCCACGGAATAGTTGATGGAATCGGCGATGGTGCCGGTGAAGTCCTCGGTGACCGATGCAGTCACCGTCAGGTCGCCGTCGGCGAGGTCTTCGATTTCATCGAGCAGGCGCATGATCGCGTTCTGATTGCGCTCGTTCTTCTCGGCGGTTTCGTGCAGTTGGCGATTGGTCTCGCGCACCATCACCAGGCCGATCAGGATGATCGAGGTCAGCGCCAGCAAGCCCAGCACATAGCCGCCGATGGTGTCGAAGCTGCGCCCGCTGGCCAGGTTCTCGAAACCGGTGGCCAGGTGCGAGGCTTCATCAAGCAGGGTCTGGGACAGGTTGAAGATATTGCTCGCCGAGGCGCGCACCTGGAACAACTGCGGCGAGGTTTCGAGGATTTCATCCACCGAGCCGGACACGAACTCGAACAACTCGGCGATTTCCGCCAGCCGCGCGCGGGCATCGCGGTCTTCAACCTGGGTGATGCGCAGTCCTGGGTTGCCGTTGAGCATGCCATTGAGCACCTGGCCGAAGCGGTTGGCGTCACGGCCAAAGGCGTCGGCGGCTTGCACAGCGGTTTCGTCGCCGGCCAGCACGGTATTGACCGCGCCCAGGATACGTTCGGCCAGCAACGATTGGCGCTGGGCCACGGCCACCTGGCTGGCGGGCGCGCCGCGCTGCAACAGGATTTCGACGACTTTTTCCGACTCCATCTGCAATTGCGGCACGGTTTCGGCCAGGGTCGCGGCCACTTGATGCAGGGACAGCACCGTCTGTTCGCTGGCCAGAATCGCGTCGGTGTTCTTCAGCAGGGCTTCCCAATCGGTCTGCACCGCGCGCATTTCGGCGCGCACGGCGCTGGGGGCGGCGGGCAGGCCGGTTTGCGGGTCGCCTTTTTTCAGGTAGCCCCAGCGCTGGGCAAAGTCGTTGCGCGCCTCGCCCAGCAGCTTGAACGCCGCGGCTTTGCCGGCGGCGGCCTCGGTGGCGTTCTTGGCGATACGTTGGGACAGCACGCGCAATTCACCGGCGTGGCCGATGTACTGCTTGTCGTAGGTGGACTGGGTATTAAGGTAGGCGAAGTTGGCGAACAACAGCATGATGAACACGATCAGCGCGATAAACAGCACAATGATCTGCGAGCGACTACGCGAGCCGGCCTGGGGTTTGACGGTGGTCGCGGTGGTCATGGGGCAACATCCATGAAACCTGGGGTCTGGGCCAGGGCGAACGGGCTAAAGACCTGCCACGACGGGTCACCGTCGAATTGCCCCTGAATAAACGGCGCGCCAGGCGCGGCGTTGGCCAATAAGGCGTCCTGTGCGAAATGCTGCATGCCCACCACCTCGTCCACCAGCAACCCAACAAACAGGTCATTGAATTCCACCACCAGCACCCGCCGTTGCTTGCGCGCCCTGGACAGCGCCTCGCCAAGGAACCCACCAAGGTCCATCACCGGCAATAAACGCCCGCGCAGGTTAGCCACACCTCGTACCCAGGCCTTGACCCCGGGCATTAAAGTGCAACGTGGCTCATGCAAAACTTCGGCGACTTCTCCCATCGGCGCCACGAACCAATGGCCGCCCACCCGAAAGCCGATCCCGCTCCAGCGCTGCAAGCCGGCCTCCTGGGAGGGCAGGTCGGCGGCCAGCAGGCGGCAGCGGCGGTCGATGTCCAGCAACAGCTCGAAGGCGGTTTGCGACTCGGTCATGATGGCGTGCCGTCAGCCGGCCAGCACCTTGTTCAGGGTGGCGATCAGGGTGTCTTCGTCCACCGGTTTGGTCAGGTAATCCTTGGCACCCTGGCGCGCGCCCCAGATTTTGTCGGTTTCCTGATCTTTGGTGGTGATGATGATGATTGGGATGCCGTTGGTTTCCGGCTCTTTGGACAGCTGACGGGTGGCCTGGAAGCCATTGAGGCCCGGCATCACGATGTCCATCAGCACGGCGTCGGGTTTTTCCTGGCGGGCCAGGGCCACGCCGTCCGCGCCGTTTTCGGCCTTGAGCACTTCGTGGCCGTGCTTTTCCAGCATGCCGGTGAGTTTGTACATTTCGGTCGGCGAATCGTCGACGATCAGAACACGTGCCATGGTTTTTCCCCGCTACATTGGTCGGCGCCGGCCCTTGTGAGGCGGCGTCAGTGTGCTTGTTCCACTGCGGCGAACCCAGGCACATAGGCCTTGATTGCACCCAGCAGTTCTTCCTTGCTGAAAGGCTTGGTCAAAAACTGATCGACCCCCACGATGCGTCCCTTGGCCTTATCGAACAGGCCGTCCTTGGACGACAGCATGATCACCGGGATCGCCTTGAACGCCGGGTTGTTCTTCACCAGCGCGCAGGTCTGATAGCCATCCAGGCGCGGCATCATGATGTCGACAAAGATGATGTGCGGGTGATGATCCACGATCCGCGCCAGGGCATCGAAACCGTCGATGGCCGTAATGACATCGCACCCCACGTTCTTCAACAGCGTCTCGGCGGTGCGGCGGATCGTTTTCGAATCGTCGATCACCATCACTCTCAAGGCGTTGGAATGCTGTTCCATATCTGCTCTACCATCGCCACAGCGAATCGGTTTTCGGTGTGTACGGCCTGACATTGCCCAAAATGAACGCCGCAAGCCTTGGAATTCAAGGGCTGCTGCGCCGTGGCAGCCTTTTTAGCACAGTCTCGGGGAGCAATCTATCGAGGCACTGGCCAGGTGGTTTTTCCTTGACCCACAACAGCGTCAGCGCCACTCTGACGCCACTTTTATGCGCCCCATTTGCTAGAGGAAATCCCCCATGAGCGTTCGCGTCGGCATTGTCATGGACCCTATCGCCAGCATTTCCTATAAAAAGGACAGCTCGCTGGCCATGCTCCTGGCCGCCCAGGCCCGCGGCTGGACCCTGTTCTATATGGAGCAGCGCGACCTGTACCAGGGTGAAGGCCAGGCCCGCGCACGCATGCGCCCGTTGCAGGTGTTCGCCAACCCTGAAAAGTGGTTCGAACTGCAAGACGAAATCGACAGCCCCCTGAGCGACCTGGACGTGATCCTGATGCGCAAGGACCCGCCGTTCGACATGGAATTCGTCTACTCCACGTACCTGCTGGAGCAGGCCGAACGCGACGGCGTGCTGATCGTCAACAAGCCGCAAAGCCTGCGCGACTGCAACGAAAAGCTGTTCGCTACCCTGTTCCCACAATGCACGCCGCCCACTGTGGTGAGCCGCCGCGCCGATGTGCTGCGTGAATTTGCCGCCAAGCACGGCGACGTAATCCTCAAACCCCTGGACGGCATGGGCGGCACTTCGATCTTCCGGCACCGCGCCGGCGACCCCAACCTGTCGGTGATCCTGGAAACCCTGACCGTGCTGGGTAGCCAGCAGATCATGGGCCAGGCATACCTGCCGGCGATCAAGGACGGCGACAAGCGCATCCTGATGATCGACGGCGAGCCGGTGGACTACTGCCTGGCGCGCATTCCTGCCGCCGGTGAGACCCGTGGCAACCTGGCCGCCGGTGGGCGCGGTGAGGCGCGGCCGCTGTCGGACAAGGACCGTTGGATCGCCGCCCAGGTCGGCCCGACCCTGCGGGAAAAAGGTCTGCTGTTTGTCGGCCTGGACGTAATCGGCGAGCACCTCACCGAAATCAACGTGACCAGCCCGACGTGCATTCGCGAGATCGACAACGCATTTGGCACGAACATCGGCGAAATGTTGATGGCCGCGATAGACGCGAAGCTGCAGGTGGCAAGCTCCAAGCGGCAAGTTTAAGGCCGACCGCGCCAAAGCTTGCAGCTTGTAACTTGTAACTTGTAACTTGTAGCTTGTCGCATGAAGCTAAAAACCAACATTGCGTTATCACGCCGAACCTCGAAATACGCGATGTTGGTTTTTATGTCCCGCCCGTCCGAAACGCATTTGGCACGAACGTCGGCGAAATGTTGATGGCCGCGGTAGACGCGAAGCTGCAGGTGGCAAGCTCCAAGCGGCAAGTTTAAGGCCGACCGCGCCAAAGCTTGTAGCTTGTAACTTGTCGCATGAAGCTAAAAACCAACATTGCGTTATCATGCCGAACCTCGAAATACGCGATGTTGGTTTTTATGTCCCTCCCGTCCGAGCTGCCCCCCGAACTCTCCCACAGTGGCGTGCGCCCGGCTGATCGGCTCGGTTTCACCCTGTTCCTGGCGGCGTTGATTCACCTGGCCGTCCTCCTCGGCGTGGGTTTCACCATGGTCGAGCCCAAGCAGATCACCAAGACCCTGGAAATCACCCTCTCCACCTTCAAAAGCGAAAAAAAACCCGAGAAGGCCGATTTTCTTGCTCAGGACAACCAGCAAGGCAGCGGCACGCTGGACAAGAAAGCCATCCCCAAGACCACTGAAGTGGCGCCTTTCCAGGACAACAAAGTCAATAAAGTCACGCCGCCGCCAGCGCCCAAGCCCGAGGTCAAACAGGCTGCGCCCAAAGCGGCCGTGACCACCGTCGCCCCCAAGCCGCAGAAAGCCCCGACCACGCGCGAAAAGACCAAGACCGAGCCGCAGCCCGAACCGGTGAAACCGGCGCCGACGTTCGACAGCTCACAGTTGTCCGATCAGATCTCCAGCCTGGAAGCCGAACTGGCCAACGAACAACAGCTGTACGCCAAGCGCCCGCGTATCTACCGCCTGAACGCCGCCTCCACCATGCGCGACAAAGGCGCCTGGTATAAGGACGAATGGCGCAAGAAGGTCGAGCGCATCGGCAACTTGAATTACCCGGAAGAGGCCCGCCGCCAGCAGATCTACGGCAATTTGCGCCTATTGGTGTCGATCAACCGCGACGGCACCCTGTATGAGGTGCAGGTGCTGGAATCCTCCGGCCAGCCGCTGCTGGACCAGGCCGCCCAACGCATCGTGCGACTGGCTGCACCGTTTGCGCCCTTTACCGGGGACTTGAACGATGTGGACCGCCTGGAAATCATCCGCACCTGGAAATTCGCCAGGGGCGATCGCCTTTCCAGCAACTGATCAGCGCTCACACCCGGCTTGTCAGTTCGCCCCTGCGCCGCCACACTAGCGGGCATGAAAAATGTTAGCCCGACCTACCTCAAGCACCAATTCCTGATCGCCATGCCCCATATGGCCGACCCGAACTTTGCGCATACCTTGACCTACATCGTCGAGCACACCGCCAAGGGTGCCATGGGGTTGGTCGTCAATCGCCCGCAAGAGCTGAACCTGGCCGATATCCTTGAGCAATTGCGCCCCGAAGTCGACCCGCCTGCTCGTTGCCAGGGCGTGCCGATCTACATTGGCGGCCCGGTGCAGACCGATCGCGGTTTCGTGCTACACCCCACCGGGCCAACGTTCCAGGCCACGGTGGACCTGGACGGTGTGTCGCTGTCCACTTCCCAGGACGTATTGTTCGCCATCGCCGACGGCGTGGGGCCCGAGCACAGTGTGATCACCCTCGGCTATGCCGGCTGGGAGGCAGGGCAACTGGAAGCCGAGCTTGCCAGCAATGCCTGGCTGACCTGCCCGTTTGACGCCGAGATTCTGTTCGGCACCGCCAGCGAACTGCGCCTGGACGCAGCGGCGGCCAAGCTGGGGATCAACCTCAACTTGTTGACCAGCCAGGCGGGGCACGCCTGATGGCTTTGCGCTTGATCCTCGGGTTTGACTACGGCACCAAGCAGATCGGCGTGGCGGTCGGCCAGGTCATCACCGGCCAGGCCCGCGAACTGTGCACGCTCAAAGCCCAGAACGGCATCCCGGACTGGAATCAGGTCGAAGCCCTGATCAAGGAATGGAAACCCGACGCCGTGGTGGTCGGCCTGCCCTTGAACATGGACGGCACGCCCAGCGATATGTGCCTGCGGGCGGAGAAATTCGCCCGCCGCCTCAATGGCCGCTACAACATCCCCTTCTATACCCACGACGAACGCCTGACCACCTTCGAAGCCAAAGGTGAACGCAGAGACCGTGGCGGGCAGAAGGGCAGCTACCGCGACAATCCCGTGGATGCCATCGCCGCCGCCTTGCTGTTGCAGGGTTGGCTGGATGAAAACACTGCTTTATTTGAATCCTGACTGACGCGGCTTGCCGCGTCTTTTTACGTTTGAGCCCGAACCCTGCCGCCACCTCGACGCGCAAGGCCTAGAAGGAGCCACCATGAGCCTGCCCAATCCCGCCGAACTGATCAGCCAGATGGCGATACGCCTCAAGGCGCACCTGGAACACCGCGGCATCCGCGAACCGCGTTTTATCGGCATCCGCACCGGTGGCGTATGGGTCGCCCAGGCGTTGCTCGAAGCGCTGGGCAGCGACGCGCCACTCGGCACGCTGGATGTGTCCTTCTACCGCGACGACTTCAGCCAGAACGGCCTGCACCCGCAAGTGCGCCCCTCCGCCCTGCCCTTTGAGATAGAAGGCCAGCACCTGGTGCTGATCGACGACGTACTGATGAGCGGCCGCACCATTCGCGCGGCCATGAACGAATTGTTCGACTATGGCCGCCCGGCCAGCATCACCTTGGTGTGCCTGCTGGATCTGGATGCCGGCGAGCTGCCGATCAGCCCCGATGTGGTGGGCGCCACCCTGTCTTTGGCGGCCCATCAGCGGGTAAAATTGTCCGGTCCCACGCCGCTCGAACTCGAACTGCAAGACCTCGCCCCTTAAACCGCCTTGTAAAGAGTCCCCGCGATGACGCCTCTAGATGCCAAGCGCCCGCTGCAGCTCAATGCTCAGGGCCAGTTGCAACACTTCTTGTCCCTCGATGGTTTGCCCCGCGAACTGCTCACCGAAATCCTCGACACCGCCGATTCGTTCCTCGAAGTCGGCGGCCGGGCGGTGAAGAAAGTCCCGTTGCTGCGCGGCAAAACCATCTGCAATGTGTTCTTCGAGAACTCCACGCGCACCCGCACCACCTTTGAACTGGCGGCCCAGCGGCTATCGGCCGACGTGATCACGCTGAACGTGTCCACCTCGTCGGCCAGCAAGGGCGAAACCCTGCTCGACACCCTGCGCAACCTGGAAGCCATGGCCGCCGACATGTTCGTGGTGCGCCACGGCGACTCCGGCGCCGCGCACTTCATCGCCGAACACGTCTGCCCGCAGGTGGCGATCATCAACGGCGGCGACGGCCGTCACGCCCACCCGACCCAGGGTATGCTCGACATGCTCACGATCCGTCGGCACAAGGGCAGCTTTGAAAACCTCTCGGTGGCCATCGTCGGCGACATCCTGCACTCGCGGGTGGCGCGCTCGAACATGCTGGCCCTGAAAGCCCTGGGTTGCCCGGATATCCGCGTGATCGCGCCGAAAACCCTGCTACCCATAGGTATCGAGCAGTACGGCGTGAAGGTCTACACCGACATGACCGCAGGCCTCAAGGATGTGGATGTGGTCATCATGCTGCGCCTGCAACGCGAGCGCATGGCCGGCGGCCTGCTGCCGAGCGAAGGCGAGTTCTACCGCCTGTTCGGCCTGACCACCACGCGCCTGGCCGGCGCTAAGCCGGATGCCATTGTGATGCACCCGGGGCCAATCAACCGCGGGGTGGAGATTGAGTCGGCGGTGGCCGACGGCAACCAATCGGTGATCCTCAACCAGGTGACCTACGGCATCGCCGTGCGCATGGCGGTACTGTCCATGGCCATGAGCGGGCAAACCGCGCAACGTCAATTCGAGCAGGAGAACGCCCAGTGAAGCTCAGCATTCTCGGCGCCCGAGTCATCGATCCGGCCAGCGGCCTGGATCAAATCACCGATCTTCATGTGGAAGCCGGCAAGATCATCGCCATCGGCGCCGCCCCTGGCGGTTTCAGTGCCGGTCAGGTTATCGACGCCAAAGGCCTGGTGGCCGCACCTGGCCTGGTGGACCTGAACGTCGCCCTGCGCGAGCCGGGTTACAGCCGCAAAGGCAGCATCGCCAGCGAAACCCGCGCCGCCGCCGCCGGTGGCGTGACCAGCTTGTGCTGCCCGCCGCACACCAAGCCGATCCTGGACACTTCGGCGGTGACCGAGCTGATCCTGGACCGCGCCCGCGAAGCCGGCAATTGCAAAGTATTCCCCATCGGCGCCCTGAGCAAAGGCTTGGAGGGCGAGCAACTGGCCGAGCTGATTGCCCTGCGCGATGCCGGTTGCGTGGCGTTCGGCAACGGCCTGGAAAGTTTCCGCAGCACCCGCACCCTGTGCCGCGCTTTGGAATACGCGGCCACCTTCGATCTGACGGTGATCTTCCACTCCCAGGACCGCGACCTGGCCGAAGGCGGCCTGGCCCATGAAGGCGCCGTGGCCAGCTTCCTCGGCCTGCCGGGCATCCCCGAAACTGCCGAGACCGTGGCCCTGGCCCGTGACCTGCTGCTGGTGGAACAAAGCGGCGTGCGCGCGCATTTCAGCCAACTGACCAGCGCCCGGGGCGTGGCCCTGATCGCCCAGGCCCAGGCCCGCGGTTTGCCGGTGACGGCGGATGTGGCGTTGTATCAGTTGATCCTGACGGATGAGGCGCTGATCGACTTCTCCAGCCTGTACCACGTACAACCGCCCCTGCGCACCCTGGCCGACCGTGACGGTTTGCGCGCAGCGGTGAAGTCCGGCGTGGTCTCGGCGATATCCAGCCATCACCAACCCCACGAGCGCGATGCCAAACTGGCACCGTTCGGCGCGACCGAGCCAGGCATCAGCAGCGTCGAACTGTTGTTGCCACTGGCGATGACATTGGTGGAAGAAGGCTTGCTGGACCTGCCGACGCTGCTGGCACGCTTGAGCAGCGGGCCTGCCGAGGCATTGCGCCTGCCGGCGGGCAAGTTGGCGGTGGGGGCGGCGGCGGACCTGGTGCTGTTTGATCCGGCCCGTTCTACCGTAGTGGGCGAGCAGTGGCTGTCCAAGGGCGAGAACTGCCCGTTCATCGGCCATAGCCTGCCTGCGAGCGTGCGCTACACCTTGGTGGATGGGCGCATCAGCTACCAGGCCTAAAAGGTCGTCGCGAAAAAAGGTGGGAGGGAGCTTGGCCCCTCCCACCTTTTCAGCTTGAGAGATCAGCGTCCGTTATTGCGCTCGGCATTGCGGATGGATATCTGGGTATTCAACGTCCAGAAGTCATACAACACCCCCACCAGGAACAAACCACCGGTCAGCAGGTAGATCAAACCGGTGATCCACTTGCCCTGGTACATGCGGTGCACGCCGAATACGCCAAGAAATGCCAACAGTATCCATGCGACGTTATATTCGATGGGCCCGGCAGTAAATCGCAGGTCAGCTTCGCGGTCCATGGCGGGGATCAGAAACAGGTCGATCAACCAACCGATACCCAGCAAGCCAAACGTGAAAAACCAGATCGTGCCGGTCACGGGCTTGCCGTAATAAAAGCGATGGGCACCGGTAAAACCGAAAATCCAGAGCAGGTAACCAATCACCTTGCTGTGGGTATCTTGCTGCGGACCAATCTGTTGATAGGTGTTCATCGCGTACCTCTTTTGCCTCGATAGATAAATTTTTTCACTTTCTTTGTGACTTTTTTACAGGCGCCCGACGTACGGCAAATGGTATCTTCGCTTCCCTGAAAGCCTTATGCCACCTGACCTGTGTAGGACAATTGCGGCGATTCGTCGCGTTTTTCCTGAATTTGACCCCAAGGTTCAGTCGACAAACGGCCTGAGAACGACACAAAAAGCTGTTATAAAGTTGCGCGCAAACCCATAAGAGCCACGCCTAATGCGACCATTTTTCAAGACATGGCTAACCATTTGCCTATTAATGCCACTGGCCGCCCACGCCACCAATCGTGAGCAACGACTTCCCAACGTCAACGGTTTCACCCCTAAAGTCCACAGCACACCGAGCACCGCCAAAGCGGCCAAGCCGACCGTCAGCCGTCCGACTCAACTGACCAAGGCCCACGGTAAAACGACGCCAGGCCTGATGGCAGTCAACACCAAGCAGAGCAGCAACGTGCTCAGCCGCGCGGTGAATGTGCTCGGTACTCCTTATCGTTGGGGCGGCAGCAGCCCAAGTAAAGGGTTCGACTGCAGTGGTTTGGTGAAATATGCCTTTAACGATGTAAAAGCGGTGGATTTGCCACGCACCTCCAACGCCATGGCTGCCGGCCACGGCTTGAAGGTCGACCGCAAAGACCTGAAACCGGGCGATCTGCTGTTCTTCAAGTTGAAGAGCCGCCAAGTCAACCACGTTGCCATCTACCTGGGCAATGACCGTTTCATCCACGCGCCACGGCGTGGCAAGTCGGTGAGCATCGACACGCTGAAAAAGCCGTTTTGGGACAAGAACTACGTGATTGCCAAGCGGGTTCTGCCGAAAGAGCAGAACAACAACCTGCGCATCGTGCAACGCTGATCCTGAGCTGAAATGCAGTAGTAAATGTGGAAAGGGGCTTTTCGCCCCTTTCCACATTTGATTTGTGTCACTCACAAACCGTCAGATATCCCCAGGCGCCCTCGCCTTCTCCCGCGCCTCGTCCCGACTGATCACGCCCTGGGCAACCAGCGCCTTCAAACTCATATCCAGTGTCTTCATTCCCAAAGCCGCGCCGGTCTGCATCGCGGAGACCATCTGCGCCACCTTTTCCTCGCGGATCAAATTACGAATGGCTGGCGTACCCAGCATGATTTCATGAGCCGCCACGCGCCCGCCGCCGAGTTTTTTCACTAACACTTGCGATACCACCGCTTGCAGCGACTCCGACAGCATCGAGCGCACCATGGCCTTTTCCCCTGCGGGAAAGACATCCACCAGCCGATCCACAGTCTTCGCCGCCGACGTGGTGTGCAAGGTGCCGAACACCAGGTGCCCGGTCTCGGCGGCGGTCAATGCCAGGCGGATGGTTTCCAGGTCGCGCAGCTCCCCCACCAGGATGACATCCGGGTCTTCCCGCAAGGCCGAGCGCAACGCGACTGAAAAACTGTGGGTATCACGGTGCACCTGTCGTTGATTGATCAGGGCGGATTTCGGCGTATGGATAAATTCGATGGGGTCTTCCAGGGTCAGGATGTGCTGGCGACGGTGCTGGTTGAGGTGGTCGATCATCGCCGCCAGGGTGGTGGACTTGCCTGAACCGGTAGGCCCGGTCACCAGCACCAGACCGCGCGGCAACTGGGCGATACGTTGGAATACATCGCCCAGGCCCAGTCTCTCCAAACTCAGCACCTCGTTGGGAATGGTGCGAAACACGGCCCCCATGCCACGGTCCTGTTGGAACACATTGACGCGGAATCGCGCCACGCCGGGCAATTCGAACGCAAAATCCGTTTCAAGAGATGTTTCGAAATCCTTTTGCTGATAGTTGTTCAGCAAAGGGCTAAGCAGATCGGCCACTTGGGGCGCAGAGAGTGCCGGCCAGTCCATCGGCCAAACCTCTCCATCCACACGTAGCATCGGCGCCAGGCCGGCCGATAAATGCAGGTCGGAGGCGCCACGGCGCGCGCTGGCCTCCAGCAATTGAGTGATATCCATAGGGCTTTCCATTTCCAGTAGAATGCCGCGGACTCCATATCCACGGGCGCAACTTGAATGTCGACGATAGCAGACAACATTGGCGTGGTTAGCCAGCGCATCCGCGCCGCGGCCGAGGCCGTGCAACGTGACCCCGACAGCGTCCACTTGCTGGCCGTGAGCAAGACCAAACCCGCGCAAGCCGTGCGCGAAGCTTACGCCGCCGGCCTGCGTGACTTTGGCGAGAATTACCTGCAAGAGGCGTTGAGCAAACAGGTCGAATTGACCGACCTGCCCTTGAGTTGGCACTTCATCGGCCCCATTCAATCGAACAAGACTCGTGCGATCGCCGAGCACTTCGCTTGGGTGCATTCCGTGGACCGTCTGAAAATTGCACAACGCCTGTCCGAACAACGCCCAGCCGAGCTGCCGCCCCTGAACATTTGTATTCAGGTCAACGTCAGCGGCGAGGCCAGCAAATCCGGCTGTACGCCCGCCGACTTGCCGGCACTGGCCAACGCCATCAGCGCCCTACCGCGCCTGACGCTGCGTGGCCTGATGGCTATTCCGGAGCCGACCGATGATCGCGCCGCGCAAGACGCCGCGTTTGCCACGGTGCGCGACCTGCAAGCCAGCCTGAATCTGCCGCTCGACACACTTTCCATGGGCATGAGCCACGACCTTGAATCGGCCATCGCCCAAGGCGCCACTTGGGTGCGGATCGGTACTGCCCTGTTTGGCGCCCGCGACTACGGCCAGCCATGAAATGGCTGACTTCCCTCTGAGTAAGGACCTGTCATGAGTAACACGCGTATTGCCTTTATCGGCGCCGGTAACATGGCGGCCAGTCTGATCGGCGGTCTACGGGCCAAGGGGCTGGAGCCGGCGCAGATCCGCGCCAGCGATCCGGGCGCCGACACCCGTGCCCGCGTCAGCGCCGAGCACGGCATCGAAACCTTCGCCGATAACGCCGAGGCCATCCGTGGCGTCGACGTGATCGTACTGGCGGTCAAGCCGCAGGCCATGAAAGCGGTGTGCGAAAGCCTGCGCCCCCATCTGCAGCCGCATCAGCTGGTGGTGTCCATCGCCGCCGGCATCACCTGCGCCAGCATGAACGCCTGGCTTGGCGCACAGCCGATCGTACGTTGCATGCCCAACACCCCGGCGCTGGTGCGCCAGGGCGTGAGCGGGCTGTATGCCACCGCCCAAGTGAGCGCCGAACAGCGCGACCAGGCGCAGGAATTGCTGTCCGCCGTGGGCATTGCCCTGTGGCTGGAGCAGGAGCAGCAACTGGACGCAGTCACCGCCGTGTCCGGCAGCGGCCCGGCGTATTTCTTTCTACTCATCGAATCCATGACCGCCGCCGGCGTGAAACTGGGCCTGCCCAAGGACGTCGCCGAGCAACTGGCCGAGCAGACGGCCCTGGGCGCCGCGCATATGGCCGTGTCCAGCGATGTGGACGCCGCAGAGTTGCGCCGCCGCGTGACCTCGCCGGGTGGCACCACCCAGGCCGCCATCGAATCGTTCCAGGCCGGTGGCTTTGAAGCCTTGGTGGAGAAAGCCCTGGGTGCCGCGGCACACCGTTCGGCCGAGCTGGCCGAGCAACTGGGCAAATAATCGTCCCTTACGAAGGAATTAATGATGCTTGGACTCAATGACGCCCTCATCTTCATCATCCAGACCCTGGGCAGCCTGTATCTGCTGATCGTGTTGATGCGCTTTATCCTGCAACTGGTGCGGGCGAACTTCTACAACCCGCTGTGCCAGTTCGTGGTCAAGGCCACCCAGCCGCTGCTCAAGCCGCTGCGTCGGGTGATCCCGAGCCTGTTCGGGCTGGACATGTCGTCGCTGGTGCTGGCGTTGCTGCTGCAAATCCTGTTGTTCGTGGTGGTGCTGACGCTGAACGGCTACCAGGCCTTTACGGTGCTGCTGTTGCCTTGGGCGCTGATCGGTATCTTCTCGCTGTTCCTGAAGATTCTGTTCTGGTCGATGATCATCAGCGTGATCCTGTCCTGGGTGGCCCCAGGCAGCCGCAGCCCAGGCGCCGAACTGGTCTACCAGATCACCGAGCCAGTGTTGGCGCCGTTCCGTCGCCTGATCCCTAACCTGGGCGGCCTGGATATTTCGCCGATCTTCGCGTTTATTGCCATTCAACTGATACAGAGTTGGGTGATTCCGCGCCTGGCGTTCTATGCATTCATGCCCAAAGAGCTGTTTGGCCTGATCTGACGCGCCGCAACGGTGGGAGGGAGCTTGCTCCCTCCCACTTTTTGTATCTGCGCCATTGGATTGCATCCATGCAGGCCTTTGCTTGCCGCTGGGGTCCCCGCTCTTTAGACTTACGCCTCATTTAAACGAGAGCAGGGTCGATGCCAGCTGCCTTCCCCCCCGATTCTGTTGGACTGGTGGTGCCCCAAGTGGCGCACTTCAGCGAACCGCTGGCCCTGGCCTGCGGCCGGTCGCTGCCAGCCTATGACCTGATCTACGAAACCTACGGCCAACTGAACGCCACGGCGAGCAACGCCGTGCTGATCTGCCACGCCTTGTCCGGCCATCATCATGCGGCGGGCTTCCACAGCGTCGACGAGCGCAAGCCCGGCTGGTGGGACAGTTGCATCGGCCCCGGCAAGCCCATCGACACCAACAAGTTCTTTGTGGTCAGCCTCAACAACCTCGGCGGTTGCAACGGCTCCACCGGCCCCAGCAGCCTCAACCCGGAAACTGGCAAACCATTTGGCGCCGATTTCCCGGTGCTCACCGTGGAAGACTGGGTACACAGCCAGGCCCGCCTGGCCGACCTGCTGGGCATCAGCCAATGGGCCGCGGTAATCGGCGGCAGCCTGGGCGGCATGCAGGCGCTGCAATGGACCATCACCTACCCGGACCGCGTGCGCCATTGCCTGGCTATCGCTTCGGCGCCCAAATTGTCGGCACAGAACATCGCCTTCAATGAAGTGGCACGCCAAGCCATCCTCACCGACCCCGAGTTTCACGGCGGCTCGTTCCAGGAAGCCGGCGTGATCCCCAAGCGCGGCCTGATGCTGGCGCGCATGGTCGGCCACATCACTTACCTGTCCGATGACTCCATGGGCGAGAAATTCGGTCGTGGGCTCAAGAGCGAGAAGCTCAACTACGACTTTCACAGCGTCGAGTTCCAGGTGGAAAGCTACCTGCGTTATCAGGGCGAGGAGTTTTCCGGGCGTTTCGACGCCAACACCTACCTGTTGATGACCAAGGCCTTGGACTACTTCGACCCGGCCGCCCAATTTGATGACGACCTGGCGAGAACCTTCGAAGCCGCCAAGGCCAAGTTCTGCGTGATGTCGTTCACCACCGACTGGCGTTTCTCGCCGGCCCGCTCCCGTGAGCTGGTGGACGCCCTGATGGCCGCGCGCAAGGACGTCTGCTACCTGGAGATCGATGCTCCGCAAGGCCACGATGCCTTCCTGATCCCGATCCCGCGCTACCTGCAGGCCTTTAGCAACTACATGAACCGCATAACTGTGTGAGAACGCCATGAGAGCCGACCTGGAAATCATCCAAGACTGGATACCCGCCGGCAGCCGCGTGCTCGACCTGGGCTGCGGTGATGGCGAACTGCTGAGCTGGCTGCGGGACAATAAGCAAGTCACCGGTTACGGCCTGGAAAACGACCCGGACAACATCGCCGAGTGCGTGGCCAAAGGCATCAACGTGATCGAGCAGGACCTGGACAAGGGCCTGGGCAACTTTGCCAGCAACAGCTTCGACATCGTGGTGATGACCCAGGCCCTGCAAGCCGTGCATTACCCGGACCGCATCCTCGACGAAATGCTGCGCGTGGGCCGTCAGTGCATCATCACCTTCCCCAATTTCGGGCATTGGCGCTGCCGCTGGTACCTGGCCACCAAGGGCCGCATGCCAGTTTCGGATTTCCTGCCCTACACCTGGTACAACACGCCGAACATCCACTTCTGCACCTTCGAAGACTTCGAAGCCCTGTGCGGTGAGCGGGAAGCCAAGGTGATCAACCGCCTCGCCGTCGACCAACAGCACCGTCACGGCTGGGCGAGTAAACTATGGCCCAACCTGTTGGGCGAAATTGGCATCTACCGGGTCAGCAGCCCCGGTCTGGCCGACCACAAGATTGCCGTCTAATCATTTTCAAGAGGGACGCTCATGAGCCGCCTGGCTGTATTTCTATTGACCGCGTGCCTGGGTACCAGCGCCATGGCCGCGGACGCTATCGACGCTAATCGCAAGAAAGACTTCGGTGATATCACCGTCCACTACAACACCTTCACCTCCAGCTTCCTGCAACCGGAAACCGCCCAGAACATCGGCGTGGTCCGCAGCAAAGAGAAAGGTCTGATCAACGTCACGGTGATCAAGGGCGTCACCCCGGTGGCCGCGCAAGTGACGGGCACCATCAAGGATTTGGGCGGCAAGAGCGAAATCCTCACCTTCAAGCAGATCAACGAAAAAGGTGGCATCAACTATCTCGCGCCGTACTCAGTGACCCAGCGGGAATACAAGACCTTCACTATCAACGTTGAAACCGGCGGCAAAGCGCATAGCTTCCAATTCAACCAAGAACTGTTTCCGGCCGAATGATGAACCTTAATCAACTGGTACTGGCCAGCCATAACGCCGGCAAACTCAAAGAACTGCAGGCGATGCTCGGTGAATCCGTGCAACTGCGCTCGATTGGTGAATTCAGCCAGGTGGAGCCGGAAGAAACCGGCCTGTCGTTCGTCGAGAACGCCATCCTCAAGGCCCGCAATGCAGCGCGCATCTCCGGCCTGCCGGCGCTGGCGGATGACTCGGGCCTGGCCGTGGACTTCCTTGGCGGTGCCCCGGGCATCTACTCGGCGCGCTATGCCGACGGCAAGGGCGACGCGGCCAACAACGCCAAGCTGCTCGATGCTCTTAAGGACGTACCGGATGCCGAGCGCGGCGCGCAATTCGTCTGCGTCCTGGCGCTGGTGCGGCACGCCGATGACCCGCTGCCGATCCTCTGCGAAGGTTTGTGGCACGGGCGCATCCTGCACGCGGCCAGTGGCGAGCATGGGTTTGGCTATGACCCGCTGTTCTGGGTGCCGGAGCGCAATGTTTCCAGCGCCGAACTGAGCCCGGCCGACAAAAACCAGATCAGCCATCGCGCCCGCGCCATGGCGTTGCTGCGCCAGCGCCTGGGCCTGAAATGACCCAGAACACCTCCGCGCAGCCGCTTATCCACGGCGGCGCGCAAACACCTCGGGCGGCCTTGCCGGTGCTGCCGCCCTTGGCGCTGTACATCCATATCCCGTGGTGCGTGCGCAAGTGCCCCTATTGCGACTTCAACTCCCACACCGCCGGCCCGGCGTTGCCGGAAGAGGCATATGTGGATGCCCTGTTGGCCGATCTCGACCAGGATCTGCAAGCGGTCTATGGCCGAGAATTGAGCTCGATCTTTTTCGGCGGCGGCACTCCGAGCCTGTTCAGCGCGACGGCGCTGGGCCGTCTGCTGGAGGGCGTGCAAGCGCGCATCCCGTTCGCCGACGATATCGAAATCACCCTGGAGGCCAACCCCGGCACCTTCGAGCAAGAGAAATTCGTGGCCTATCGCAAGCTGGGGATCAATCGCTTGTCCATCGGCATTCAGAGTTTCCAGCAGGACAAACTCGAAGCCCTGGGCCGCATCCACAACGGCGACGAGGCCATCCGCGCTGCCGGCATGGCGCGGCAGGCCGGTTTCGATAACTTCAACCTGGACCTGATGCACGGCTTGCCCGATCAGTCCCTGGATGACGCCCTGAGCGACCTGCGCCAGGCCATCGCGCTCAAACCGACGCACTTGTCGTGGTACCAACTGACCCTGGAACCCAACACGGTGTTCTGGAACCAGCCGCCGGCGCTGCCGGAAGACGACACGTTGTGGGATATCCAGGAAGCCGGCCAGGCCCTGCTGGCTGAACACGGTTACGCGCAATATGAAGTGTCGGCCTATGCCCGACCGGGGCGCCCGGCGCGGCATAACCTCAACTACTGGAGCTTTGGCGACTTTATCGGCATCGGCGCCGGGGCCCACGGCAAGCTCAGCCATCCGGATGGGCGCATCGTGCGCACCTGGAAAACCCGCGCACCGAAGGACTACCTCAACCCGGCCAAAAGCTTCCAGGCCGGCGCGAAGGAGCTGACCAACGAAGAACTGCCATTCGAGTTCCTGATGAACGCCCTGCGCCTCACCAATGGTGTCGACGCCAGGCTCTACACAGAGCGCACAGGCCTGGACCTAGCCAGCCTCGACGAAGGGCGCCGCGACGCAGAACAAAGCGGCTTAATGCAGGTCGAACCGTCACGCCTGGCGGCGACCGACCGCGGGCAACTCTTTCTCAATGACCTGTTGCAGAAGTTTTTGAGCTGACGCTCTAAGGAATTCGAATGGATTTGGTACTCGACCTGCTAGCCACCGTATCCCGCTGGAGCCGCAGCAACCTGTCGGAAATCTCCCTGGCACTGGTCGGCTGCTTGCTGGTGCTGTTCGGCGCCGACATCAAAGGCTGGGTCGAAGCCCGCCTGGGCAGCATCGCCGGCGCCTTGCGCGTACCCTTGATGGCGCTGGTCTGCATGATCGGCAGCGGCGCCGCGCTGATCTACGCCACCCCGTGGATCGTGCGCGGGTTGAGCCAGTTCAACAACTACAGCCTGGCGCCGGTGCTGGTGGTGGTGCTGGTGTTGATTGGGGTCGTCGCGGATCGCCGCTGATCTCAAATCCAACACAAAAAAATGTGGGAGGGGGCTTACCCCCTCCCACATTGAGTTGCCTTGCAAGTCAGTGGCGAGTTACGCCAACTTCTCGAACTTCAAATCCCACACCCCATGCCCCAACCGCTCGCCACGGCGTTCGAACTTGGTAATCGGGCGTTCGGCCGGGCGCGGTACGCATTTGCCGTCTTCGGCCAGGTTGCGGTAGCCGGGGGCGACGTTCATCACTTCCAGCATGTACTCCGCGTAGGGCTCCCAGTCGGTGGCCATGTGCAGGATGCCGCCCACTTTCAGCTTGCTGCGTACCAGCTCCGCGAAGGAAGCCTGCACGATGCGGCGCTTGTGGTGACGGGCTTTGTGCCATGGATCGGGGAAGAACAGCATCAAGCGGTCGAGGCTATTGTCGGCGATGCAGCGGTTAAGCACCTCGATCGCGTCGCAGTCGTACACCCGAAGATTGGTCAGGCCCTGGGTTAGCACGCCGTTGAGCAGCGCGCCGACACCCGGACGGTGCACTTCCACCCCGATGAAATCCTGGTCCGGCGCAGCGGCGGCCATTTCCAGCAAGGAATGGCCCATGCCAAAGCCGATCTCCAGGGAACGCGGGGCCGAACGGCCGAACACCTGGTCATAGTCCACCGGCGCGTCGGCAAGCGGCAGCACGAACAGCGGCGCACCTTGCTCCAGGCCCTTTTGCTGGCCTTCGGTCATGCGACCGGCGCGCATCACAAAACTCTTGATGCGGCGGTGCTTGGACGCGTCGTCGGCTTCGGGTGTGTTCGGCGTTTCGTGTGATTCAGTCATCAATGGCTCTTACTTGATCAGACCATCCAGCGGCGAAGAGGCGCTGGCATAGAGTTTTTTCGGCATGCGCCCGGCGAGGTAGGCCAGGCGGCCCGCGACGATGGCGTGGTTCATGGCTTCGGCCATCATGATCGGTTGCTGGGCATGGGCGATGGCCGAGTTCATCAGTACCGCGTCGCAGCCCAATTCCATGGCAATGGTCGCGTCGGAGGCGGTGCCAACGCCCGCATCCACCAATACCGGGATCGTGGCTTCTTCTAGGATGATCTGCAGGTTGTAGGGATTGCAGATCCCCAGGCCTGAACCGATCAGGCCGGCCAGCGGCATCACCGCGATACAGCCGATCTCGGCCAATTGGCGCGCGATGATTGGGTCATCGCTGGTGTAGACCATCACGTCGAAACCTTCCTTGACTAGGGTTTCGGCGGCCTTGAGGGTTTCGATCACGTTGGGGAACAGGGTTTTCTGGTCGGCCAGCACTTCCAGCTTGACCAGGTTATGACCGTCGAGCAGCTCACGGGCCAAGCGACAGGTGCGCACGGCTTCGACGGCGTCGTAGCAACCGGCGGTGTTCGGCAAGAAGGTGTAGCGGTCCGGCGACAGCACTTCGAGCAGGTTCGGCTCGCCCTCGATCTGGCCGAGGTTGGTGCGGCGTACGGCGAAGGTCACGATTTCGGCACCGGAGGCTTCGATGGCCAGGCGTGTTTCTTCCATGTCGCGGTACTTGCCGGTGCCGACCAGCAGACGGGACTGGTAGGTACGGCCGGCCAGGACGAAGGGCTTGTCGTTACGAACGATGCTCATGGGAAATCCTCGTAATGGGGTGAGGTTCTGCAGAATCCGGGGCGGCGCCATCGCGCCAAGGGGGCGACTAGCCGCCGCCGATGGCGTGGACCACTTCGACCTGGTCGCCGTCGTTCAACGTGGTGCCCTCGTGCTGGCTACGCGGGACGATGTCCTGGTTGAGTTCCACTGCGACGCGACGCCCGGTCAAGTCCAGGCGGGTCAGCAGCGCCGCGACGGTTTCACCGTCGGGCAGTTCAAAGGATTCGCCGTTCAACTGAATGCGCATGCCACGGGCCGCCATCGTTTTAAGGGGCCCGCATTCTAGCTCGATTGGCCGCCAAAGGTCAGCTCCAAGCGTCAAGCGGTCAGTTGCATGCGCCAGGCAGCCAGGCCCAGAAAGAACCAGCCAAGCAGAAAGGCCAGGCCACCGAAGGGGGTGATGATGCCGAGCTTGCTGATACCGGTCATGGTCAGCACATACAGGCTGCCGGAGAACAGCAGGATGCCGACGACAAACGACACGCCCGCCCAGGTCACCAGCCGACCGGGAATGTGAGCTGCCAACAAAGCAACGCCGAACAGCGCCAGGGTATGCACCAACTGGTAGGTTACGCCGGTGTGGAAGATCGCCAGATAATCGGCGCTCAAGCGGTTTTTCAGGCCATGGGCGGCGAAGGCGCCAAGAGCAACGCCCGTGAAGCCAAAAAAGGCAGCCAACATCAGAAAACTACGCAGCATGGGAACTCCAGTCAGACTCATCGGGCAGGGTCTGTATAATGGCCCGCTCAACGGGTTCGGCCAAGCCATCTCTATGCTGCGTGTCCTCTTCAGTCGGTTACTCAAAGTCGCGAAATGGTTTGCCATTGGCAGTGTGTTGCTGGTGCTGCTGTTCCGTGTCGTCCCACCGCCGTTCACTGCGCTGATGGTGGAGCGCAAGATCGAGTCTTGGGTCGACGACGAGCCCATCGACCTGCAGCGCACCTGGGTGCCATGGAATGAGATCTCCGACGAGCTCAAGGTGGCGGTGATAGCCGGCGAAGATCAACGTTTCCCACAGCACTGGGGCTTTGATTTCGGCGCGATCCAAGCGGCATTAGCTCACAACGAGCGCGGCGGCTCGATACGCGGCGCCAGCACATTGAGCCAGCAGGTGTCGAAAAATTTGTTCCTCTGGTCCGGCCGCAGTTACCTGCGCAAAGGCCTGGAAGCGTGGTTTACCGGACTGATCGAGGTGCTGTGGCCCAAGCAACGAATTCTTGAGGTGTACCTCAACAGCGTGGAATGGGACGACGGGGTGTTTGGCGCGGAAGCGGCGGCGCGGCATCACTTTGGGGTGAGTGCCAAGGGGTTATCGCGGCAGCAGGCCAGCTATCTGGCGGCCGTTCTGCCTAACCCTCGCGTGTGGAGTGCCAGTCACCCAACAGCGTACGTGGCGCGGCGCGCGGCGTGGATTCGACAACAGATGAGCCAGCTGGGCGGGGATGGTTATCTGGCGGAACTGAACAACGCGCGAAAAGCCCCCTGGTCCGACTGACTCAACACAGAACAAATGCAGGAGGGGGGCTTGCCCCCGATGACGGAGTGTCAGTCAACTTCTGTGTGACTGATCCACCGCAATCGGGGGGCAAGCCCCCTCCCACATTGTTAAGCGGCGATGGACAATTTCAGCTTGTTCATCGCGCTTTTTTCAAGCTGGCGAATCCGCTCAGCCGACACGTTGTACTTCTGCGCCAAGTCGTGCAGCGTGGCTTTTTCTTCCGCCAACCAGCGCTGGTAAAGAATGTCACGGCTGCGCTCGTCCAGCACTTCCAGCGCTTCGTGGAGGTTGTGATTGGAGTTGTCGCTCCAGTCCGCATCTTCCAGCTGACGCGCCGGGTCATACCGGTGGTCTTCCAAGTAATTGGCCGGCGATTGGAAAGCGCTGTCGTCGTCCGCTTCGGCGGCCGGGTCAAAGGCCATGTCATGGCCAGTCAGACGGCTTTCCATCTCGCGCACTTCACGGGGCTCCACACCGAGGCTTTCGGCCACGCGGTGGACTTCCTCGTTGTTCAGCCATGCCAGACGTTTTTTCTGGCTGCGCAGGTTGAAGAACAGCTTGCGCTGGGCCTTGGTGGTGGCGACTTTCACAATGCGCCAGTTGCGCAGGATGAACTCGTGAATTTCCGCCTTGATCCAGTGCACGGCAAACGACACCAGGCGCACGCCCATTTCAGGGTTGAAGCGCTTGACCGCCTTCATCAGGCCGACATTACCTTCTTGGATCAGGTCAGCCTGGGCCAGACCGTAGCCGCTATAGCTACGGGCGATATGTACGACAAAACGCAGGTGGGCGAGCACCATCTGCCGAGCCGCCCCCAAATCCTGCTCATAGTAGAGACTCTCGGCCAGTTCACGCTCCTGCTCAGGCGTCAGCAATGGAATGCTGTTGACCGTGTGCACATAGGCTTCCAGGTTCGCACCTGGGACCAAGGCATAAGCAGGTTGCAAAGAAGTGGTCATACGAAAAAACCTCCGACTCACATAACTCGTGCAGTTCAGCACTGCGAAAATTGACCGGGAACCGTAGGACAAGTTCCCTAAACCACTGATACGGTCAATACAAACGAAACCACATTAATCTGACATTAACTACTTCGGTGCCAGCTCGCGTAAATGCCGTGCGACCGCAATCCACGCACCGATATACCCCAACAATACCGCGCCGAGCAAGAGTGACAGACCATCGGCAACCGGCACGCCCGCCAGGGCGAAATCGCTGCCGTACAGCCCGGCCAGCCCGACCACCGCATCGTTCAGCCAGTTCAGCCCGAACGCCAGCACACCCCAGGACAAAATCCCCGCACCGAAGCCATAAAGCGCGCCCATGTACAGAAAAGGCCGACGCACATAGCTGTCCGTGCCGCCGACCAGTTTAATCACTTCTATCTCGGTGCGACGGTTTTCAATATGAAGACGAATGGTATTACCTATCACCAAAAGTAATGCAGACACCAACAACACCGTCAAACCGAACACAAACCGGTCACCCAGCTTGAGAATCGCGGCCAGGCGCTCTACCCAGACTAGATCAAGTTGCGCTTGTTGCACCTTGGGCAGCTCTGCGAGTTTTTGTCGCAGGGCTTCAAGGGCGGTCTTGTCGACCTCGTTCGGCGTCACCAGCACCACGCCCGGCAGCGGGTTCTGCGGCAGCTCCTTGAGCGCCTCGCCCAGGCCGGACTGTTGCTGGAACTCTTCAAGCGCCTGATCACGGCTGACGTACTCGGCATCCGCCACGCCCGGCATGTTCTTGATGTCATCGCGCAGCGCTTCGCCCTCCTTGGCGCTGGCGTCCAGATTCAGATACAGCGAAATCTGCGCCGCGCGCTGCCAGGAACCACCCAGACGCTCCACATTATTGAGCAACAGCGACAAACCCATCGGCAGGCTCAGGGCCACGGCCATCACCAGGCAGGTGAAAAAGCTGCCGATCGGCTGCTTGCCCAGGCGACGCAGGCTGTCCAGCAAGCTGGCACGATGGCTTTCGATCCACGCACGCAACAGGGTGCCGAAGTCCGGCCCGTCGTCATCGTCGTGTTTTTTCTTCTTCGGTTGCGGATCGGCGGGCTTGGGGGCCACGCGCTCGGAAACCTTGGGACTGCGTGTTGCACTCATACGCCAGCCTCCCCGTCACCGATCAAACGACCGCGCTGCAAGGTCAGCATGCGATGGCGCATGCGCGCGATAAGCGCCAGGTCGTGACTGGCGATCAGCACGCTGGTGCCCAGTCGGTTGATGTCCTCGAACACCCCCATGATCTCGGCGGCCAGGCGTGGATCGAGGTTACCGGTGGGTTCGTCCGCCAGCAGCAAGGCCGGACGGTGGACGATGGCGCGGGCGATACCGACGCGCTGTTGCTGGCCGGTGGACAGGTCGCCGGGGTAAAGGTCGGTCTTGTCCGACAGCGCTACGCGCTCCAGGGCCGAATCCACGCGCTTGATGATCTCGGCCTTGGACAACCCGAGAATCTGCAACGGCAACGCGACGTTATTGAACACCGTGCGATCGAACAGCAACTGGTGATTCTGGAACACCACGCCGATCTGGCGGCGCAGGAAAGGAATCTGCGCATTGCTGATGGTGGCCAGATCCTGGCCCGCCAACAGCAGCTTGCCGGTGGTCGGGCGTTCCATGGCCAGCAGCAGGCGCAGCAGGGTGCTTTTGCCCGCGCCCGAATGGCCGGTCACAAACAAGAATTCGCCGCGACGCACTCGAAAGCTCAGCTCATGCAAGCCGACATGCCCGTTGGCATAGCGTTTACCGACCTGTTCGAATCGAATCATGAACGCTCCCGTTCGGCAAACAGTGCCTGGACAAAGGGTTCGGCTTCAAAGGTGCGCAAGTCGTCGATACCCTCACCGACACCGATATAGCGAATCGGCAACCCGAACTGTTTGGCCAGGGCGAAGATCACGCCGCCCTTGGCCGTGCCGTCGAGCTTGGTCAAGGCCAGGCCGGTCAACTGCACCGTCTGGTTGAACTGCTTGGCCTGACTGATAGCGTTCTGGCCCGTGCCGGCGTCCAGCACCAGCAGCACTTCATGGGGCGCGTCGGCATCGAGCTTGCCGATCACGCGACGCACTTTTTTCAGCTCTTCCATCAAGTTGTCTTTGGTGTGCAGGCGACCGGCGGTATCTGCAATCAGCACATCAATGTTGCGGGCCTTGGCGGCCTGCACAGCATCGAAGATTACCGACGCAGAATCGGCGCCGGTGTGCTGGGCGATGACCGGGATCTTATTGCGCTCACCCCAGACTTGCAGTTGCTCCACGGCAGCGGCGCGGAAGGTGTCGCCGGCGGCGAGCATGACTTTTTTGCCTTCCGACTGCAGCTTCTTGGCCAACTTGCCAATGGTGGTGGTTTTACCGGCGCCGTTGACGCCCACCACCAGAATCACAAATGGTTTGTTCGGCGTGATCACCAGCGGCGCTTCGACCGGTTTGAGCATCGCGGCCAGTTCGGCCTGCAGAGACTTGTAGAGCGCGTCGGCGTCGGTCAACTGTTTGCGCGCGACCTTCTGGGTCAGGCTCTGGATGATCACCGCAGTGGCTTCGACGCCGACGTCAGCGGTCAGCAGACGGGTTTCGATGTCTTCAAGCAGTTCGTCATCGATGGTCTTGCGGCCCAGGAACAGGCTAGCCATGCCTTCGCCGATGCTGGCGCTGGTCTTGCTGAGGCCCTGCTTGAGGCGGGCAAAGAAACCGGTCTTGCTGGTTTCGGCGGGTGCCGGGGCGATGACCGCAGGCGCGACCTCCTGCACTGGCACCGCAGCAGGCGTCGGCTCGACGACCGCAGGTTGCAGCTCGGGCTCGATCACCGGCGGAATCGGCGGCACCACATGCTCAGTCTGCACATCGTCGACCAG
Organism: Pseudomonas rhodesiae; assembly: GCF_007858255.1. Classification (GTDB taxonomy): domain Bacteria; phylum Pseudomonadota; class Gammaproteobacteria; order Pseudomonadales; family Pseudomonadaceae; genus Aquipseudomonas; species Aquipseudomonas rhodesiae. Next base: position 391,496 of record NZ_VFEU01000002.1, on the reverse strand, counting down.
CGCAACTGGCTCCTCGGCCACCGGCAGTTCCGGCCACGGCTTGTGCTCTGGCTCTGGCTCTGGCTCTGGCGCCGCTTCGACCACCGGCTGCAATACCGGCTCGGCCAGAGGCAACACCACGGGCGCCGGTGTCTCGGCAACCGGTGCGGCTTCTATCAGAGGCTCGGGAATAGGCTCAGGTTGAACCTGGGGCTGTTCGACGACGGTTTCCTGCGGCTTTTTGCGCAGCCATCCGAACAGGCCTTTTTTCTCGCCAGCCGCAGCTGGGGTCTTCTTGTCGTCGTTGGAACCAAACATGGAGGACGGCTATCTCAAAGTAGCGACGCGCCAGGGCGCCTCGGTAAATAAAATTCGATGCAGAACAGACTGCTTTAACGCCCGCTTGTTCATGCGCAACATTTTGTAAGGCCAAATAAAGCCTCAGGAAAACGATTCAATACAGGGCTTTAGCGACACAAAATCGGCGAAAAATAGAATAACGTCAGGGAAAACCACTGTTTATTCCATGATTCCTACGGCTGCATACGAGGCGTCGTAAGCACCCCGAGCCTGATAGCCGTGGCCGTCGTTAAATCGGATCAGTATCCTAGCACCTCCTCGCCCGCCGACGCTAAGACCAAGCGGGCCGCCCAACAGGTTAAAAAACGAATGAATGCTCTCGCCCGCCGCGCCGCAGGCCTGCTGTTCAGCACAGTTTGTCTGCCTCTTTCAGCTTTGGCTGCCGATCCACAACCGACCCATGAATTCACCCTCGATAACGGCCTCAAGGTGGTCGTACGCGAAGACCATCGCGCGCCGGTGGTGGTTTCCCAGGTTTGGTACAAGGTCGGCTCAAGCTATGAAACCCCGGGCCAGACCGGTTTGTCCCACGCTCTGGAGCACATGATGTTCAAGGGCAGCGCCAAGGTCGGCCCGGGCGAAGCCTCGCTGATCCTGCGCGACCTCGGCGCCGAAGAAAATGCGTTCACCAGCGACGACTACACCGCCTACTACCAAGTACTGGCCCGCGACCGCCTGGGCGTTGCCTTCGAGTTGGAAGCGGACCGCATGGCCAGCCTGCGCTTGCCGGCCGATGAGTTCAGCCGCGAGATCGAGGTCATCAAGGAAGAGCGCCGTCTGCGTACCGACGACAACCCGATGTCAAAAGCCTTCGAACGCTTCAAGGCGATGGCTTTCCCGGCCAGCGGCTATCACACGCCGACCATCGGCTGGATGGCGGACCTGGAACGCATGAAGGTCGAGGAGCTGCGCCACTGGTACCAATCCTGGTATGTGCCCAACAACGCCACCCTCGTGGTGGTCGGCGACGTGACCCCGGACGAGGTGAAGAACCTGGCCCAGCGCTACTTCGGCCCGATCCCCAAACGTGACGTGCCACCGGCCAAGATCCCCATGGAGCTGGCCGAACCCGGCGAGCGCCTGCTGACAATGCGCGTGCAGACCCAACTGCCAAGCGTAATCCTCGGCTTCAACGTACCCGGCCTCGCCACTGCCGAAGACAAACGCTCGGTGCAGGCCCTGCGCCTGATCTCGGCTCTGCTGGATGGCGGCTATAGCGCGCGTATTTCCGAGCAATTGGAACGTGGTGAAGAGCTGGTATCCGCCGCCTCTACCAATTACGACGCCTATACCCGTGGCGACACCCTGTTCACCCTCTCGGCCACGCCGAACCAGCAGAAGAAAAAGACCATCGCCCAAGCCGAGGCCGGCCTGTGGCGCCTGCTGGACGAATTGAAAGCCAAACCGCCGACCGCTGAAGAACTGGAACGCATCCGTGCCCAGGTCATCGCCGGCCTGGTCTATCAGCGGGACTCCATCACCAGCCAGGCCACGGCCATCGGCTCCCTGGAGACGGTGGGGCTGTCATGGAAACTCATGGACAGCGAACTCGCCGACCTGCAAAGCGTGACCCCGCAAGACATCCAGAAAGCCGCCCGCACCTACTTCACCCGCGAACGTTTGAGCGTCGCCCATGTTCTGCCCGAGGAGACCGCTCATGAGTGATCGCAAAAGCAGCCGTCTGATTCTGCCCGGCCTGATCGCCGTCACCTTGATCGCCGCAAGCGCCGTGTACTTCCTGCGCCCCAGCGAGTCCGTGGCCAGTCAGGCGCTGGATCAAGCGCAATCGGCCAACAAGCTGCAATCCCTGGCAGAACTGGACGGCAAGGCGCCGACCAACCGCAAGCTGGATGTGCAGACCTGGACCACCGCCGAAGGCGCCAAAGTGCTGTTCGTCGAAGCCCATGAACTGCCCATGTTCGACATGCGCATCCTGTTCGCCGCCGGCAGCAGCCAGGACGGCGATGTACCCGGCCTGGCGCTGATGACCAACGCCATGCTTAACGAAGGCGTGCCGGGCAAGGATGTCAGCCAGATCGCCAGTGGTTTTGAAGGCCTGGGTGCCGACTTCGGCAATGGCGCCTACCGCGACATGGCGCTGGTGTCCCTGCGCAGCCTCAGCGACAGTGCCAAGCGCGATGCAGCCCTGGCGCTATTCGATCAGGTGATCGGTCAACCGACTTTCCCGGCCGATTCCCTGGCGCGCATCAAGAACCAGATCCTCGCCGGTTTCGAGTATCAGAAGCAGAACCCCGCCAAACTGGCGAGCCTTGAATTGTTCAAGCGTCTATATGGCAATCATCCGTATGCCCATGCCAGTGAAGGCACGCCAGAAAGCGTGCCGAACATCACCCTGGCGCAGTTGCAGGCCTTTCACGCCAAAGCTTATGCCGCCGGCAATGCGGTGATTGCGGTAGTGGGCGACTTGTCCCGCCCCGAAGCCGAAGCCATGACCGCCAAGGTGTCCGCCTCGCTGCCCAAGGGCCCTGCCCTCCCGAAGATCGCCCAGCCCACCGAGCCCAAGGCCGGCCTGAGCCATATCGAGTTCCCTTCCAAGCAGACTCACCTGCTGTTCGCCCAACTGGGCATCGACCGCGCCGACCCGGACTACGCAGCCTTGTCCCTGGGCAACCAGATCCTCGGTGGCGGCGGTTTCGGCACACGCTTGATGAGCGAAGTACGCGAGAAGCGCGGCCTGACCTATGGCGTGTACTCCGGTTTCTCGCCGATGCAGGTGCGTGGCCCGTTCATGATCAACCTGCAGACCCGCGCCGAAATGAGCGGCGGCACCCTGCGTCTGGTGGAGCAAGTGCTGGCCGATTACCTCAAGACCGGCCCGACCCAGAAGGAGCTGGATGACGCCAAGCGCGAGCTGGCCGGCAGCTTCCCGCTCTCGACCGCGAGCAACGCCGATATCGTCGGCCAGTTGGGGGCGATGGGTTTCTACAACCTGCCGCTGAGCTATCTGGAAGATTTCATGAAACAATCCCAGGCTTTGACCGTAGAGCAGGTCAAGGCTGCGCTGAACAAACACTTGAGCGCCGACAAGATGGTCATCGTGACCGCCGGCCCGACCATTGCGCAGAAGCCACTACCGCCCCCTACTGATAAACCCGCCGAGCAGCCGCTCGGGGTCCCGGAGCATTAATGGCCAGTTCATCTCGCCCGAAAAAACCTGTCCACAACGTACATAACGGTGTGGGCCAACTGCGCATCATTGGCGGTGAGTGGGGCAGCCGCAAGCTGAGCTTCCCCGACGTGGTGGGCCTGCGCCCAACACCGGATCGCGTGCGCGAAACCCTGTTCAACTGGCTCGCGCCGTACATCGGCGGGGCCAAGGTGCTGGACCCATTCGCCGGCAGCGGCGCGTTGTTCCTGGAAGCGTTGTCCCGTGGCGCCGCCCAGGCCCAGGCGCTGGACGCCAGCAACGTCGCGGTGTCCAGCCTCAAGGAGCATCTGGGCACCCTGCGCTGCACCAATGGTCAGGTGCAAACCGCCGACGCCCTGCGCTATCTGGAAACCCAGCCCGCCAGCGAATACGACGTGGTATTCCTCGACCCACCGTTCAACCAGAACCTGTTGCCCGCCGTGTGTGCGCTGCTGGAAGAGCGCCAATGGCTGGCAGCCGATGCGTGGATCTACACTGAAAGCGAAACCGCACCCTCTACCCTGGGCCTGCCTGGCGCATGGCGCCTGCATCGGGAGCAAAAATCCGGGCGGGTGTTTTACGCGTTGTGGCATCGGTTGGTCGAAAGCGGCGCTTAATGCTTTTCAGCACGCGGATTCTTGTGGCGGGCAGGCTCGCCACAGACTGAGAGTTTCATGACACCGACCTCCCACCTGTTCACCCCCGCCTTCGGCCTCGGCAACCCCCACCTGCAAACACTGTGGGGGCCGCTGTTGCGCCCCACAACGCATATTGAGCGCCAACGCGAGCGCCTGTGGCTGGACGACGGCGACTTTCTCGACCTTGACTGGCATGGCCCTCACGACGCACACGTGCCGCTGGTGCTGGTGCTGCATGGGTTGACCGGCTCATCCAACTCCCCCTATGTCGCGGGCTTGCAGAAAGTCCTCGCCGGCCAGGGCTGGGCCAGCGTCGCGCTGAACTGGCGGGGCTGCTCCGGCGAGCCGAACCTATTGGCGCGCAGCTATCACTCCGGCGCCAGCGAAGACCTCGCGGCGACCATTACGCACCTGCGCACCAAGCGACCGTTGGCGCCCTTGTACGCGGTGGGTTACTCGCTGGGGGGCAATGTGTTGCTCAAGCATTTGGGGGAAACGGGGGAAATGTCCGGCTTGCAAGGCGCAGCGGCGGTGTCGGTGCCGTTTCGCCTGGATCAGTGCGCCGATCGCATCGGGTTGGGGTTTTCGCGGGTGTATCAGAAACACTTCATGCGCGAGATGCTGGCGTATATCCGCGTCAAGCAACGCCGCTTCCTACAGGATGGCCAGGTGGAGGGACTGAAAACCCTGGAGGCCCTCGGCTCGCTGGAAAAGATGCATACGTTTTGGGACTTTGACGGCCGGGTCACCGCGCCGCTGCACGGTTTTCTGAGTGCCGAGGATTATTACCGCCGGGCGTCGAGCCGTTACTATCTGGGCGGCATCCGCACCCCAACCCTGATTATCCAGGCCGCCGACGACCCGTTCGTGTTTGCCCATAGCTTGCCTGAGGCCAGCGAGCTATCGGATTGCACCGAGTTTGAGCTAACGACCAAGGGTGGCCATGTGGGCTTTGTCGATGGCTCACTGAAACGCCCCGGCTACTACCTGGAGCGTCGAATCCCCCAATGGCTATTGGCCCAGCACGGCTGAACGAGTGTGCGATCAATCGCCCGTAGCAATCGCCCGCTTCGAATCGGTGATCCACTCGCTCCACGACCCCGCATACAACTTACCCAGTGGATAACCTGCCAGGCTCAGGGCGAACAGGTTGTGGCACGCCGTCACTCCCGAACCGCAATAGGCCACCAGTTCTTCCGGCGAGCGCCCCTGCAACTGCGCAGCGAAGCGTTGCTTGAGTTGTTCGGCCGGCAGAAAGCGCCCGTCGCTGCCGAGGTTTTCATTGAATGCCGCGCACTGCGAGCCGGGAATATGCCCGGCAATTGGGTCGATGGGTTCGACTTCGCCGCGAAAACGCGCGGGTGCGCGAGCATCGATCAAGGTCATGCCCGGCTGGCCCAGGCGTTTTTGCAGGTGTTCGGCGTCCAGCAGCAGATGATTGTCCGGCTGGCCGACAAAGCTCCCCGGCTCGGTTACCGGCACGTCAAGGCTCAATGGGAACCCGGCGCTGTGCCAAGCCTTGAGGCCGCCATCCAGAATGGATACGCCGTCGCGCTTGCCCAGCCAGGCCAGCAGCCACCATGCCCGCGCGGCATAAGCGCCGGGGCCGTCGTCGTACAGCACAACATCGGTGTCGGCACTGATGCCCCAGGCCCGCAGTTGCTCGGCGAAGGTGTCCGCCGCCGGTAAAGGGTGGCGGCCGGTCACGCCTTTTACCACCGGACCGCTGAGGTGGCGCTCAAGATCGGCATATTGCGCGCCCTCGATATGGCCTTCGGCATAGCTGCAACGCCCGTATTCCGGGTCTTCCAGGGCGAAACGGCAATCCAGGATTACCAAACCTCCGGCCTTGCGGCGCTCGGCCAATTGCTGGGGGCTGATCAGTTGGGCAAGCGGCATGGCGGACTCCTGTAAACAGATTCGAGAAAAGGCCTACTTCACTTCTTCCAGTGCCTGATTCAATGGCACGTAAAATTCTTTGAACAGTGCGTCCACCGCGTCTTTCGCCTGGGGCGTGACGAAGCCGGCCTCCAGCACCAGCACCTGATACACCCCGCGCTTGATCGCTTCGGCACTCAGATGGGCAGAATTCTCATTGGTGGTGCACAAAAAACGCACCCAGGACGTGAGGATAATCCAGGCATTCAGGGTCAGGGCTTCGGTTTGCACCGGGTCCATATTGAGAATGCCGGCATCGACAAACCCCTGGTAGATAGCGCCGCCCTGGATCAGGCAACGCTGGGAAAAACGCCGATAGCCAGTGGCCAATTCCGGGTCGCTTTCCAGCAGGTGCTCAAGGTCGCGGTGCAGGAAACGGTAGCGCCACATGCCGGCCAATACGGCTTGCAGGTAGAAACGCTTATCCTCCACCTGCATCGCACGCCCTTGGGGCGGACGCAGGAAACTGTCCACCAGCGCTTCGTACTCGCGAAACAGCACGGCGATGATCGCCTGCTTGTTGGGGAAGTGGTAGTACAGGTTGCCCGGCGAAATTTCCATATGGGCGGCGATATGGTTGGTGCTGATACTGCGCTCGCCCTGCTGGTTAAAAAGCTCCAGGCTGGTTTGCACAATACGCTCGCTGGTCTTTACTCGTGGTGCCATAGGGGATCAGCTTCTATACACGGGATGGAGCATCTTACGGGCTATCCCGGCCTGGATAAATCCATCATGTTGCTGCAATGTTATTTGACAATTTAGAGTAATGACTCTAAAAATCCACGCAGACCAATAACAATCGGTACTGCGCCATGTCTGCCAACGTTGCCTACCTGCAAGATTCTCAGGCACTGGATCAACTCCAGGGTCTGTTCGACGCACAGCAGCGTGCCTACGCTGCCAATCCCATGCCGCCCGCTGCGCAGCGTCAACAATGGCTCAAAGCCCTGCGGGATCTGCTCAGCAATGAACGCCAGGCGTTGATCGATGCGATCAGCCAGGACTTCAGCCACCGCAGTGCCGACGAAACCCTCTTCGCCGAACTGATGCCCAGCCTGCATGGCATTCACTACGCCAGCAAACACCTCAAGCGTTGGATGAAACCCTCCCGACGCGCCGTAGGCATTGCCTTCCAACCGGCGTCAGCCAAAATCATCTATCAGCCGCTGGGGGTCGTTGGCGTCATCGTGCCGTGGAACTACCCGCTGTACCTGGCCATCGGCCCGTTGGTCGGCGCGTTGGCGGCCGGTAACCGGGTCATGCTCAAGCTCAGTGAATCCACGCCGGCCACCGGGCAATTGCTCAAGACGTTGCTGGCGAGAATTTTCCCCGAAGACCTGGTGTGCGTGGTGCTCGGCGAGGCCGACATGGGTATCGCGTTTTCCCGGCTGCGCTTCGATCACTTGCTCTTCACCGGCGCCACCAGTATCGGCAAGCATGTAATGCGCGCGGCGGCGGAACACCTCACGCCGGTGACCCTGGAACTGGGCGGCAAATCGCCCGCCATCGTTTCCACGGATGTACCGCTCAAGGACGCAGCCGAACGCATCGCCTTCGGCAAAGCGCTGAACGCCGGGCAGACCTGCGTGGCGCCGGATTACGTGCTGGTGCCAGAAGACCGTGTCGAGGGGTTTGTCGAGGCTTACAGCAACGCCGTTCGCGGGTTTTATCCCACGCTGGCCGACAACCCGGACTACACCGCAATTATCAATGAGCGACAACTGGCCAGGCTCAACGCGTACGTCAAGGACGCCACAGACAAGGGCGCCACCCTGATTCCGCTGTACGACCAAGGCCAGGGGCGACGCATGCCTCACAGCCTGCTCCTTAACGTCAGCGACGACATGACCGTGATGCAGGACGAAATCTTCGGCCCGGTGCTGCCGATCGTGCCGTATCGCGGCCTCGATCAGGCGTTTGCCTACATCAACCAACGGCCTCGCCCGCTGGCGCTGTATTACTTCGGCTACAACAAGGGCGAACAACAGCGCGTGCTGCACGAAACCCATTCCGGTGGCGTGTGCCTGAACGACACCCTGCTGCACGTCGCCCAGGACGATATGCCGTTCGGCGGCATCGGCCCCTCGGGCATGGGCCACTACCACGGTCACGAAGGTTTCCTGACGTTCAGCAAGGCCAAGGGGGTGCTGATCAAGCAACGTCTGAACGCGGCGAAGCTGATCTACCCGCCCTACGGCAAGTCCATACAGAAGTTGATCCAGAAGCTGTTCGTCCGCTGATTCCGCCACCTACGGGATAACAACAACAATGAACCCTAGCCTCACGGATTCCCCCGCGCTGTCACGGCGCGGCGTCTTGAAAATCGGCCTGTGCGCCAGTGCCTTCCTGGCCACAGCAGGGCTGGGCGCCAGCCTTACTGGCTGCTCCAGCAGCACTCCGGCCAGCGGCTTTGCCATGCTGCGCAATAGCGATCTGCCGTTTTTGCGCGCGGTGATCCCTGTCTTACTGGAGGGCGTGGCCAGCGCCCAGGCAGTCGCCAGCGGCATCGACGGCACTCTGAAAAAACTCGACTTCAGTCTGCAGCACCTGTCGCCGGAAATGTTCAAGCTCACCCAGCAATTGTTCGACGTGCTGAGCATGGGCCTCACTCGCGGCCCGCTCACCGGAATTTGGGGCAGTTGGGAAAACGCCGGCGCTGAACAGATCCGCCACTTTCTACAGCGCTGGGAAAACAGTTACCTGAACCTGCTGCGCATGGGCCAGGGCTCGCTACTCAAACTGGTGATCATGGCCTGGTACTTCCAGCCGGTGTCCTGGGCCCATTGCGGCTACCCCGGGCCGCCGAAGATCTGATCCGCATCCCCCACAATAAAAACAAGAGACGACCCTGATGCCCGTACCCGATCTGTTCCGCGAAGGCCTGGCCCGTGGCTGGAAAACCCACAATGGCAGCGCCCTCGATCAAGACCTGACCCTGGAAGCCGACGTGGCGATCATCGGCAGCGGCGCTGGGGGCGGCACCACTGCTGAAATTCTCAGCGCGGCCGGTTACAAGGTGCTGCTGATCGAAGAAGGCCCGCTCAAGACCAGCAGCGACTTCAAGTTGCTTGAGGACGAGGCCTACACCAGCCTGTATCAGGAAGGCATTGGCCGCATGAGCAAGGACGGGGCGATCACCATCCTCCAGGGCCGCGCGGTGGGCGGTACGACACTGATCAACTGGACCTCAAGTTTTCGTACACCGGACGCGACCCTTTCCCACTGGGCCAGCGAATATGCGGTCAAGGGCCACAGCAGCGCCGAGATGGCGCCGTGGTTCGAAAAAATGGAGCAACGCCTGGGCATCGCCCCGTGGGCCGTCCCGCCCAACCCCAACAACGATGTGATCCGCAAGGGCTGCGAAAAACTCGGCTACAGCTGGCATGTGATCCCGCGCAACGTGCGTGGCTGCTTTAATTTGGGTTATTGCGGCATGGGCTGCCCGGTCAATGCCAAGCAATCGATGCTGGTCACCACCATCCCCTCCACCTTGGAACACGGCGGGGAGCTGCTCTACCTGGCGCGGGCCGAGCATTTCAAATACCGCGGCGACACCGTCAGCAGCCTGGAATGCATGGCGATGGACGCCCGCTGCGTAGCACCCACAGGGCGCAAAATCACGGTCAACGCCAAACACTATGTACTGGCCGGGGGCGGCATCAACAGCCCGGCGTTGCTAATGCGTTCGGACGCGCCGGACCCACATTCGCGGCTGGGCAAGCGGACATTTTTGCACTTGGTGAATTTCTCCGCGGCGCTGTTCGACGAGGTGATCAACCCGTTCTACGGCGCGCCGCAGTCGATCTACTCCGACCATTTCCAATGGCAGGACGGCACTACCGGTAAAATGTCCTACAAACTCGAAGCGCCACCGCTGCATCCGGCGCTGGCCAGCACTCTGCTGGGCGGCTACGGCACACAGAATGCGCTGGATATGAGCCAGTTGCCCAATACCCACGCGATGCTGGCGTTGCTGCGCGACGGTTTCCACCCTGACAGCCCGGGCGGCAATGTGGAACTGCGCGGCGACGGCACGCCAGTGCTCGACTATCAGGTCTCAGATTACGCCTGGGACGGTCTACGCCGGGCCTTCCAAAGCATGGCCGAGATCCAGTTCGCGGCGGGCGCCAAGTCCGTCAAACCGCTGCATCACGATGCACGCTATGTGAAAACCCTGGCCGAAGCCCGCACGCTGATCGAGGGCCTCAACCTGGAACTGCACCGCACCTGCCTGGGCAGCGCCCATGTGATGGGCGGTTGCGCCATGGGTGAAGACCCCAAAATGGCCGTGACCGACAGCCTTGGCCGTCATCACCAATTGCGCAATCTGTCCATCCACGATGGCTCATTGTTCCCCACCAGCATCGGAGCCAACCCGCAATTGTCGGTGTATGGATTGACCGCGAAACTGGCGACTTCGTTGGCCGAACGTCTGAAAACGGCGTGAAAACACCTAGGATTCACGGCATTTATCTACGTAAGTCGACTTGGCCGACCGGGAAGGCTGCGATACCATCCGGTTCCCCAACGGACTCCGCCAGGACGACGCGATGAACCGAGTGTTGTACCCAGGTACCTTCGACCCGATTACCAAAGGCCATGGCGATCTGGTCGAACGCGCCTCTCGCTTGTTCGACCATGTGATCATCGCGGTCGCTGCCAGCCCCAAGAAAAACCCGCTGTTTCCCCTGGAACAGCGCGTGGAGCTGGCGCGTGAGGTCACCAAGCATTTGCCTAACGTGGAAGTCGTCGGCTTCTCCACGTTGTTGGCGCATTTCGCCAAAGAGCAGAACGCCAATGTATTCCTGCGTGGCCTGCGGGCGGTGTCGGACTTCGAATACGAATTCCAACTGGCCAACATGAACCGCCAACTGGCGCCGGATGTCGAGAGCCTGTTCCTCACGCCGTCGGAGCGTTATTCGTTTATTTCCTCGACATTGGTCCGAGAAATCGCGGCATTGGGCGGGGATATCACCAAGTTCGTGCATCCGGCCGTGGCCGATGCGCTGACGCTGCGCTTCAAGAAGTAATACCGCTCAATCGGCGCCTGCTCGCACTGCGGGCGCCAATGCGGCACAATTGCGCGCATTCGTTTTCAGATGCCTTGGCTGACGGCCCTGGCAGGAGTTTCCATGTCCCTGATCATCACCGACGATTGCATCAATTGCGACGTCTGCGAACCCGAGTGTCCGAACGCTGCAATCTCTCAAGGCGAAGAGATCTACGTGATTGACCCCAACCTCTGCACCCAGTGCGTCGGCCATTACGACGAGCCTCAATGCCAGCAGGTGTGCCCGGTCGATTGCATTCCGCTGGATGAAGCCCATCCGGAGACGCAAGAGCAGTTGATGGATAAGTACCGGAAGATTACCGCTAAGAATTGAGCCTATTTAGTGCCTGTTAGGGCCTTATCGGGGGCAAGCCCCCTCTCACATTTTTTGAATGTATTCACAAACTGTGGGAGTGGGCTTGCCCCCGATAGCGATACCAGCCATCACCCAGCAATCAGCTCTGGCACCTGGGGCAAAACACACTGGCCCGCTGCCCCAGCACCACATTGCGCAGCTCAGTCCCGCAGACCTTGCACGCCTCGCCGCCTCGGCCGTAGACGAACAGTTCCTGCTGGAAGTACCCCGGCTGCCCGTCGCCACCAATGAAATCCCGCAACGTCGTGCCGCCGCGCTCGATGGCCGCCGCCAGCACGCGCTTGATCTCGATCGCGAGCTTTAAATAACGCCCGCGTGAAATGCCGCCGGCCGCGCGACGCGGATCGATCCCCGCCGCAAACAACGCTTCCGTCGCATAGATATTGCCCACACCCACCACCACCGCGTTGTCCATGATGAACGGTTTGACCGCCATGGACTTGCCGCGCGATTGTTGAAACAGGCGCTCGCCGTCGAACAGGTCGGTCAACGGTTCCGGCCCCAGGCGCAGCAGCAGCTCGTGGTTGTGCGGGTCATGGCTCCAGAGCATCGCGCCGAAACGCCGCGGGTCGGTGTAGCGCAGGGCCAGGCCGGATTCGAGTTCGATGTCCACATGCTCATGCTTGGCCGCCGGCATGCCGGTTTCCACCAGACGCAAATTACCGGACATGCCCAAGTGGCTGATCAGGGTGCCCACCTCGGCATTGATCAACAGGTACTTGGCGCGCCGTTCCACCAGCACGATGCGCTGCCCGGACAGGCGCACATCCAGGTCTTCGGGAATCGGCCAGCGCAGGCGCCGCTCGCGCACCACCACACGGCTGACGCGCTGCCCCTCCAGGTGCGGGGCGATCCCGCGTCGGGTGGTTTCGACTTCAGGTAACTCGGGCATGTACGCCTCTTGGGTAATAAATCAGTTCGCGCCCAATTCGCGGATCGACAACTTCATGCTCTCGAAGTCGTAGTCCGACAGGCCCACGTAATCGAGCACCAGGTGGCCGACGGCATTCCACTCATGGTCCACCGACTGGTTGCCCAGCACCCGATAGGACGCGCAGATGTGCTCGGCCATTTTCAGGATCGCCAACAAGTTCTTCAGCGGCGCATTGCGCGAGGACTCATCGCTGAAAACCGCCAGGGCGTTGTGGTGGTTGGCAATCGCGTCGGTCACATGTTCCGGCAAACGCCAGGACTTGGCCGTGTAGTAACCCACCACCGCATGGTTGGTATTGAACGCGTTGTTCTCGGTATCGACCACGCGGCAGTCCGGCCCGGCGTTGGCATAGGCCTCTTCGAGCACCGGCATATAGTTGGGGAACCGTTTGAGCATCAGCGGCACGCCGCAATCGTGGAACAGCCCCAGAGCATAGGCTTCGTCCACCGCCTGAGAACCGGTGCGTTTGGCCACGCTCAGGCTGGTCATGGCCACATCCTGGGCGGTGTCCCAGAAACGGTTGAGGGTGACGATGGTTTCATCGCTCATCTCGCCCCGGATCGACAGAGCGTTGATCAGGTTGATCACCGAACGGCTGCCCAGCAGGTTCACCGCGCGTTGGATCGAGGCGATCTTGTTGCTCAGGCCGTAATGCGCCGAGTTGACGATTTTCAGCAGCGCGCCGGACAGGCCCGGGTCCTGGGAGATCAGCCGCGCGATCACGTCCAGATCCGGATCGGGCATGTACTGCTCCATCTGCAAATCCACCATGATCTGCGGCTGCGGCGGCACGCTGATGCCTTGCAGGGCCTGTTGAATCTGTTCGGCGGTAAGCTCTTGGGACATAAGTACACACTCCGGGCTAGGCCGCGATTCTAACCCCTAAGCAAAGCTGACCGACACCTCAAAAACCCGATCAATGTGAGAGCTGGCTTGCCTGCGATAGCATCGCCGCCGTACGTCAGATACACCGCGCCGCCGGCATCGCAGGCAAGCCAGCTCCCACATGAACCGGCGCGCAAAGGGTATACTCCCGCTCTTTTTTCCGGAGCGACGTCATGTCCCTGCCAAGCCTGCGTCTCAAAGCCAACGCCGATCGTCGTTTGCGCAACGGCCACCTGTGGGTCTACAGCAACGAAATCGACGTGGCCGCCACCCCACTCCACGGCTTCCAGGCAGGCGACCAGGCCATCCTGGAAGCTGCCGGCGGCAAGACCCTGGGCATCGTGGCCATGAGCCCGAACAACCTGATCTGCGCCCGCTTGCTGTCGCGCGACATCAAGTTGCCATTGGACAAGTCGCTGCTGGTGCACCGCCTGAACGTTGCCATGTCCCTGCGTGATCGCCTGTTCGACAAGCCGTTCTACCGCCTGGTCTACGGCGATTCCGACCTGCTGCCGGGCTTGGTGGTCGACCGTTTCGGCGACATTCTGGTGGTGCAAATCGCCTCGGCGACCATGGAAGCCCATAAAGACGACGTGATCGCCGCGCTGACCCAAGTGCTCAAGCCCAGCGGCATCCTGTTCAAGAACGACTCCGCCGCACGCGACGCCGAAGGTCTGAACCGTTACGTCGAAACCGTGTTCGGCCTGGTGCCGGAGTGGGTGGCGCTGGAAGAAAACGGCGTGAAGTTCGAAGCCCCGGTGATCCAGGGCCAGAAAACCGGTTGGTTCTACGACCACCGCATGAACCGCGCCCGTCTGGCGCCGTATGCCAAAGGCAAACGCGTACTGGACCTGTACAGCTACATCGGCGGCTGGGGTGTGCAAGCCGCGGCGTTCGGCGCCAGTGAAGTGTTCTGCGTCGACGCTTCGGCCTTCGCCCTCGACGGCGTGGAGCGCAATGCCGCGCTGAACGGCTTTGCCGAGAAAATGACCTGCATCGAAGGCGACGTCTTTGAAGCGCTCAAGGAGCTCAAAGCCAGCGAAGAGCGCTTCGACGTGATCGTCGCCGACCCACCGGCCTTTATCAAACGCAAAAAAGACATGAAAAACGGCGAAGGCGCTTACCGCCGCCTCAACGAGCAAGCCATGCGCCTGCTCAGCAAGGACGGCATCCTGGTCAGCGCTTCGTGCTCCATGCACCTGCCGGAAGACGACCTGCAAAACATCCTGCTGACCAGCGCACGCCACCTGGACCGCAATATCCAGATGCTGGAACGCGGAGGCCAGGGCCCGGACCATCCGGTGCACCCGGCGATTGCCGAGACGCGGTATATCAAGAGCATTACGTGCCGGTTGTTGCCCAATAGCTGATGCTGGCCTGACCGTTCATTTGTAAACGGCTCATGTGTGGGGGCAGCCGCCCCCACACTTCTTTGCGAAATTTCAGACAACACTGATCGCCCTATGAGGCATTGACCGGGTCTCTCTTCAAATCGATTCTCAGCCCTCATTCAAGGACTGAGCCCCCTCGATGATCCACATGACCTCCCCCGCCCGAAAAACCGCCGCCATCGCCTTGCTGATGAACATGACGATCCTCGGCGTATTCCCCCTGGACGTGATTCTGCCCTCCTTTCCCTCCATGGCTCGCTACTTCGATACGGCCGTGGCCGATATCGCGTTATCGGTGAGTCTGTTTTCAATCGGTTTATCGTTGTCGCTGCTGCTGGTCGGACCACTGTCCGACCGCGTGGGGCGCAAGCGTGTGTTGATAATCGGTATGGGCGTCGCCGTCATGGGCTCGGCGGGTTGTGCCATGGCGCAGGACTTTGCCTGGTTTATGGTCTTCCGAATGATCCAGGCGGTCGGGTGCGGCAGTTTCGTACTGTCCCAGGCACTGGTGCAGGATCTATTCATCGGCAAAGAACAAGAGCGATTGCGCATTGCCATGGTCACGGCCAGCGGCATCTGTATTTCCGTGTCACCGTTGTTCGGCAGTTGGTTGCAGACCTGGCTCGACTGGCGCGGCAGCTTTCAGGTGTTTGTCATCATTGGCCTGCTATTGATCCTCAAGGCTTGGCTCCTACTCGACGATCCAAGCCCGCCCTCCGATGTTCGACTCTCGATTGTGAACGCCTACCGACAGGTGCTGCGTGACCGCAGTTTCGTCGGTTACTGGCTGATCTCGGCACTGGCCTTCAGTTGCCATTTCGCCTTTATCGTCGTGTCGCCCATCATCCTGATGGAGCAATTGGGCCTTACGCCTTATCGGTTCGCCCTGGTCTTGCTGCTCTATGGCGCCGCCTACGTGCTGGGTGGCATCGCTGCGGGCTGGATGAACCGATGGATGGACGGCAATACGCAGATCGTCACCGGTCAGCGACTGATCGCATCGGCGGGCGTATTAATGCTGGCGCTCTATCACCTGTGGGGCCTGACGGTCATGACAGTGATGCTGCCGATGATCCTCTGTACCGCCGGAACGACCATCACCCGCCCCATTGCAACCTCCCGCGCCATGGGCCGATTCCCCCTGGCCGCCGGGACCTGCGCGTCGGCGGGAAACGTGATTATTTTTGTCTGTGGCGGTTTGGTCAGCAGCCTGGTCAGCCAGTCGGGCGAACAGGTGATGAACGTGCTGGCGATCACCTTTCTGGTTCTGAGCGGTATCGGTATGGGCCTGAACGCCAGGGAGCAAAGGTCTGCGCACGCGGCCTAAGGGCTCACTTCACGCTTGCGCCCATTCCCTCCAGCCGCCAGCGGTGTAGAATCGGCCCTATTCATCGCCAGTCATCCCCCGGCGGGTTTATGAGCTCAAGGCCACGGCGCGCGGCGATCCCGCAGCGTTAGAGGCAACCTCCGGACACACGGCTATTTCTGAGTGTTCCAGACGTCAATAGAAGCTCACTCCCCTGTTTAGTACCTGATTAGCCGCCCGGAGTGCTCCATGCCAGATTACCGCTCGAAAACATCCACCCACGGCCGCAACATGGCCGGCGCCCGCGCATTGTGGCGCGCCACGGGGATGAAAGATGACGACTTCAAGAAGCCGATCATCGCGATTGCCAACTCCTTTACTCAGTTCGTACCCGGCCACGTCCACCTCAAGGACCTGGGCCAACTGGTCGCCCGCGAGATCGAACGCGCCGGTGGCGTGGCCAAGGAATTCAACACCATCGCCGTGGACGACGGCATCGCCATGGGCCATGACGGCATGCTGTATTCGCTGCCGAGCCGCGAAATCATCGCCGACTCCGTGGAATACATGGTCAACGCCCACTGCGCCGACGCCATCGTGTGCATTTCCAACTGCGACAAGATCACCCCCGGCATGCTGATGGCCGCCCTGCGCCTGAACATCCCGGTGATCTTCGTCTCCGGCGGCCCGATGGAAGCCGGCAAGACCAAGCTCGCCTCCCATGGCCTGGACCTGGTGGACGCCATGGTCATCGCCGCCGATTCCAGCGCTTCTGACGAGAAGGTCGCGGAATACGAGCGTAGCGCCTGCCCGACCTGCGGTTCATGCTCCGGCATGTTCACCGCCAACTCGATGAACTGCCTCACCGAGGCCCTCGGCCTGGCACTGCCGGGCAACGGCTCCACCCTGGCCACCCACAGCGACCGCGAGCAATTGTTCCTGCAGGCCGGCCGCACCATCGTCGAGCTGTGCAAGCGTTACTACGGCGAGAACGATGAGTCGGTGTTGCCGCGCAATATCGCCAACTTCAAGGCCTTCGAAAACGCCATGACCCTGGACATCGCCATGGGCGGTTCCACCAACACCATCCTGCACCTGCTGGCCGCGGCCCAGGAAGCCGAGATCGATTTCGACCTGCGCGATATCGACCGCCTGTCCCGCCATGTGCCGCAACTGTGCAAAGTCGCGCCGAACATCCAGAAGTACCATATGGAAGACGTGCACCGAGCTGGCGGGATCTTCTCGATCCTCGGCTCCCTGGCCCGTGGCGGCCTGCTGCACACCGACCTGCCGACAGTGCACAGTAAGACCATGGCCGAAGGCATCGCCAAGTGGGACATCACCCAGACCGACGACGAAGCCGTGCACACCTTCTTCAAGGCCGGCCCGGCGGGCATCCCAACCCAGACCGCATTTAGCCAGTCGACCCGCTGGGACACCCTCGACGACGACCGTGAAAACGGCTGCATCCGCAGTGTCGAGCACGCCTACTCCAAGGAGGGCGGCCTGGCCGTGCTGTACGGCAACATCGCCCTCGACGGCTGCGTGGTCAAAACCGCCGGCGTGGATGAGTCCATCCATGTGTTCGAAGGCAACGCCAAGATCTTCGAAAGCCAGGACAGCGCCGTACGCGGCATCCTCGCCGACGAAGTCAAAGAAGGCGACATCGTGATCATCCGCTACGAAGGCCCCAAAGGCGGCCCGGGTATGCAAGAGATGCTCTACCCAACCTCGTACCTGAAATCCAAGGGCCTGGGCAAAGCCTGTGCGCTGCTGACCGACGGGCGTTTCTCCGGCGGCACCTCGGGCCTGTCCATCGGCCACGCTTCGCCGGAAGCTGCTGCCGGTGGCGCGATTGGCCTGGTGCAGGATGGCGACAAGGTGCTGATCGACATTCCGAACCGCTCGATCAACCTGTTGATCAGCGACGAAGAACTGGCGGCGCGCCGGGTTGAGCAGGACAAAAAAGGCTGGAAGCCCGTGGAGAAGCGTCCGCGCAAGGTCACTACCGCGCTGAAGGCTTACGCCCTGCTCGCTACCAGTGCCGACAAAGGCGCTGTGCGTAACAAGGCGATGCTCGACGGTCTGTAAGTCTTGCGCCCATAAAAATGCCCCGCCAAGTGCGGGGCATTTTTTTGCCTGGCCAAATCTCAATGCCAGCGTGGCAGTTAGCACATTTGCAACTGAACTATTGCAATCGGGGGCAAGCCGCCTCCCACATTTTTGATCAGTTACTGAATCTCCTCCGGCTTGACGATCACCCAGTTCTTGTCTGCCGTCACCGGCAAGCCTTCCTTGGCCTGGGCCGCGGCGTGCTTGGCCATCATGCCGTTGAGCTGGGCCATGTATTTGTCCTTGCGGTTGACCCACAGGTGGATACCGCCCTTGGCCACGTCCACATCGTGGAACAACATGTAGCCGTCGCTGGTCGGGGTGTCGCCGCCGACGATCACCGGCTTTTTCCATTCGTCGATGTAGGTGAGGATCGCCGCGTGCTTACCGGCCATCCAGGTCGCCGGGGTCCACAGGTAGGAGGTGAGCTCCAGACCGAGGTTGGCCTTCTCGTCATACTTGCCGGCGCTGATCTGTTTGCGCGCGGTGGTCAGTTCGCCGGTCTTGCGGTCCTTGAGCAGGGTGGTCACGCCAATGACGTTCTCGGGTTTGACGTTGTAGCCGTACTTCGGATCGGCAGCGACCATGCGCACCAGCTCTTCGGAAGCGGCGGTCATCACGTACACCTCGATGCCGTTTTCCATCAGCTTGTTGTACAGCTCGGCCTGGCCGGTGAAGACTTTCGGCGGCTGCACTTCGGACGTCTTGACCACATCGCCTTCGTAATAACTGACCGGCACGGGCTTGCCGGAGGCCATCAGTTCGTCGACCTGGACCTTGAGTTCCTTGAGGGTGAAGCCGGAGAACACTTGGGCGACCCATGGGTAGCAGACCATGTCGTCCACTTCGCACAGGCGATAGTAGTAACTGAACAGGCTTTCCTTGTGGTCGGCAGTGTCTTTGAATGGCATCAGCTTGAGCGATGGATCCAGGCTTTCGCGGGTGATGAGCCCCTTGTTTTCCATGTAGGGCAACAGCGACTCTTCGAGGTCGTAGCGGTAGCTGGTGTTGTCCATGTCGAACACCGCCAAGTTACCTTTATTGGCATTGGCGGCGATCATCTCGTTCAGTTGCTTGGCGGCCGGGGCGGGCCAGTGTTTCAACTCGGTGGCGGCGAACGCCTGGCTGGCCAGGCCAAGGCAGAATGCGGCGGATACCAATAGTGTCGGCGCGAGCTTCATAGGCGTTGTCTCCCTGAGTGAAAGACACCGACGCTAGCAAATCCCTGTGACAATTCCCGCTTCGAGCGCGACCGCACGCGTCCCGTTTCCGTCAAGGCCATGCGCGTGAGCGTCAAACACTTATTCCAAAAACGACAGTTACCATTCCATATCGGTATTAATTCATTATTTATCAAGCTGTTAGGCTCCCCGGTTGGCAATCGCAGGCTCACGCGATTGGCGCACTCACAATGGAGTTCAAATGAATCTGCCGCTGATTCTCAACCTACTGGTGTTCCTGGCCCTGTTGCTGGGCCTGGCACAAACCCGCCGCACTCAGTGGAGCCTGGCCAAAAAGGTTCTGTTGGCGCTGGTACTGGGCGTGGCGTTCGGCGTGGTGCTGCATGCCATCTATGGCGCCGGCAACCCGGTGCTCAAAGCCTCCATCGGATGGTTCGATCTGGTCGGCAATGGCTACGTGCAACTGCTGCAAATGATCGTGATCCCGCTGGTATTTGCCTCGATCCTCAGCGCAGTGGCGCGCCTGCATAACGCGGCGTCCCTGGGCAAAATCAGCTTCCTGACCATCGGCACCCTGCTGTTCACCACCGCAATTGCGGCGATGATCGGTATCGGTCTGACCAACCTGTTCGGCCTCACCGCCGAGGGCCTGGTGGCCGGTACTCAGGAAATGGCGCGCCTGCAGGTGATCCAAAACGATTACGCCGGCAAAGTCGCCGACCTGAATATCCCGCAGCTGCTGCTGTCGTTCGTACCAGCCAACCCATTCGCCGACCTGGCGCGGGCCAAGCCGACGTCGATCATCAGCGTGGTGATTTTCGCCGCGTTCCTGGGGGTGGCCGCGCTGCAACTGCTCAAGGACGATGTGGAAAAAGGCCAGAAAGTGCTCAATGCCATCGACACCCTGCAAGCCTGGGTGATGCGCCTGGTGCGCCTGGTGATGAAGCTCACGCCCTACGGTGTGTTGGCGCTGATGACCAAGGTCGTCGCCAGTTCCAACCTGCAAGACATCATCAAGCTCGGTAGCTTTGTGCTGGTGTCCTACCTGGCCCTGGGCCTGATGTTTGTGGTGCACGGCCTGCTGTTGTCGGCGGCCGGGATCAATCCGCTGCGCTTCTTGCGCAAAGTGTGGCCGGTGCTGACTTTCGCGTTCACCAGCCGCTCCAGCGCAGCGACCATTCCCCTGAGCATCGAAGCGCAGACCCGTCGACTGGGCATCCCGCAGTCCATCGCCGGTTTCGCCGCCTCGTTTGGCGCGACCATTGGCCAGAACGGCTGCGCAGGCCTCTACCCTGCCATGCTGGCCGTGATGGTGGCGCCGACCGTGGGCATCAACCCGCTGGACCCGCTGTGGATCGCAACCCTGGTGGCGATTGTGACCTTAAGTTCGGCAGGCGTTGCAGGCGTGGGCGGCGGCGCGACCTTTGCCGCGCTGATCGTGCTGCCGGCGATGGGCTTGCCGGTGTCACTGGTGGCGCTGCTGATTTCCGTGGAGCCGCTGATCGACATGGGCCGCACGGCGTTGAACGTGAACGGTTCGATGACAGCCGGTGCGATTACCAGCCAGATCATGGGGCAGACGGATAAGGGATTGTTGGAGGCGGATGAGCATGCGCAGTTAGCGCAGGCCTGATAGACCGCTATCGGGGGCAAGCCCCCTCCCACACTTGAAGGTATTCACAAATCAAAATGTGGGAGGGGGCTTGCCCCCGATGCTTTTAGGCTTTTTCCCAGACTTCAAAGTTGTAGGCTGGCTTGTCGCCCTCAGCCGCATTCTCAGCATTCGACACCAGCGTCCACTGGCTGCGGTCAAACTCCGGAAACCACGCATCCCCTTCCGGACTCAACGCCACCCGCGTCAAATACAGGCGATCGGCCTGTTCCAGGCCCTGCGCATACAACTGCGCGCCGCCGATCAACATCAGCTCGTCCACGCCCTGCTCCAGTGCCCATGCCTCGGCGCGCTCGACGGCGGCCTCCAGTGACGGAAAAACTTCCGCACCTTCAAGCGCCAGGCCGGTCTGACGGCTGACCACCAGGTTCAAGCGCCCCGGCAGCGGTCGGCCCAGGGAGTCCCAGGTTTTGCGCCCCATGATGATCGGCTTGCCGAGGGTGGTGGCCTTGAAATATTTGAAATCCCCCGGCAAATGCCAGGGCATGCGGTTGTCGACGCCGATCACGCGGTTTTCACCGAGGGCTGCGATCAGGCTTAGAGGGAGAGTTTTTTTCATGGCGACGAGAATACCAGAGCCGCGAGTCAGCGGTTATGCTCCAGGCTCACTTGCTCAACAGAACAGCGCGTGACTGTACTGAACTCGCTCCACACACTCTGGCTGACCGAAACCGTGCGCCTGCGTGAAGAACACGCCGGCAACCTCGAAGACCTGGAAGCCAACCGCCTGGCCCGCACGGCCGGAGGCGACCTGCCAACGCGCATTCAACGCCGCGCCTTGCACCTGGCCGAGCGCGATGGCCTGGTGGCCGCCCTTACCCGCTGGTTGCAAGGCGCGCGCCTGGCTCTGGTGCTACTGGCGATACTCGCGGTGGTCAGCGGCGCCGGCCTGGCGTTTGCCGCGCTGGGCAACGGATTGGCGCCAGTGAACGTGTTCTGGGCCTTGGGCAGCCTGCTCGGCCTGAACCTGATTCTGCTGATCAGTTGGGCCTTGGGCCTGCTATTTGCCGGCGAACATAGCGCCAGCCTCGGGCGCCTGTGGCTGTGGCTCAGCGAAAAATTCGCGCGCGATGCCAAGGCCGCGCAGTTGGCGCCGGCCCTGTTACTGCTGTTGCAGCGGCAGAAACTCAATCGCTGGGCCGTAGGCGTACTGGTCAACAGCCTGTGGCTGCTGGCATTGCTCAGTGCATTGGTGATCCTGCTGACATTACTCGCCACCCGTCGCTACGGCTTCGTGTGGGAAACCACCATCCTCGGCGCCGATACTTTCGTGGCCGTGACACAAGCACTGGGCACCTTGCCTGCCCTGCTCGGCTTCAATGTGCCGACTGTAGAGATGATCCGCGCCAGCGGGGATTCCGCCCTGAATATCGAGAGCGCCCGCCAAGCCTGGGCCGGCTGGCTGGTCGGTGTGTTGCTGGTCTACGGCCTGCTGCCGCGCCTGATCCTAGCCCTGCTGTGCCTGTGGCGTTGGAAACGCGGGCGCGCGGCGCTGCGCCTGGACCTCAACCTGCCCGGCTATAGCCAACTGCGCGAACGCCTGATGCCGAGCAGCGAGCGCCTTGGGGTCAATGATGCTGCGCCCGAACACCTGCACGCCGTCACTGGCGGCGTGAGTGAACAGCACAGCGCCGGCGCCCTGTTGGTAGCCATCGAGCTGGACGACCAATACCCCTGGCCGCCCAAACTGCCCGCCAACGTCAGTAACGCCGGCATCCTCGACAGCCGCGAATCGCGCCACAAACTCCTCGAACAACTCAGCCGCTTCCCGCCCGCGCGCCTGGCCATCGCCTGCGACCCTCGGCGCTCGCCGGATCGCGGCAGCCTGGCGCTGATCGCCGAACTGGCCCGCAGCGCCAGAGCCACCCGCGTCTGGCTGTTACAGGCGCCGCCCGGCCAGGCGCTGGACGCCGAGCGCCTGGGCGACTGGCACAACGCGCTGCAACAGCTCGAACTTCCCTTCGCCGACTGCGCGCCGCTGAACTGGCTGGAGACCGGTCATGACTAAGCCTCTGAAACTCGCCGTGGTCGGCCACACCAACGTCGGCAAAACCTCGCTGTTGCGCACGCTGACTCGCGACGTGGGCTTCGGCGAAGTGTCCCATCGCCCCAGCACCACGCGTCATGTGGAAGGCGCACGCTTGTCGGTGGACGGTGAAGCCTTGCTGGAGCTGTACGACACGCCCGGCCTGGAAGATGCCATCGCCTTGCTCGATTACCTGGAACGCCTGGACCGCCCCGGTGAACGCCTCGACGGCCCGGCACGCCTGGCGCGCTTCCTGGAAGGCAGCGAAGCGCGCCAACGCTTCGAACAAGAAGCCAAAGTGTTGCGCCAACTGTTGGCCTCGGACGCCGGCCTGTACGTGATCGATGCCCGCGAACCGGTGCTGGCCAAGTACCGCGACGAGCTGCAGGTGCTGGCCAGTTGCGGCAAGCCGTTGTTGCCGGTGCTCAACTTTGTCAGCAGCAGCGACCACCGCGAGCCCGATTGGCGCGAAGCCTTGGCCCGCCTGGGTTTGCATGCGCTGGTGCGCTTCGACAGCGTGGCACCGCCCGAAGACGGCGAACGGCGTCTGTATGAAAGCCTGGCACTCCTGCTGGAAAACGCCCGGCCGCAGTTGGAGCGGTTGATGCTCGATCAGCAAGCCCAGCGCCAGGCCCGCCAGCAAAGCGCGGCGCGGTTGATCGCCGAGCTGCTGATTGACTGCGCCGCGTGCCGGCGCAGTGTGGTCAGCGAGGACGAACACAACGCCATCGGCGAACTGCGCAAGGCCGTGCGCCAACGGGAACAAAAGTGTGTGGAAGCCTTGCTCAAACTGTTCGGGTTCCGCCCCCAGGACGCCGCCGCCAGTGATCTGCCGTTGCTGGACGGGCGTTGGGGCGACGACCTGTTCAACCCGGAAACCCTCAAGCAACTCGGCGTGCGCGTCGGCGGTGGCATCGCTGCCGGTGCGGCGGCCGGCGCGGGGGTAGACCTGCTGGTCGGCGGCCTGACCCTCGGCGCCGCCGCCCTGGCCGGCGCCATCGCTGGGGGCGCGCTGCAAACCGCGCGCAGCTACGGCAATCGCTTGATGGGCAAGCTCAAGGGCCACCGCGAGCTGACCGTAGACGACAGCGTCCTTCGCCTGCTCGCCCTGCGCCAACGCCAGTTGCTCAAAGCCCTCAACCTGCGCGGCCATGCGGCGATGCACAGCATCAAAGTGGACACACCCCAGGACAAAACCTGGCGCGAAGGCAAATTACCCGACGCCCTGCATAAGGCCCGCGCCCACCCGCAATGGTCGTCCCTCAACCCTCACGCCAAACTGAGCCAGGCCGAGCGCCAGGAACAGATCGACGCCCTCGCCGAGCGCCTCGATCAGGACTGAGCCGTCAGCAACCGCCGAGCCTTGGCTTTGAGCCATTCAAGGTCGAGCAGCGGCACGTTGGCCTGCTTGGCCTGCTCATCCCAATACCGCAGACGCACACTCACCGCGCAGAGCGGGTCCTGTTCAAAGGCGCGGGCCTCGACGGCGCTCATCACGCCGCCTTGATACGCCAGGGTGCGGCGGCTGGCCTCGCTCAGTTGTGCGTAGTAGTCGGGCTGGCTGAAGGTCAGGTAACGCTTGGCCTGGACGTGATATTCCACAAGCCTGGCCAAGCGTTCGCTGAAACCGGCCCGGCGCAGGTAATCCGCCCCCAGCCGCTCATGACTGACCACGCCGTAACCGCCCATGTTCTCGGCACGTTGGTCGCAGAGATGGCCGATATCGTGGAAAAACGCCGCCAATACCACTTCGTCATCGAAGCCTTCGGCCACGGCCTGTTGCGCGGCCTGGGACATATGTTCGATCTGCGACACCGCTTCGCCGATGTAGTCCGCCGTGCCGTGCTGTTCGTACAGACCGAACACCTCGGCAATCACCTGTTCAGGATGCATCACGCCTCACCCCACAGTGCCGCGACGTTGCGCTCGCCCAGCGCCGGCCCCACGCTCATGCCCACGCCGGTATGCATCAACGCGGCACTGACCCCCGGCGCCGCCCGTACGAAAGAAAACGGTCCCGGCCCGCGCGCGCCATAGACCCCCTGCCAGCGCTCGACCACCTGGATCCCACAGCCCAGGGTCTGCTCGGCCAGTTCGATCATCCAGTTGTCCACCTGTTCGCCGTTGAAGGGCGACGCATCCAGGCCGTAATCATGGGAATCGCCGATGATCAGCTCGCCATAGGGCGTAGGACTGATCAACAGATGAATTCCGTGCTCGTGCAGGTGCGGCGCTTCGCGCAGGATTTGCGCCTGCACCGCCGCCGCTTCCGGTAAGTCGGCAAATGCGCCGTAATGCACGCAACTGAGGCCCGTAAGCAAGGCATGCTGCAGGTTCGGATTCAGCGCCGGTCGCGCCCGCAGCATTTGCAAGCGGCAGATACTCGGATGCAGTTCGGCCAACGCTTCGGCCAATAGGGTTTGGTAGTCATGGCCGGAGCAAACGATGATCTGTTCGCCGCGAAAGCTGCCGGCGGTGCTGTGCAACAGGCCCGGCTCGACATCGCGCACCAGGGTGGAAAAGTGAAATTCCACGTTCAGGTGCTGCCTCAGGTAGCGGATCAGCGCCGAGAGCGCCTCGCGTGAATACAGTTGCTGATCGTCGCGGCCATGCAAAGCGGCCCGGTGATGGCGGAACTGGCCGCCGTACAAATCGCGCATCGCCGCACCTTGCAGCAGCTCCACGTTGTACCCGTGTTCCTGCGCGCGCCCGGCGCAGAAGGCTTCCAGCAGGTGTTCTTCCGCTTCGGTGCGGGCGAACAGGTAGGCGCCGTTGCGCTTGAGTTGCAGGCCTGCCACCTGAGCCCAATGCCCCCAGATATTACGGCTTTGCCGCGCCAGATCGAGCATCGCTCCCGGTGGCTGGCCAGTGACCAAAGCCTGGCCGAAGTTGCGTACCGAGGCGCCCAAGGGCGTAGCGCTGCGTTCGAACACCTTGACCTTGAGGCCGCGTCGAGCCGCGGCGTAGGCGTGGGACAGGCCGAGGATGCCGGCGCCGACAATCAGTAGGTCGCTGTGCTGTGTCATGTAGTGATGTCCTGTTTTCAAGACCGCTATCGGGGGCAAGCCCCCTCCCACCTTTTGAATGCCTTTCAATGTGGGAGGTGGCTCGCCCCCGCTAGGACCTTCAGCCAAAACCGAGTAATTACTGGCCCGCGACCTTCTCCGACTTACCGTCATAGCGCTTGCGCCATTCGACCAGGATGCTGTCGCGGTTTTTCGAAGCCCAGGCAAAGTCATTCTTGATCAGGCGTTGTTCGTAGTCGGCCGGCAATTCGGTCTGCGGCTTGGCAATGCCCGGCTGGGCGAGGACTGCGAAGTTGTCCTTGTACAGCTCCATGGCTGCGGGGCTGGCGGAGAAGTCGGCGAGTTTTTTCGCCGCATCGGCATGGGCGGTGCCTTTCATCACGGCGGTGGCTTCGATGTCCCAGCCCAGGCCTTCCTTGGGCAGGATGATGTCCAGTGGCGCGCCCTGGCGTTTCAACTGCACGGCTGGGTATTCGAAGGAAATCCCGATCGGAAACTCACCGGAAGCCGCCAACTTGCACGGCTTGGAACCGGAGTGAACGTACTGGCCGATGTTCTGGTGCAGGTCATCCATGTACTGCCAGCCTTGCTTCTCGCCATAGGTCTGCAACCAGGCGCTCACGTCCAGAAAACCGGTGCCGGATGAGGCCGGGTTGGGCATCACGATCTTGCCTTTGTACTCAGGCTTGGTCAGGTCTTGCCAGCTCACCGGCTTGGTCAGGCCCTGCTTCTCGGCTTCGACGGTGTTGAAGCAGATTGTCGCGGCCCACACGTCCATGCCGACCCACGCGGGCGGGTTGGCAGGGTCGCGGTAATTCTTGCCGATCTTGTCCAGGTCCTTCGGCGCGTAGTTGTCCAGCATGCCTTGCTGGTCGAGGATCGCCAGGCTCGATGCAGCCAGGCCCCACACGGCATCGGCTTGGGGGCGGTCTTTTTCGGCCAGCAGCTTGGCGGTGATGATGCCCGTGGAATCGCGCACCCATTTGATCTCGATATCGGGGTTGGCCTGTTCGAAGGCCTTTTTATAGCTCTTCAACTGCTCGGCTTCGAGGGCCGTATACACGGTGAGATCAGTTTTGGCGAAGGCATTCAGGCTGAATGCGGTGAGTACGGCAGCGACCAGCGCCAGGGGCTTGAACATGAGGAACCTCCTTCAGGGTTGTTTATTGGCCGGGCGCGCTCTGGCGCCAGGCTTGGGAGCGACGCAGCGCGCCGCGCGATGCCCACGCCAGCAGCAGCGAAACGCTGGCCGAGGTGAACAGGATCAGGGTGGACATGGCCGCCGCACCGCCCACGTTCCCGGCGTCGTCCATGTTCAACACGGCGACGGCGGCAAGGATGGTGTCGGGGCTGTAGAGGAAAATCGCGGCGGACACGGTAGTCATCGCCGACACGAACAGGTAGCGCACGATATCCAGCAAGGCCGGCAGGCAAATCGGCACCGTGACTTTCAGGTAATGGCGGTACAGCGGCGCCTTGAGGGACAGCGCGGCGGCTTCGAATTCCGCATCGAGCTGACGCAGCGCGGTCGTAGCGGTCATCTGCGCAGTGGTCAAATAGTGAGCAATGGTGCACACCACCAGCAGGGTCATGGTCCCGTAGAACACATGCAGCGGGTTGCCGTTGAGGTTGAAAAAGAACACGTAGCCCAGGCCCAGCACCAACCCCGGCACCGCCATCGGTACGAAGCTGAGCATGCGCAGCGCTAGGTTGAGGTGCTTCTGGCCCTTGGTCTTTTCCATCAGATAGGCGCCGGTGAAGATCAGGACGCTGCCGATCACGGCCGTACACAGCGCCATGGTCAGGCTGTTGCGGTAGGCCAGCCAACCACCGCCGGCGGTGTCCTCGAACTGGTAATGAGCGAGGGACAGCGACAGGTTGTACGGCCAGAACTTCACCAGCGAGGAATACACCGCCATGCCAAATACCAGCAGCAACAGCGCGCAGATCAGCAGCACGATGACCAGGTAGCAACCGTCCCTCAAGCGCGACGGCGCCGGGCGGAAGACTTGGGCGCGGCCGCTCATGGCATCGCCGTGGCGACGGCGCAACCAGGCGTCCACAGCGAAGCTGAACAGCGCCGGCAACAGCAAAACCATGCCGATCAACGCACCGCGACCGAACTGCTGCTGGCCGACCACCGCCTTGTAGGCTTCCAGCGCCAGCACCTGATAATCGCCGCCGACCACCACAGGCACGCCGAAATCGGTGATGGTCAGCGTGAACACCAGACAGAACGCGGCGAACACCGCCTGGCGCGTGGCCGGCCAGGTGATGCTGCGAAACGCCCGCGCCGGGCTGGCCCCCATACTTGAGGCGGCATCGAACAGGCGCGCATCGGCCAGCGAGAGCGCCGACAGCAAAATCATCAGGGCGTGTGGGAAGGTGTAGATCACTTCACCGAGCACGATGCCCCAGAAGCCGTAGATATTTTCCGCGATCAACCCGCGCAACAGGCCTTGGTTGCCGAACAGGTACACCAGCGCAATGCCCGGCAACATCGACGGCGCCATCAGCGGCAACAGCGACAAGCCGCGCCAGATCGCTTTGCCGGGGATCAGCGTGCGTTGCAGCGCGTAGGCAAACAGGTAGGCCAGCGGTACGACGATGGCCGCCACGCTGAGGGAGACTTTCAGGCTATTGCCCAGCAACCAGTGGAAGTTGGCGCTGGTGAGCAGTTCCCGCGCCGCGACCAGGCCGCCACCCTGCCCGGCCTCGTTGCTGAAACCACGCCAGAAGATCGCCAGCAACGGCAGCAACACCGCGACACTCAGCAAGCTCAGCCAAAGCCATTTGCCGCCGACCACAAAAATGCGGTCGCCCCACTCGGCACGGGACACCTGACGCGTCGCAGGCAAGCTCATCACTGCGGCCATCTCAGGCAAACACCTGTAGGCTGCGCGGCGGCAAAGCCACCCAGATGTCCTGGGCACCCAGGCGCGGCATGGCTTCGGGGGCGAGTTCGGCCAGCAGCGGATGACCGGGCAGGTGCTCCAGCTCAAAACTCATGCGGCAGCGGTTGCCGAGAAAGGTGATCTCACGGACCTTGGCCGGGAAGAGGTTTTCTTCGTGCACGGGAGGGTTGACGCTGATCGCTTCCGGGCGGCAGAACAGCCGACCGGACTTGGCTCTACCGGCGTCATCGGCCAGGCGCATCGTCATCCCGCCGACCTGAGCATGGCTGATGCTGTTGCGGCTGAACGGCAACCAGTTGCCCTGGCCGACAAACTCCGCCACGAACGGCGTGGCCGGGCGGTCGTAGATTTCCTGCGGCGTGGCGTATTGCTCGACCTTGCCGTTGTTCATCACGGCAATGCGGTCGGCCATCAACATGGCTTCGTCCTGGTTGTGGGTCACCATCAAGGTGGTGATGCCCAGGCGCCGTTGCAGCTGACGCAGTTCGGTGCACAAGTGCTCGCGCACCCGTGCATCGAGGGCCGACATCGGCTCATCCAGCAGCAGCAACGACGGCGCCGGCGCGAGCGCGCGGGCCAGGGCGACCCGCTGCTGCTGGCCGCCGGAGAGTTGACCGGGGTACTTCTTTTCGCTGCCGAGCAGGCCGACCAACTCCAGCATCTGGCCGACACGCTGGCGCACTTCGTCGCGGCCGCTGCCGGTGAGGCCATAGCCGATATTCGCTTCGACGGTCAGGTTGGGAAACAGCGCGTAGGACTGAAACAGAATGCCGTAGTCCCGCGCCTGCGGCGGCAGCAGGGAAACGTCACGGCCGCCCAGGTAAAGTTCGCCGTTGTCCTGGCGCTCCAAGCCGGCAATGCAGCGCAACAAGGTGGTCTTGCCGCAGCCCGACGGGCCCAGCAGGCACACCAGTTCGCCGGCGGCGACGTCCAGGGAGACGTTGTCCAGCGCGGTGAACGCACCGAAGCGCTTCTGGATGCCGCGCACTTTCATGGGCGCGCCGGGTTGGGTCAGGGCTGTGTTCATGGTGGCACCTCATCAAACGGATGAAGGCCATGCTAGGCAGGCAATGCGTCGCTCTTGTGGCAGGAAGGCAAAACGCGGCGATAGTGGTATTCGCAGATTTGTGTAGGACTCTTCGAAGTGAGTTGCTGGGGTATCGCCAATCGGGGGCAAGCCCCCTCCCACACTTGAAGGCATTCACACTTCGAATGTGGGAGGGGGCTTGCCCCCGATTGGCCCTCCAGGCCGCCAAAAAAAGCCTAGATTGGCGACATTTCCTGGGCTAACCCCAAAAACGCCGCCGGCAGGCGAGCGCCTTTTCGTTCTTTGAGGCAGTACAGATACTCCGGAATCTGCGGCGCATGCTCAAGGGTCAGCACCTTGAGCTGCGGGTCATGGGGCACTTCCTGGCGGGCGATGATGCTGATGCCGATATTGCGCAACACCGCCTCGCGGATCGATTCACGGCTGCCGATTTCCAGCAGCGGCCCGTAGTTCACGCCAGCGCCGCGCAGCATGTCTTCGGTCAGGCGGCGTGTGGTGGAGCCGACCTCGCGCATCAACAGGGTGTGTCCGGCGAGCGCACTCAGCGGCACATGATCGAGTTTGGCCAGGGGATGGTTGCGATGCACCGCCAGCACCAGCGGGTCGGTGCCGAGGACGCGGCGGATCAGCCGTGGGTCGTCGAGCAGCTGTGAGGACGCCGCCACATCGACGCGGTAGTCATCCAGCGCTTCGAGCACCTGCTGGGAGTTGCCGATTTCCACCGACACCTCCACTTGGGGTAGGCGCTCGCGAAAGGCTTTGACCAGATCCAGGATGTAGTACGGCGCCGTTGCGGCAATCCTGAGTGCGCCCTGGACCTGACCGTTGTTGCGCAGGAAAAACTCGATATCGGCTTCCTGCTGCAACAGCGTCTTGACCATCGGCAACAGCCGCGCGCCTTCGTCACTGACGGTGAGGCGGCGCCCGCCGCGATAGAACAGCTCGACGCCGTATTGGCTTTCCAGGTTGCGGATCTGGGTAGTGACCGTGGGCTGGCTCAGGCCGAGTTTTTTCGCCGCCTGGGTGATGCTGCCCAGGCGGGCGACCATAAAAAACGCCTTCAGCTCGGCACTCAGCACACCACCCTCTCTTGTCTATTTGCGCAACAGGCGCAGGCCATTGAACACCACCAGCAGGCTCACGCCCATGTCGGCGAACACCGCCATCCACATGGTGGCCATGCCCATGAACGTCACCGCGAGGAAGATCGCCTTGATCACCAACGCCAGGGCGATGTTCTGCTTGAGGATACTCGACGTTTGCCGCGACAACCGAATGAATGCCGGAATCTTGCGCAGATCATCGTCCATCAACGCCACGTCGGCGGTCTCGATGGCGGTGTCGGTGCCGGCGGCGGCCATGGCAAAGCCGATTTCGGCGCGGGCCAGGGCCGGAGCGTCGTTGATGCCGTCGCCGACCATGCCCACCCGACGGCCTTGGGTGTAGAGGGTTTCGATGGCGTGGAGTTTGTCGGTGGGCAGCAAATCGCCCTGGGCTTGATCGATACCTACCTGCGCCGCAATCGCCTGGGCGGTGTGGGTGTTGTCGCCGGTGAGCATCAGGGTCTTGATGCCCAATTCATGCAACTGCTGGATGGCTTCTCGGCTGCTGTCCTTGACGGTGTCGGCCACGGCAAACAGCGCCAGCGGGCCGGATTTGTCCAGTAGGAGCACGACCGACTTGCCTTGTTTCTCTAGGGCGAAGAGTTTCTCTTCCAGCGCTGGCGAGCACAGGCCCAGGTCCTCCACCAGGCGGTGATTGCCCAGGTGATAGGTTTCGCCGTTGATATCGCCTCGCACGCCGCGCCCGGCCAGGGCCTCGAAATTATCCACAACGTGAGTCGACAGGTTTTTATCCACAGCCGCATTGGCGATTGCCAGGGACACGGGGTGGTCGGAACGCCCAGCCAGGCTGGCGGCGAGGGCAGGCGCGCTGTCTTCGACAGTGGGGAACAGCGCCAGGTAGTCGGTCTGCACGGGTTTGCCGTGGGTGATTGTGCCGGTCTTGTCGAGGGCCAGGTAATCGAGCTTGTAACCGCCCTCCAAGTACACGCCACCCTTGATCAGGATGCCTTTGCGCGCCGCAGCGGCCAGGCCGCTGACAATGGTCACCGGCGTGGAAATCACCAGCGCACAGGGGCACGCGACCACCAACAGCACCAGCGCGCGGTAGATCCAGTCGAACCAGGCGCCGGCCATGAACAGCGGTGGAATCACTGCCACGCCGAGTGCGAACAGGAACACAGCCGGGGTGTAGATCTTGGAAAAACTGTCCACGAAGCGCTGGGTCGGAGCCCGCGCGCCCTGGGCTTGTTCCACCGCGTGGATGATCCGCGCCAGGGTGGAGTTGTTGGCCGCCGCCGTCACGCTGTATTCCAGGGAACCGGCCTGGTTGATGGTGCCGGCGAAGACTTTATCGCCCACCGTCTTCTCAATCGGCAGGCTTTCACCGGTAATCGGCGCCTGATCGACAGTGGATTGACCCGCGGTCACCTCACCGTCCAGGCCGATGCGCTCACCGGGCTTTACCCGCACCACAGCGCCCAGTTCGATGCTTTTAACCTCTTGTTCAACCCAACTGCCGTCAGGCTGCCGCACGGTGGCCTGTTCCGGGGTCATCTGCATCAAACCGCTGATGGCATTGCGCGCGCGGTCCAGGGACTTGGCTTCGATCAGCTCGGCCACGGTAAACAGGAACATCACCATCGCCGCTTCCGGCCACTGGCCGATAAGAATCGCGCCGGTGACCGCGATACTCATCAGCGCGTTGATGTTCAGATTGAGGTTTTTCAGGGCGATCCAGCCCTTTTTATAGGTGCCAAGGCCGCCGCTGAGGATCGACACCAGCGCCACCAAGGCAATCACCCAGGTCGGCGCGGCATTGGTGAAGTGCAGCACTTCGGCGCCCAACGCCCCAAGACCCGACACGGCCAGCGGCCACCAATGTTTCTTGGCCGGGGGAGTAGCGGCGGGCGCGCCCTCTTCGATGGGGTCGGCTTGCATGCCGATGGATTTGATCGCATCGATAATCGGCGCAGTACTCGGCAGGTCGTGGGTGACGCCGAGAATGCGGTTGATCAGGTTGAATTCCAGCTGCTGCACGCCAGCGATCTTGCCCAGCTTATTCTGGATCAGCGTCTGCTCGGTGGGGCAGTCCATGGCTTCGATACGGAAGGTGCTCAGGCGCGAACCGGCGGTGGGTGCTTCGCTCAGTGTCACCACCGCAGGCGCGGGGCCACCGGAACAGCAGGAGCCGCCGTGGCCGTGATTGTGTACGGGCGTGAGTTTTTCAGTGCCATGATCGTGGGTGTGATCATGTTTATGCGGGGTGTGGTGGGAATCGCTCATGCTGTGGCGTCCGTAAGAGTGCTTGTTGCCAAGTAAAGACCCTGTAGCCACTATAGGGTCAAGCACCCATTTGGAGATTGCTGCGATGAAGATCGGCGAACTGGCCAAACTCACCGAATGCCCGGTGGAGACCATCCGTTACTACGAGAAGGAAGGCCTGCTGCCGCCCCCGGCGCGCACCGATGCCAACTACCGCGTGTACACCCAGGCGCACAGCGAACGGCTGGTGTTTATCCGCAACTGCCGCAGCCTGGACATGACACTTGAGGAAATCCGCAGCCTGCTCAGCCTGCGCGACAGCCCTCAGGACCAGTGCGAAAGCGTCAATACGTTGATCGACGAGCATATCCAGCATGTAAAGACGCGCATCGACGGGCTGCTGGCCTTGCAGGAGCAATTGCTGGACCTGCGCCAACGCTGTGGGGGCGGGGATCACTGCGGGATTTTGCAGCGGTTGGAGGTCAACGGCGGGGTAGTCGCCAGCGAGGCCGAGCCCTCACACGTAGGCAGGAGCCACGGGCATTGACTCAAGCGAACACTGTTCGAATGTGGGGTGGGGGCTGCCCTGGATGCGGAATTTCAGCTGACCCACCGCAATCGGGGGCAAGCCCCCTCCCACATTGGACAGCGTTAGGCTCTAGCCCCCTCCCACATTGGACAGCGTTAGGCTCTAGCCCCCTCCCATATTGGACAGCGTCAGGCTCTAGATAGCGACGTCGGCCTTGATGCTCGGATCGGCGTCGTAACCCACGATCTCGAAGTCTTCGAACTTGTAGTCGTAGATCGACGCAGGTTTACGCTTGATCACCAATTCCGGCAGCTTCTTAGGCGTGCGCGCCAGCTGGGTCTGGATCTGTTCCATATGGTTGCTGTAAGCGTGGGTGTCGCCGGTGGTGACGATGATCTCGTGGGGGATCAGGTCGCACTGTTGAGCCAGCATATGGGTCAGCAACGCCAGGGCGGCGGTGTTGTATGGCAGGCCGAGGAACACGTCGGAGCTGCGGATATACAACTGCATCGACAGGTGACCGTCATGCACGAACGCCTGATACAGCAGGTGGCACGGCGGCAGAGCTTGTTTGCCGTTGCGCGCGTTTTCCTGGGGGCTCTTGGTTTCGTCGGGCAGGTACTCGACGTTCCAGCCGTGGAACAGGATGCGGCGGCTGTTGGGGTTGGTCTTGAGGGTGTGAACCATATAGTCGATCTGGTTGATCGTGCCGCCGTCCTTGGTCGGCCAGGCGGTCCATTGCTCGCCGTAGACCGGGCCCAGGTCGCCGTCTTCGGTGGCCCATTCGTCCCAGATGCGTACGCCGTTTTCATTGAGCCATTTGATGTTGGTGTTGCCGCTCAACATCCAGATCAACTCGTTGGCGATGCTTTTGAAGTGCAGTTTCTTGGTGGTCAGGAGCGGGAAGCCGTCGGCCAGGTTGTGCCGATACTGGCGAGCGAACACGGCCTTGGTGCCGGTGCCGGTGCGGTCGCCCTTGGTCAGGCCATTGGTCACGACGTCGTGCAGCAGTTCGAGATATTGCTTCATGTGGATACCCGTTTCGTTGAAGCCTGGGCCCATCGCGGCTGGGCCCAGGCGTTCGAATTTAAAGCGCGGTGTTCTTCAGCGGCTGCGGGCGATTGTACGCCCACCACAGCAGGCCCAGGCCGACCAGGATCATCGGCAGGCTGAGGATCTGGCCCATGGTCAGCCAGCCCCACGCCAGGTAACCCAGCTGCGCATCCGGCACCCGTACGAATTCGACGATAAACCGGAAGATCCCGTAGAACAGCGCGAACATGCCGGACACGGCCATGGTCGGGCGCGGTTTGCGCGAGAAGATATACAGAATCAGGAACAGTGCCACACCTTCCAAGGCGAACTGGTACAGCTGCGACGGATGGCGCGGTAACTGGGCCGGGTCGCTGAACGGCGGGAACACCATGGCCCACGGCACGTCGGTCGGCTTGCCCCACAACTCGGCGTTGATAAAGTTACCGATGCGCCCGGCGCCCAGGCCGATCGGCACCAGCGGCGCGACAAAGTCCATCAATTGGAAAAACGACTTGCCGTTGCGCCGACCGAACCACCAGGCCGCGATCATCACGCCGATAAAGCCGCCGTGGAACGCCATGCCGCCCTTCCACACTTCGAAAATCAGCATCGGGTTGGCGATATACGCCGACAGGTCGTAAAACAGCACATACCCCAGGCGTCCGCCGACGATTACCCCCATCGACAACCAGAACACCATGTCGGAGAGTTTCTCCTTGGTCCAGGTTGGGTCGAAACGGTTCAGGCGCCGAGACGCCAGCAGCCACGCGCCGCCGATGCCGATCAGGTACATCAACCCGTACCAGTGGATTTTCAGCGGACCGATGGCCAGGGCCACCGGGTCGATCTGCGGGTAAGGCAGCATTGCGACTCCTCGTTAAATCATTCGTTATGGCGTCCGGACCATGCCCGGGCGCGATTAAGCCTTCGTTACAGCAAAAAATTCAAACCGACGCACAATAGCAATCCGGCAAACAGCCGCTTGAGCAGGCGGGGCGACAGCCGGTGCGCCAGGCGTGCACCGAAGCGCGCGAACACCATGCTGGTCAGGGCAATGCCCAGCAGGGCCGGCAAATACACGAACCCCAGACTATGAGCGGGCAACAGCGGATCATGCCAGCCCAGAATCATGAAACTTAATGCACTGGCCAGCGCAATCGGCAGGCCGCAGGCCGACGACGTCGCCACTGCCTGCTGCATCGGCACGCTGCGCCAGGTCAGGAATGGCACGGTCAGCGAGCCGCCGCCAATCCCGAAAATCGCCGAGGCCCAGCCGATCACGGTGCCGGCCAGGGTCAGACCGACCTTGCCCGGCACCGTTCGACTGGCCTTCGGCTTTACGTCCAGGCCCAGTTGCAGCGCCACCAGCAGAGCAAATACGCCAATGATCTTTTGCAAGTGCGGCCCGGAAATCGCTTCGGCGGTCAGCGCGCCAAAACCGGCGCCGATCAGAATGCCGACGGTCATCCAAACAAAGATCGGCCAGCGCACCGCGCCACGCCGATGGTGCTCGCGCACGGCATTGACCGAGGTAAAGATGATAGTCGCCAGGGACGTTCCCACCGCCAAGTGCGTCAGTACCTGCGGGTCGAAGCCCTGCAAGGTGAAGCTGAACACCAGCACCGGCACGATGATGATCCCGCCGCCCACACCGAACAGCCCGGCGAGCACGCCCGCACAGGCGCCAAGCACCAGATACAGCAGAAATTCCATGGGAGCCCCCGAAACAAGTCCGGCATGTTAACGGATGGAAGGCATGCGACCCAACTGGAGACGATGGAACGCTTCTGCTTGAGTGAGTAGAGTGGCAAAAAACACAAAAGGGATCGCCTGATGTGCTTGATCGTTTTCGCCTGGCGGCCGGGTCATGCCCAGCCGCTGATCGTCGCGGCCAACCGCGATGAGTTCTACGCCCGCCATACGCTGCCACTGGCCCAGTGGCCGGATGCGCCCCATGTGTATGCCGGCCGCGATCAGGAAGCCGGCGGCACCTGGCTGGGGGTGAACGCCGATGGGCGGTTTGCGGCACTGACCAATATCCGCGATCCGCACCAGCCGCCGGCGCGTAAGTCCCGCGGCGAGCTGGTGGCGCGGTTTCTCAGTGGTTCGCTGCCGATTGACCAGTATTTGGCCGAAGTAAATGGCCGATCCATCGAATATGCCGGCTTCAACCTGCTGGTGGGGACGCGGGAAGAGATGTGGCATTACAACGCCAATCACACCGAGCCTGCCCGATTGGAGGCGGGAGTGTATGGGTTGTCCAATGCCGGGTTGGATACGCCGTGGCCGAAGCTGCTCAAGGCCAAGGCAGCGTTAAGCCAGGCGCTGGATAATCCGCACCCGCATACCTTGCTGGCGTTGTTGAGTGATCCGCAGACCGCGCCGTTCGCCGAGTTGCCGGATACCGGCGTGGGGCTGGCGACTGAAAGCCTGTTGTCGAGCGTGTTTATCGCCAGCCCTACTTATGGGACCCGAGCCAGCACAGCATTGATCGTGAATGCCGACGGCACACGGTGGATGGTGGAGCGTAGTTTCGGGCCCGAGGGCGGGCGGCTGGGCGAAGTGGAGATCAATCTCTAGCCACACCACAACGCCGATGTGGGAGGGAGCAAGCCCCTCTCACAATTCTGATTGGTGTCAGCGTTATAGGGTTTTCGCCGAAGCCGGATTGATCATCCGCGTCAGCCCCAGATTTTTCAGGGCCAATTGAAGCGAGCTGTGGATAACTTGCGGGTTGTCGATGGTCATCACCTGCGCCAACAGATCCTTGGCCATGCTCAGGTTGACCTGGCGCAGCAGCCACTTCACTTTCGGCAGGTTGGTGGCGTTCATCGACAAGCTGTCAAAACCCATCGCCATCAACAACACCGCCGCCGCCGGGTCGCCGGCCATTTCGCCGCAGATACTCACCGGTTTGCCTTCGGCATGGGCGTCGCGAACCACATGTTGCAGGGCTTGCAGCACGGCCGGGTGCAGGTAGTCGTATAGGTCGGCAACCCGAGGGTTGTTGCGGTCCACGGCCAGCAAATACTGAGTCAGGTCGTTGGAACCTACCGACAGGAAGTCCACCTGCCGCGCCAGCTCCTTGGCCTGGTACACCGCTGCCGGGATTTCGATCATCACGCCAATCGGCGGCATCGGTACGTCGGCGCCTTCGTCGCGCACTTCACCCCAGGCCCGGTGGATCAGGTGCAACGCTTCTTCCAGCTCGTGGGTGCCGGAGATCATCGGCAACAGAATACGCAGGTTGTTCAGGCCCTCGCTGGCCTTGAGCATGGCGCGGGTCTGCACCAGGAAAATCTCGGGATGGTCGAGGGTCACGCGAATACCGCGCCAGCCGAGGAACGGGTTGTCTTCCTTGATCGGGAAGTACGACAGCGACTTGTCGCCGCCGATATCCAGGCTGCGCATGGTCACCGGCAACGGGTGGAACGCCGCCAACTGCTCACGATAGATCGCCAGCTGTTCCTTCTCGCTCGGGAAACGCTGGTTGATCATGAACGGCACTTCGGTGCGGTACAGCCCCACGCCTTCGGCGCCTCGCTGTTGCGCGCGGGCCACGTCGGCCAGCAAGCCCGTGTTGACCAGCAGCGGCACGCGGTGGCCGTCGAGGGTCACACACGGCAACTCGCGCAGGGAATCGAGGCCCAGCGCCAATTGCTTCTCTTCTTCCACCACCTCGGCATATTGCTTGCGCAGCACTTCGCTGGGGTTGGTAAAGACTTCGCCGCGATGGCCGTCGACGATCATGTCGATGCCGTCGACTTTGGAATACGGCAGGTCCACCAGACCCATCACCGTCGGAATGCCCATGGCCCGAGCCAGGATCGCGACGTGGGAGTTACCCGAACCGAGTACCGACACCAGGCCCACCAGTTTGCCTTCCGGTACTTCGCCAAGCATGGTGGCGGTCAGTTCTTCACTGATCAGGATGGTGTTGTCGGGGTAGACCAGGTTGGTGCTGCGATCTTCCTGCAAGTAGGCCAGCAGACGGCGACCGAGGTCACGCACATCCGAGGCGCGCTCGCGCAGGTAGGCGTCGTCCATCATTTCAAAACGGTTGACGTGATCGCTGACCACCTGACGCAACGCGCCCTGGGCCCACTGGCCGGTCTTGATCACGGTCTTGACTTCGTTCCCGAGGGACGCGTCGTCAAGCATCATCTGGTACACCTCGAACAACGCCCGCTCTTCGGGGCGCAACTGGGTGGCCAGCTTGTTCGACAGGTTGCGCATGTCGGCGCGTACGCCTTCGAGGGCGGTCTTGAACAGTTTGATTTCGGCGTCGATGTCGGTGATGGCTTTGTCCGGCACCACATCGAGGTCGGCCGGCGGCAGCATGACCACCGCCGTACCCACAGCAGCACCTGGCGAACCCGGCACGCCGACGAACTTGGCTTCCTGAATACCCTTGCCCTGACGGCCCAGGCCACGGATGGAACCGGTGGCCTCGGCGTGGGCGATAACCCCGGCCAATTGCGCGCTCATGGTCACGAGGAAGGCTTCTTCACCTTCGTCGAACTGGCGGCGTTCTTTCTGTTGAATGACCAGCACGCCGACAACGCGGCGGTGGTGAATGATGGGTGCGCCGAGAAATGAGGCGTAGCGCTCTTCGCCGGTTTCGGCAAAGTAGCGATAACGCGGGTGATCGGCCGCATGTTCAAGGTTCAGGGGTTCTTCACGCGTCCCCACCAAGCCAACCAGACCTTCATTGGGCGCCATGCTGACCTTGCCGATGGAGCGCTTGTTCAAGCCCTCGGTGGCCATCAGCACAAAACGGTTGGTCTCGGGGTCCAGCAGGTAAACCGAGCAGACCTGGCTGCCCATGGCTTCCTTGACGCGCAACACAATAATCCCCAACGCCGCCTTGAGATCCTTGGCGGAGTTAACTTCCTGGACGATCTTGCGCAGCGTATTGAGCATGGCTCGGGGTCGAACTCCGTCGTCAGTCGCGCGCTAAAAGGCGCGGGGCAAGCTCTTTGAGAGCGCGACGATAAACTTCGCGCTTGAATGTCACCACCTGGCCCAGCGGGTACCAATAACTGACCCAACGCCAGCCATCGAACTCCGGTTTACCGGTCAAATCCATCCGCACCCGCTGCTCATTGGAGATCAGGCGCAGGAGAAACCATTTCTGCTTCTGGCCGATGCACAGCGGTTGGCTGTGGGTACGCACCAGGCGTTGCGGCAAACGATAGCGCAACCAGCCACGGGTACAGGCCAGAATTTGCACATCTTCGCGCTCAAGGCCGACTTCTTCGTTCAACTCACGGTACAAGGCGTCTTCAGGGGTTTCGTCGGGGTTGATTCCGCCCTGAGGAAACTGCCAGGCATCTTGGTTGATTCGGCGAGCCCATAGCACCTGTCCGGCATCATTCGTAAGAATAATCCCGACATTTGGACGGAAACCATCGGGGTCGATCACGGCAACAACCTCGCAAACGCATGTCGCCGCATTGTTCCACAAAGCTTGCGCAAGCGGCAACGAGGCTTCTTAGCTTATGTGCACTCTTGTGAAAAGACCGTATTCTGGACGCCTTTTTACAGACATTTCAGCGAGTAACTGCAATGCGCCTGGCTTTATTCGACTTGGACAACACCCTTCTCGGCGGTGACAGCGACCACGCCTGGGGCGATTACCTGTGTGAACGCGGGATTCTCGACCCGGTGGCCTACAAGGCTCGCAACGACGAGTTCTACCAGGATTACCTGGCCGGCCAACTGGACAATGCCGCTTACCTGAACTTCTGCCTGGAAATCCTCGGCCGCACCGAGATGGCCCAGCTGGACGCCTGGCATAACGACTACATGCGCGACTGCATCGAACCGATCATGCTGCCACGCGCCTCAGAACTGCTGGCCAAGCACCGCGACGCCGGCGATAAGCTGGTGATCATCACCGCCACCAACCGTTTCGTCACGGCGCCGATTGCCGCACGCCTGGGCGTGGACACCCTGATCGCCACTGAATGCGAGATGGAAAACGGCCGCTATACCGGACGCAGCACGGATGTGCCGTGTTTCCGTGAAGGCAAGGTGACGCGCTTGAATCGTTGGCTGGAAGAGACCGGGCATAGCCTGGAAGACAGTTACTTCTATAGCGACTCGATGAACGACTTGCCGCTGTTGGAGCAGGTGGCGAACCCGGTGGCGGTCGACCCGGACCCGAATTTGCGCGCCGAAGCCGAGAAGCGGGGTTGGCCGGTGATTACCCTGCGTAGCTGATAGCGCTATCGGGGCAAGCCCCCTCCCACAATGACTCGGTTAAATGTGGGAGGGGGCTTGCCCCCGATACAGGCGACACGATCCA
Organism: Pseudomonas rhodesiae; assembly: GCF_007858255.1. GTDB lineage: Bacteria > Pseudomonadota > Gammaproteobacteria > Pseudomonadales > Pseudomonadaceae > Aquipseudomonas > Aquipseudomonas rhodesiae. Next base: position 350,311 of record NZ_VFEU01000002.1, on the reverse strand, counting down.
ACGGGTTAAACCGGCTTGGCCCCCATCAACCCGGCAATCGCCACAAACCCCACCAGGCTGACCACCGCTAGCACCAGAGTGAAATTCAGGCTGCCGCCCTCGCCCTTGCGCAACCGGTTGAGCCGCGCCACCAGCCAGAACCAGGCCAGCGCCGCCACGGTGTAGAGCAGGCTGGAGCCCAGAATCCAGGTCTGCCCCAACGGCCAGCCCACCAGGTGCACCAGCCACCAGCCGGTAAACGGCATGCTGAGCAGGCAAACCCCCATCAGCAACCATACGAACGCCCAAGGGCGCTGCACGACCACCGCCGGTCCGGCGCTGCGTTTGCGCCAGGCCAGCAGCGCCAGGCCCAAGCCGCAGAGCAGCAACACCGCAGTGGCCGCAATGTGGATAACTTTGAGGGTGATCAGGGTTTGCATGTGTCGTATTCCTTAAAGGCCGCCCCAATCAGCGTAGTCGCTCAACCGAGGAACAGTTTGTAGGCCGGGTTATCGCTTTCGTCCCAGTACGGGTAACCGATTTCCGCCAGGGCCGCCGGTACCAAGTGACGTTCGTTCGCCGGCACTTGCAGGCCGGCGACCACACGGCCATCCGCCGCGCCGTGGTTGCGATAGTGGAACATTGAGATGTTCCAGCGCCCGCCCAATTTGTTAAGAAAGTTGAACAAGGCCCCCGGCCGCTCCGGAAACTCGAAGCGCAACACCACTTCATCGCTCACCTTGGCCGCATGCCCACCGACCATATGGCGGATGTGCAACTTGGCCAATTCGTTCTCGGTCAGGTCCAGCACCGGAAAACCCTGCTGGGTGAGGCTAGCGATCAAGGCGCTGCGCGGGTCGCTTTCCGGATGCGTCTGCACACCGACGAAGATGTGCGCTTCGCTGCCGGTGTGATAGCGGTAGTTGAACTCGGTAATCTGGCGTTTGCCCACGGCCTCGCAGAACGCCTTGAAGCTGCCAGGCTTCTCGGGAATGGTCACGGCGATGATCGCTTCGCGGCCTTCACCCAGCTCGGCGCGCTCGGCCACATGGCGCAGCCGGTCGAAGTTGACGTTGGCGCCGGAATCGATAGCCACCAGGGTTTGCTCGCTGACGCCTCGGGTTTCCACGTATTTCTTGATGCCCGCTACGCCCAGCGCGCCCGCCGGCTCGGTGATGGAACGGGTGTCGTCGTAGATGTCCTTGATCGCCGCGCAGATTTCGTCGGTGCTGACGGTGATCACTTCATCCACGTAGTCCTTGCAGATATCGAACGTGTGCTGACCGATCTGCGCCACCGCCACGCCATCGGCAAACAGGCCCACGGTCGGCAGCACCACGCGCTCGCCCGCTGCCATCGCGGCTTGCAGGCAGTTGGAGTCATCCGGCTCGACGCCGATGATCTTGATTTCCGGGCGCAGGTATTTCACGTATGCGGCAATACCCGCGATCAGGCCACCGCCGCCCACCGGTACGAAGATCGCGTCCAGCGGCCCTGGGTGCTGGCGCAGAATCTCCATCGCCACGGTGCCCTGCCCGGCAATGGTGTGCGGATCGTCGTAGGGGTGAATGTAGACGTAGCCTTTTTCGTCGACCAGCTTGAGCGAATAGGCCAGGGCTTCCGGGAACGAATCGCCGTGCAGCACCACTTTGCCACCACGGGAGCGCACGCCTTCGACCTTGATCTCGGGGGTGGTCTTGGGCATCACAATAGTGGCCTTGACCCCCAGCACCTTGGCCGCCAGGGCCAGGCCCTGGGCGTGGTTGCCCGCCGAGGCGGTGACCACACCGCGCGCACGTTCTTCGGCGCTCAGTTGGGTCAGCTTGTTGTAGGCGCCGCGAATCTTGAACGAGAACACCGGCTGCAAGTCTTCCCGCTTGAGCCAGACCTTGTTGCCCAAGCGCTCGGAGAGCTGGCGGGCGGTCTGCAACGGGGTTTCTACGGCAACGTCGTAGACGCGCGAGGTGAGGATCTTTTTGACGTACTGTTCAAGCATCGGAAAGCATCACTGGGCGGGTTGGGCAGGGCCAAGGAGTCTAACCCGGCTTTTAGCCGTACGACCACACGAATCCCGAGGTTTTGTTGGGGTATACTCGCCGCCCTCGATAACTCCCCGCCCGTTCCGGAGCCCGCATGACCCAGGATCAACTCAAACAGGCCGTGGCCCAGGCCGCCGTCGATTTAATCCTTCCCAAACTCGACGACCAGAGCATCGTCGGCGTCGGCACCGGCTCCACCGCCAACTGCTTTATCGATGCGCTGGCCCAGCACAAGGGCGCGTTCGACGGCGCAGTGGCCAGCTCCGAAGCCACCGCCGCGCGCCTCAAGGGCCACGGCATTCCGGTGTATGAGCTCAACACCGTGAGCGACCTGGAGTTCTACGTCGACGGCGCCGATGAAAGCGACGAACACCTGCACCTGATCAAAGGCGGCGGCGCAGCCCTGACCCGCGAGAAGATCGTCGCGGCCGTGGCCAAGACCTTCATCTGCATCGCCGATGCCAGCAAACTGGTGCCGGTGCTCGGTACATTCCCACTGCCGGTGGAAGTCATCCCCATGGCCCGCAGCCATGTAGCCCGGGAATTGGTGAAGCTGGGCGGCGACCCGGTGTACCGCGAAGGCGTGTTGACCGACAACGGCAACATCATCCTCGATGTGTTCAACATGCAGATCACCAACCCGGTCGAGCTGGAAACCCGGATCAACGCCATCGTCGGCGTGGTCACCAACGGCCTGTTCGCCGCGCGGCCGGCGGATGTGTTGCTGCTGGGCACGCCTGAAGGCGTGAAAACCCTCAAGGCTTAAGCACAGGTTGACTGTGGGACGGAGCCAGCCTCCTCCCACAGCCCCTGTCCATGTAACAAAAACGCTACCTTTCGCAGCACCCCTCTCCAAAATCGTGCGCCAAATCACGGCATTCAATGCCGTCGCTGGTATCAAATCCGTTACAACTTACAACCACGCGACCCCGCCGTTTAACAATGCGCCAATTCACAATCGCCCAGGGAATGAGGCGCACATTGTGCAAAGGGTCTCGGCTCAACCACTCCGTCACTTCAAGGAAGACCCTGTGATAAAGCCCCTCGCCTTCGCGATCGGCGCGACCTGCGCCCTGGTGTCCCTGCAAGCCTCAGCCTACGAATACGGCGAGCACGCCAACACCACCCTGGAAAAGCTGATCAACGACTACCCCGGCCGGTATCGTGGCACGGCCAATTTCGCCGGCGCGGCCGACTGGATGCAAAGCCAGATGGGCACGGCCTACACCATCAGCCGTCAGGACTTCACCTGGAACAGCGGCAGCCGCGCCTCGCAGAACGTAGTGGCCTACGCCGCCGGCACTCGGCCGCAGTACGTGGTAATTGGCGCGCATTTCGACACTTACTTTGGCCGCCCTACCCTGCAAGGCCTGGATGACAACGGTTCCGGCGCCAGTGTGCTGACCGAAGTGGCGAAGAACCTGGGCGGTCTGCAGCTGGAAAACGGCCTGCAGGTTGTCGGTTTCGGCGCGGAAGAAGAAGGCTTGCGCGGCTCCCGGGCGTTCGTCGATTCGCTGAGCGCCAGCCAACGCGCGAATATGCTGGCGATGATCAACCTCGACAGTCTGATCACCGGCGACATGATGTACGCCCACGCCGGCCAGAACAGCACCGCCAACCCCGCACTGGCGGCATTGCGCGAACACACCTTCCAGATCGCCAAGGAATTGAATATTCCTTTGTTCACCAACCCCGGCCTCGACCCGCAATACCCCACAGGCACCGGTTGCTGCAGCGACGGCGAAGCATTCGAAGCGCTGAACATACCAATCCTCTATATAGAGGCCACTAACTGGGAACTGGGCGACCTGGACGGCTATACCCAGACCAATAACCCGAAAATCCCCGGCGGCTCGACCTGGCACGACCCCGCTGAAGACAACAAAGCAGTACTCACCGATGCCTTCGGCCAGGCGCGCATTGACCAGCGTCTGCGCGACTATTCGCGCCTGCTCAGCCGCTTGGTGCTGGAGCTGACCAACGCTGACCTGCTGGCCTCAACCGCTTCCGGCGGCGCCGTCGCGCGCAATATGCAGGACAACCTGCAGCGCCAGCACCAAGCGATGGTGCGCCTGCACGATCGCCGCTGGCTGACCTTGCAATCGGCCAGCCGCGAGGTAGGCAGCTTTGACGGCGAGATTGGCGTGGACGGCGAATACAACCCCGACAGTGGCTTCGACACGGCGCCCAACCCAGAGGCCCGGCGCGTGGGCCTGCACGCCCTGGGCGATTACCAACTCAGCGCGAGCCTGAACATCGGCGCCAGCCTCAGTTACCTCAACGGCCGCGACAAACTGGAGCACCGCGGCAAACTCGACAGCGACACCTGGCAAGCTGCCGCCTATGCGCTGCTTAACGATGGCGGGCCGAGCTGGCTGGCCGGCGACCTGAGCATCGGCCACAGCCGCTTCGATAGCCGGCGCAACCTGCTGATCCAGGCCAATGGCGGGCCGATCCTGCTCAATCAACAGCTGACCGGCAGCACTGACGCATTGACGCTCGGCGCGCGGGTGCTGGGCGGCTACGACTTTGACCTCGGCGCAATCAAGAGCGGCCCGTTCGCCGGCCTGGACTACAGCCACTCACGCATCGATAAATTCCACGAGAAACAAAACCTGCGCACCGCCCTTGAGTACGAGGAACAATCCTTCGACTCCCTGGAAGCCAGCCTTGGTTGGCGAGTACGCGGTACCGTCGCACTGCCTCATGGCCTAAGCCTGATGCCCTACGGCGACATTGCCTGGGTTGAGGAATTGGCCGACGGCCGTCTGGACGATCTGCAATTGACCGCCCGCGCCGATGGCCAGGCGCGTACCGCGCGGCTCGGCGCTGTGGATAAGCATTTTGGTCGCGCCCAACTGGGCAGCCAGTTGGCGATTACCCCACAGCTGGGGGTGTATGCCGAGGTCAATAGCCGCCTGGGCCATACCGAAGGCAGCCAGACCGGCTATTCACTGGGTGTGCAATGGATGTTCTGATCAGGGCTTTTTGAACACGTAGAACAGGTTCGGCTCGCTGACAAGGTACAGCGCGCCATCGTCATCCATGGCAATGCCTTCGGCCTGAGGCACGCGTTTTTTCAAACCCTGGCGTCCGTTGAGCAGAGACAGACTGCTCAACGGGCGACCGTCGATGTCCAGCTCCAGCACCAGAAACGACTCATCCGACAGCGCCAGTAAATGGCCGCTGCGCTCGTCGTATTGCAGGCTCGACAGGTCGCGCACAAACAACCCGGCGTCACGCTTGGGGTTGTTGATCACATGCACCGAGTAGGTTTTTTCCGGCTTGAAATGAGGAAAGCCGTGCACCTCGTAGATCAGCATCGGGTCGCGCTCCTTGGCGACGAACAGACGCTTGCCCACCGAATCGTAGGCCAAACCCTCAAAGCCCTTGTTGCCGCCGACATGCACGCCCAAGGTCATTTGTTCGGCGTCGGCCGCGTCGAGGAATTCGGTGTCATCGTCCACATGCACTTTGATCAGCCGTTGCTGGCGCTCATCGCTGATAACGTAGATGTTCTCGCTGATGAACTCCACGGCCTCGGCATCGCCAAACCCGACCAGGGGAATACGCCGCAGGATCTTACCCTCCAGGGACAGCTCGATCATCTCGGCGTTTTTATTGGTCACGGTAAACAGGCTTTTGCGGATCGGATCGTAGGTGAGGGCTGACACGTCGTCGTCCAACCCCTCAATCACCTGCGCCTCCAGCACCACGCGGTAATCCGCCAGGCCAATGGATTGCTCATTGGTAGGCTGGCGCCACGCCTGCAAGTTGAACCAGGCGCGCTCAAAGAGACGGAAGTACTGCGCAACAGCGACGGCGCTGATCACGATGACCAGCGCAAGCATCAAAAGAATAGGTTTGGGGCGGGCAAGTCGACGCATTGGGCGAGCTCAAAGTCAAAAGTGGCGAATAAATATCACGCCGGTCTGAATTTAAACTTAAACGCGCCCCACTGTCTGGCGAATGCCGTTGAAAGAGAAATGTCCGACGTATTTCGTCAGCTACTTCTGCTTTTCGAAACGATAGAACAGGTTCGGCTCGCTCACCACGTACAGGTTGCCATCCTCGTCCATGGTCACCCCTTCGGCTCGCGGAATCGTGTCCTTGAGGCCATTGAAGCCACCGAGCAAGGTCATGAAGCTGACCTGATCGCCCTTTTCATCCAACTCCAGCAACAAGTGAGAGTCGGCCGATAACACCAGTAGATGGCCCGTGCGTGGGTCGACGGCCAGGGCCGAGAGGTTGCGCATGTCCAACTCTTTGCTGGCCAGCTTTTGTTTATCGCCAGTCAGGCTCTGGCTGCCGTCGCTTTTCCAGGTGAACAATGCCGGCGGACGCTCCTCACCGAGCACCAGTTGCTGAGTGCGCTTGTCCCAAGTCACGGCCTCAAACGCTTTGTTCTGGTCCTTGGAGGGGCCCAGGTCGTAACTGGTGAAGTCGGCTTTGTTCAACTGCTGGGTCGTGGCATCGACCTTGACGATGGTCAGCGTGTGTTGACGTTCATCGACCACCGCCATCAGGCCGTTTTCCAGCATCGCGACGCCTTCCGGATTGCTCCAGCCGTTGAGCGGCATCTTGCGCAGCACGTCGCCTTGCAGGTTCAGCTCCACAAGAAACGGGTTTTTGCCCATGACAGAGAACAGGGTCTTGGTCTGTGGGTTATAGGTGAGGTCCGACGCTTCGTCTTTTTCCATGCCCGGCAGCACCTTGGCATCGATCACCGCCTGATAGTCCGGCAGCCAGACACTTTCCTTGCGCTCGGCAGCGCTTTCAAATCGCTCCAGCACCCACAGCACGCCTCGATCGTCCCAATGCATGGCCCACGCCACGCCATACACCACCGCCCCGACCAGAAACAGCCAGGAATACCAGCGCAGGGCAAAGCGGGAGCGGGGCTTGGATGATGCAGAGGGCAGAGGCACGGCCATTGAGCGCTTTTCCGAGAAGTGATTAGGGGATTAGCACAGGATCAATGGGCTCGCGTGCTGGAGCCTGAAGATTATCCGGATCGCGTGTGAAAAAAATGCAAAAGCCGTGATGTGAGACGTGCTCGTCCCCCTTTTATAGAAGGGGGCAAGCCCCCTCCTACGGCGTGCTTAGCGGACGACGCTTTCGAAGCGACTTACGCCCGGCAATTCCAGCATCAGTTCATCGCCTGCATTCAACGGGCCTACGCCGGCCGGGGTGCCGGTGAGGATCACATCCCCCGCCTGCAGCGAGAAGCAGCCGGCCATGTACTGGATCATCGGAACGATAGGGTTGAGCATCTGCGCGCTGTTACCGTCCTGGCGCACTTCGCCATTGATGGTCAGGCGAATGCCGATGTCGGTCAGGTCCGGGAAGGCGCTGCCGACCACGAAGGGCGCAATCACCGCCGCGCCGTCGAACGACTTGGCGACTTCCCACGGCAGGCCCTTGGCTTTCAGTTCGGCCTGCTTGTCGCGCAGGGTCAGATCCAACGCCGGGGCGAAGCCGGAAATGGCATCCAGCACTTCTTCACGGCTGGGCTTGGCCGACAATGGCTTGCCGATCAACACCGCGATTTCCGCCTCGTAATGCACCGAACCACGCTCTGCGGGAATAGCGAAACCGCCTTCCAACGGCACCACGCAACTGCCCGGCTTGATGAACAGCAAAGGTTCGGTCGGCACCGGGTTATCCAGTTCCTTGGCATGTTCGGCGTAATTGCGCCCAATACACACCACTTTCCCCACAGGAAAATGGATATTGGTGCCGTCGACATACTTGTGCTGGTAGCTCATGAAACGACTCCTTCAGGGGCGGTTTAAACAGCGAAGATCTTGCCGGGGTTCATGATCCCGTTCGGGTCGAACACCGCTTTGACGGCTTTCATGTATTCGATTTCAACTGGCGAACGGCTGTAGGTCAGGTAATCGCGTTTGGTCATGCCCACGCCGTGCTCAGCGGAGATCGACCCGTTGTATTTCTCGACGGTTTCAAAGACCCACTTGTTGACGGTGGCGCACTTGGCGAAGAACTCATCCTTGCTCAGATTTTCCGGCTTGAGGATGTTCAGGTGCAGGTTGCCGTCACCGATGTGGCCAAACCAGACGATTTCGAAGTCCGGGTAGTGTTCTCCGACGATTGCGTCGATTTCCTTCAAGAATGCCGGCACTTTGCTGACGGTCACCGAAATATCGTTCTTGTAAGGCGTCCAGTGGGAAATGGTCTCGGAGATGTACTCGCGCAGTTTCCACAGGTTGTGCAATTGGGTTTCGCTTTGGCTCATCACGCCGTCCAGCACCCAGCCCTGCTCGACACAGTGCTCGAAGGTTTCCAGGGCATGATTGGCAACTTCTTCGGTGGTGGCTTCGAATTCCAGCAGCGCGTAGAACGGGCACTCGGTTTCGAACGGCGCAGGCACGTCGCCACGCCCGAGGACTTTGGCCAGGGCCTTGTCGGAGAAGAACTCGAAAGCCGTCAGGTCCAACTTGCCCTGGAAGGCATGCAGCACCGGCATGATCGAGTCGAAATCGGTGGTGCCCAGCACCATGGCGGTGAGGTTCTTCGGTGCACGGTCCAGGCGCATGGTGGCTTCGACCACAAAGCCCAGGGTGCCTTCGGCGCCGATAAACAGCTGGCGCATGTCATAGCCGGTGGCGTTCTTGATCAGGTCGCGGTTCAGCTCCAGCACGTCGCCCTTGCCGGTGACGACTTTGATGCCGGCCACCCAGTTACGGGTCATACCATAGCGAATGACCTTGATCCCGCCGGCATTGGTGCCGATATTGCCGCCAATCTGACTGGAACCGGAGGATGCAAAGTCCACGGGATAGTACAGGCCGTTTTCTTCGGCGACGTTTTGCAACTGCTTGGTGACCACGCCTGGCTGGCACACGGCGGTGCGGTCGGTGAGGTTTACGTCGAGGATCTGGTTCATATAGTCGAAAGACACCACCACTTCGCCATTAGCCGCAACGGCTGCGGCCGACAGCCCCGTACGCCCGCCGGACGGCACCAGCGCCACCTTGCGCTCATTGGCCCAACGCACAACCGCCTGCACCTGCTCGATGGTCTTGGGAAACACGATGGCGGTCGGCGCGGGGGCGAAGTGTTTAGTCCAATCCTTGCCGTAAGCCTCCAGGGAGTCGGCGTCGGTCAGCACTTTGCCGGGCTCAACCAGGGTCTTTAGCTCATCAATCAGGGCAGGATGGGTCATCGACAGAACTCTCGAACAATTCATGGTCATCCTGAGAACGCTTCACGTCGCAGGATAGGTGTTTAGCGGGGCGCATATGCTAGCATACCGCCCCCGCAGGACAGAGCCCAAGGGCGTTTCTGCGGTGACGGCTTTCCTGCCGTCCGGGTCAGCTTAAGTGATCCGACTCCCTGCCATTTTTCTCCGGGATACAGGTTTACGCAGATGAGCAAGACTTCTCTCGATAAGAGCAAGATCAAGTTCCTTCTTCTGGAAGGCGTCCACCCATCGGCTGTCGACGTTCTGAAAGCCGCCGGGTACACCAGCATTGAGTACATCACCAGTTCTCTGCCGGAAGCCCAGCTCAAGGAAAAGATCGCCGACGCGCACTTTATCGGCATTCGCTCACGCACTCAGTTGACCGAAGAGATCTTCGATCACGCCAAGAAACTCGTGGCGGTCGGCTGTTTCTGCATCGGCACCAACCAGGTCGACCTCAACGCCGCACGCGAGCGCGGTATTGCAGTGTTCAACGCACCGTACTCCAACACCCGTTCCGTGGCGGAGCTGGTGTTGGCCGAGGCGATCCTGTTGCTGCGCGGCATCCCGGAGAAGAACGCTTCCTGCCACCGTGGCGGCTGGATCAAAAGCGCGGCCAATTCCTTCGAAATCCGTGGCAAAAAGCTGGGCATCGTCGGTTACGGTTCGATCGGTACGCAATTGTCGGTCCTGGCCGAAGGCCTGGGCATGCAGGTGTTCTTCTACGACACCCTGACCAAGCTGCCGCTGGGCAACGCCACTCAGGTGTCGAGCCTGACCGAGTTGCTGGGCATGTCCGACATCGTGACCCTGCACGTTCCGGAAACCGCTGAAACCCAGTGGATGATCGGCGAGAAGGAAATCCGCGCCATCAAGAAAGGCGGCATCCTGATCAACGCCGCGCGCGGCACCGTGGTGGAGCTGGACGCCCTGGCCGACGCGATCAAGGACAAGCACCTGATCGGCGCCGCCATCGACGTATTCCCGGTAGAACCTCGCTCCAACGACGACATCTTCGAAAGCCCGCTGCGTGGCCTGGACAACGTGATCCTGACCCCGCACATCGGCGGTTCCACCGCTGAGGCCCAGGCCAACATCGGCCTGGAAGTGGCCGAGAAGCTGGTCAAGTACAGCGACAACGGTACGTCGGTCTCGTCCGTCAACTTCCCGGAAGTGGCCCTGCCGGCTCACCCTGGCAAGCACCGCCTGTTGCACATCCACCAGAACATTCCGGGTGTGATGAGCGAGATCAACAAGGTTTTCGCGGAAAACGGCATCAACATCTCCGGTCAGTTCCTGCAGACCAACGAGAAAGTCGGCTACGTGGTAATCGACGTCGACGCCGAATACTCGGACCTGGCGCAAGAGAAGCTGCAGCACATCAACGGCACTATCCGTAGCCGCGTGTTGTTCTAAGGCTTTAACCGCTGCACAAAAAATGGGAGACCCGCAGGGGTCTCCCATTTTTTTGTCCGCAGAACGCTTACTTGACGTTAACGGTGATGACTTTCGAGGCGACCGTTGGCTCGAACTGGCGATGCACGTTGTCGCCCGCCACCAGTTGCAAGGTGTGCTTGCCGGGGGCCAGGGTGAGTTCGGTTTCGGTTTGCGCCTTGCCGAAGTGGATCGAGGTGGCAGTGGCCGGGATCGCCTCGTCGGCTTTAAGCGCCGTCACGTCCTGGTCGACCAGCAGGTGATGGTGGCCGGCGTTAGGCACTTGCTTATCGATAGGTTCCAGGTCCAGGTTCTTGACGCCGAATTTGACGGTGAAGGTTTTGTCGACGGTCGCGCCATCCTTCGGCGAGACGATAAACACTTCGGCACCTTCAGGCGCCGGCGTACGTGGAAGGTCGGCGGCGCTGGCCAACATCGAGGCACCCAGCAACAGGCTGGCAATCGTTGCACGGGACAAAAGGGCTTTCATTCGCTTCTCCAGTTTTTCTGTGAAATCTGTAGGTTTATGACAACTTCGCGGCAAATTGCTGTCCAAGGCACTCAACACCATAGCAAAGCGATGCTGAACGGCGCCTCGCACATTCGAATTCTCTAGGAGTGACCATGCGCTTTTCGCCTGGCCTGTTACTGCTGCTTCCTCTTCTGAGCCCTTTGGCCCATGCCGAACTGATCGACGATGTGAACGATCGCGGCGAACTGCGCATCGCCCTTGAAGCCACTCACCCGCCGTTCAACTTCAAGGAGGGCGACAAGCTCACCGGCTTTGAAGTGGAGCTGGGCGAGCAACTGGCCAAGGAAATGGATGTGCGCCCGTCCTTCATCACCACCGATGACACTGACTTGCTGCAAGGGGTGGAAAGCGGCAAATACGACGTGGCCATCAACCATATCGCTATGACTGCCGAGCTGCGTGATCGGTTCGATTTCAGCGAGAGCTATAACCAGGCGCCTGACCTGGCGATTCCGTTCCAGAAGGGCAATCCGGCGTTCAAGGCCAGCCTGGACAAAGCCTTGGAGCGGGTGAAGGCGGATGGGCGGTTGAAGGCGCTGTCCCACAAGTGGCTTGAAAGCGACGCCCAGTAACGCCAACGCGCTGGCAGCCCTCTCCCGCCTTTTTGATTAGGTCGGGATTGAAAGCTGAGCCAGCGCGGCGGCAGCCTCGGGCAACTCCAGCTCGCTGAACACCTGCACGCCATGGCGCTTGAGTAGCGCCGCCGTGACCCCTTCGCCGCTGACTTTGACGCCTGTGAACGTACCGTCATAGGTCAGCAGATTGCCGCAGGAGGGGCTATTGGCCTTGAGCACAGCGATACGGATGCCGTGGCGCTGCACCAACGCCAACGCCTGGCGCGCGCCGTCGAGGAACGCGGCGCTGAAGTCTTCGCCCGCGGCGGTGAGCACCTGGGCCCGGCCTTCCCACACATCGATGCCCTGCCCGCCCGGAATCTCCGCAGACGGACGCGGCGTCGGCAAGCCGCCCGCGACTTCCGGGCAAACCGCCACTACCCGCCCTTCTGCCTGCCAAGCCGCCAATTGGTCGAACGGCCCACTGGCCCCACCGTCGTAGCGCACCTTATGCCCGAGCAGGCAGCGGCTGATCAGTATCTTGTGCATGCTCAGAACGGCTCGTTGCCCCGGCGACGGAACCAGCCGGTCAGGGACAGCCGTTCGCGCGTGGCGGGCATGACTTCGTGGGGGATGACGCCGGACAGGAACACCACCAGACAACCGCCGACAGGGGTCACGTCGTATTCGATGTCGTCCTTAAGGTACATGCGCAACTGGCCGCCGTGTTCGGGCAGCCAGGCGTCATTCAGGTAGATCACCGCCGAGACCATGCGCCGGTCATCATCGCGAAAGCGGTCCAGATGCTTGAGGTAAAACGCCCCTGGCGGGTACATGGCGAAATGGCTTTCGAAATCTTCCAGGCCGAGGAACAGCCCCCGGTTCATGGCCAGGCGCAGGCTATCCATCACCGCCATGTAGGTGTCGCAGACGGCGGCGTCACCCTCCTCCAGCCATTGGATACGGTCGCCGCGAATACCCTCGCGGATCTCCTGGGCCGGGCCGCGCCCAACCGCCGCGGGCGCCAATTCACCTTCGGCGGCACGTTTACGGCACTCAGCCGCCAGTTCCAGGGTCAGAGCCTGGGGCAGGAAGCCGTTCTGCTGCGACCAACCTTTCTCGGCCAGGTCGTCGACAATACGTTGCAGCAGGGGATGATCGAAGGGTATTTGCATGGCGCGCATAGTATCCATACGCCTGAGAATCCGACAGAGCCGCCGAGCGTCTGAACACAGATTAGTTCATGTGACTGACAGGATTTCTCGACAAATCCTACGCCCCACACGGACAATAGTGGCCGACTGACAGGAGTCCATATGCGTCGTTTGTTTTTTTCCTTGCTGATGTTCTGCGTTTTGCCCGCCTGGGCAGACGGCCATGACCAGTTGTACAAGGTTGCCGGCTGGGCCGAACAACGTGCGCATTTCACCGATGCACTCGCGGCGGCCCAACAGCGCTACCGCAATAGCCTGCCGCCGGCGGTATATCAGGCACTGGTGGACAACAGCAACCAACGCTTCGCCGCCCAGGCCATGGATCAGCGCGCCGAAGCGCAGTTGCGCAAGCACCTGGCGGACCCGGCACCGGCGCTGGCGTTCTTTCAGTCACCCTTGGGGCGCAAGATCGTCGCCGCCGAATTACTCGCTACCCGCCGCGATCAATTAGCCAAAAACGCCCAGGGCCTGCCGAAGATCCAGGCCGACGCCACCCGCAGCCTGATCATCGGCCACCTGGCCCAAGCCCTGCCCGCCCGTGAGGCCGGCGCAGAGGTCAGCCTGGCGATTGCCGGCGTGGCGGCCGACAGCCTCAGCCAGATGATCCCTGGCCTGCTGGGCGGCGGTCAGGCCCAGGGCATGTTGAATGGCCAACGTGAGCGCTTGATGCAGCAGATCGGTAATGACCTGAACAACACGTTGCTGTACGTCTATCGCGATTTGTCCGACCCGGAGCTGGAAGAATTCGCCACGTTCGCCGAGTCGCCGGAGGGTAAGGCGTATTACCAGGCGGCGCTGGCGGCGATTCGCGCAGGCCTGGCAGTCGGCCAGAGCACCTCAAGCCTGGTGCAGTAGAAATGTGCGAGGGGCAAGCTCCCTCCCACATCTGCACCGTGTTATTTCAGATGGTCCGTCAAATACCGGAAGTACTCTTCGCGAATCTCTGGAATCTCATTGGCCAGGTGATGCCGTCCACGGGGCAGCATCAGCACCTCGGGCCGGTCGAACTTGCCGCGCAGCACGTGCAGGTTGTGCTGCCAGTCCACCGTCATGTCTTCCTCCCCCTGCACGATCACCGGCCGCCGCGTGCTGCGCGGGGCGGCCTCGATGCGTTTGATCCAGCGCGCCAGGGCGCCCACCCAGGCGGTGGGCAGTTGCCGCGGCTGCAGCGGATCGGCTTCCAGAAACGGCCGGAACGCCGGGTCGTTGGAGTTGTCGCTGAACCGCCGCGCAATACCTTTGACGAACGGCCTCAGCAGGTAATAGCTGACCTGGGACCAGCCCCACGCGCGCGGACGCACCAGCGGCGACAGCAGCAGCACGTTGCCTTGCGCCGGGCTCTGGGCGCCGTGGTACAGCAGATGATCCACCACGATCGCGCCGCCGGTGCTTTGCCCGAACAGGTGCCAAGGCTTGGGCAGTTGCAGTGCCTCGGCCTGGGTGAACAGGGCTTGAACCACATCTTGGTATACCGCGAAATCATCGATGCTGGCGCGCGCGCCACTGGACAAGCCATGCCCCGGCAAATCGCAGGCAATCACAACGAAGCCCTGGTCCAGTGCCCAGTCCACTACGTTGCGGTACAGCCCCATGTGGTCGTAGAAGCCGTGAAACAAAAACATCGTCGCCACCGGCACCGGCGGCCACCACACCTGCGCCACCACGTCGAAACCGTGTACCTCAAAGCGCCCCAGGCGACTCACCGCCGGCACTTTGCGCGCGGGCAGGTCCAGCCCGTAAAAACGCTGGTAGACCCGCGCCTCGGCGCTGAGCGGTTGCGCATCCGACAAGGGGCGCAAGCTGTCGCGCAGATGATCCGGGTCAAAGGTGACGGGCATAAAGGGTTTCCAGGCTCACAATATCGAGCTGCGATATTCATCTGTCAGGGCAGGCATGGCAAGCTACGCGACCTGCGAGGATAGATCCGAATGCGACAGACCTACCGTACCGCCCTGTTCGCCAGCCTGATCCTGATTATCAGCACCGGCGTGCTGTGGACGGCGTATGACTGGTTTCAGGGCCGCTATCTGCGCGCTTTCAGCGAGCACACGGCGGTTTTTTCCGGCGATGCGCTGCAACTGCCCGCCGAACTCAGCGGCCCAGGCCCGATCCGCCTGGTGCATTTCTGGGACCCGGCGTGCCCGTGCAATGTGATCAACCAGCAACATCTGGGCGAGCTGATCGAGCAGTACGCGTCCAAAGGCGTTGAGTTCTACGCCCTGCAAAAAGCCGGCAGCCATGGCCAATTACCGGACAACCTGCGCCAGATGAAAATCCTCACTGCCCTGCCCGGTGCCGACCAGGTGCCGGCCAGCCCCGCCGTGGGCATCTGGGACCGCAGCGGCAAGCTCGCGTATTTCGGGCCCTACAGCGAGGGCCTGACGTGCAACGCCAACAACAGTTTTATCGAGCCGATCCTGCAAGCGCTCGACGCCGGGCGCGAGGTGAATGCCACGCACACCCTGGCGGTGGGCTGCTATTGTTCGTGGTCAACCGGGCCCTAGGCCGCCACCCCATTCTTGGTAAGGACTCTTCATGAAGCGCGTCTTGCAGGCTCTCGCGGCTGTAGTGGTGCTGCTCGCTCTCGGCGCCGGTTGGTATGTGTACAGCAAACAACCCACGCGCCAGGGCACGGTGACACTGGCCCATCTGCAAGGCTCAGTCACCGTGCGCTATGACGACCGTGGCGTGCCGCATATCCGTGCCGAGAACGAAACCGATCTGTATCGCGCCCTGGGCTATGTACACGCCCAGGACCGGCTATTCCAGATGGAGATCATGCGCCGCCTGGCCCGTGGCGAACTCGCTGAAGTGCTAGGCCCAAAGGTGGTCGACACCGACAAACTGTTCCGCAGCCTGCGCATCCGCGACCGCGCCGCGACCTATGTGGCGCAGCTGGATCATGAGTCGGCGCACTGGAAGGCGCTGCAAGCCTATCTGGATGGGATCAACCAGTATCAGGACAGCCACGCCAGCCCGATGGAGTTCGACGTGCTGGGCATCCCCAAGCGGCCCTTCACGGCTGAAGACACCATCAGCGTGGCCGGGTATATGGCCTACAGCTTTGCTGCCGCGTTTCGTACCGAACCATTGCTGACTTACATCCGCGATCAATTGGGCAGCGACTACCTGAAGGTTTTCGACCTCGACTGGCAACCCAAGGGCGCCCTTAACCTGGCCGCCAGCGACTGGCAATCCCTCGGCGCCCTCGCCGCCCTGAGCGACCAAGCCCTGGCCGACAACGGCCTGCCGCAGTTCGAGGGCAGCAACGCCTGGGCCATCAGCGGCAGCCGTACCCGCAGCGGCAAACCGTTGCTGGCGGGCGACCCGCATATCCGTTTTTCCGTGCCGTCGGTGTGGTACGAGGCGCAACTGTCGGCGCCGGGTTTTGAGTTGTACGGCTATCACAACGCATTGGTGCCGATGGCATTCTTGGGGCACAACCTGGATTTCGGGTGGAGCCTGACCATGTTCCAGAACGACGACCTCGACCTGATCGCCGAGAAGGTCAACCCGGACAATCCCAATCAGGTCTGGTATCAGGGCCAGTGGGTCGACCTGATCCGCAGCGAACAACAGATCGCGGTCAAGGGCCAGGCACCGGTCACCCTAACCCTGCGCCAGTCGCCCCATGGGCCGATCATCAATGACGTGCTTGGCGAGACGGCAGGCAACATTCCCATCGCAATGTGGTGGGCGTTTCTCGACACTCAGAACCCGATCCTTGAAGGCTTCTACCAGCTCAACCGCGCCGATACGCTGGCCAAAGCCCGCGCTGCTGCGGCCAAGGTCTCGGCACCCGGCTTGAATATTGTGTGGGCCAATGCCAAGGGCGATATCGGCTGGTGGGCGGCGGCGCAGTTACCGATTCGTCCGGCAGGCGTGAACCCAGGGTTTATCCTCGACGGCAGTACCACCCAGGCCGACAAACTTGGCTTCTACCCCTTCAGCGCCAACCCCCAGGAAGAAAACCCGGCGCGCGGCTATGTGGTCTCTGCCAACGCCCAGCCAGCGTCGCCTACGGGCATGGAAATCCCCGGTTATTACAACCTGGCCGACCGTGGTCAGCAGTTGAACGCCCAGTTGAGCGACGCCCGAGTGAAGTGGGATGTGACCAACAGCCAAGCCTTGCAACTGGGCACCACCACCGCGTTCGGCCCGCGCCTGCTGGCACCGCTGCTGCCAGTGCTGCGTGAGGTGGTCAAGGACCCGGCGCAACTCAAGCTGGTGGACCAACTGGCCAACTGGAAAGGCGACTACCCGCTGGACTCCATCAGCGCCACGCTGTTCAACCAGTTCCTGTTCAACCTCGCCGATGCGGCCTTCCACCCCAAACTCGGCGACGCGATGTTCAAGACCCTGATCAGCACCCGCGTGATCGACGCTGCCTTGCCACGCCTGGCCGCCGCTGCGGACTCGCCCTGGTGGGACGGCAAACGCACCGACACCGTCAAGCTCGCCTGGGACAGCAGCCTCGCCCACCTCAAGGCCACCCTCGGCGACGACCCGAACCAGTGGCAGTGGGGCAAGGCACATACGTTGACCCACGGTCATCCGCTGGGCATGCAGAAGCCACTGGATAGGGTATTCAACGTCGGCCCGTTCCCCGCACCGGGCACCCATGAAGTGCCGAATAACCAATCCGCTGCCATCGGCCCGGCGCCCTGGCCAGTGACATACGGCCCATCCACCCGCCGCCTGATCGACTTCGCCGATGTAGCCCACGCCCTGACCATCAACCCCGTGGGGCAAAGCGGCGTGCCGTTCGACAAGCATTACGGCGACCAGGCCGAGACCTATATCGAAGGGGGTTATGAGCAGGCGCATTTGAGCGATGAAGAAGTCACGGCCAATACCCGCGGCACGCTGAAGCTATTGCCCGCTCGATAACGGCTAGAAGCGCGAGCAAAAAAGTGTGGGAGGGGGCTTGCCCCCGATTGCTGAGAGTCAGTCACTGCATCTGTAGACTGATTCACCGCTATCGGAGGCAAGCCCCCTCCCACATTTGGATCGCGTAGATCTTTAGACCGGTGCTGGCGCGCGGCGCTTGTCCGGTTGCTGCCAGCCGTCGGCGGCGGCCTCTTCGATGGCTTGTTGGATGGCCTTCTTGCGCATCTCTTCGGCACGCCTGCTGAAGAACCACACCAGGAAGGTCACCAGCGACACTGCCAGCAGAATCAGGCTGGCCACGGCATTGATCTCGGGCTTAACCCCCAGACGCACGGCCGAGAACACTTCCATCGGCAGGGTCGTGGAGCCTGGGCCCGACACGAAGCTGGCGAGTACCAGGTCATCCAGGGACAACGCGAACGACATCATGCCGCCCGCCGCCAATGACGGCGCGATCATCGGGATGGTGATCAGGAAGAACACCTTCCACGGCCGCGCGCCCAGGTCCATCGCCGCTTCTTCGATCGACAGGTCCAGCTCACGCAAGCGCGCCGACACCACCACCGCCACATACGCGGCACAGAACGTGGTGTGGGCGATCCAGATGGTCACGATGCCACGCTCCTGGGGCCAGCCGATCATCTGCGCCATGGCCACGAACAGCAGCAACAGCGACAGACCGGTGATCACTTCCGGCATCACCAGTGGCGCGGTCACCAGGCCGCCGAACAGGGTGCGGCCTTTGAAGTGACTGATGCGCGTAAGCACAAAGGCCGCCAGGGTACCCAGCGCCACCGCAGCGATTGCGGTGTAGCAGGCGATTTCCAGGGAGCGGGCCACCGAGCCCATCAATTGGGTGTTATCCAACAGGCCCACGTACCACTTGATCGACCAACCGCCCCACACCGTCACCAGTTTGGATTCGTTGAACGAGTAGATCACCAGAATCAGCATCGGCAGGTAGATGAACAGCAACCCCGCCACCAGCATGAAGCTTGAGAAACTGAAGCGCTTCATATCTTGCCCTCCATCTCTTTGGCTTGGCTGCGATTGAACAGGATGATCGGCACGATCAGGATAGCCAGCATCACCACCGCCAGTGCAGAGGCCACCGGCCAGTCACGGTTATTGAAGAATTCCTGCCACAACACTTTACCGATCATCAGGGTTTCCGGGCCGCCCAGCAGTTCCGGGATCACGAACTCGCCCACCACCGGAATGAAGACCAGCATGCAGCCAGCGATGATGCCGTTCTTGGACAGCGGCACGGTGATCTTCCAGAAGCTGTTGAAGGTGCTCGAACCCAGGTCAGACGCGGCTTCCAGCAGGCTCTGATCGTGCTTCACCAGGTTGGCGTACAGCGGCAGGATCATGAACGGCAGGTAGGAATAGACCACGCCGATGTACACCGCGATGTTGGTGTTGAGGATCTGCAACGGTTCGCTGATCAGCCCGATGGACATCAGGAATCCGTTGAGCAAGCCGTTGTTGCTGAGGATGCCCATCCACGCATACACGCGGATCAGGATCGCGGTCCAGGTCGGCATCATGATCAGCAGCACCAGCACGGTCTGCATCTCTTTGCGCGCGCTGGCGATGGCGTAGGCCATCGGGTAACCGATCAGCAGGCACAGCAGCGTGCTGAAGAACGCCATTTTCAGCGACCCCAGGTACGCGGCGATGTACAACTCGTCGTCGCCAAGCATCGCGTAGTTGGCCAGGTTGAGCACCAACTGCAGCTTCTGCTCAATGAAGGTGTAGATCTCGGTGTACGGAGGGATCGCTACATCGGCTTCGGCAAAGCTGATTTTCAGCACAATGAAAAACGGCAGGGCGAAGAACAGGAACAGCCACAGGAATGGAATCCCGATGACCACCTGCTTGCCGCTGGGGACGATGCGGAGCAAGCGCCGCTTAAGCTTCTTCATGTTCATGAGCGAAGCACCACGCCGCTGTCGTCTTCCCACCAGACGTAAACCTGATCACCCCAGGTGGGGCGCTGGCCACGGCGCTCGGCGTTGGCCACGAAGGACTGCACCAGCTTGCCGCTCGGCAGCTCCACATAGAACACCGAGTGGCCGCCCAGGTAGGCGATGTCGTGGACCTTGCCGCTGGACCAGTTGTGTTCGCAGGTCGGCATTTCGGTGGTAACCAGCAGTTTTTCCGGGCGGATGGCGTAGGTCACCGACTTGTCTTCCACCGAGGTGGCAATGCCGTAGCCTACGTAAATGTCGCGGTCCAGGTCCGCGCACTTGAGCACCGCGTGGCCTTCGGCGTCGTCCACCACTTGGGTGTCGAAGATGTTGACGTTGCCGATGAACTCGCACACCAGGCGGCTGGTGGGGGTTTCATAGATATCGATCGGGCTGCCGATCTGGGCGATCCAGCCCAGGTGCATGATTGCGATGCGCTCGGCCATGGTCATGGCCTCTTCCTGGTCGTGGGTCACCATCACGCAGGTCACGCCGACGCGCTCGATGATTTCCACCAGCTCCAGCTGCATCTGCGAACGCAGTTTTTTGTCCAGGGCGCCCATAGGCTCATCGAGCAGCAACAGCTTCGGGCGCTTGGCCAAGGAGCGGGCCAGGGCCACGCGCTGACGTTGGCCGCCGGACAACTGATGCGGCTTGCGCTTGGCGTACTGGCTCATCTGCACCAGCTTGAGCATCTCGGCCACGCGGGCGTCGATCTCGGCCTTGGGAATCTTGTCCTGTTGCAGGCCGAAGGCGATGTTCTGCGCCACGGTCATGTGCGGGAACAGCGCATAGGACTGGAACATCATGTTGATCGGCCGCTCATAGGGCGGCATATCGGTGATGTCCACACCGTCGAGGTAGATGCGGCCTTCCGTTGGCCGTTCGAAGCCCGCGAGCATGCGCAGCAAGGTGGATTTGCCCGAACCCGAACCGCCGAGCAAGGCGAAGATCTCGCCTTTCTTGATTTCCAGGGACACATCGTCCACGGCAATCGTCTCGTCGAACTTCTTCGTGACCCGGTCGATTTTGACCAGCACCTTTTTCGGTGTCTGGTCGCCCTCGAGGGCTTTCTTATAGGCGCCGGAGGCAACTGCCATTTACGAAACTCCCAAAAAAATAGACTGCGGTTCACCCGAGGCGGGCGAACCCAGGAAAGTTGTGCCTTATTTGCCCGTCTTGACCTTGGTCCAGCTACGGGTCATTAAACGCTGCACCTTCGGGGGTAGCTCGAAGTTGACGAATGTCCGGTCGAGAACCGCCTGCGGTGGGTAAACCGCTTCGTCGGTGCGTATCGATTGCTCCATCAGCTTGTCCGCCCCGGGGTTAGGGTTGGCGTAGCCGACGGCGTCACTGACCTGAGCGATCACCTCAGGTTGCAGCAAATAGTTGATGAAGGCATGGGCCTCCTTGACGTTGGTGGCATCCTTGGGGATGGCCAGCACGTCGAACCACAGGTTGCCGCCTTCTTTCGGAATGACGTAGGCGATGTTCACACCTTTGCCCGCCTCGCTTGCGCGAGCCTTGGCCTGGAACACATCGCCAGAGAACCCGGCGGCCACGCAGATATTGCCGTTGGCCAGGTCAGAGATGTATTTGGACGAGTGGAAGTAGGTCACGTAGGGCCGCACTTTCAGCAGCTTTGCTTCGGCCTTTTTGTAGTCTTCCGGGTTGGTGCTGTTGGGGTTCAGGCCCATGTAGTTGAGCACCGCCGGCAGCATTTCATCCGCCGAATCCATGAACGACACACCACAGGTGGCCAGTTTTTTCATGTTTTCCGGTTCGAACAGTACGGCCCAGGAGTCGATATGGTCGACGCCCAGCACTTCTTTGACTTTGTCGACGTTATAGCCGATGCCATTGGTGCCCCATAGGTACGGCACGGCGTACTGGTTGCCCGGGTCGTTCTTTTCCAGGCGCTTGAGCAGTGCCGGGTCGAGGTTGGCGTAATTGGTCAGCAACGATTTGTCGAGCTTCTGGAACGCCCCGGCCTTGATCTGCTTGCCGAGGAAGTGGTTGGACGGCACCACCACGTCGTAGCCGGTGTGCCCGGCCAGCAATTTGCCTTCCAGGGTTTCGTTGGAGTCGAACACGTCGTACACAGGTTTGATGCCGCTCGCCTTCTCGAAGTTGGCCAGGGTGTCGGTGCCGATGTAATCCGACCAGTTATAAATATGCACAGTCGGCGCAGCCTGCACGCTGACAGCCAGCGTGATACCAGCGCCCACCAACATGGCTTTGCGAAATAAAGAAATTGGCAAGTGGAGGTCCTCTTAAATAGTTGGGCCCAAAGTTGTTGCCCGGCAACAAAACCGGCGCGCAACTTACCCTCGATAAACCGATCCGGCAAAACTTTCTGTCATTTAATTAATGTGTGGGAGAGCGTTTCCCCCTCCCACAGGTTTCAAGGCTTACTTGCCCGATTTGATCTTGGTCCAGCTGCGTGTCATTTCACGCTGGGTCGCGGCTGGTAGGTCAGCAATGGCATAGAGCTTGGCTTGCACATCCGCCGGTGGATAGATGCCTGGGTCGCTGGTGATGTCTTTGTCGACCAGGGCGGTGGCCTTCTCGTTACCGTTCGGGAAACGCACGCTGTTGGTGATCGACGCCATGACTTCCGGCTTGAGCAGGTAGTTCATGAACTTGTAGGCCGCGTCGACATTCTCGGCATCCTTAGGAATGGCGACCATGTCGTAGAAACTGCCGGCGCCTTCTTTCGGAATGTCGTACGCCACTTTGACCTTGCCACCGGCTTCAGCCGCGCGGGACTTGGCCTGCTGGATATCACCCGAATAACCCACGGCTACGCAGATGTTGCCGTTGGCCAGGTCGGAAATGTACTTGGAGGAGTGGAAGTAACCGATCGAAGGACGGATCTTCAGGAACAGTTCTTCGGCTTTCTTCAGGTCGTCTTTCTTCTGAGTGTCGGTCGGCAGGCCCAGGTAATGCAGGGCAATCGGCAACATTTCAGTCGGTGAATCAAGGAAGCTCACGCCGCAGCTTTTGAGCTTGGCGATGTTTTCAGGCTTGAGCAGCGTGTCCCACGAGTCGATCTTGTCCACGCCCAGCGCAGCCTTGACCTTCTCCGGGTTGTAGCCGATGCCGATCGAGCCCCACATGTACGGGAAGGCGTGCTTGTTGTCAGGGTCGCTGACCGACACGGTTTTGAGCAGGGATTTGTTCAGGTTGTCGTAGTTGGACAGCTTGGACTTGTCCAGCTCCTGATAAACGCCGGCCTTGATCTGCTTGGCCAGGAAGTTGTTCGACGGTACGACGATGTCATACCCGGACTTGCCGGCCAGCAATTTGGCCTCCAGGGTCTCGTTGCTGTCGAACACGTCGTACACCACTTTGATGCCCGACTCTTTTTCAAAGTTGGCGATGGTGTCCGGTGCGATGTAGTCGGACCAGTTGTAGACGTGCAGCACTTTATCGTCTGCCTGGGCCGCGCCTGCCATTGCGCCCATCAGGGACAAGGCGAGGAGGGTCTTGCCCGCGTTCTTCAAACCTAATGCCTTCATTTGGTGATGCTCCAATTTTTTCTTTTTTTGGGCCACAAGCTATGTATGTTCCGCAGCCCAGCCAATGGGCAACAAAACAGGGCGACAGTCTGGCAAGTTCAGGGGCCGGCTTTCAACCAAAGCCCCCACATTTATAACCACTCGGTGCGCTGAGCACTGAGCCTAGCACTTAGCCTTGCAATGCCGCCAAAGTCAGGTCCAGGCACTGGCGGGCCTTGGTCACCAGCTCGTCGATTTCCGTCTTGCTGATCACCAGCGGCGGCGAAATGATCATGGTGTCGCCCACGGCGCGCATGATCAGGCCATTCTCGAAGCAGAACGTGCGGCAAATCATGCCAACGCCCTTGCCTTCGTAACGCTTGCGCGTGGCCTTGTCCTGCACCAGTTCAATCGCACCGAGCATGCCGACGCCACGCACTTCACCCACCAGAGGGTGATCCGCCAGCTCCCTCAGACGTTTCTGCAAATAGGGTGCCGTTTCGTCATGTACACGCTTAACAATCTGTTCATCGCGCATGATGCGGATGTTTTCCAGTGCGACTGCCGCCGCTACCGGATGACCGGAGTAGGTGAAGCCATGGTTGAAATCGCCGCCTTCGTTAAGCACGGCCACCACGTCATCGCGCACGATCAGGCCGCCCATGGGGATGTAACCCGAGGTCAGGCCCTTGGCGATGGTCATCATGTGCGGCTTGAGGCCATAGAAATCGCTACCGAACCACTCACCGGTACGGCCGAAACCGCAGATCACTTCGTCGGCGACAAATAGAATGTCGTACTTGGCGAGGATTTCCTTGATGCGCGGCCAGTAAGTCTCAGGCGGTACGATCACGCCGCCGGCGCCCTGGATCGGCTCGGCAATAAAGGCACCGACATTGTCCACGCCCAGTTCCAGGATCTTCTCTTCAAGCTGGTTGGCAGCCCACACGCCGAACTCTTCGGGGCTCATATCGCCGCCTTCGCCGAACCAATACGGCTGGGCGATATGGACGATGCCCGGAATCGGCAAATCGCCCTGCTCGTGCATATAAGTCATGCCGCCCAGGCTGGCGCCGGCCACGGTGGAGCCGTGGTAGCCATTCTTGCGGCTGATGATGGTTTTCTTGTTCGGCTGGCCTTTGATCGCCCAGTAGTGGCGGACCATGCGCAACATGGTGTCGTTGCCTTCGGAGCCGGAACCGGTGAAGAACACGTGGTTCATGCCGGCTGGAGCGATGTCGGAAATGGCCTTGGCCAGTTCCAGCACCGGCGGGTGAGCGGTCTGGAAGAACAGGTTGTAGTACGGCAGTTCTTTCATTTGCTTGGCGGCGGCGTCGGCCAGTTCATCGCGACCGTAACCGATCGCCACGCACCACAGGCCGGCCATACCGTCGAGGATCTTGTTGCCTTCGCTGTCCCACAGGTACACGCCGTGGGCTTTGGTGATGATTCGTGGGCCTTTCTCTTTCAATTGCTTGAAATCGCTGAACGGCGCCAGGTGGTGATCACTGCTCAAGGCTTGCCATTCACGGGTTTGCGGGTTGTTGCTGGACATACCGATCTCCTAGACTTTTCAGTGAAGGGCGCGCCGTTCAAAGGGCGCGCCCGGCGCATCAGACGGCAAAGAGCAGGAATTCCCGCTCCCACGAACTGATGACGCGCTTGAAGTTTTCATGCTCGGCCCGCTTGACCGCGACGTAGCCTGTGATGAATTTGTGCCCCAGGTATTTCTCGATGGTCTTGCTGTTTTCCATACGCTCCAGGGCGTCTTCGATGGTCAGCGGCAAGCGCAGATTGCGCCGCTCGTAACCACGACCCACCACCGGCGCGCTCGGGTTATGGCCTTCGACCATGCCGATAAAACCGCACAGCAGGCTGGCGGCAATCGCCAGATATGGGTTGGCATCGGCGCCCGGCAGGCGGTTTTCCACGCGGCGGTTCTGCGGGCCGGCATCCGGTACGCGCAGGCCCACGGTGCGGTTTTCTTCGCCCCATTCCACGTTCACCGGCGCCGAGGTATCCGGCAGGAAGCGGCGGAACGAGTTCACATTCGGCGCAAACAACGGCAGCAATTCAGGGATGAATTTCTGCAAGCCGCCGATGTGGTTGAGGAACAGCTCACTCATGGTCCCGTCCTCATTGGAGAAGACGTTCTTGCCGGTGGTGATGTCGATGATGCTCTGGTGCAGGTGCATGGCGCTGCCGGGCTCGCCGGTCATGGGCTTGGCCATGAAGGTGGCGGCCACATCGTGCTTGAGCGCGGCTTCACGCATGGTGCGTTTGAACACCAGAATTTGGTCGGCCAGGGACAGCGCATCGCCGTGACGGAAGTTGATTTCCATCTGCGCAGTGCCGTCTTCGTGGATCAGGGTATCGAGGTCCAGTTCCTGCAGCTCGCACCAGTCGTAGACGTCTTCGAACAGTGGGTCGAATTCGTTGGCCGCTTCTATAGAGAAGGACTGGCGACCGGTTTCCGGGCGACCGGAACGACCAATCGGCGGTTGCAGTGGGAAGTCCGGGTCTTCGCAGCGTTTGGTCAGATAGAACTCCATCTCCGGCGCCACGATGGGCTGCCAGCCTTTATCGGCGTAGAGCTTGAGGACTTTCTTGAGCACGTTGCGCGGCGACAGCTCGATGGGGTTGCCTTGCTTGTCATAGGTGTCGTGGATCACCTGTGCGGTGGGCTCGATGGCCCAGGGCACCAGGAACACCGCGTTCTGGTCGGGGCGACAGATCATGTCGATGTCGGCCGGGTCGAGCAATTCGTAATAAATGTCGTCTTCGACATAGTCGCCGGTCACGGTCTGCAACAGAACGCTCTCGGGCAGGCGCATGCCTTTTTCGGCGATGAACTTGTTGGTCGGCGAAATCTTGCCTCGGGTGATACCGGTGAGGTCGCCAATCATGCATTCGACTTCTGTGATCTTGTGGTCTTTCAACCAATCGGTGAGCTGGTCGAGGTTGTTACTCATAAATGCCTCTGGGCTGGGTTTCCTGGCATCCATTAAAGGCCAGGCGTTGGTTGACGCAGCATCCGCGTCGTTTCTTCACTCAGGGTAGGAGCTTACCTGCCATTTGGGGTGGTAATGCATTCCTCACGCCAAAGTCGTGCAGAATCATGAGCGGCACCCGGGGTCAGCGCCCTTCAGAGGCGAAGGCGCGGTGAGTGAGGGGGGAGAAAAAAGGTCGCCCGAGGCGTCAAGAATATTGGCCGGGGCATGGGTATTCACGCAGGATGAGTGAACGGATGACAAAGCCCGTGAGAAGCAGGCCGAGACGCCGATTAGCGGCAGGCGAGACATGAAGCACCCCGGTATTATTGCTGTTATGGGTTTGAATCGAGCTTAGCCTTGTTCATTTTTTTACACAACACCCCCGTAAAAAATACAACACGGCCCGCTCAAGCCTGCGGTGCCCAAGCCGTTCAAAGCGGAAAAAACGCCCCGAAAAGCCCCAAAAAAGCCGTCACGGCGCTTTTTTAGGGCAAAAAAGGCCTCGCTTGACTTCGGCATGCCGTTCGGGTTGACTGAAACCAGAAAAGATCAATGATTGATATTTTTAACAACAAAGGTGTTGCATCATGTCGGTACCCCCGCGTGCCGTTCAGCTTAACGAAGCGAACGCGTTCCTTAAGGATCATCCTGAGGTTCTGTACGTAGACCTTCTAATTGCGGATATGAATGGTGTGGTGCGCGGCAAGCGCATCGAACGCACCAGCCTCCACAAGGTTTACGAGAAGGGCATTAACCTGCCTGCCTCTTTATTTGCCCTGGATATCAACGGCTCGACGGTGGAAAGCACCGGCCTGGGTCTGGACATCGGCGATGCTGACCGAATCTGTTATCCAATCCCCGACACCCTGTGCAATGAACCTTGGCAAAAGCGCCCTACCGCGCAGCTGCTGATGACCATGCACGAACTGGAAGGTGAACCTTTCTTCGCCGATCCGCGCGAAGTCCTGCGCCAGGTTGTTAGCAAATTTGACGACCTTGGGCTGACCATCTGCGCCGCCTTCGAACTTGAGTTCTACCTGATCGACCAGGAGAACGTGAACGGCCGCCCACAACCGCCCCGCTCGCCGATCTCCGGCAAACGCCCACACTCGACACAGGTCTACCTGATCGACGACCTCGACGAATACGTCGACTGCCTCCAGGACATTCTGGAAGGTGCCAAAGAGCAAGGCATCCCGGCCGACGCCATCGTCAAGGAAAGTGCCCCGGCGCAGTTCGAAGTGAACCTGCACCACGTGGCCGACCCAATCAAGGCCTGCGACTACGCCGTACTGCTCAAGCGCCTGATCAAGAACATCGCCTACGACCATGAGATGGACACCACCTTCATGGCCAAGCCTTACCCAGGCCAGGCAGGCAACGGTTTGCATGTACACATTTCGATCCTGGACAAGGACGGCAAGAACATCTTTGCCAGCGAGGATCCCGAGCAGAACGCCGCATTGCGTCACGCGATCGGCGGTGTGCTGGAGACCCTACCCGCCCAAATGGCGTTCCTGTGCCCTAACGTCAACTCCTACCGCCGTTTCGGCGCACAGTTCTACGTGCCGAACTCGCCGTGCTGGGGCCTGGACAACCGCACCGTGGCGATTCGCGTACCAACCGGTTCGGCCGATGCGGTGCGTATCGAACACCGCGTGGCGGGCGCCGACGCCAACCCTTACCTGCTGATGGCTTCGGTCCTGGCAGGCGTGCACCACGGTCTGACCAACAAGATCGAGCCTGGCGCTCCGGTGGAAGGCAACAGCTACGAGCAAAACGAGCAGAGCCTGCCGAACAACCTGCGCGATGCCCTGCGCGAGTTGGACGACAGCGAGGTGATGGCCAAGTACATCGATCCTAAGTACATCGATATCTTCGTTGCCTGTAAGGAAAGTGAGCTGGAAGAGTTCGAACACTCCATCTCCGACCTGGAATACAACTGGTACCTGCATACCGTTTAAGCGGTTGCCGCGATAAAAAAACGCCACAGGCTTTGGGTCTGTGGCGTTTTTTTATGGGGCTGTTCTGAGAGACCGGGTCGGTCTTATCGGGGGCAAGCCCCCTCCCACATTTTTGATCTGTGAATACATACCAAGTGTGGGAGGGGGCTTGCCCCCGAGAGCTGCCTGGCAGACAACACAGATTCCTGCTCATACAATGCCCGCTGCCTTGTAGGAGACTTCCATGACCACCCGCCCCGCCGCCCCTCGCAAACCCCGCGCCCGCAGCCAGGCGCGGATCGATGCGATTCTCGATGCCGCCCGCACCCTGCTGGCCGCCGAAGGCGTGGCAAGTCTGTCGATCTACAGCGTGGCCGAACGCGCGCAGATTCCGCCGTCGTCGGTGTATCACTTCTTCGCCAGCGTGCCGGCGCTGCTGGAGGCGTTGACCGCCGATGTGCATGGGGCGTTTCGTGCGGCGATTCAGGCGCCCATCGATCATGAACCCCTCAAGCAATGGCGCGATCTGTCCTGCATCGTCGAGCAACGCATGCTCACCATCTACGACCAGGATGCCGCCGCGCGCCAATTGATCCTGGCGCAGCATGGCCTCACCGAAGTAACCCAGGCCGACCGCCAACATGATCTGGAACTGGGCGACCTGATGTTCAAGGTTTTCAACCGCCACTTCGAGGTGCCGACACTGCCCAGCGATGTGGATGTGTTCGCCCTGGCGCTGGAGCTGAGCGACCGCGTGTACGCGCGCTCGGTGCATCAGCATGGGCTGATCACGCCGCGCATGGCCGAGGAAGGCATGCGGGTGTTCGATGCGTATGTGGGGCTGTATCTGCCAGCTTACCTGCCCAAGCGTTGAGCCTTGCGTTGACTGGGGCGTTCCCATCGGGGGCAAGCCCCCTCCCACACTTTGACCTGTGAATACATTCAAAAGGTGGGAGGGGGCTTGCCCCCGATGACGACCTCAAGCCTGTTCACAACTTGGCGATCGACACCTCAGTTGATTTCACAAAGGCAATCACTTCACTACCAATGACCAGCTCCAGCTCTTTGACCGAGCGAGTGGTGATCACTGAGGTGACGATGCCGGAGGCGGTCTGCACGTCGATTTCCGACAACACGTCACCGACCACGATTTCCTTGATGGTGCCTTTGAACTGGTTACGCACGTTGATGGCTTTAATAGTCATGTCGTTCTCTCTTCATGGGGATAGGTGAGTTATTGCGCCCAACGCAATTGCGTCGGCAGCGGTGAAACAGGTTCGGGGTCGGGCGGTGTACCGGGCAGTGACAGCACGCGGTTGAGTACCTCGGCTTCCAGCGCGGCCAGGCGGTGGGAGCCACGGGCCCGTGGGCGGGGCAGGTCAACGATCAGGTCCAGACCGATTTCACCGTCTTCGATCAGGATCACCCGGTCGGCAATCGCCACGGCTTCGTTGACGTCATGGGTCACCAGCAGCACGGTAAAGCCATGCTGCTGCCAAAGGTTTTCGATCAGTTGCTGCATCTCGATGCGGGTCAGGGCATCCAGCGCGCCCAGCGGCTCATCCAGCAACAGTAGGCGCGGCTGGTGGATCAGCGCGCGAGCCAACGCCACGCGTTGCTTCTGGCCACCGGACAAGGCCGCCGGCCATTCATTGGCGCGCTCGGCCAGCCCCACCGCGTCCAAGGCTTGCAGTGCTTTGGCACGCCAGTCGCCTTTGAGGCCCAAGCCCACGTTGTCGATGATCTTTTTCCACGGCAGCAGACGCGCTTCCTGGAACATCAATCGCGTGTCTTCACGGGCCGCGCTAAGGGGTGCGGAACCGGCTAGCAGCTCTCCGCCGCTGGCGTCGTCCAACCCGGCCAGCAGGCGCAGCAAGGTACTTTTGCCGCAACCGCTACGCCCCACCACGGCGACGAATTGCCCCGCCGGAATGTGCAGATCGATGCCCTTGAGCACTTCCCGCGTGCCGAAGGCTTTACGCAACTTACGCACCGCCAGGGGAATCCCCTTGAGCAGGCGTGGAGGTTGTTGAGCGGTCATGCCGCACCTCCTTTATGCGTTTGGTACGCCGGATGCCAACGCAGCCACACCCGCTCCAGACCGCGCGCGGCCAGGTCCGCCAGTTTGCCGAGGATCGCGTACATCACGATCGCCAGCACCACCACGTCGGTTTGCAGGAATTCGCGGGCATTCATCGCCAGGTAACCAATACCGGAACTGGCCGAAATGGTTTCCGCCACGATCAGCGTCAACCACATAAAGCCCAGCGCAAAGCGCACGCCCACCAGGATCGACGGCAACGCACCCGGCAGGATCACCTGCCAGAACAGGCTGAACCCGGACAACCCATAACTGCGCGACATCTCCACCAGCGCCGGGTCGACGTTGCGAATGCCGTGGTAGGTGTTCAGGTAGATCGGGAACAGCGTGCCGAGGGCCACCAGGAAAATCTTCGCCGTTTCGTCAATGCCGAACCACAGGATCACCAGCGGGATCAGCGCCAGGTGCGGCACGTTGCGAATCATCTGCACCGAGCTGTCGAGCAGGCGCTCGCCCCATGTCGACAGCCCGGTGATAAAGCCCAGCGCCAGACCGATAGCGCCGCCGATCACAAAACCCAGGCCCGCGCGCCAGCCGCTGATGGCCAGGTGCGTCCAGATTTCACCGCTGCGCACCAGGTTAACCCCGGCCTCGATCACCGCGCTCGGCGCCGGCAGGATGCGCGTCGACAACCACCCCGCCGACACCGACACCTGCCACACCGCCAGCAACAGCAGCGGCAGCACCCAAGGCGCCACGCGATGGCTCACTTTTTCAAGGTTCATCGCGCCGCCTCAGCTCTGTGACGCCGCTTTGGGAAGGATATCGTTGGCGACCATTTCGCCGAACGGGCTCACGTATCCGGCGCTTTTCGGCAGTTCTGGACGTTCGATATCCAGGTGCGGGAACAGCAATTCGGCCACGCGGTACGACTCTTCCAGGTGCGGATAACCGGAGAAGATGAAGGTGTCGATACCCAGCGCTGCGTACTCCTTCACGCGCTCGGCCACGGTTGCGCCGTCGCCTACCAGCGCCGTACCCGCCCCACCGCGAACCAGGCCGACGCCGGCCCACAGGTTGGGGCTGACTTCGAGGTTGTCGCGGTTGCCGCCGTGCAAGGCGGCCATGCGATGCTGGCCCACCGAATCAAAGCGCGCCAGTGAGGCTTGGGCGCGGGCGATGGTGTCGTCGTCCAAGTGGGAAATCAGTTTGTCGGCAGCTTTCCAGGCTTCGTCATTGGTTTCGCGCACGATCACATGCAGACGAATGCCGAAGCGCACATTGCGCCCGAGTTTGGCGGCCTTGGCCCGCACTTGTTCGATTTTCTCGGCCACGGCGGCCGGTGGTTCGCCCCAGGTCAGCACCATTTCCACCTGCTCGGCCGCCAGGTCCTGGGCCGCTTCGGAGGAGCCGCCGAAGTACAGCGGCGGCCGTGGCTGCTGGATCGGCGGGTAGAGCAATTTGGCGCCTTTGACGCTGATGTGTTGGCCGTCGTAATCCACGGTTTCGCCTTCAAGTACGCGACGCCAGATACGGGTGAACTCCACCGAGGCCTGGTAGCGCTCTTCGTGGCTGAGGAACAGGCCATCACCGGCCAGTTCTTCGGGGTCGCCACCGGTCACCAGATTGAACAGCGCCCGCCCGCCGGATAAACGATCCAGGGTCGCGGCCTGGCGCGCGGCCACCGTCGGGGAAATGATCCCCGGGCGCAGTGCGACCAGGAACTTGAGACGTTGGGTCACTGGAATCAACGAAGCGGCCACCAGCCACGAGTCTTCGCAGGAACGCCCGGTGGGGATCAGCACCCCGCCGAAGCCCAGGCGATCGGCAGCCTGGGCCACTTGTTGCAGGTAACCGTGGTCCACGGCGCGAGCGCCTTCGGCAGTGCCAAGGTAATGACCGTCGCCGTGGGTAGGCAGGAACCAGAAAATATTGAGGCTCATGGAGTTGTCTCCTGAAGAAGTCGGATTACGGCGCTTTAGCAACAGCGGCCGGAGGCGTCCAGATCACGTCCTTGATGCTCAAGGGCTTGGGGATCAATTTGAGTTGGTAAAAGCTGTCGGCGATTTTCTGTTGAGCGGCCACCACTTGCGGGGTCAGGAACAGCGCGCCGTAGCCCTGGCGTTTTACCGAGGTGAGGGTGATGTCGGCCGGCAGGCCGAGCAGCGGTGCGACTTGGTCGGTGACTTCCTGCGGGTTGGCTTTGGACCACTCGCCCACGGCACGCACCTCTTCCACCAACGCGGTGATCACGTCGGGGTGCTGTTCGGCGTAGGGTTTGGTTGCCAGGTAGAACTGATGGTTGTCGGCGATGCCAGTGCCGTCACGCAGGGTACGTGCTTGCAGTTGTTGCTCGGCGGCGGCCTGGTACGGGTCCCAGATCACCCACGCATCCACACTGCCCCGCTCGAACGCCGCACGGGCATCGGCAGGCGGCAGGAATACTGTCTGCACATCGCTGTATTTCAGGCCGGCGTCCTCCAAGGCGCGCACCAACAGGTAATGCACGTTGGAGCCTTTGTTGAGCACGATTTTCTTGCCCTTGAGCTCGGCCACCGATTTGATCGGTGAGTCTTTGGGCACCAGGATCGCTTCGCTGGTCGGCGCC
The DNA here is from genome assembly GCF_007858255.1 of Pseudomonas rhodesiae. Lineage (GTDB taxonomy): Bacteria > Pseudomonadota > Gammaproteobacteria > Pseudomonadales > Pseudomonadaceae > Aquipseudomonas > Aquipseudomonas rhodesiae. The sequence goes on along the minus strand of NZ_VFEU01000002.1, from coordinate 317,407 downwards.
GGTGGCTCGTAGGCCACGTAGAGCAGATCGGCACCGGCCGCCTGGGCGAAGACCGGCGGAGTTTCGCCGGTCACGCCGAAGTCGATGGAGCCGACGTTCAGACCTTCAAGCAACTGCGGGCCGCCAGGAAACTCGGTCCACTGCACCTGCACGCCTTGGGCCGCCAGACGTTTTTCCAGGGTGCCCTTGGCCTTGAGCAGGACCAAGGTGCCGTATTTCTGATAACCGATCCGCAGGGTCTCGGCGGCGTGAGCTTGAACAATGGCGCCGAAGGACACAGCCGCAGCAAACAGTGCGACCAGACCACGACGCAAGATGACAGTGCGCATGGCGCTCTCTCCAAAAATGCGATGAGGGGTTTTGGCTGCACCTGCTTGGCCGTTGGCGGCTGAGTAAGGTGAGTGTTTCCAGGTTTCAGGTACGGCTTAAATGCTCCAGCGAGCACTCAACAAACGTTCATTCAATACATGCGGATCAAGGGGTTTCGGGCGACGGGCCATGGCGCCGTAGAGCGTCTCCAGCGCCTCGTACAACCGCTGCTCCAGCACCGGCACCAGTTGCGCCTGGGCGCTGCCTTCGCCATAGGCGATCTGGCTGTCTTCGGCAAAAATGCCGTGGAGCAACTCCTGCGCCTTGAGCGCCGACAGCACTGGCTTCAACGCGTAATCCACCGCCAGCATGTGCGCGATGCTGCCGCCGGTAGCCATTGGCAGCACCACCTTATGGGCCAAGGCCCGTTCAGGCAGCAGATCGAGCACGGTTTTCAACGCGCCGGAGAACGAAGCCTTGTACACCGGGGTGGCGATCACCAGGCCGTCGGCGTTGGCCACCTGCTCCAGCAGGTCGATGATCTTTGGGCTGTCGAACCGCGCGTGCAGCAAGTCTTCGGCCGGGAAGTCCCGTACCTGGTAACTCACTACTTCCACGCCTTTGTGTTGCAACCACTGACGGGTTTTTTCCAGCAAGACCCCGGATCGGGAACGCTGGCTGGGACTGCCTCCGAGTGTTACGACCAACATGCAGGAATTCCTTGAGCAAGTGCCGGCGGTTCGCTGAAGTGGCGATGGCGCCAAGATGGAACAGACCTTATCAGTTGATTCATATATCTATAAATCTTATTTTTTCATTTGTTTATTCCATAAAAACATATTGACTTTAACAATCGCCAGGCGAAAAAAAAGGCCGTGGAAACGGCCTGAAAACCCCTGCTTTGATTCAGTTACAGATGCGATGCATCGACGGTGGTAGGGGGCTTGCCACCAGAGCGATATCCGCGTCAACGATTGGGCTGCGGGGTCAGCCGCAAGTACGGCTTCACTGCTCGATAGCCTTTTGGAAAGCGTTTCTTGATCTCGTCCTCGTCCTTGAGCGACGGCACGATCACCACTTCATCCCCGTCCTGCCAGTTGGCGGGCGTGGCGACCTTGTGGTTATCGGTCAATTGCAGCGAGTCGATCACCCGCAGGATTTCATGGAAGTTGCGCCCGGTGCTGGCCGGGTAGGTGATGGTCAGGCGAATCTTTTTGTTCGGGTCGATTACGAACAACGATCGCACGGTGAGGGTATCGCTGGCATTGGGGTGGATCAGGTCGTAGAGATCAGAGACCTTGCGGTCGGCATCGGCCAGGATCGGGAAGTTGACGGTGGTGTTCTGGGTTTCGTTGATGTCTTCGATCCACCTGTGGTGCGAGTCCACTGGGTCAACCGACAGCGCGATGGCCTTGACGCCGCGCTGGGCGAATTCGTCTTTGAGCTTAGCGGTAAAGCCCAGCTCGGTAGTGCATACCGGCGTGAAGTCGGCCGGGTGGGAAAACAACACTCCCCAGCTATCGCCCAACCACTCGTGGAAACGAATTTTGCCGGCGCTGGAATCCTGTTCGAAGTCGGGGGCGATATCGCCCAGTCTTAGGCTCATGGTGTGGCTCCTGATGAGTGCTTATGGAGCCCACTGTGCATGGGTTGTGGCTATTTTAAAAAGAATAAATATCGATTTATCTAGATGATAAAAGAATATTAAAAATCGTTCATTGGACGCTCAACCGGGTGCAAGGCACCATCGTCACCAAGGTTCGAGAAGGCCTTGAGACGCTGTAAAAGAGGGGTTCAGGAAGGGCTTACGGGGGTGAGCCTGACTTGAAAAGCAAGACACCTTGCCCGGCGTTGCGCCGGGCAAGGTTTTACGCAGTTACTTGAACGCGTAGGTATAGCTGACGATTACACGGTTTTCGTCCTGGTCGCGCGCGGCGGCAACATCGTTGCGCCACATAGCGTTTTTCCAGGCCACGCCGACGTTCTTGAACGGGCCTTCCGGCACCACGTAGGCAACAGTGATATCGCGCTCCCACTCGGACTGGCCGGTGAACTCTGCACGGCTACCGTTAACGGTGTCGATGTCAGTACCTTTGAGGTACACAACGCCCGCTGTCAGGCCAGGCACGCCGACCTTGGCGAAGTCATACGCGTAGCGAGCCTGCCAGGTGCGCTCGCCGGCACGGGCGAACTTGGCGATCTGCATGTCGGTGGTGATGTAAGCCGAAGAACCGTCGCCTTGGTTCAGCCAAGGGAAGTCGCTGCTACCGTTGCTGACTTGATAACCACCACCGAAGGTGTGACCACCCAGGGTGTACAGGAACAGGCCGCTGTACAGGTTGTTATCGACCTTGCCGCGACCGGAGTTCACGCCGCTGTAGTTGCCCGAGGAGAAATAGGCCGACTCGTTGCCGTTCTTGCCGTCATCGGTGCTGTGGAAGTAGCGCAGGTCAGATTTCAACACGCCCGGGCCGATTGCCCAGTTGTGAGTCAGACCCAGGAAGTGCTGCTTGTAGAAGTCTTCCAGATTGCCGTAGTAGTACTGGGCAGTCAGGTCCTTGGTGATCTTGTAATCACCACCGGCGTAGTAGAACTTGTTGCTGTCACGCCAGTTGGCGCCGCGGGAGTTGGCACCGGAGATCGACAGGTTGTCGACGTTGCTGGAGTTACGACCTTTGGCTTTTTCGATCTGACCGGCAACCAGGGTCAAATCCTTGATGTCGTTGGTGGTGATCTGGCCACCCTGGAAGGTCTGCGGCAGCAGACGACCGTCGTTGGTCACGATGACCGGCAGCTTGGGCTGCAGAGTCCCCAGCTTCAGTTCGGTCTGGGAAATCTTGGCCTTGGCGGTCAGGCCCAGGCTCGAGTAGTTATCAACGGCTTCGCCGTTGGACTTGCTCGGGAACACAGTGCCACCGTAGGAAGAGGCAGTAGCACCGTTGGTGCCGCCACCGGAATCCAGGCGAACACCCAGCAGGCCGATAGCATCAAGACCGAAGCCTACGGTGCCTTGGGTGTAACCGGAGATGAAACGCAGGTCGAAGCCTTGGCCCCATTCTTCCTGCTTGCTTTGAACACCGGCGCGCTTGTTGGCAGCAGAGCCAGCAGCCGAATCACGGTTGTCGGTGTTGATGTAAAAGTTACGCAGACCCAGGGTTACTTTACTGTCATCGATGAAACCAGCAGCGCCTGCTTGCTGAGCGATTGCGCCCAGGGCTACAGCCAGTGCCAAGGTGGACTTCTTCATGTACCGCTCCTCTCGTTTCTAATTTTTGTAGTTCTTTGGTCTCGGGTCTGACGCCCTCGATCCACAGATGCGCGATTAGCGCCAGATAGTGACTACCAAGTCAATCGTAACCTAGTGTGTCTGCTACTTTCGTCTAATCGCCGTTGATTTGGTCCCTGCAGGGTAATGAGTTTTTCATACACCCAAAAAGAATTGTTTCATTCTTTTTAATACAATTATGGAATAAGCCTTTGCGTAGATCGGGTTGGTCAGCGTAGACGAACCTGTCGAAATGCTAATTCCTAAAAAGTATTTTTTAACGCCATTTAGACCAGTAAAGAATAAACGTAACGCTGCAAACGTCACCTACGATCAAAAAAGCGACGCCATGATGGCCAAACGCATATCCTCCAGTCAATTTGTTACAGTTTTGTATCGGAATAGTTTCTTTTGATGACAAGCCCGGACACTCAAGGGCCGAGCAACACCTTCTTCACGCAATCTACTCCTTGCCGCGCTTACCGTATCGGCCCTTACCGAGCGTTCTGAAGGGTTTATAGCCCTTTATGACAGCCACGTTGTCGCACCCCGGCACACGGCGAGGTCTGAAGGAACCTAAAAAGGTTGGCGCGAGCTAGCTCGCGCCTGCAACAAGGTCGCGAGGGTTAGAGGGCTTTTTCGAAAATCTTCGAATTGCGCTGGTAGTTGTACAGCGAGGCGCGCGCGGACGGCAGACGGTCCACGCTGCTTGGCACAAACCCACGCTCCCGGAACCAATGGGCAGTGCGGGTGGTGAGCACGAACAACGTTTTCAAGCCCTGGGCCCTGGCGCGGGTTTCAATGCGCTCAAGCAGTTCATCGCCGCGCCCGCCGTGGCGGTATTCGGGGTTCACTGCCAGGCACGCGAGTTCACCGGCATCCGAATCGGCGATCTGGTACAGCGCCGCGCAGGCGATGATCATGCCTTCGCGTTCGACCACGCTGAACTGCTCGATTTCGCGCTCCAGCACTTCCCGCGAACGGCGCACCAAAATGCCCTGTTCTTCCAACGGGCTGATCAGGTCGAGCAGGCCACCGACGTCTTCAATCGCCGCCTCGCGTACCAGTTCGAATTGCTCCTGAGCCACCAACGTACCGCCACCGTCGCGGGTGAACAGTTCGGTGAGCAGCGCGCCGTCTTCGGCATAGCTGACGATATGGCTGCGCCCTACCCCGCCCCGGCAAGCCTGGGCCGCTGCGTCGAGCAATTCGGCCTGGTAGTTGCTGCTGCCCAGGCGCTGCAGATGTGCCGGCACCTGCTGCGGACGCAGCTCGCGCACCAAACGCCCATGTTCATCGATCAGGCCGAGATCGGCACCGAACAGCAGCAATTTATCGGCCCCCAAGTCGATCGCGGCGCGAGTAGCGACATCTTCACAGGCCAGGTTGAAAATCTCTCCGGTGGGCGAGTAACCCAAGGGCGACAGCAAGACGATAGAGCGTTCGTCCAGCAGGCGATTGATGCCCTTGCGGTCGACCCGGCGCACTTCGCCGGTGTGGTGGTAGTCCACGCCTTCGAGTACGCCGATGGGGCGTGCAGTTACCAGATTGCCGCTGGCCACCCGCAGGCGCGAGCCCTGCATGGGCGAAGAGGCCATGTCCATCGACAGGCGTGCTTCGATGGCGATACGCAGATGGCCGACCGCATCGATCACGCACTCCAAGGTGGCGGCATCGGTGATGCGCATGCCTTCGTGGTAAGACGGGGTGAGGCCGCGCGCTTCAAGGCGCGCTTCGATCTGTGGACGCGAACCATGCACCAGCACCAGACGCACGCCCAGACTGTGGAGCAGCACCAGGTCGTGGACGATATTGCCAAAGTTAGGATGGTCCACACCATCGCCCGGCAACATGACCACAAAGGTGCAGTCGCGGTGGGCATTGATGTAAGGGGAAGCATGACGAAGCCAATTGACGTATTCGGGCATAACACCTGGGCCTGTAATAAAAAGCAGCCAAAAAAGGATGAATCGTGAAAGCGCACGGCGGGCTGATGGTTATCGTCGGAACAGGCTTGGCGACACGCTCACTCTCCTTCTATGTACGAACAGGCAGGGGTTAATTTATGCGGGTTTCAGGCAGTAATGTTCGATCAATTCCCGCAATAGACGCACTGTAGGCGTCAGGCGTGACATTTCGAGGTATTCGCCCGGCTGGTGCGCACAGGCGATATCGCCAGGGCCGAGCACCAGGGTTTCACAACCAAGGCGCTGAAGATAAGGCGCTTCGGTGCCGAACGCTACTGCTTCGGCACGATGACCGGTCAAACGTTCCGCAACCCGCACCAGCTCGGCGTCTTCCGGCTGCTCGAATGGCGGCACCGCCGGGAACAGCGGCGCGTAGTCGATCTTGACTTGATGGCGCTCGGCCAACGGTTGGAGCTTCTGCCGAATGGCATCGCGCAACACTTGAGGGTCCATGCCGGGCAGGGGGCGCAAATCGAACTCCAGGGAGCATTGGCCACAGATGCGGTTGGGGTTGTCACCACCGTGGATGCAGCCGAAGTTCAGGGTCGGTTGCGGCACGCTGAATTGCGGATTGCGGTACTCGCGCTGCCAGGCCAGGCGCAGGCCGCGCAGTTCACCGATAGCATCGTGCATAGCCTCAAGGGCGCTGCGGCCGAGGCTGGGGTCCGACGAATGGCCGCTGCGACCGAGAATGTCGATGCGCTCCATCATCACGCCTTTATGCAGGCGGATCGGTTTAAGGCCCGTCGGCTCGCCGATCACCGCCGCGCGGCCCAGCGGGCGACCGGCCTCGGCCAGCGCACGGGCGCCGGACATGGAGCTTTCCTCATCGCACGTAGCGAGGATCAGCAAGGGCTGCTTGAACGGTTGATCCAGCAGCGGCAACAGCGCCTCGATGATCAAAGCGAAAAAGCCCTTCATGTCGCAACTACCCAATCCTACCCAGCGACCGTCGATTTCCGTCAGTTTCAGCGGGTCGGTTTTCCACAACGCGGGGTCATAGGGCACGGTGTCGCTATGCCCGGCCAGCACCAGGCCGCCAGGGCCGCTGCCGAAACTGGCGAGCAGATTGAATTTGCCTGGGCTGACGGTCTGGATGTCGATGCTGAACCCCAGATCGCCCAGCCAGCCGGCAAGCAGGTCGATCACGGGGCGGTTGGTCTGGTCCAGGGACGCCTGGGTGCAACTGACCGACGGCGCGGCAATCAACGCGGCGAACTGCTCTTTCATGGACGGCAACGGCATATACAGTCTCCCCACTTCCCGGATGAACCTCACTATAGAGGCATCTGCACGACACAATAAACCGTTGCGGCGCGTTGCCGGGCTCAGTCCTGTACACTGCACGACCTTGGCAGCCACTCTTTTCCCCGGCTGCGCTCCCGATCCTGGATTTTCCGGCCATGCAGAAAGAAACCGAAATCAAGCTCCGCGTCAGCCGCGAAACACTCGCCGCGCTGCGTGAGCACCCGTTACTGAAAAAACGCAACAAAAGTGGCTGGGAACGCCGTGAGTTGATGAACCAGTATTTCGACACCCCCGAGCGCGACCTGGCCCAGGCCAAGGTTGCCCTGCGCCTGCGCAAGGACGGTGACGACATCATTCAAACCCTCAAGACCCGTGGCCAGAGCGTCGCCGGCTTGTCGGAACGCAACGAGTACAACTGGGACTTGCCCAAAGCCAAGCTCGATGTGAAGAAACTTGACGGCGAGTGCTGGCCCGAGCAACTGGCCGAACTGGACAAAAAAACCCTCAAGCCGATTTTTACCACCGACTTCGTGCGTGAACGCGCCGAAATTGCCTGGGGCCGCGGCAAGGCCAAGGTGGTGATCGAAGCGGCTCTGGACCTGGGCCATGTAGTGGCCGGCAAACAGAAAGAAGAAATCTGCGAGCTGGAACTGGAACTGCGCGAAGGCGAGCCGGCCGCCCTGCTGGAACTGGCCGCCGAACTGGCCGCCACCCTGGCGCTGATGCCATGCGATATCAGCAAGGCCGAGCGCGGCTACCGCCTGTATGACGCCAGCAGTTACTCCCTGAGCCTGCCGGCGCCACAGCTACACGCCGAAATGCCGCTGGACGATGCTTTCGCCGCCCTGATGTGGCACCTGCTCGGCAGCAGCCAGCGCCTGGCTGAACAATACCGTTTCAACGGCCACTGGCGCCTGCTGCAGGACTGGGTCGATAACCTCGGCGAACTGCGCGCTCTGGTCGGCAGCCTCGGCCAGGCCGCGCCCCGCCAGTCCACCAGCGAACTGCGCACTGCGCTGGACGCGCTGTTGGAAGACTGGCGCCCACTGGTGCAGGCCGGTGACGATGATGAAGACATCCGTAAAGCCGCACCGGAACAATTCGCCGAAGAATTGGAAGACGTGCGCTGGGGCCTGTTCTCACTCAACACGTCGCGCTGGCTGATGGCCCGCACCTGGACCGCCGACCGCAACGTACGTGGCAACCGCCAGGGCGCCGCGCAAATCGCCAACTGGTTGCCGCGCCTGCTGGCCGACGACGCCGTCGCCTTGCAACTGCCACGCTACCAACAGCAGCCGGAAGACTTGGCCGAGCAACTGCCACGTATCGAACGCATCCAGGCCTGGCTGCACCACGCCCGCCATGTGCTGGACATTCCCGAACTGGATCGTCTCTACGGCGAGCTGAACAAGTTGGCGCTATTGGCCAACCAGCCGATCACTGATGAGTCGCTGGATGCGCGGATGCACCAGGCGATTGCGGTGTATCAGAACCGTGCGTGGAAGACCCTGCTGCGTTTGTAACATTGCAATCGGCCGCCAGCCCTCCTCCCACATATGAAATGCATTCCAAGTGTGGGAGGGGGCTCGCCCCCGATAAGATCCACCCGATCAGCGCAATACTGGCAGGCTGGTGGTCGACTTGATTTCAGACAGCGCCACAATCGAATTGACCTCCTGAATCCCGGGCACCATCGACAGCTTCTCGAAGAAAAACCGTTCGTATGCTTCGATGTCCGACGTCACGATGCGCAGCAGGAAATCCACCGCGCCCATCAGCACATAACACTCCAACACTTCCGGAAAGCCGCGAATCGCCTCGGTGAATTCGGTGAAGTTGGAACGGCCGTGGGCATTGAGTTTGACCTCGGCGAATATCTGCGTGTTAAGGCCGATTTTCTTGCGATCCAGCAATGTCACCTGACCGCGTATCACCCCTTCTTCCTTGAGCCGTTGAATCCTGCGCCAACAAGGCGACTGGGACAGACCGACCTGCTCAGCGATCTGCGCGCTGGACAGCGACGCATCTTCTTGCAGCAAGGCCAGGATGCGGCGATCGTAGGCGTCCAACTCACTGTGCATAAAAATACCTTCTTTGGACCTTCTATTGGATTGAATACGTTTTTATGTCCGTATTCACGCCAATATTAGATAAGAAATCTCCGAGGTTGGATGTAAAAATTCCTCCACTCAATCTGGAGAGTCAGCATGCACGCCGTCGAAACCACTCTGCCTGTCACCCGCGTCGATGCATGGGCCGTCAACACCGCCCACTGTCAGGCCCACTACCAGATCGTCGCCGAAGCCGAGCCCGATGTGCTGTGCCGCGTGCTCAACTATTTCGCCCTGCAATTTCTTACGCCTCGGCAGGTCTCGGTGAGTCGAGACGTAGACGTACTGAATATCCAAATTGTGCTCGATGGTCTGAGCTGGCATCGGGCCCAGGTGATCGGAGAAAAGATTCGAAACCTGATCAGCGTATGTTCTCTGGACGTGTGGACGCCCGATGCACTGGGGGCCGGCGTCCAGATGGCGGTCGCCAGGTAAAAACCTGCAACACAGGTTGACGGGGCGAGCGTCGGAGGCTGACTAGCCTGGGAGAACATCCAAGGCCATCCGGAAACCTCATCATGCCTGCTGATCGTCGTTTGGAACTGCACCCGTTGCTGCCACCCTTGGTGGAATATGGGCTGATTACGCCCGACATCGCGCACCGCTTATCGGCGTTGCCAGCCGATACGACCCGCCACCCACTGGAGCGCATCGCGGAGCTGGGGCCATGCCTGGAACGCCTCACTCAGTGGCTTGCCGAGCAGGCCGGGCAAATCTATCTACGCATCGACCCGCTGAAGATCGACGTCGCGACGGTGGTGCCGCTAATGTCCCATGCGTTCGCCCAACGCCACGGCATCCTGGCGGTGGCCGTGGACGCGCAAACCGTCACCGTTGCCAGCGCGCAACCCTATGTGACCTGCTGGGAGGCCGGCCTGGCGCAGGTGCTCAAGCGTTCGATCACGCGCGTGGTGGCCAACCCGCAGGATATTCAGCGCTGCATCGGCGAATTCTATCGACTGGCAAAATCGGTCAACGGTGCTGAGCAGAAGGTCACCGCGCCAGGCCATCCGGACCTGCTCAACCTTGGGAGCAGCGATCAGGAGCCGGACGCTAACGATGCGCACATTGTCCATATCGTCGATTGGCTGCTGCAGTACGCCTTTGCCCAGCGGGCCAGCGATATCCATATCGAACCCTGCCGGGATCAGGGTCGCGTGCGCTTGCGCATTGACGGGCTGCTGCACGATGTCTATCAATTCCCACCCCAGGTTGCGGTGGCTGTGGTCAGCCGCCTCAAGAGCCTGGGCCGCATGAACGTGGCGGAGAAACGTAAACCCCAGGACGGTCGGGTGAAGACCAAAAGTCCGGCGGGTATGGAAATCGAGTTACGCCTGTCGACCCTTCCCACCGCCTTCGGCGAAAAACTGGTGATGCGGATTTTCGACCCTCAGGTCCTGCTCAAGAATTTTGACCAGCTGGGTTTATCGGATGACGACCGGCACCGCTGGAATGCCATGACGCGCCAGACCAACGGCATCATCCTGGTCACCGGGCCTACCGGCTCAGGCAAAACCAGCACGCTCTACACCACGCTTAAACAGCTCGCGACCCGTGAGGTCAACCTGTGCACCGTGGAGGACCCGATCGAGATGGTCGAGCCGGCGTTCAATCAGATGCAGGTGCAACACAATATCGACCTGACCTTTGCCAGCGGCATCCGCGCCCTGCTGCGCCAGGACCCGGACATCATCATGATCGGCGAGATCCGCGACCAGGAAACCGCAGAAATGGCTATCCAGGCCGCGCTGACCGGGCATCTCGTGCTGTCCACCCTGCACACCAACGACGCGCCCAGCGCCATTAGTCGGCTACAGGAACTGGGTATTGCTCATTATTTGATCAAGGCTACCTTGTTGGGGGTGATGGCGCAGCGCTTGGTACGGGTGCTATGTCCTTATTGCAAGCGCATGGGCGATGACGGCCATGAAGCGGTGGGGTGTGCGGAGTGCCGTCATAGCGGTTACCGGGGAAGAGCCGGTGTTTACGAAATTATGATATTGAACGAGTCGCTCAAAGCCCTGATTACCCCGGGCGCCGATGTTCAAGCCCTGCGTCAGGCAGCGATGGCGCACGGGATGTGCAGCTTGCGCATGGCGGGCATGCAGAAGGTCAGGACGGGGCAGACCTCCTTGGCTGAAGTGCTGCGGGTCACCCCCTCAGATTCAGTAACAAATCCCTAGATTACGGCGCGGACAGATCGTTCTTATCGCAGACAACACCATTACAATCAGCAAACGTTGCGTCACTGACATCATCAGATAGGGAATCGTCATGCAAATCGGAACCGTACTGCTGCTCTTTGTAGGATTGGCCATCGCCATTCTGTTCATGGGCTTCAAAGTCGTGCCCCAGGGTTACCAATGGACGGTCGAGCGCTTTGGTCGCTATACCAACACCCTCAAGCCAGGCCTGAACATCATCATCCCGGTCATGGACCGTATCGGTCGCAAGATCAACGTAATGGAAAGCGTGCTGGATATCCCGCCGCAGGAAGTCATCACTGCCGATAACGCCACCGTGCAGATCGATGCCGTGTGTTTCTTCCAGGTGGTCAATACCGCTCAGGCTGCCTACGAGGTCAACAACCTCGAACACGCCATTCGGAATCTGCTGCAAACCAATATCCGAACCGTACTCGGCTCGATGGAACTGGATGCCATGCTGAGCCAGCGCGATGGCATCAATGAAAAACTGCTGAAGACCGTGGACGAAGCCACCGCGCCCTGGGGCATCAAGATCACACGTATCGAAATCAAAGACATCAGCCCCCCGGCCGACCTGATGGCAGCCATGTCCGGTCAGATGAAAGCCGAGCGGATCAAGCGTGCGCAAATCCTCGAAGCTGAAGGGCTGCGGGCATCGGCGATCCTCACCGCAGAGGGCAAAAAGCAAGCCCAGATTCTGGAGGCCGAAGGTAGCCGGCAAGCGGCGTTCCTCGAATCCGAAGCCCGCGAACGCCAGGCCGAGGCCGAAGCACGGGCGACCCAAGTGGTGTCGGAAGCCATCGCCTCGGGCAACGTGCAGGCGGTCAACTACTTCGTGGCGCAAAAGTATATCGACGCCCTGGGCAAGCTGGCCTCGGCCAACAACAGCAAGGTCATCCTGATGCCGCTTGAAGCCAGCCAGGTGATCGGTGCGGTCGGTGGCATCGGCGAGATCGTTAAGGCAACGTTCGATCACAAGAAGGGCTGAGGCCATCGCCATGTGGGATTTCCTGCTGCACCTGTCGTTTTGGGATTGGCTGGCCTTGGGCACGGTGCTGTTGATTCTTGAGGTCTTCGGCGCCGGTGGTTACCTGCTATGGATGGGTATCGCAGCGGCAGCCGTGGGCGTGATCAAGTTTCTGGTTCCGCCCCTCGCGCTGGAATGGCAACTGCTGTTGTTTGCCGTGCTGTCGATATTGACGGCGGTGTACTGGTGGAAGCGCCAGCGCAGTAGCGCCAAGGTCAGTGACCAACCGGGGCTGAATGAACGCGGCTCAGAGTTGATCGGCCGCACATTCGTGGTGCACCAGGCGATTGTGGATGGACGAGGTAAGGTGAAGGTCGGCGATGGTGTGTGGATGGTCAGCGGCCCCGACTGCCCGGTAGGCGCTCAAGTACGCGTGATTGCCCAGGAAGGCGTGGTGTTGAAGGTTGAAACTGTTTAGTCAATGACGGAACTCGATTGGGCTAACCACGATCCAAACGTACAGATCACCCACCCGGAGTCACCCATCATGCGTCTCAAATATGCTGTCGCAACCCTCGCTGTGCTTTCCCTTCCTGTCGGTTCAGCCATGGCCGACAGTTTCTGGCGCAATGTCATCTCCTCCGGTGCCACCACCGGCTCGACCTACCTGACATTCAAAGACCACAAACTGGTGGTCGCCGCTCAAGATGACGCCGGCAGCTTCGTAGCCAGCGACGGTGGTATCCGTGGCCCTTACCTGGAGGCCGCAATGCAGAAAGTCCGCGCCGACAACCCAGGCTTGCAAGCCACGGACATGGAGTTGGCCAACGCCATCCTCGCGAAAAACGCTGTCACCGAGTGATAGCTTCTCGCTGAAAAATGCCGCTTTTGAAGCGGCATTTTTTTGCCCGTAAGGTGACGATTCATTCACAGGCGACAGGCTATATTCAGTCGAACCGTGCAACCATGCCGGTGCGCACACGCCTCACCACCATCGCCAATCAGAACGGATGCCGTCATCGTCATGAGCCAACAGCCTTTCCTGCCGTTTTCCAAACCCACCATCGATGAAGCCACCATTTCGGCGGTAGGCGACGTATTGCGCTCCGGCTGGATCACCAGTGGGCCGAAGGTGCAGGCGTTCGAGGCGCAACTGTCGGAATATTTTGGCGGCCGTCCGGTGCGCACGTTCAACTCCGGCACCTGCACCATGGAGATTGCCTTGCGCATCGCGGGCATCGGGCCGGGCGATGAAGTCATCACTACACCGATCTCTTGGGTAGCCACCGCCAACGTCATTCTGGAAGTCGGCGCCACACCGGTATTCGCCGATATCGACCCTGTTACCCGTAATATCGACCTGGCCCAGGTGGAAGCCGCGATCACACCACGCACCAAGGCAATCATTCCTGTCTATCTGGCCGGTTTGCCGCTGGACATGCCGATGCTTTATGCACTGGCCAATAAGTACAACTTGCGTATCGTCGAAGATGCCGCCCAGGCGCTGGGCTCTACCTGGGACGGCGAGCGCATCGGCGCCACTGGAGATTTCGTGTCGTTCAGTTTCCAGGCAAACAAGAACATTACCTGCTCCGAGGGCGGCTGCCTGGTGCTGAACAATGCCGATGAGGCGCGGCTGGCCGAAAAGTACCGCCTGCAGGGCGTGACCCGTACCGGCTTCGACGGTCTGGATGTGGATGTACTAGGCGGCAAGTTCAATATGACCGACATCGCTGCCGCCATTGGGTTGGGACAATTCGCTCATATCGAGCAGATCACTGCCCATCGCCAGAATCTTGCGCGTCACTACTTCAACTGTTTTGGCAGTGACTTCGAAGAAAAGTACGGGGCGCAACTGCCGCCGGCCGACTTCGAAAACAGCAACTGGCACCTGTTCCAACTCGTGCTGCCGGAACGCCAGGACGGTTTGCCCGCCCGCGCCACATTTATGGAGCGGATGCAGGCCCACGGTGTTGGCATTGGCTATCACTACCCGCCGATCCACCTGCTGAGCCTGTATCGGGCGCAGGGGTTCAAGGAAGGCATGTTCCCGGTGGCGGAAAAGGTCGGGCGCTTGATCGTGTCGTTGCCGATGTTCACGGCGATGACGGAGGCGGATGTGGAGCGCTCGGTGGCGGCGGTAAAGGCCGTCTTGACGGCGAGCTGAACACTCACGGCTCAATGTGGGAAGGAATTGTCGCCCTCCCACATGAGACGTGCGTTATTCGCCGATGGAAGCTTTGTAGCCGGCGGCATCCAGCAGCTTGTCCAACTCAGCCGGATTGCTTGGCTTGAGCTTGAAGATCCATGCCGCGTACGGGTCGGAGTTCAGCAGTTCAGGGCTACCGCTCAATTCCTCGTTGACGGCAGTCACTTCACCTGCGATCGGGGCGTAGATATCCGAAGCCGCTTTCACCGACTCAACCACCCCCGCCTGGCCACCGGCCGCGAACGTGGCGCCCACCTCAGCCAACTCAACAAACACCACATCCCCCAACGCTTCCTGGGCGTGATCGGAAATACCGACGGTCACCGTGCCGTCAGCTTCCAAACGGGCCCATTCATGACTCTCGGCAAAACGCAGGTCGGCTGGGATATTGCTCATTGTCTGTGTCCTCAAGAAGAAATGTCAGCGGCCATTGGCCCGCCGGAATAGTTAGATCAAGGTTTTGCCATGACGTACGAAGGTCGGTTTGACCACTCGAACCGGGTACCACTTGCCGCGGATTTCCACTTCGGCCCGGTCGGCGGTTGCCTTCGGTACACGCGCCAGGGCAATGGATTTGCTCAGCGTAGGAGAGAAACTACCACTGGTGATCTCCCCTTCGCCAACATTGGCGATACGAACCACCTGATGAGCGCGTAAAACCCCACGTTCTTCCAGCACCAGCCCCACCAATTTGAACTGCACACCCGCCGCCTGCTCTGCTTCCAGCGCGGCGCGACCGATGAAATTGCGCTCGGCCGGCTCCCAGGCGATGCTCCAAGCCATATTGGCTGCCAGGGGCGAGACGTCTTGGTGGATGTCCTGGCCATAGAGGTTCATACCGGCCTCAAGGCGCAACGTGTCACGAGCGCCCAGGCCGATGGGCGAGATGCCGGCGCCAACAAGGTCGTTGAAGAAACCCGGCGCCTGATCGGCAGGCAGCACAATTTCCAGGCCGTCTTCGCCGGTGTAACCCGTGCGGGCGATAAACCAATCGCCATCGGCCTGGCCTTCGAAAGGCTTGAGTTGATGAATCAAGGCGCCACGCGACTGAGTGACCAGCTCGGCAATTTTATGCCGGGCCTGGGGGCCTTGAATGGCCAGCATCGCCAGTTCCGGCCGTTCACGCAGTTGCGCTTGGTACTCGCCCAGTTGCGCCTGCATCCAGGCCATGTCCTGGTCACGGGTGGCGGCGTTGACCACCAGCCGGTAACCGGTTTCGGTGCGGTACACGATCATGTCGTCCACCACACCGCCCCGCTCGTTGAGCATGGCGCTGTACAACGCATGGCCGCAGCCATGCAAACGACCGACATCATTGGCCAGCAGGTGCTGGAGCCATTCCTTGGCCTGGGGGCCTGTGACATCGATCACGGTCATATGAGATACATCGAACACCCCGCAGTCGCGTCGCACCTGATGGTGCTCTTCAACTTGCGAGCCGTAGTGCAAAGGCATATCCCAACCGCCAAAATCGACCATTTTCGCGCCGAGGGCGAGATGCAGGTCATACAGAGGCGTACGCTGTCCCATGGGTTTCTCCTTCCGGGCTTGGCGAAGGTGCGCAGCGTTACCAAGCGTGCTGGAGGCCTTGAACGACAAGGTCTGCATGACGCTCAGCGCGCCGATCCGAAGGATGGACCGCACCGAATGCCGCGCATTGTAGCCGCAAGCCGTAGGACTGGCACCTAACCGATTTGCCGAGCTGAACGACGGATCAGCCCGATGACCGGCAGCAGCCCCACCAACACCAGCGTCAATGCCGGCAGAGAGGCCCGCGCCCACTCGCCCTCACTGGTCATTTCAAACACGCGTACCGCCAGCGTGTCCCAGCCGAACGGGCGCATCAGCAGGGTCGCGGGCATTTCCTTGAGCACATCGACAAACACCAACAACGCCGCGCTCAAGGCGCCGGGAAGCAACAGCGGCAGATACACTTTGCAAAACAGTCGCGGACCACTCACACCCAGGCTGCGCGCAGCCTCCGGCAACGACGGACGGATTCGCGCCAGGCTGTTTTCCAACGGCCCGAACGCAACCGCCAGGAAGCGCACCAGATACGCCAGCACCAACGCGGCGAGGCTACCGAGCAGCAACGGTCTGCCCCCACCGCCCAGCCAGCCAGACAGCGGCACCACCAGTTCGCGGTCCAGATAGCTGAAGGCCAACATGATCGACACCGCCAGCACCGACCCCGGCAAGGCATAGCCCACATTGGCCAGGCTGATCCCGGAACGAATCGTCCGAGTCGGCGACAGACGATTGGCGAAGGCCAGCACCAAGGCCACGCTCACAGTAATCAGCGCCGCGATACCGCCGAGATACAGGGTGTGGACGATCAAGCCGGCGTAGCGCTCATCCAGGTCGAAGCGACCGCGTTGCCAGAACCAAGCCACCAGCTGCAGCAGCGGAATCACAAAGGCGCACGCAAATACCAGCCCGCACCAGGTACTCGCCGCCGCCGCTTTGAACCCTCGCAGGTGATACAGCGCCTTGCTCCGCGGCCGTTCATTGCTGGGGCGGCTGGCACCTCGCGCGCGGCGCTCACCGTAGAGCACCAGCATAACCACCAGCAGCAACAAGCTAGCCAGCTGGGCTGCGCTGGACAGGCTGAAAAATCCGTACCACGTCTTGTAGATGGCGGTGGTGAACGTATCGAAGTTGAACACCGACACGGCGCCAAAATCCGCCAGGGTCTCCATCAGGGCCAGGGCCACACCCGCCCCGATTGCCGGTCGCGCCATGGGCAGCGCCACACGCCAGAACGCCTGCCAGGGCGATTGCCCCAGCACCCGCGCGGCTTCCATCAAGCCCTTGCCCTGGGCCAGGAACGCGGTGCGTGCCAATAGGTAGACATAGGGATAGAACACCAGCACCAACACGATGATCACGCCACTGGTGGAACGCACCCGGGGCAGGCGCAGGCCCGTACCGAACCACTCACGCAGCAGCGTCTGCACCGGACCCGAAAAGTCCAGCAAGCCGACAAAGACAAAAGCCAGCACATAAGCCGGAATGGCGAAAGGCAACATCAATGCCCAGTCGAGCCAGCGCCGTCCGGGAAATTCGCAGAGACTGGTCAGCCAGGCCAGGCTAACCCCCAGCAGCGTCACGCCTACGCCCACACCCAGCACCAACGTGAGGGTATTGCCCAGCAGGCGTGGCATCTGGGTATCCCAGAGGTGAGACCAGATTTGCGCGTCGATGCTTTGCCAGGACAACACCAGCACGCTCAGCGGCAGCAGCACCAGGGCGGCGACGGTAAAGACCGGCAGGTACCAGCGGCGTTGGGCGGGGTGGGCCAAAGGGGGGCTCTCGGTAATGAATATCTTGAAATCACCGCAACCCAATGTGGGAGGGGGCTTGCCCCCGATGGCGGAGTGTCAGTCTACTGATCAGTGACTGATCCACCACCATCGGGGGCAAGCCCCCTCCCACAGTTAAATCTGCGGCGTCCTACAAATTGTACTTAGTTCCAGCCGGCGCGATCCATCAACCGAATGGCTTCTGCCTGACGTTTACCTGCGACTTCCACCGGCAGGGTATCCGCAACGAACTTACCCCAGGTCGCCACTTCGGCCGACGGCGGCACTGCCGGGTTGGCCGGGAACTCCTGGTTCACGTCGGCGAAGATCCTCTGTGCTTCAGGAGTGGTCATCCACTCCACCAGGGCCTTGGCCGCGTCCGGATGTGGCGCGTATTTGGTCAGGCCGATGCCAGACAGGTTCACATGCACGCCTCGGTCGCCCTGGTTGGGCCAGAACAGTTTTACCGGCAGGTCAGGCTTCTGTTTGTGCAGACGGCCGTAGTAGTAGGTGTTGACGATGCCTACATCGCACTGGCCCGCATTGATGGCCTCCAACACGGCGATGTCATCGGAGAACACGTCGGTAGACAGGTTATTGACCCAGCCCTTGATGATTTCTTCGGTCTTGGCCGCGCCGTGGGTTTCGATCAGGGTCGCGGTCAGGGACTGGTTGTAGACCTTTTTCGCCGTGCGCAGGCACAGGCGGCCTTCCCACTGCTTGTCTGCCAGGGCTTCGTAGGTGGTCAGATCGCTGGGTTTGACCCGGTCGGTGGAGTACGCGATGGTCCGCGCGCGCAGGCTCAAGCCGGTCCAGGCATGAGCCGATGAGCGGTATTGAAGGGGAATGTTCTTGTCGATCACCGGGGAGGTGAACGGTTGCAGGATGCCCATTTGCTCGGCTTGCCAGAGGTTGCCGGCGTCGACGGTGAGCAACAGATCGGCGGTGGCGTTTTCACCCTCGGCCTTGATGCGCTGCATCAGCGGGGCTTCCTTATCGGTAATGAACTTCACCTTCACGCCGGTCTTTTGGGTATAGGCGTCGAACACCGGCTTGATCAGTTCGTCGATGCGCGAGGAGTAGACCACCACCTCATCAGCGGCCTGCGCGGCGCAGGTGCCGACGAGCGTAAGTGCCAGGGCAGTCAGGAGGCGCTTGGGTACCAGCATGGGGGCGGTCTCTCATTTGCAAATAGAGGGCAAATGATAAGGACTCACATTTGGTACCTCAATCAATCGCTCGGCGGAGGCGTTACCAGATGTTGCACGACCCGTTCAGGGCCTGGCCAACTCCGGCAAGTCCCCGCTTAAGCCCAGGGCCTGACGCACGAACAGCGCTTTGGCTTCCGGCATCTGGTCGACCATTTTCAAGCCCGCATTGCGCAACCAGCGCAGCGGCAGTTGGTCGGCCTGGAACAACCGCTCGAATCCCTCCATCGAGGCCATCAGCGCCAGGTTATGCGGCATGCGGCGCCGCTCGTAGCGGCTCAGCACTTTCACATCCGCCAGGCGCTCACCGCGCTCAGTGGCCGCCAGTAGCACTTCGGCCAGCACCGCCGCGTCGAGAAACCCCAGGTTCACGCCCTGCCCCGCCAGCGGATGGATGACGTGGGCGGCATCGCCGATCAGCGCCAGGCCTTCAGCCACGTAGCGTTTGGCATGGCGCTGGCGCAATGGCACGCACACCCGCGGGTCGGCGCTCACCACGCTGCCCAGGCGGCCTTCGAAGGCGCGCTCCAGTTCAAGGCAGAAGCTGTCTTCATCCAATGCCATCAAGCGTTCGGCTTCAGTCGGCGTGGTCGACCAGACAATCGAGCACCAATCCTGCTGGCCGTCACGCTCCAGCGGCAAAAACGCCAGGGGGCCGGTATCGGTAAAGCGCTGCCAGGCCGTGCGCTGGTGCGGCTGGCTGCTGCGCACGCTGGTGACGATGGCGTGATGCAGGTAATCCCACTCACGGGTCGCGGTGCCTGTGAGGCGGCGAACGGCGGAGTTTGCTCCGTCGGCAGCCACCACCAGCGGCGCCCGCAGCGTGCGGCCATCGGCCAGGGTCAGCAGCCATTCATCGCCGGAGCGCCGCATCTGCTCAAGTCGCGCATTGGCCAAAAGCCCGAGGTCGCAGTCGTGCAGGCGGTCGAGCAAAGCGTCCTGAACCACGCGGTTCTCGACGATATGCCCGAGCACCTCGGCGTGCACGCTGGCCGCCGAAAAGTGGATCTGCCCCGTGCCACTGCCGTCCCACACCTGCATCTGGCCATAGGGGCTGGCGCGGCGCGAGGCGATGCCGTCCCAGGCACCCAGTCGCTCGAGAATGCGCTGGCTGGCGGCCGACAACGCGCTCACACGGGGTTCGAACGCCGCGTCGCGGTCGAACGGCTTGACACTCAGCGGGCTGCCATCGAGCAGCAGCACCTGTAGGCCGCTGCCTTGCAACGCCAGCGCCAGGGCGCTTCCGACCATTCCGGCCCCGACAATCAGCACATCTGCGCGCATGTCCATGCTTTAAGCCTGTCTCGCTGGCGGCTTGCGCCGCACGTAAAGGGTTTTGTCGACTCGCGCCACCAGGGTGCCGGAGCCGTCATGAATCTGGACCTTGAGGTGGGGCAAGTATTTCTCGCCCCCTTCGGTCTGGCGACGCACCTCGTCGAGCAAGGTGTCGTCGATAAAAAACTCGGCATACACCGGGCCTTTACCCGGCGAGATGAAATCGATGCTGGCCGCTTTGTCCCAGACGATGTAATCGCGCCCCAGGTTCTCCATGAGCATCAGCATGTAGAACGGGTCGACCATCGAATACAGGCTGCCGCCGAATTGCGTTCCCACATAATTGCGGTTGTACCACCCCAGGCCCATACGCACTTTGACGTGCCGAAAGTCGGCGCTCATGTGCTGCACGCTGATGCCCGCGCCCAGGTACGGCGGGTACAGGGTCATGACCCAGCGCAACAGGCGCGCCTTGCCCAGGCGCTCGATCAGCCAGTTACGCATCGGGGCGCGTACCCAGGCCCATGGCCTGACGGGCAAACCAGCGCTTGGCCGGCGGTAGAAGATCCAGGCCCAGCAGGCCCACATTGCGGCCCAGCGCCACCAAGGGTTGCGCGCTGCCGAACAAGCGCGTGACCTGGTCGGAGAAGCCCACGGTAAGCTTCTGGTCCATACGTTGGCGGTCACGATAGGCTTGCAGGGTCGCCAGATCGCCTGGCACGGCCGGCCCAGCCAGCAGCGCTTCGGCTAAAGCATGGGCGTCACGTAGGGACAGGTTGAAACCCTGTCCGGCAATCGGGTGCAGGCTGTGGGCGGCGTTGCCGATTATGGCCAGGTGCGAGCGCACTTGTTCTTCGGCTTCCACCAACGTCAGCGGATACAGATGACGCGCGCCAACCTGCTTGAGTGTGCCCAGGCGATAGCCGAACACGCCCTGCAACTCGCTGAGAAAACTGCGCTCGTCAAGGTCGGCCAGGCGCTGGGCGTCCATGCCGACACGGGTCCACACCAGCGCGCAGCGGTTGTCCGGCAACGGCAGCAAAGCCATCGGACCATCATCGGTGAAGCGCTCGAAGGCTTCGCCGTTATGGGCTTCACTAGGGGTGATATTGGCGATCAACGCACTCTGGTTGTAGGGCCGGGTTTTCACGCCGACGCCCAGTTGCTCGCGCAAACCGGAACGGCCGCCATCGGCCAGCACGGCCAAGTCGCACTCCAGCTCGGTTTCATCGTCGAGGGTCAGGCGATAGCCATCGGGCAGCGGCACCATGCGGGTAACTTGCGCGGGGCAGCGCCAGCTCACCACGTCGCTGTCCAGGCCTTGCCACAGGCACTGGCCCAGCCAGGCGTTTTCCACCACATAGCCCAAGGCCGGCACGCCCTCTTCCATGGCGGACAAGCGCGCAGTGGAAAAACGCCCACGGTCCGACACATGAATCTGCTTGATCGGCTCGGCGCGGCGGGCAATGGCCTGCCACAGGCCCAGCCGCTGGTAGATCTGCCGAGCGCCAAACGACAGCGCCGAGGAGCGCGCGTCGTAGCTGGGCTGGTAACTGTCGCCGGGGGCGAACGGTTCGATCAGCACGATCTTCCAACCGCGCGCCTTGGCCCCGGCCTGCAACGCCAGCGCCAGGCTGGCGCCCACCAAGCCGCCGCCGATAATCGCCAGGTTGACCCGGCTCATCGGGCGGCCGCCATCAATGCTTCGATATCGGCGACGGTCTTGGGCACGCCGCCGGTCAGGATTTCACAGCCTTGCTTGGTCACCACCACGTCGTCCTCGATGCGCACGCCAATGCCACGCCATTTCTTTGCCACGTTCTGGTTGTCCGGCGAAATATAAATCCCCGGTTCCACCGTCAGCGCCATGCCGACTTCCAGCACGCGCCACTCACCGCCCACTTTGTACTCGCCCACATCGTGCACATCCATGCCCAGCCAATGGCCGGCGCGGTGCATATAGAAAGCTTTGTACGCTTCGCTGGCGATCAATTCGTCGACATCTCCTTGCAACAACCCCAGCGTCACCAGCCCGGCGGTGATCACCTGCACGGTGGCCTCATGGGCCTGGTTCCAATGCTTGTTGGGGGCGATCTGCGCAAACGCGGCCTCCTGGGAGGCCAGCACGATTTCATAGATCGCCTTCTGCTCCGGCGAAAACCGGCCATTGACCGGCCAGGTGCGGGTGATATCGCTGGCGTAGCAGTCGATTTCACAACCGGCGTCGATCAACACCAGATCGCCGTCCTTGAGCAGTGCGTCATTTTGCTGGTAGTGCAGGATGCAGCTGTTGCGACCAGCAGCGACGATAGACCCATAGGCCGGCATCTTTGCGCCGCCCTTGCGGAACTCGTAGTCCAGCTCGGCTTCCAGGCTGAACTCGTACAAACCAGCGCGGCTGGCCTGCATCGCTCGCACATGGGCGGCGCAGGAAATCCGTGCAGCTTCGCGCATCACCTTCAGTTCCGCCGCCGATTTATACAGGCGCATGTCGTGGAGCAAATGATCCAGGGCAACGAATTCGTTCGGGGGCTGGGCACCCAGGTGGGCCTTGGAGCGGATCACGTTGATCCATTCCATCAAATGCCGGTCGAATTCGGCATTGCTGCCCATGGCCGAGTACACGCGGTCGCGGCCCTCAATGAGGCCCGGCAGGATGTCGTCGATATCGGTGATGGGGAAGGCGTCGTCGGCGCCAAAGTCACGGACCGCGCCTTCAGTGCCGGCGCGCAGGCCGTCCCACAGCTCGCGTTCGGCATTGCGCTCGCGGCAAAACAGCACGTACTCGCCATGTTGACGACCGGGCATCAGCACAATGACTGCTTCTGGTTCCGGGAAACCGCTCAGGTATTGGAAGTCGCTGTCCTGGCGGTAAACATGCTCCACATCGCGATTGCGGATAGCTACGGCGGCGGCTGGCAGGATCGCGATGCTGTTGGGTTCCATCTGCGCCATGAGCGCCTTGCGGCGTCGGGTGTATTCCGCTTTGGGGATATGGATCATGGGCAGATGGGCTTCCTTTCTCAGTGCAGCGACGGCTTGGGCGCGGCAGGTTCAGCGGATTTCTTGGTCTCGGTGAACAGCAGCAGCGGCGCGACGCGCAAGTATTCCATCACTTCCATGTAATCGCTTTCGCCGTCCTCGGACTCTTCCAGAGCGTCTTGCACCTGAGAGATGGCGGCCAGGTCCTGCAACACTTCCTTGGCGTCGGTGCTCAGCTCCAGGCCGGCGGCGTTCACGCCGAAACCGTGGAGAAAGCCCTGGCACCATTGGCCCAGCGCTGCGGCGCGGTCGGCCAGCGGTGCGTCGTCAGTCGGCAGCAGCAGGACCACGGTGATGTCATCACCGGTCAGTTCGCCCTTGACCATTTCCTGCAGGCCGACCAGCGCATTGCGCACGTTATCTTCGGGCTCTTTTTCCAACAGTTCGGCCACATCGGCCAACCAGTTGTCGGGGTCGAAGCCGACACCGGTGCAACTGCGGCCCAACAGCACGCCGTGCAGTTCGGCCGGGGAGCAAGGGTGGCCGCTGGCGTTCAGCAGAGCGGAGAAAGCGTCGTATGGGGAATTCTTAATGGGCATGATGAGCTAGGCGCCAGGCGGCGCGATGTCTAGAATGAAGCGCTGTATCCTAGCACCGGCAGACGCACCCGACTATCAAGGGCGTCAGATCGTTTATCCTGCAGTTGCCATTCATCAGACAAATCCAGTGGAACCCAATGGAAGACACCGACCTGCAAGCGCTGATGGCCAGACTCGAGCTGCTAATTACTCGGGTCGAGCAACTTAAGAGTCAAAACAGACTCCTATTAGCTCAGGAAAAGACCTGGCGCGAGGAACGCGCTCACCTCATTGAAAAAAACGAAATCGCCCGGCGTAAGGTCGAATCGATGATTTCGCGCCTGAAGGCCCTGGAGCAAGACTCATGAGTTCAAGCAATAGCGTCACCGTGCAGATCCTGGATAAAGAGTATTCGATCATCTGCCCCCAGGAAGAGCGCAACAACCTGGTGAGCGCCGCCCGCTACCTGGATGGCAAGATGCGTGAAATCCGCAGCAGCGGCAAAGTCATCGGCGCCGACCGCATCGCTGTGATGGCTGCGCTGAACATTACCCATGACTTGTTGCACAAGCAGGAACGCCCGGACGTACAGGCCAGCGGCTCGACGCGCGAGCAAGTGCGTGACCTGCTGGAACGCGTGGATCTGGCGCTTGCCAGCGACTCGGATGCACCCAAGGGCTGATTGCCGCGTCTGTTTAAGGTATACTCGCCCTCACTCCCTGGCGTGTTTGCCAGTCGGCGATGTCCCTGAGCCGATTCGCACTACCCTGGAAGTTGCACGTTGGGCTGGTGTGCATGTCCGCTAGACGGAAAGCCTTAAAGCCTACTGCTTCTTCCACCTTGAACTTTCGGGTTCAAGGGCTAAGTCGACAGCGGCTCTGTCGGGGAGCCTGAATTCCAAAACTCAATGCCAGTCCCAGGACTGGCATTGTTTTATGAGCCGAAAAGCCATGACCGAAACTGCGCCGCTTTCCCGTCCGCAACTTCGACGCCTGTTGCGCAAGGCCCGCCGCGCCCTCACGCCGAGCGAGCAACGCCAGGCCGCTCAGGGCCTGTACCGGCAGCTGGCACAGCACCCGCTGTTTCGCCGGGCCAAACATATCTCCCTTTACCTGCCCACCGACGGTGAAATCGATCCGAGCCTGCTGCTGCGTGCTGCGCAGCGCCGGGGCAAAGCCACGTATCTGCCGGTGCTTAGCGCTTGGCCGCGCACGAAGATGGTATTCCAGCGTGTGCGCCCCGGGGAAAAGCTGCTGCCCAATCGCTTTCGCATCCTGGAGCCACGGGTGAATATCCGCCGGCAACGCAAGGTGTGGGCGCTGGACCTGGTGCTGATGCCGCTGGTGGGATTCGACGATGAAGGTGGCCGCCTGGGTATGGGTGGGGGTTTCTATGACCGCAGCCTGGCGTACCTCGCACGCCGCCAGCGCTGGCGCAAGCCGACGTTGCTGGGCCTGGCCCATGAATGTCAGAAAGTCGATCGGTTGGCGCAGGCAAGTTGGGATGTGCCGATGGCTGGCACGGTGACGAATAAGCAATGGTATATCGCAGAAGCGTCGCTGGAATCAGCGACGCCTTGAAGTCGTATTAACGCTTGTACTGTTGTTGCACTGGTGACAATTCAACTGGGGCATCGGTCTTGTTCGACCACAAACTTTGCGCATAGCCGGTGGTCACGACGCCCAGACCAAACAAAATAACCAATATCCATAGTAAATCCGGTTTACGTTGCATCGATTGCCCCCCTTCAGGCACCTCGTACACGATGACAACAACGTTCCAAAGTAGTCCGTTGCAGCTGAGTCAAGCTTAAAATCCCGGCATTTTGCGTTAACGTGAACCAACACGCAAACCTTGACGCCAACCGACTGTCGGTTTGTACGGCAATTGCCCGACAACTTGCCCAATGCCTGTTTGAGGAGCCTAAAGATGGCCTACTGGCTGATGAAATCCGAGCCCGACGAACTGTCCATCAGGGGCCTGGAAAAACTCGGAAAAGCCCGCTGGGATGGGGTGCGCAACTATCAGGCACGTAACTTTCTGCGCGCCATGGCGGTGGGTGACGAATTCTTCTTTTACCATTCCAGCTGCCCCGAACCGGGCATCGCCGGCATCGGCAAAATCATTGAGGCGGCCTACCCGGACCCGACCGCACTGGAGCCCGACAGTCATTACTTCGACGCCAAGGCCAGCCCGGAGAAAAACCCGTGGAGCGCGATCACGGTCGCCCATGTCCAGACCTTCCCCAAGGTGCTGGGCCTGGGTTACCTGAAACAGCAGGCGGCACTCGCCGAACTGCCCCTGGTGCAAAAAGGCAGCCGCCTCTCGGTCATGCCGGTGACCGCCGAGCAATGGGCCGCCGTACTGGCACTGCGCTAGGCGCCAGAACCCTACAGTCACGCTCGCGACGCATGCGCTTGGGCCGCAATCGCGCTAGGCTTGCGCTTCATTTGACCGGTATCAACGCCCACAGCGGCAATACCGTCAAACTAGGACGCTAACGCCGCAGGATGCTTCCATGTCGACGAACCATCGCGCCTCTCAGTTGTTTGCCACACTCCTGATCGCATTGCTGCTCGCCGCCGGCGGGTTCGGTTACTGGAAATCCACTCAAGACCGCCTGCCCGAAGGCCTGAGCATGGGCAATGGTCGCCTGGAATCCACCGAAGTGCAGATCGCCGCCAAAATTCCCGGTCGCCTGGCCGAAGTGCGGGTGGACGAAGGCGACAAGGTGCTCAAGGGCCAATTGCTGGCGCGCATGGACACCCGCACGCTGGAGGCCCAGCGCGCCCAGGCCGAAGCCGAAGTGTTGCGCGCCAAGGAAAATCTCGCCGCCGCCGAAGCCAATGTGCAATTGCGCCAGAGCGAACAGTTGCTGGCCAACCAGGAACTCAAGCGCACCCAAGAGCTGTACAAGCGCGGCTTCGCCAGCAGCCAACTGATCGATCAGCAACAGGCGCGGCACAACACCGGCAATGCGGCCGTAGTCGCCGCACAGGCCCAGGTCAATTCGGCCAAGGCCGCCATCGGCGCCGCCCAGGCGCAGGTGGCCCAACTCAGCAGCGAAATCGATGACAGCAGCCTGCGCGCCCCCATCGACGGCATCATTCAACTGCGCCTGGCCGAGCCCGGTGAAGTGCTGGGTGCCGGTGGCCGCGTGTTGCTGCTGATCGATCCCGAAGATCAATACATGAACCTGTATTTGCCCGCGTCGGTGACCGGTCGCCTGACGGTGGGCAGCGACGCCCGCATCCTGCTCGATGCCCTGCCCCAGCAAGCGCTGCCGGCGAAAATCACCTTTGTCGCGGCCAAATCGCAGTTCACCCCCAAAGAAGTGGAAACCCGCGATGAGCGGCAAAAACTGGTGTTCCGCGTCAAGCTGCGCCTGACCCAACCCAGCGCCGTGCCCCAAGCCAAACCCGGCATGCCGGGCGCAGGTTACGTGCGCACGGCCGACATAGACTGGCCGGCCAACCTGCAATGACCGGCCTGGCGCTGCACGCCACGGGGATCAACCACCGCTATGGCCAGCAACAGGCGCTGGTCGATATAGCCTTCAGCCTGCCCGCCGGTACGCGTTGCGGGCTGATTGGCCCGGACGGCGCGGGCAAGTCCAGCTTGCTGGGCTTGATTGCCGGGGTTAAAAAGCTGCAGGACGGCCAGCTCGACGTACTCGGCGGCGCCATCACCGACCGCCGCCACCGCAACAGCTTGTACCCGCGCATCGCCTTCATGCCCCAGGGACTGGGCGGCAACCTGTACCCCGAGCTGTCCATCTGCGAAAACATTCGCTTCTTCGCCACTCTGTTCGGGTTGTCGAAGGCCGAGTGTGACCAGCGCATGCACAGCCTGCTGCTGGCCACCGACCTTGAACGCTTCGCCGAGCGCCCTGCCGGCAAGCTGTCCGGCGGGATGAAACAAAAGCTCGGCCTGTGCTGCGCGTTGATCCATGAACCAGACCTGCTGATCCTCGACGAGCCCACCACTGGTGTCGACCCGCTGTCGCGCCGACGTTTCTGGGAACTGGTCGAAACGGTGCGCGGCGAACGTCCGCAACTGACGCTGCTGGTCGCCACCGCCTACATGGAAGAAGCCGAGCAGTTCGAACACTGCCTGATGCTTGATCGCGGCACGCTGATCGCCAATGGCTTGAGCCGTGAACTGGCCGCCGCCACTCCCAGCGGAAAATTGGATGAAGCATTCACCCACTTTCAGGGCGACGGCGCTCACGACAAACCGCCGCTGGTGATTCCACCGAGGGAAAGCACCAGCGCCGACATCGCCATCGAGGCCCACGACTTGACCCTGCGCTTTGGCGACTTCACTGCGGTCAACAAGGTCAGCTTCGCGATTGGCCGAGGGGAAATCTTCGGTTTCCTCGGTTCCAACGGCTGCGGCAAGACCACCACCATGAAGGTCCTCACTGGGCTGATGCCCGCCACTGAAGGCAGCGCGAAACTGTTGGGCAAGACGGTGGACGCCAAAGACCTGGCCACCCGCAAGCGCGTGGGGTTCATGTCCCAGAGTTTTTCCCTGTATGGCGAACTCAGCGTGCGCCAGAACCTGGCGCTGCACGCCCAACTGTTCGACTTGCCCAAGGCCGACAGCGGCCCGCGCATCGACGAACTGATCCAACGCTTCGAGTTGGGCGACGTGGCCGGGCAACCGTCGGGGGAGTTACCCCTGGGCCTGCGTCAGCGCCTGTCCCTGGCGGTCGCGGTGCTGCATCGCCCGGAAGTGCTGATCCTCGATGAGCCGACCTCCGGCGTCGACCCGGCCGCCCGGGATGATTTCTGGCGGTTGCTGATCGAGCTGTCCCGCGAGCAAGGGGTGACGATATTTCTGTCCACCCACTTCATGAACGAGGCCCAGCGCTGCGACCGCATCTCACTGATGCACGCAGGTAAAGTGCTGGCCTGCGACACGCCGCACGCGCTGCAACAACAATTCAAGGGCGAGACCCTGGAAGCCGCGTTCGTCACCTGCCTGGAGCAGGCTCAAGGCGAAGCCGAACCCGCCGCGCCGAGCCAAACCGCCAGCGAAGCCAGCGCACCGCCGCAGAGCAAGCGCGGCTTCAGCCTGGCGCGCCTGTTGGCGGTGGCCAGCCGTGAAGGCAAAGAGCTGTTGCGCGACAAAGTGCGCATGGCCTTCGCGCTGCTCGGGGCGATGTTCATGATGGTGATCTTTGGCTACGGCATTTCCCTGGATGTGGAAAACCTGGCGTTCGCCGTTTATGACCAAGACCAGACCCCGCAAAGTCGCGCCTACTTGGAAGCGTTTCGCAGCTCGCGCTATTTCGCCGAACGACCGCCCATTCAAGATGCGAACGAACTGCACCGGCGCCTGCAACGCTCGGAAATCAAACTGGCATTGGAAATCCCACCGGGCTTTGGCCGCGACCTGTACGCCGGGCGCCAACCCACGGTGGCCGCATGGCTCGACGGCGGCATGCCGTTCCGCGCGGAAACCAGCCGTAACTATGTCGAAGCCGTACACCTGGGCAATCTCCAGCAATTGGCCGAGCTGAGCAGCCTGCCGCGCGGCAGCCAGGGCGCCGCCAAACTCGAAACCCGCTTTCGCTACAACCAGGACGTGGTCAGCGTGAACGCCATCGGCCCTGGGGTGATGGCACTGATCCTGGCGTTTATCCCGGCCATGCTTACCGCGTTGGGCATCGTGCGGGAAAAAGAGCTGGGCTCGATCACTAATTTTTACGCAACACCCCTGACGCGCCTGGAGTTTCTGCTGGGCAAACAGGCGCCATACCTGGTGGTGAGTCTGGTCAACCTGGCCGTGCTGGTGGCCATGAACCGCTGGCTGTTTGGCGTGCCGTTCAAGGGCAGCGGCCTGACGCTGGCGTTCGGTGGGCTGCTGTATGTGCTGGCCACCACCAGCATGGGCCTGCTGATTTCTGCATTCACACGCACCCAGATCGCGGCGATCCTCGGCACGATGATCATCACCAGCCTGCCGACCATCCAGTTCTCCGGGCTGATCGTGCCGCGCTCATCCCTGGAAGGCGCCGCGGCGCTGATGGGCATGCTGTTTCCGGCCGGGCACTTTTTGGATATCGCGGTGGGCACCTTTACCAAGGCTCTGGATCTGCGCCAGCTGTGGCCGCAATGCCTGGCGCTGTTCGGGTTCTTTGTCGGGTTCACCGGGTTGAGCCTGGTCATGCTCAAGAAGCAGGAGGTCTGATGCATAAGTTCGCGCACATCCTGCGCTTGGGCCTGAAAGAACTCACCAGCCTGCGCCACGACAGCGTACTGCTGCTGTTTCTGTTCTACGCGTTCACCGTGGCCATCTATATGCCCGCCGCCGGCTCAGTGATCGGTGTGCATAACGCCAGCGTGGCGCTGGTGGATGAAGACCACAGTGCCCTGTCCCGACAACTGGGCGAAGCACTGCAACCGCCGGAGTTCCAGACGCCAGCGCCGTTGCCTTACCACCTGTTGGACAAGGCCATGGACAGCGGCGAGTACACGTTCGTGATCAATGTGCCGGCCAATTTTCAAGCCGACTTGCTGGCCGGGCGCCAACCCAGCGTGCAGGTCAACGTGGATGCAACGGCCATGAGCCAGGCATTCATGGGTGCCGGTTACATTGGCAGGATTTTCCAGCGCGAATTGTTGAGCTACAGCGGCCAGGCCGATGCCGCCGCACAGACACCGGCGCTGCTGACCACCCGCTCGCTGTTCAACCCCAACCTGGAAGGCGGCTGGTTTTTGGCAGTGATCCAGATCGTCAACAACATCACCATCCTGGCCATCGTGCTGACCGGCACCGCCCTGCTGCGCGAACGCGAACACGGCACGCTCGACCATTTGCTGGTGCTGCCCCTGACGGCGCTGGAAATCATGCTGGCAAAAATCTGGAGCAACATGCTGGTAGTGGTGCTGTGCACGTGGGTGTCATTGGAAGTGGTGGTCAAAGGCTTGCTGGGTGTGCCGCTGGCCGGCTCATTGGGGTTGTTTCTGTTTGTGACGGCGTTGTACCTGTTCGCCAGTACGGCGCTGGGGATTTTCCTCGCCACCCTCGCCCGCTCGACCCCGCAATTCGGGCTGCTGGCGATTCCGGTGATCATCCCGATGCTGTTGCTATCAGGCGGCAGCACGCCTTTGGACAGCATGCCGGAGTGGCTGCAATGGGTGATGCAGGGCTCGCCGTCGACGCATTTTGTGAGTTTGAGCGCGGCGATTCTATTCCGCGATGCGGGGGTAAGCGTGGTATGGCCGGATTTGCTGGCGCTGGCGGGAATCGGCCTGCTGTTTTTCGCCGTGGCGCTGGCGCGGTTCAGGAAGAGCCTGGCGTCCTGAGACCGCGCACCTGGCGCGCTTACTGGATGATCAAGTTGTTGAACAACAGGTCTTCGACCATGGGCTTGCCGGTCTCGTCGTTCATCACTTGCTGGGTTTGCTTCAGGGCTTCCTGGCGCAGTTTTTCCTTGCCCTCCACGGTGCTCATCGCCTCGTTGGTCTGCTGGGTGAACAACGCCACCAGTTGGTTGCGGATCAACGCGTCGTTGGCTTTAACGGCGGCGGCGGCTTCGGTGCCGGTCACGCGCAGGGCGATGTCGGCCTTGAACACCTTGAGTTTCGCCGTGCCATCCAGGCCGTAATTACCCACGAACGGCGGGCTCAAGCTGATATAGCTGACTTTCGGCGCCTCGCCCTCTTTGCCTTCCTTGGCTTCTTCGGCCTGTACCGCCATCGGCAGGATCAGGGCCAGCATCAACAGAATCCGCGCTTTCACAATTCATTCCTCACATTCGGTGCCCGGTAGCATAACGCTAGCAAGGCTGAGCACAAGCTTATGGCCACTTATCAGGCCGGGGCATGCTTGTTGACCCTGGGGCCTGCCCTCCTACACTTATCGGCCACGACGCCAAAAGGAATAGTCCGATGAAAGCTGTGCTGTGCAAAGCCTTCGGCCCCGCCGAAACCCTGGTGCTGGAAGATGTCGCCAGCCCGGCGATCAAGAAAAACGAAATCCTGCTGGACGTGCATGCCGCCGGGGTCAACTTCCCGGACACGCTGATTATCGAGGGCAAATACCAGTTCAAACCGCCCTTTCCGTTCTCGCCGGGTGGTGAAGCCGCAGGGGTGGTCAGCGAAGTGGGGGAGAAAGTCAGCCACTTGAAGGTCGGCGATCGGGTCATGGCCTTGACCGGCTGGGGCAGCTTTGCCGAACAGGTCGCAGTGCCCGGCTATAACGTGCTGCCGATCCCTGCCAGCATGGATTTCAACACCGCCGCCGCGTTCAGCATGACCTACGGCACCTCAATGCACGCGCTCAAACAACGGGCCCACCTGCAACCCGGCGAAACCCTGCTGGTGCTCGGTGCCTCCGGTGGCGTGGGCCTGGCCGCGGTGGAAATCGGCAAAGCCATGGGCGCCCGGGTGATTGCTGCCGCCAGCAGCGCCGACAAGCTCGCAATCGCCAAGGCTGCGGGCGCCGACGAATTGATCAATTACAGCGAAGCCAGCCTGAAGGATGAGATCAAGCGCCTCACCGACGGCAATGGCGCGGATGTGATCTACGACCCAGTGGGCGGCGACCTGTTTGACCAGGCTATTCGCGCGATTGCCTGGAACGGCCGCCTGCTGGTGGTGGGGTTTGCCAGCGGGCGCATTCCCGAGCTGCCGGTGAACCTGGCGCTGCTTAAAGGCGCGGCGGTGGTCGGCGTGTTCTGGGGCTCCTTCGCTCAGCGCCAGCCGCAGGATAACGCGGCGAATTTCCAGCAATTGTTTGGCTGGTATGCCGAGGGCAAGCTCAAGCCGCTGGTGTCGCAGGTGTATCCGCTGGAACAGGCGGCCCAGGCTATCAACGATCTTGGGCAGCGCAAGGCTGTCGGGAAGGTCGTCGTCCAGACCCGCTGATCGCCATCTGAATGTGAGTAATGTGGGAGGGGCAATCCCCCCACATTTCCTAGAAAAGCCTAAAACGACATAAACCTGCCTATTTGCGGCATGTTCATAAAAGAACATGCAGTTACGCCGTTTTCCTGTGTTTGACCTCAAGAGGCGATGCTATTTTCGGTAACGAAACTGTAACATTCGCATCCGCAGTCAAAACAAGAAATCTGGAGCTCTTGAATGTTTGCTTTCTTTCGTCCTGCCGCGCACCAGGCGCCCCTGCCTGAAGAAAAAATCGACAGTACTTACCGACGTCTACGCTGGCAGATCTTCGCTGGCATTTTCTTCGGTTATGCCGGGTACTACCTGCTGCGCAAAAACTTCTCCCTGGCCATGCCTTACCTGATCGAAGACGGTTACAGCCGCGGCGAACTGGGCTTGGCGATGTCGGCTATCGCGATTGCCTACGGCCTGTCCAAGTTCCTGATGGGCCTGGTATCCGACCGTTCCAACCCGCGCTACTTTTTGCCCTTTGGCCTGTTGGTCTCGGCGGGCGTGATGTTCATTTTCGGTTTCGCGCCTTGGGCGACGTCCAGCGTGACCATGATGTTCATATTGCTGTTCATCAACGGCTGGGCCCAGGGCATGGGTTGGCCGCCGAGCGGGCGCACCATGGTGCATTGGTGGTCGCAGAAAGAACGCGGCGGCGTGGTGTCGGTGTGGAACGTGGCGCACAACGTCGGCGGCGGCCTGATCGGCCCGCTGTTCTTGCTGGGCATGGCCTGGTTCAACGATTGGCACGCGGCATTCTACGTGCCTGCCACGGTGGCCTTGGCAGTGGCGGCGTTTGCGTTCATCACGATGCGTGACACCCCACAATCGGTTGGCCTGCCGCCTATCGAGCAATACAAGAACGACTATCCCGAAGGCTACAACGCCAGCCACGAAGACGAATTCAGCGCCAAGGAAATCTTCGTCAAATATGTGCTGCGCAACAAAATGCTCTGGTACATCGCCTTCGCCAACGTATTCGTCTACCTGCTGCGCTATGGCGTACTGGACTGGGCACCGACTTATCTCAAGGAAGCCAAACACTTCACGGTGGATAAATCCTCGTGGGCTTACTTCTTCTATGAGTGGGCGGGTATCCCGGGCACGCTGCTGTGCGGCTGGATGTCGGACAAAATCTTCCGTGGCAACCGTGGCCTGACCGGCATTGTGTTCATGGGCCTGGTGACCGTGGCGACGCTGGTGTACTGGCTCAACCCGCCGGGCAATCCGACGGTGGACATGATTGCGCTGGTCTCGATCGGCTTCCTGATCTATGGCCCGGTAATGCTGATCGGCCTGCAGGCGCTGGAGCTGGCACCGAAGAAAGCCGCCGGCACCGCCGCGGGTTTCACGGGTCTGTTCGGTTACCTGGGCGGCTCGGTGGCGGCAAGTGCGGCCATGGGCTACACCGTTGACCATTTCGGCTGGGACGGCGGCTTTGTGCTGCTGATCGGCGCGTGCCTGCTGGCCATCGCATTCCTGATCCCGACCCTGTGGCACACCAACAGTGTCAGCTCGGCCCGTTAAGCGCCTGAGCATCCTTTTGCACACCGCTTGAGCCGCGCCTCCAGGTTTTTATCTGGCATGGCGTGGCTGCGCAGGGCGTTGACGGTCTGCTCGACATAATCGCGGGTCGTACCGTAACGCCCACTCGCGCTTTGCAGCACATGGTTAAGCACGATATCAGGTAAGTTGCCGGCGTAGCTGGGCAAATGCCGCTCCAACACAAACCCCAGCGCTTGCACCTGCGTGCCATCCTCCAACCGACAACTGAGCCAATGCGGCCGGTACGAGGGATAAGGCATCTCGCGCTGCCACAAGGCATACAGCGAGGCTTCCAGCTGATCTTCCGGCAAGCGATAAGCAAACCCGCTGCATGACCCACCGCGATCCAAACCGAATACCAACCCCGGCAATTCCGGCGTACCACGGTGCTCGTGGGACCACAAATACAGGCCACGGTGATATCCGTGGACCCGGGCCCGTACCCGCTCGGTCGACGAGCATTCCGGCCGCCAAATCAATGAACCATACGCAAATAGCCAGACCGGCCCACCCTTATGCCGGGCCATGGTGGCCTGCATGGAGCTCATTAACTGTTCGTGGGTAAGTTGCGGTCCCAGATCGAGCCGCGGAGGGTAAGCCAACTGCAGAAGATCGGTTTCAATGGCGGTCATGGCGAAAAGCGGTGCGCCTCCTGTGTAACCAGCTGTAAGCGACTTTAGCGCAATAAAACGCGCCGCAGGAACCGTTTAGGCCAAAAGTATGGGGTGTGCTGAACCTGCGGCCTTGGGGATATAGCTTAGGGATATCCACCGGGGACAATAAATACCGGAAGTGAATAAGCAGAGATATAAGGCCAACGGCCATTCGTCAGGATTGAAACCCATAATCCCGCTACTTTCAGCCCCGGTTCAGCCTGGGGCACGTTCCTGCCGTCAAAATGATGTGCCGATCACGACCCACTAGCCGCCGCCCCCACCGACTACCGAGGTCGCCCCATGAAAAAATTTCGACTGCCAGGACTGTTGTTTCTGGCCCAGGCCACCACCGCACTGGCCGCCGAACCGCCGCCTGGCGAAGACGACAAAGGTTTCTGGTATGCGCAGACCAGCGTCTACACCCGGCATTTCTCCCCCGACCCAGACCACAATAACCATCAGGACCTGATCGGCCTTGAACGCAATGAAGCCTCAGGCTGGGTGTATGGCGGGGCGACCTTCCGCAACTCGTTCAGCCAGCGTTCGTACTACGTCTATGGGGGCAAACGCTATGACATGGCGGATTACCCGGTGTACGTAAAACTGACCGGCGGCGCGCTTCAGGGCTATCGCGGCAAGTACCGCGACAAGATCCCACTGAACGGCCTCGGCGTGGCGCCGGTGATCATTCCGTCGGTGGGCACCCACCACGGGCCGGTGGCGGCGGAGCTGGTGCTGTTGGGCTTCAACGCGGCAATGCTCACCGCGGGCGTGCGCTTCTAGGGTCGGGGGGCGTAGGCAAATACGTCAGCGCGCATCTGATGCGCGTCCATGCCGGCTTCGACCAGCGCATCCAACGTGCCATAGATCATCGCCGGTGAACCGCTGGCATAGACGTGCACGGCCTTCAGGTCGCGGATGTCTTCGCACACCGCTTCATGCAATAGCCCACAGCGCCCTTCCCAACCGCACAGGTCGCTGACGACCTTGTGCAGAAACAGGTTGGGCAGTTGCTGCCATTGCGTCCAATGCTCGATTTCGTAGAAGTCCTCCGGGCGGCGCACGCCCCAGTACAGGTGTACCGGGTGCTTGAAACCGGAAGCGCGGCAATGCTCGATCAGGCTGTGCATCTGCGCCATACCGGTGCCTGCGGCGATCAGCACCAGCGGGCCGTCGGGCAGCTCGGCCAGGTGAGTGTCGCCAAACGGCAGTTCCACACGCGCTATCTGATCACGCTGCAGTTGGGCCAGCAGGTTGCGTGCGCTGTCTTCACGGGCCAGTACATGCAGTTCCAGCTCACGCCCAGAATGGGGTGCCGAGGCCAGGGAAAACGCCGACTTCTCCCCGTTATCCCGTTCGATCATCAGGTATTGCCCGGCGTGGTAACGCACCGCCTTGCCGGCAGGCGCGCGCAGGCGCACTCGCCACACATCGCCACCCACGTCGACGCACTCGCTCAATTGGCACGCCAACTTGCGCAGCGGCAGCTCGCCGGGGGCCAGCACGCCATCCCACAACACAACGCAGTCTTCCAGCGGCTCGGCGATGCAGGTGAAGAATTCACCGTGGTCACGCACTTCACCGGCTTGCTGCACGCGGCCTTCCACCAGCAGTGCGGCGCACACATGGCATACACCGTTGCGGCAGGCCTGGGGGCATTCATAACCCAGGCGACGGGCGCCTTCGAGAATCCGCTCGCCAGGGACCAGATCCAGTACAGCACCGGAAGGTTGCAGGGTTACACGCATCAATCTATTCCCAATTCTTTCCAGATCGCATCGACACGCGCGGTCACGGCTGCATCCTTGACGATCACCCGGCCCCATTCGCGGGTGGTTTCACCCGGCCACTTATGGGTGGCATCCAGGCCCATCTTCGAGCCCAGGCCCGACACCGGCGACGCAAAGTCGAGGTAGTCGATTGGCGTGTTATCGATCATCACCGTATCGCGCTTGGGGTCCATGCGCGTGGTGATGGCCCAGATCACGTCGTTCCAGTCCCGAGCGTTGATGTCGTCGTCGGTGACAATAACGAACTTGGTGTACATGAACTGTCGCAAAAACGACCACACACCCAGCATGACCCGCTTGGCATGGCCTGGGTACGACTTCTTCATAGTGACCACGGCCATGCGGTACGAGCAGCCTTCCGGCGGCAGGTAGAAATCGGTGATTTCCGGAAATTGCTTCTGCAGGATCGGCACGAACACTTCGTTGAGCGCCACGCCGAGGATGGCCGGCTCATCCGGCGGCCGGCCGGTGTAGGTACTGTGGTAGATCGGCTTGATCCGATGCGTGATGCGTTCAACCGTGAACACCGGGAAGCTGTCGACTTCGTTGTAATAACCGGTGTGGTCGCCGTAGGGGCCTTCATCGGCCATCTCACCGGGGTGAATCACGCCTTCCAGGATGATTTCCGCGGTGGCCGGCACTTGCAGGTCGTTGCCGCGGCACTTGACCAGTTCGGTGCGGTTGCCACGCAACAGTCCCGCGAAGGCGTATTCGGAAAGGCTATCCGGCACCGGCGTTACGGCACCGAGGATGGTGGCCGGGTCGGCGCCCAAGGCCACGGAGACCGGGAACGGCTGGCCGGGGTGTTTTTCACACCACTCACGGAAGTCCAAAGCGCCGCCACGATGGCTCAGCCAACGCATGATCACTTTGTTACGGCCGATCACTTGCTGGCGATAGATGCCCAGGTTCTGGCGATCCTTGTTCGGGCCCTTGGTGACGGTCAGGCCCCAGGTGATCAACGGGCCAACATCGCCTGGCCAGCAGGTCTGCACCGGGAGCATGCCCAGGTCGACGTCATCGCCTTCGATGACCACTTCCTGGCACACGGCGTCCTTGACCACTTTGGGCGCCATCGCAATGATCTTGCGGAAAATCGGCAGCTTGGACCAGGCATCCTTCAAGCCTTTGGGCGGCTCGGGCTCCTTGAGGAACGCCAGCAGCTTGCCGATTTCACGCAACTCGCTAACCGACTCGGCACCCATGCCAAACGCGACGCGCTCGGGCGTGCCGAACAGGTTGCCCAGCACCGGGATATCGAAGCCGGTCGGCTTTTCGAACAGCAGCGCCGGGCCCTTGTTACGCAGGGTGCGGTCGCAAATCTCAGTCATTTCCAGCACCGGGGAAATCGGCATCTGGATACGTTTCAACTCTCCGCGCTGCTCAAGTTGCTGCACGAAATCCCGAAGATCCTTGAATTTCATTAACCATGCCACCCGTAAAATAGGCGTACATCCTACCTGCTCTTACGAGCGCTGGCAGCTTATTGAACGACATTGCGGCTTACATCCGACTCAATCGACGCGTTGCGCAAGGTGCGGAAGAAGGGCTCGAGAAAACCTTGTACGAACAGGGTGCCAGAGATCGAGAGATGGTTGTCATCGGTATACAACGACTTGCCAGCCAGTTCGACCCGACACCATCCATTTGTATCGCAGAGCTTCGGCGCAGGGTCGAGCAACTGAACGCCTGAGTCGGCCGCCGCCATGCGCTCAAATAGATTGCTGATATAGGCCTGTCGCTGCATGTGCTCGGCCAGAGGCAGACCTTCTCGGTCGGTCGGGCGCCCCAACATCGCCAGGCGGCTGAGCCGGTATGGCACGTTGAAATCCTGCAACGGCACCTCTTTGACCAACCATACGCGGTGCCCCTGAGCACGCAGCTGCTGCACCAGCGCGCCAAGCCCTTCGGTGAAGAGCTGCTCAGCGGTGGCACGGTCATATTTCCCCGTTGCCGGATCATGAATAGAAGCCCCCGTATCACCATTGCGCTGACCATACACGTAGAGACTCCAGCGAGCCGCCAGTACCACATCGCTGAACGGTTCGTCCTTTATCAACTGCGTTACACGATCATTGAACGCTCTGCAGCCAGGCGTATTTTCTTTGCGATAAAACGGCAGACAACCGGCGTAACCAGCCTGGGTAATGTTGAGGTGATACTGGTTCGCGCTGTCTTTCAACGCAGGAATCAAGGCCGATGCGTGACTGTCACCCCAGACCAACGCCTTGGGCGCCGCGGCCTGAGGACCGAAATGGCAGAACGCTCGGTGCTTGTTTTTTTTGTCATCCGACAAGC
Source organism: Pseudomonas rhodesiae (assembly GCF_007858255.1). Taxonomy (GTDB): domain Bacteria; phylum Pseudomonadota; class Gammaproteobacteria; order Pseudomonadales; family Pseudomonadaceae; genus Aquipseudomonas; species Aquipseudomonas rhodesiae. The sequence goes on along the minus strand of NZ_VFEU01000002.1, from coordinate 278,584 downwards.
AATTCATGAGTGCCGGGCTCCAAGTGTGGGTTTGCGCGAACTGCAAGGCCTCGGGCGACAATCGCCACGCAACCCCGCTCGACCACACCAAGCCTTTGCCCATCATGCCCAGGCCCAGCAGCACGATGACACCCGTTACCAGAATCGAGCGGTTCCCGGCCAAGAGTCGGCGCTCACGAAACGGCCCCTCCACAAATCGCCAGGATAAATACCCTAGAACCAGGCTGAGTACGAACAGTGCTGCGAGCGCCCAAGTCGACAGCCCATAAATACTGGCGTACTTGCCAAAAACCAGTACCGGCCAGTGCCACAGGTACCAGGAATAGGAAATCAAGCCTATGCCCACCAGCACGCGGCTACCCAGCAAACGTGCGACCAGAGTGGGGTGTTGGCCATTAGCCCAAATCAGCCCGACCACGCCCAATACTGGCAGTAAGGCTGCGGCGCCAGGGAAGGCCGTGTCCGCGTCGTAACCCAATATAGCCACAAGGATCAGACCCAAGCCGAGCAAACTGACTGTTTGCGCCAACGCTGGGCTCATTTGTTTGGCCCGTACCGGCATAACCGCCAGCATGGAGCCTGCCAGCAGCTCCCAGGCACGCATGGGTAGCAGGAAAAAAGCCTTTTCCGGGTGATGAAATACCGCCCAGGCGCTCGCTCCAAACGACACAAGCATCAGTACGCACAATACGCTGCGCCATTGCTTGATCCGACTCGATACAAATACCAGCACGAGTGGAAAGGCCAGGTAGAACTGCTCTTCGACAGATAAGGACCAGGTATGCAGCATTGGCTTCATATCGGAGGCGGTCTCGAAGTAACCGTCCTGACGCATGAAGAACAGGTTGGAGATAAAGATCACCTGGTTGTGTATCGAGCGCCCCAACTCGGAGTAATCCTTTGGCGCCATCAGAAACCAACCAACCACCAACGATATGGACATCATGACAATCAGCGCTGGCAGGATACGCCGGGCTCGCCTTGCCCAAAAATCGAGAAAGCTGAAACGTCCTGCTTCACGCTCGCGCCAGATGATCGACGTGATCAGAAATCCTGAAATCACGAAGAACACATCAACGCCGACAAATCCCCCAGAAACTCCTGGAACCCCAAAGTGGAACAGAACGACAGCCAGGACAGCGATAGCACGCAGGCCGTCGATGTCTCTGCGGTAAGCAAGAGTGGTCATAAGAAATGTGGTCAGTCTCTGACGAAAGGGATAAGCGTAGTCGCGCGTACAATTTTTGTTACTTAACGGACAGTTATGCCATGAGAAATGCTGCATCAGGACGCAAAAAAAATGGCGCCCTGTTCGGGCACCATTTTTTTAAGCTGAAGCGTCGTATTACTTGCGCTTCATCGACAAGAAGAACTCATCGTTGGTCTTGGTGGTTTTCAGTTTATCCACCAGGAACTCGATGGCTGCCACTTCGTCCATCGGGTGCAGCAGCTTGCGCAGGATCCACATACGCTGCAGCTCGTCATCGGCGGTCAGCAACTCTTCGCGGCGGGTGCCGGAACGATTGATGTTGATGGCCGGGAAGACGCGTTTTTCTGCGATACGACGGTCCAGGGGCAGTTCCATGTTGCCGGTACCCTTGAACTCTTCGTAGATCACTTCGTCCATCTTCGAGCCGGTCTCAACCAGCGCGGTGGCGATAATGGTCAGCGAGCCGCCTTCTTCGATGTTCCGCGCGGCGCCGAAGAAACGCTTGGGTTTCTCCAGGGCGTGAGCATCGACACCACCGGTCAATACCTTGCCGGAGCTAGGGATGACGGTGTTGTAGGCACGGGCCAGACGGGTGATGGAGTCGAGCAGGATCACCACGTCTTTCTTGTGTTCGACCAGGCGCTTGGCCTTCTCGATCACCATCTCGGCAACCTGCACGTGGCGGGTTGGCGGCTCATCGAACGTGGAGGCAACCACTTCACCGCGCACGGTTCGCTGCATCTCGGTCACTTCTTCCGGACGCTCATCGATCAGCAATACGATCAGATGAACTTCAGGATTGTTACGTGCGATGTTCGCTGCAATGTTCTGCAGCATGATGGTCTTACCGGCTTTCGGCGGCGCAACGATCAAGCCACGCTGGCCCTTGCCGATCGGTGCGCAAAGGTCGATCACGCGGCCGGTCAAGTCTTCGGTGGAACCGTTACCGGCCTCCATCTTCATGCGCACGGTCGGGAACAGCGGCGTCAGGTTCTCGAAGAGAATCTTGTTTTTCGCGTTCTCGGGACGATCGAAGTTGATCGTATCGACCTTGAGCAGGGCGAAATACCGCTCGCCTTCCTTCGGAGGACGGATCTTGCCCACGATGGTGTCACCGGTGCGCAAGTTGAAGCGGCGGATCTGGCTCGGCGAGACATAAATATCGTCTGGGCCGGCGAGGTAGGAAGCGTCTGCAGAGCGGAGGAAGCCGAAGCCGTCCTGGAGAATCTCCAGCACGCCATCACCGGAGATTTCCTCGCCGCTTTTCGCGTGCTTTTTCAGCAGGGAGAAAATCACGTCCTGCTTGCGCGAACGGGCCATATTTTCTATGCCCATTTCTTCGGCCAATTGGAGCAGGTCGGTAATCGGCTTTTGCTTGAGTTCAGTCAGATTCATATAGGAATGACGTAATCATTTATGGAGGGGGAAATTAAGCTTTTGGCTTAATGAGGCCGCGCCGCGGAGAAGGCGACAGGATCGCGTACTAATCGAAAAGGAGTGCGTCGGCGACGGCTTGCAGGGGGCAGTGGAGAAACCAGTGCGGGGCCGAATGTAACACCTGAATTTCGGAGCGTCTAGCCCTGTTTTACGAAAAAGCCCCGCTATTTGCGGGGCTTTTTTGACGACGCTTAGATGTTCGCGTCGATGAATGCAGCCAACTGCGACTTCGACAATGCGCCCACTTTGGTCGCTTCAACGTTGCCGTTCTTGAACAGCATCAGCGTAGGAATACCACGTACGCCGTGTTTGGCAGGCGTTTCCTGGTTGTCGTCGATGTTGAGTTTGGCAACGGTCAGTTTGCCTTCGTAGGTGGTTGCAATGTCGTCCAGAACCGGAGCGATCATTTTGCAAGGGCCGCACCACTCAGCCCAGTAGTCAACCAGCACCGGGCCTTGAGCCTTGAGTACTTCGGCCTCAAAGGTCGCGTCCGTGACGTGCTTGATAAGATCGTTGCTCATGGATGTCTCCGGATTGTAAGCAAAAAAAACGTTGCCCATCATAGCCGCCCTTCCCCCGTTCAGGAAGCCGCCTCTGATTGAGTCTCGCTATGGCGATCAATGAGTTTGGATATTGCCTTATTCAGGGGGTGGCAGGGGTCAAGAACGCGATGCCGGTACGTAACGCCGCGTTGCGTACGTGCTGCTGCATGGTTTTCTGCGCCGCAGCACTGTTGCGTTGAGCCAGGGCGCGGAGGATTTTGCGATGCTCTTGCCAGGTTTCCATGGCCCGCTCCGGCCGGATGAACGGTAGTTTCTGACTCTCCAGAAACACCTCGGCGCTGGCACTAAGGATGCTGACCATCGCTCGGTTACCGCTGGCGAGGAGAATGCGCTGGTGAAATTCAAAGTCCAGCCGCGCAGCCGCTTCGAAATCACCGGCCTTGAGCACCTGACGCATTGCCTCGACGTTGTCTTCCAGGCTGTCTAACGCCTCGATGGTCAGCGTGACCGCCGCCAACCCCGCGGCAAAGCCCTCCAGGGCATAGCGCAACTGAAAAATCTCCAACGGCGTGGCCTGCGCCGCGAAAGGCCAGGCAAAACCCGCCGACGGCTCCTGCGCGGTTTGCACGAACACACCTTTACCCGGTTGCACACTGACCACACCCAGAGCGCTCAGGGACGACAACGCTTCGCGCAATGACGCCCGACTCACGCCCAGTTGCACGGCCAACTCACGCTGAGACGGCAGGGCATCGCCTGGGCCGAAACCCTGCTCCTTGATCAGTTTGCGGATGGCCTGCAACGCCGCCTCCGGTACCGCTTGGGCGATGGAATTCATAAAAAACTCAAGGTTTCAGTCAACTGAGCGGCTAGTTGTAAAGCTATTCGCAGTCGCCGGCAAGTCACGCCCTAAAGGCGCTCGCGAGGTTTTAGCGGCGCTCGAAAAGGGTGCAAAAAACTTGCTTACTGTTCAGACCAGTAAGACCAATACACGCCAGTAAAACCCAGCCTCGCAGCGCAATCGGCTACGACTGGCATGGGCTGTGCACTGACCACTGACAGAACATTCCTTCGCCTTTCTCGGAGAGTTGCCATGACCAAGCGCTACAGCGCCCTGCTGACTGCCCTGTTTGCCAGTCTGATGCTGAGCCACGCACCCGCCCAGGCCAACGGGCTGGACGATATCGTGGCCCGTGGCACCTTAAAGGTTGCCGTGCCGCAGGATTTCCCGCCGTTCGGCTCGGTCGGCCCGGACATGAAGCCCCGTGGCCTGGACATCGACACCGCCAAGCTGCTGGCCGACCAGCTCAAGGTCAAGCTGGAGCTGACCCCGGTCAACAGCACCAACCGTATCCCCTTCCTCACCACCGGCAAAGTCGATCTGGTGATATCCAGCCTGGGTAAAAATCCCGAGCGCGAGAAGGTCATCGACTTTTCCAAGGCCTACGCGCCCTTTTACCTCGCCGTGTTCGGCCCGCCCGAGGCCGCCATCGCCAGCACCGACGACCTCAAGGGCAAAACCATCAGCGTGACCCGTGGCGCCATCGAAGACATCGAGCTGACCGCCGTGGCGCCCAAAGAAGCCACGATCAAACGCTTCGAAGACAACAACTCGACGATCGCCGCCTACCTGGCCGGCCAAGTCGACCTGATCGCCAGCGGCAACGTAGTGATGGTGGCGATCAGCGAGCGCAACCCCAAACGCGTACCGGCACTGAAAGTGAAGCTCAAGGATTCGCCGGTGTACGTGGGCGTGAATAAAAACGAGCCGGCGCTGCTGGAGAAGGTCAATCAGATCCTGGTCGCGGCCAAGGCTGACGGCAGCCTGGAAAAGAACGCGATGCAATGGCTGAAAGAGCCGCTGCCCGCCGATCTGTGAAGCCACGGAGCTGACTGATGGCGTATCAATTTGACTTTGTTCCGGTGCTGGCCAACACCGACCTGTTGTTGCGGGGTGCGCTATTTACCCTGGAATTGACGGCTATCGGCGCGATCCTCGGCGTCGCCCTGGGCACCGTCGGTGCAGTAGTGCGTGCCTGGAAAATCCAGCCTCTGGCCTGGTGCTTTGGGGTCTATGTCGAGTTGATCCGCAATACGCCATTCCTGGTGCAGCTGTTCTTCATCTTCTTCGGCCTGCCGTCGTTGGGATTGAAAATCACCGAATGGCAAGCCGCCGTACTGGCGATGGTGATCAACCTGGGGGCTTATTCCACGGAGATCATCCGCGCGGGCATCCAGGCCGTTCCTCGCGGGCAACTGGAAGCCGCCGCCGCACTGGCGATGACCCGCTTCGAAGCCTTCCGTCATGTAGTGCTGCTGCCGGCGCTGGGCAAGGTGTGGCCAGCCCTGAGCAGCCAGATCATCATCGTGATGCTGGGGTCGGCGGTGTGTTCGCAGATCGCCACCGAAGAATTGAGTTTTGCCGCCAACTTCATCCAATCCCGCAATTTCCGCGCCTTTGAAACGTATGCCCTCACCACGCTGGTGTACTTGTGCATGGCGCTGATGATTCGCCAGTTGCTCAATTGGATCGGCCGTCGCTTTGTGATGAGGAATAGCCGATGAGTGATTTTTCATTCTGGGACATTGTGCGCAACCTGCTTACGGGCCTGCAGTGGACGTTGCTGCTGTCGCTGGTGGCATTTATCGGCGGCGGCCTGATCGGTTTGCTGGTGATGACTCTGCGCATCAGCAGCAAGGCATTTCCACGCAATGTTGCGCGCACCTATATAGAGCTGTTCCAGGGCACACCGCTGTTGATGCAGTTGTTCTTGGTGTTTTTCGGCATCGCGCTGCTCGGCGTGGATATTTCGCCCTGGCTGGCGGCGGCGATCGCCCTGACTTTGTTTACCAGTGCCTACCTCGCCGAGATCTGGCGCGGCTGCGTCGAGTCAATCGCTCATGGGCAGTGGGAAGCCTCCGCCAGCCTGGCACTCAACCCGCTTGAGCAACTGCGTTATGTGATCCTGCCTCAGGCCCTGCGTATCGCCGTGGCGCCGACCGTGGGGTTCTCGGTACAGGTCGTAAAAGGCACCGCCGTGACCTCGATTATCGGCTTCACCGAACTGACCAAGACCGGCGGCATGCTCGCCAATGCCACGTTCGAGCCCTTTATGGTCTACGGCCTGGTGGCCCTTGGTTACTTTTTGCTCTGCTACCCCTTGTCCCTCAGTGCGCGCTACCTGGAAAGGAGACTGCATGCCTCTGCTTAGAATTTCGGCCCTGCATAAGTATTACGGCGACCATCATGTCCTCAAAGGCATCGACCTCACGGTTGAAGAAGGCCAGGTCGTGGCGATCATCGGTCGCAGCGGCTCGGGCAAATCCACCTTGCTGCGCACCCTCAATGGCCTGGAGTCGATCAACGATGGGGTGATCGAAGTCGACGGAGAGTACCTCGACGCCGCACGCGCCGACCTGCGCAGCCTGCGGCAGAAAGTCGGGATGGTGTTCCAACAGTTCAACCTGTTCCCGCACCTGACCGTGGGCGAAAACGTCATGCTCGCGCCCCAAGTGGTGCAGAAAGTGCCCAAGGCCAAGGCCGCCCAACTGGCTCGGCAAATGTTGGAGCGCGTTGGGCTGGGTGAGAAATTCGATGCCTTCCCCGATCGTCTGTCCGGCGGCCAGCAACAACGGGTCGCCATTGCTCGCGCCCTGGCCATGTCGCCCAAGGTGCTGTTGTGTGACGAAATCACCTCGGCCCTGGATCCGGAACTGGTCAACGAGGTACTCAGCGTGGTGCGCCAGTTGGCCAAGGACGGGATGACGCTGATCATGGTGACCCACGAAATGCGCTTCGCCCGGGAGGTCGGTGATAAGTTGGTCTTCATGCACCAGGGCAAGGTGCATGAAGTGGGCGATCCCAAGGTATTGTTCGCCAACCCACGTACCCCCGAATTCGCGAACTTTATCGGCTCAGTGGAGCAGTCGGGCTGACCAGCTCGAAACGGCCCCTCCCCTCCAGCACCGCGTGACTGCGCACCTGCAGGGCGTCGGAGGGCAGTTCGGTGTCGATTTGCACCTGGGCGGTCAAGCGCTTGCCAACCGCCCGGGTGGACAGTACCTGCCCTGGCAATAGCTGCCCGCCAACGGGCTCACCGGCAAGCTGTACCGGCGCCCACTCGACAGCATGCCCATCCACCTGGGCCTGCTTGAGTGTCAGACGGAAGTGCCCCTGACGGCCAAACCGGAAACCTTGCCCATCGGCGGCTCCGACAAATCGCAGCGCGATGGTCGCAGGCTCCATGCACAGCACGCTCAAGTGCAACATGCGCGTCCCCAGTACGAGGGTGGGGCTGTGTGTCAGCGGCTCATTGCGAATCACCCCATAGTCGACCGTCGGCTGGCTCACGGACAACCGGCAGTTCTGCGCCTGTACTGCCTCGCTCATCGCCATCGTGCAGAACAGTAAGAGGCCCAGTTTCTTCAGCTTAACGGCCATGGCACACCGCCGATGTTGTCTGGTAGAACGTGTCATTGTCGGGCTGGGTCCCGGGAGTAAGCCTGAGCTGGCAAGTAGAAGAATCCGACAAAGAAACCCGCAACGCCTGGGAGTCGTTCATGTCATTCAGGAAAATCATGCCGTCACCCACGACGCTGGTCAGGAAACGGTTGTTTTTATCGAACACCGAAGCACCCTGAGGCAATGGTCGGCCCTGTTCATCGGTGCCGGTGACCAGCACCCGGCGCACTTTCACCACGTCGAACGCCACGCTGTTCACCGACCCGCGGGCGGCAGCGAGGGTGTGCGTGCCGTTCTTCAGGTCCACACGTTTGGGCAAGGACTGGGTCTGTACTTCGATACGACTGTCGGTATAGGCCGGCAACCCGGGGATCACCGCCTGCCCGCTGAAATCGGTCCATACCGGGCCGTGCGGGGTACTGATTTTGGCGGCTCCGATATCGCCCACCGAGACAATGCCAAAGGTGTCCTGCACGGCATACGGCGAGAACGTCAAACCGCCTCCGTGGGCCACGACGCCGCCGCGCAACTGCCCGGAATAATCGGTGCCCTGGGGGTTGCGACTGACCCCCATGCCCACTCGGGTGTAGCGTGGCATCAGGTCCAACTGACCGCGCAACGTTTGCTCCCGCGCACTGAGGTCACGCTCGACGCCCACTTCGTAGTTCACGTAGTCGTTGACCCGCTCGGTAAGGGCGGTGCCAGCCCGCGCGCGGTCCCCACGCCGACTGATATAGCTGTTGACCCGACGATCACCGCCCAGGGGCACGGTCACCTGCAAGCGCACCGACAGATCATCGTCGAGCGCCGAATCACGCCAGCTACCGCCCTGGGTAGCGTCATGCCGTTTGCGGGTGCCACCCACCTGCGAATCGGCGATCAAGGTGACGTCGGCATGGCTGAATGAGCGGTTCCATGAGGCGAACAGGTGCTCGGTGGTGTGCCCGTCGAATGAGTTGCTGCGCATATAGCCCAAAGAGAATGCCCCCAGCGCGGGGTCGATCCAGCTCACTCCGGCGGTGTATTGATGCTTGAAACGAGAGTCCAATTCATCGGTCTTGGACGAGCGACCCGCCTCAAGCACTTCGCGATAACCACGCGTCTGGGTGGTAGCGCTGAGGCTCAGGTCCATATCGGCGGACACCGGGCTGCTCACGCTTAGGCTGCTGCGTGAACCGGACACCGCATTAAGACTATCTCGGGAAAGGTTATGGCGAGCACCCACGTTAACGCGTTGGAAAAACACGCTGCTCAGCGTGCCTCCGGCCGCCCAGTAATCATCGGTACTCAACAGGCCAAAGCCGGCGGATGAGTCGCGCCCCAGGCCCCAGGTACCACTGCCCATGGCGACGATGGGTGACGGCGCGTCTTCATGGGTGTTCTCACGCATCTTGCCCAAGGCGAAGTAATAGCCGGGTGCCGCGGGAGCAGCACCGGCAAACGAAGCCGCCGGCACCACAAAACTGCGCGTGCCTCCTCGCACATCGATCACGCTGACTTCCAGGTCGCTGGTGCCATTGAGCAGCGGCAAACCGGTCAACCGAAAAGGCCCTTCGGGCACCAGCGTGCTATGGATCAAGGCACCCGACTGACGCACTTCGATCCTCGACTGGCTCTGGGCCAGCCCCTCAACCACGGCATTGTTGCTGCCCGCCGGCACGCGGGATTGACCATCTGGAAAAAACTGCACACCGGACAGTTGGAGGCCACCGAACTGCGGGTTATTGCTGGACAACTGGCCGACCTGGAAGGTCGATTGCAACGCGCCGATATCCCGCTGGGCATAGGCATTCAAATGTTCGGCGCGGGCCTCGCCATTGTCGGACACATAGTATTGGCGACTGCGAACGATCCAATCTCCGAGATTGAACCCCGCCTCGGTATAAGCCGATACGAACCGGCTCGCACCGCTGCGCGAATGGCTATCGAACCCCTGCACGTCATAGTTGAACAGCGCCGCCGCCCCGCCCCGGGCAAAGTGCCCAGCCTCCCATTGCGGCTCGCGCAGCGCCTGCGTCGGCACCACCAGCGCGACCTCATCGTTACCGGGCCGCAGCCGCACCATCGTATTAGGGAAAGCCCCCAGGAAGTCATGACAGGCCTGAGTCGCATCAGCCGTCTCTTGGATAATGCCACTCGGTTTGACTAACCCGGCCTTATCGAGCAGCCCGGCGGTAAAACACAGTTGCCCATGCGCATCGAACCGCGCCTCCACCAACCCGAGCGGGTTGCCATTGAGCCGCAACCCGACCACATGCACACCCTCACGAAAACGCGGGGCCGTGCGGAAATAGTCGGAGACCTTCGGATCAATACCGTGGGCAGTCAGCGCCGCCAGGTCAAACCCCTCGCCCAATTCCAGGGCAGGCAGCGCGCCAGGCAAACTCCACAAAGTCGCGACCCCCATCAACAGCGTGGGCCGACAGGGCCAGAGCGATGCCAGAAGTCGGTTACTCGACAGGTTTATCATGAGTCGATCAACCCTCGCCGGCATTGATCAAAGCTCGGTAGTTGTCTGCGGAAAAACCGTAGACAGTGGCGGGCTGAATCTCTACAGCAGCCACCCCCTCCAGAGCGCCTTCGACGCTCAATGTCAGCGCCTCCCCCGGCAAAATGTAGGTTCGGGGCAATGTTGCCAGGGCCTTCTGTGGCAGCAGCAGCACCTCCGGCGCTAGACGCACGACGTAGGCACTGTCGTTGTGAACGCTGAGCGCCTCGCCCACGTGCTTCCACTTCAGCAGTTCCCAGGGGCTGTGATGCAGAGGCAGACCGCGCGGATGCAGGATCAGCGGCAAGTTCTGCCGCAAGGTGATACCGATGGTCGCACGGCCTGGCGCACGGGCCTGGGGGATGCCTTCGAAGGACACGCGTTTCAATCGCTGGGTTTTCAGCGGCTCCTTCAAGGTGCCGATGAAGCGCACCAACTGGGTTTCGCCCGCCTCCACGCGCGTAATGGGCGGCGTCACGATTAAAAGCGGCTCCACATCTTCCGGTACGTTTTCGATCACCGAGTGAAGCAACGCCGGCGTCGCGTCAGTATTTTTGATAGATATCGTCGCTTCGCCCTGGTCTTCATAAAATACAACTACCGTGGTCTCCGGCAACATGCCGTCTGCTATCACAGCACCGCTAAACCAAAGGCAAAAACTGGCACATAACACACGCGCACTATTTATTACTGAAAGACTAAGCACTCAGTGTTCCCCACGCCCTTTAAGTTGACCATTGATAGCCAAGCCCCCCCTATAAAAACAGCCGATCGGAAATAGGAAACTTCTGATCGGCCGCAAATAAGTGGCTTAGATGTAACTCAACTCAAGCGTCGCACGCCCATCCAGAACGGTATCGCGCGACAGGTCCAGGTCCTGGCCCCGATTAATGACGGCGCGCACTTCGAGGGTGCCGGTCAGTTGACTGATCGCGGCTGGAGCGACAGCCGTGGTGTTGCGCCAGGAATACTGACTAGGGGCCTGGGCCACTTTGCCATCCGAGTTTTGCCAGGCGCCGGTGCCGACACGCACGATGGGAGCCAGCGTGCTGGTGGACGAACGCAGGTCTTTGAGGGTGATGGCGAAACCACCGGTCCTGCGGCCGCCAACGGCACCCAGGCCATAGTTGTGGGCTTCGGTATAGCCGGCCCCCAACGCATTGAGGATGCCAGGGACCTTGCTGGCGCCCTGCAGGTCGACGAACTTCAATCCGAACTTGGCTGGGGTAGTGCCGCAGTTAATGCTCAGGGGAGCGGTCTTGGGCAGCAATGGGTTGAACGCCGTTGGCAGCAATTGGCCGGAAGGGATGGTGCCGTAATCGACAATGCCGCCACCGGTCATGCTGAGGTTGCAGGCGGCGGGTTTGATCGTGCCCCTGACGATCAGTTCGGCGCTGCTGGAAGCGTGAGCGTTGATGGCCGCAGCCAGGCAAGCAATACCGAAAGTCAATCCAACAATCTTTTTCATAAGGGTCCTGTCACAGAAGTTATCAGGCGCATTTATTTATTGTTCCTAACGGCAACAATAAATAAATAACACCACGGCACTATTGCCGAGTGACAGTCTGTCCCTTTAGCACCCGACTAAAAAATGAGACAACACCTCAGTTACTGTGGGAGCGATAAAAGATTATTGTCGGCCAAGCGTAAACCCAGGGTAGGCCCCGACAAGGCAATAAATAAAATACCGACATGAAAGGTGTAGGCAAAATCATAATTCGCACTACAACAGGCAAAAGTTAAAACTTCCTACAAGAACACACGAGGACGCTACAGCGACCAAGAAAGATAACCTACTTTTCCTACAGCCAATTCTTATGGGCGGCCTCAGCGCAATTCCCTAAGCACTACGCGTTGGCGTCAGCGGTCGATCGTGGCACGATGGCGAGGTTATCGACCGAGACCCCCAAACCATGCCGCAATCCCAAGCCAAGAATCTGTCCCTGATCGCCGCCATCGACCTGGGCTCCAACAGCTTTCACATGGTCGTGGCCAAGGCCCAGAACGGTGAGATCCGCATCCTTGAGCGGCTCGGCGAAAAGGTGCAACTGGCCGCCGGGATCGACGACGAGCGCCAGCTCAATGAAGAATCCATGCAGCGCGGGCTCGATTGCCTCAAGCGTTTCGCTCAATTGATCAACGGTATGCCCCTGGGCGCCGTTCGAATCGTCGGTACCAACGCCCTGCGCGAAGCGCGCAACCGTGGCGAATTCATCCGCCGCGCCGAAGAAATCCTCGGCCACCCCGTGGAAGTCATCTCCGGCCGTGAGGAAGCACGCCTGATCTACCTCGGCGTGTCACACACCCTGGCCGATACCCCCGGCAAACGCCTGGTGGCGGACATCGGTGGCGGCAGTACCGAGTTCATCATTGGCCAGCGTTTCGAGCCGCTGCTACGCGAAAGCCTGCAGATGGGCTGCGTCAGCTACACCCAGCGTTATTTCAAGGACGGCAAGATCACCCCGGCGCGCTACGCCCAGGCCTATACGGCTGCGCGGCTGGAGATCATGAGCATCGAGCACGCCCTGCACCGCCTGACCTGGGATGAAGCCATTGGCTCATCCGGCACCATCCGCGCCATCGGCCTGGCTCTCAAGGGGGGCGGGCACGGCACCGGCGAGGTCAACGTCGAAGGCCTGGCGTGGCTCAAGCGCAAACTGTTCAAGCTGGGGGATGCCGAAAAAATCGACTTCGACGGCATCAAGCCCGACCGACGCACGATCTTCCCGGCCGGCCTGGCGATTCTCGAAGCGATTTTCGACGCCCTCGAACTGCAACGCATGGACCACTGCGATGGCGCCCTGCGTGAAGGCGTGCTGTATGACCTGCTGGGCCGTCACCACCATGAAGACGTGCGTGAGCGCACGCTCAGCTCATTGATGGAGCGTTATCACGTCGACCTGGAGCAAGCGGCCCGCGTTGAACGCAAGGCGCTGCATGCCTTCGACCAAGTGGCCGAGGACTGGGGCCTGGAAGACGGCGTCTGGCGCGAACTGCTGGGCTGGGCGGCCAAGGTGCATGAAGTGGGCCTGGACATCGCTCACTACCACTACCACAAGCATGGTGCTTACCTGATCGAGCACTCGGACCTGGCCGGTTTCTCCCGGGAAGACCAACAGATGCTCGCGCTGCTGGTGCGCGGCCATCGCCGTAATATCCCCAAGGACAAATTCGCGGAATTCGGTGACGACGGCATCAAACTGATTCGCCTGTGTGTGCTGCTGCGTTTTGCGATCCTGTTCCACCACATCCGTGGCACGCAGGAGATGCCCCAGGTCAAACTGCGGGCCGATGGCGACAGCCTGGAAGTGATGTTCCCCAAAGGCTGGCTGGAGGAAAACCAGCTGACCCAGGCGGATTTTGCCCAGGAAGCAGAATGGCTGACGCGGGTGGGGTTCAGTCTGAACCTGCGCTAGAGAACACCGAAAACAAATTTGGGAGGGGGCTTGCCCCCGATGAGGGAGTGTCAGTCAACAGATTCATTGACTGCTCCACCGTCATCGGGGGCAAGCCCCCTCCCACCTTTCAGACATCGTCGGTTTTAGTTCACCGCCAGGATCGGGCTACCCAACTTTTCCAACAACGTTGCCTGCGCGCTGCGCGGGTTCTGGTTGCCGGTCGGGGTGTTGCGCACGTAGCGCCCGTCGGACTGCAGGCTCCAGCTGTGGGTGTTATCGGTCAGATAACTCTCCAGCTCTTTCTTGACCCGCATGATCAGCTTCTTGCCTTCCACCGGGAAACAGGTCTCGACGCGCTTATCGAGGTTGCGTTCCATCCAGTCGGCGCTGGAGAGGAACATCTGCTCTTCGCCGCCGTTGAGGAAGTAGAACACGCGAGTGTGCTCCAGGAAGCGACCAATGATCGAACGCACATGGATGTTGTGCGAAACCCCGACGATCCCCGGACGCAGGCAGCACATGCCACGCACCACCAGGTCGATGCGCACACCGGACTGGCTGGCCTTGTACAGCGCACGGATGATTTTCGGGTCGGTCAACGAGTTGAACTTGGCAATGATGTGCGCCGGTTTACCGTCGAGGGCGAACTGGGTTTCGCGGGCAATCATGTCGAGCATGCCCTTCTTCAGGGTGAACGGCGCGTGCAGCAGCTTCTTCATGCGCAAGGTCTTGCCCATGCCGATCAACTGGCTGAACAACTTGCCGACGTCCTCGCACAAGGCGTCGTCGGAGGTCAGCAGGCTGTAGTCGGTGTAAAGCTTGGCGTTACCGGCGTGGTAGTTGCCGGTGCCCAGGTGGGCATAACGTACGATCTCGCCGGCCTCGCGACGTAGGATCAGCATCATCTTGGCGTGGGTTTTGAAGCCCACCACGCCGTAGATCACCACCGCACCGGCCGCTTGCAGGCGGCTGGCCAGTTGCAGGTTGGATTCTTCGTCGAACCGCGCACGCAGTTCGATAACCGCGGTAACTTCCTTACCGTTACGCGCAGCGTCCACCAGCGCATCGACGATTTCCGAGTTGGCGCCGGAGCGGTACAGGGTCTGGCGCACCGCCAATACATGGGGGTCCTTGGCGGCCTGACGCAGCAGGTCCACCACCGGCGTGAACGACTCGAAGGGGTGCAGCAGCAGAATGTCTTGCTTGCTCACCACGCTGAAGATGTTCTCGCTGTTTTGCAGCAGCTTGGGGATCTGCGGGGTGAACGGCGTGTATTGCAGCTCCGGGTGGCTGTCCAGACCGGTGATGCTGAACAGACGCGTGAGGTTGACCGGGCCATTGACCTGATACAGCTCGCTCTCGCCCAGGTTGAACTGCTTGAGCAGGTAGTCCGACAGGTGTTTGGGGCAGGTATCGGCCACCTCTAGGCGCACCGCATCGCCGTAGCGCCGCGAGAACAGCTCGCCGCGCAGGGCACGGGCCAGGTCTTCGACGTCTTCGGAATCCAGCGCCAGGTCGGCGTTACGGGTCAGGCGGAACTGGTAGCAGCCCTTGACCTTCATGCCTTGGAACAGGTCATCGGCGTGGGCGTGGATCATCGACGACAGGAATACATAGTTGTCGCCAGCGCCCCCCACCTCTTCCGGTACCTTGATGATCCGTGGCAACAAGCGCGGCGCCGGGATAATCGCCAAGCCGGAGTCGCGGCCGAAGGCGTCGATGCCTTCCAGTTCGACGATGAAGTTCAGGCTCTTGTTCACCAGCAGCGGGAACGGGTGAGTCGGGTCAAGGCCGATGGGGGTGATGATCGGCGCGATCTCGTCGCGGAAGTAGCGACGCACCCAGGTCTTGATCTTGGTGGTCCAGTGACGGCGACGGATAAAGCGGACCTGATGCTTTTCCAGTTCCGGCAGGAGAATGTCGTTGAGGATCGCGTATTGGCGATCCACATGGCCGTGGACCAGCTCGCTGATGCGCGCCAGCGCCTGGTGCGGCTGCAGGCCGTCGGCGCCGGCCTGTTCGCGGGCAAAAGTGATTTGCTTTTTAAGGCCCGCCACGCGGATTTCGAAGAACTCATCCAGGTTGCTGGAGAAGATCAGCAGGAACTTCAGCCGCTCCAGCAAGGGATAGGACTCATCCAGCGCCTGCTCCAACACGCGAATGTTGAACTGCAGTTGCGACAGCTCGCGATGAATGTACAGGCTGCTGTCATCCAGGTTGACCACCGGCGGCGCCGGGGCTGGCACCGGCACTTCAGCGGCGACGACGGGCGCGAGCGGCTCATGTTCCGGGGGTGTCTCGGAGACTTGCTCCACCACCGGGTGGGCGTCTTTTACGGCAACTTCGGAGAGTCCTTCGGTATTCATCGAGTGTCCTGTGAGAGCTACGGTTGCGCTCTAAGCAATTGGGCGGCGCGGGCGGCAAAGTAGGTCAGAATGCCATCAGCTCCGGCACGTTTAAAGGCAGTCAGGGATTCAAGGATCACTCCCTCACTCAACCATCCATTCTGTATTGCGGCCATGTGCATCGCGTATTCGCCGCTGACCTGATAAACGAAGGTCGGCACCTTGAACTCCTCTTTGACCCGATAAAGGATGTCCAGGTACGGCATTCCGGGCTTGACCATCACCATGTCAGCCCCTTCGGCCAGATCGGCGGCCACTTCGTGCAAGGCCTCATGACTGTTGGCCGGGTCCATCTGGTACGAAGCCTTATTGGCCTTGCCCAGGTTCAGCGCCGAGCCGACCGCGTCGCGGAACGGGCCGTAGTAGGCGCTGGCGTACTTGGCCGAGTAGGCCATGATCCGCACATTGACGTGACCGGCCAGCTCCAGGGCTTCGCGAATCGCCTGGATGCGCCCGTCCATCATGTCCGACGGCGCCACCACCTGCGCCCCGGCCGCGGCGTGGGACAACGCCTGCTTGACCAGCGCATCGACGGTGATGTCGTTCTCAACATAGCCGTCGGCGTCCAGAATGCCATCCTGACCATGGGTGGTGAACGGGTCCAGCGCCACGTCGGTGATCACCCCCAGCTCCGGGAAGCGTTCGCGCAATGCGCGGGTGGCACGCTGAGCAATACCTTGCGGGTTCCAGGCTTCGGCAGCATCCAGGGACTTGAGTTCAGTGGGCGTGACGGGAAACAACGCCAGCGCCGGAATCCCCAGCTCAACCCAGCCGGCCGCTTCTTCAAGCAGCAGGTCGATGGTCAAACGCTCCACCCCCGGCATCGACGCCACGGCTTCGCGGCGGTTCTCACCGTCCAGCACAAACACCGGCAGGATCAGATCATCGGTCGTCAGCACGTTTTCACGCACCAGGCGGCGAGAAAAATCATCACGGCGATTGCGACGCAGGCGGGTAGCGGGGAACAGGCGATTGGCAGGGGTAAAGCTCACGACAGACTCCTGAGCCCGGGTTCACGGGCGAGCGTTGCAGTTATAAGCGGCCATTATGACGAAGGAATGACAGTTGTGCTTATCGATGCGACCTGTCGTCGCATTCGTCGTTTATGTAGGAATTGTTCACTTCGTGACACATCTCGATACTTTCATGAATGTTCGCGAAGGCGTAGGCTGCGCGTTCATTTCGCCAGCACCCAGACCATGCTTCAACAATTTCTGCATGACTTCGGCTACTTTGCCCTCTTCCTCGGCACCTTCTTCGAAGGCGAAACCATCCTGGTGCTCGCAGGCTTTCTGGCGTTCCGTGGTTACATGGATATCAACCTGGTGGTGGTCGTTGCCTTCTTCGGCAGCTACGCCGGCGACCAGCTCTGGTACTACATGGGACGCAAGCATGGCCGCAAGCTGCTAGCGCGCAAGCCGCGCTGGCAACTGATGGGTGACAAGGCTCTGGAGCATATCCGCAAGCATCCGGACATCTGGGTGCTGAGCTTTCGTTTCGTCTATGGCTTGCGCACCGTGATGCCGGTGGCGATCGGGCTGTCCGGCTACCCGCCGTTGCGCTACTTGATCCTTAATGGCATCGGTGCCGCGATCTGGGCCGCCGCGCTGGGCGCAGCGGCTTACCACTTTGGCGCCGTGCTCGAAGGCATGCTCGGCAGCGTCAAGAAGTACGAGCTGTGGGTGTTGGGCGCATTGCTGGTACTGGGCTTTGGCCTGTGGGTGCGCCGCCGCTTCAAAAACGCGCGTATCGCCCGTCAGGCTTGCGCCGACGCACAAGCCCAGAGCGCTGCCGAGCCGGTGCCGGTGGAGAAACCTAAGACGCCAGTCGAGTAAGCCGGCTTCTGCAGCAGTAGAGGCCGATCACGCTGAGCAGGCTGTAACTGGCCAGGCCCAGCCAGCCCAGGCTGCTTGCCGGCCATAGCCCGACCAACGGCGCCAGCCATACCAGCGGCGCATTCAGCGCCAGGCGCAGCAGCTCAGCCTTCAACGCCCACGGGCGATTCTCCAGGGCCACGCCTAAGGTAAACAGCCCCAACGCCATCGCCCCCCAGCCCAGGACCAGCGCCGCCGTGGGCAGACCTTCGCCGACGTTCATCAAGTAACTGCCAAACCCCACATACGCCGCAAATTGCACGGCGACGTACACCTGCTGACGCACATCCAGCGGCACTTCGTATTTGCGGAACTGGCTCAAGTCGGGCTTGGCCAATGGGTATTTGGCCTTCACATCCGCCGGGCGCCAGCCGGTGCGCATAAACCAGATACGCAGCTTGTCCCACAGGCTCTGCGTTCGCCGCGCATCGCTACACAATTGCGCATAGAACTGCAGATTGGCCCACAGCGGGTTCCAACTGGCCAGGGGCGTGGTCACGCCGAAAATCACCGGTTCGTTTTCGTCTTCTTCTTGGAAACTGCCGAACAGGCGGTCCCAAATAATGAACACCCCGCCGTAGTTGCGATCCATGTAGAGAGCGTTCTGTGCATGGTGGGCCCGATGATTGGACGGAGTAACGAAGAACCACTCGAACCAGCCGAGCTTGGGCACATGCCGTGTATGGACCCAGAATTGATACAGCAAATTGAGCGACGCCACGCTGATAAACACCACTAATGGCACGCCGGCCACCGCCAGGGGCAGGTAGAAGATCCAGCTCAGCAGAAAACCCGTGCTGGTCTGGCGCAGGGCGGTGGTGAGGTTGTAGTCCTCGCTCTGATGGTGCACCGAGTGCGCGGCCCACAGAATATTGCGCTCATGCCCCATGCGATGCAGCCAGTAGTAGCAGAAGTCATAGAACATAAAGGCGAACAGCCACGTCCAAGGGCTCTGCGCCGGCAAATCGAACAGCGCCAGATGCTTGAGAGCGAACGCGTAGGTCAACACGCCCACACCCTTGGTCAACAGGCCCGTGGTGGTAGACAGCACACCGGTGCTCAGGCTGTTGATGGCATCCGCCACCCGGTAATTGCGCTGTCCGCGCCAACGGTCGGCAAGCAGCTCCACCACGATCAAGGCAATGAAAAACGGTACCGCGTAAGGCACGAAGTCCATGGGCAAGTCCGGTCTATTTTTGTTACATCAAGATTAGGTGCAGCGCTGTGAGATCCCATTGGCAACAGGTTACAAATTAGTAGACATTTAACGCCAAGAACCCAGGAGAAATGCCCATGAGCAAAAAGATTGCAGTGATCCTTTCCGGCTGCGGCGTGTACGACGGCGCAGAGATCCACGAAAGCGTGATCACTTTGCTGCGCCTGGATCAGCGCGGCGCTCAGGTCCAATGTTTCGCACCCGATATCGAGCAACACCACGTCATCAACCACCTGACCGGCGAGGAAATGCCAGAAACGCGCAACGTGCTGGTGGAGTCGGCGCGCATCGCCCGTGGCGAGGTGAAGGACATCAGCCTGGCCAATGTCGACGACTTCGATGCTCTGATCGTACCCGGCGGGTTTGGCGCGGCGAAGAACCTGTCGAATTTTGCCAGCGAAGGCACCGCATGCAGCGTCAACCCGCAGGTACTGGCGTTGGCGGAGGCCTTCGCCGAGGCGAGCAAACCCGTAGGGCTGATCTGCATCTCGCCGGCCCTGGCCGCGAAGATCTACGGCCCGGGCGTAACCTGCACCATCGGCAAAGATGCCGACACCGCAGCCGCCCTGGGCAAGATGGGCGCCACTCACCAGGAGTGCACGGTTGAAGACATCGTCGAGGACAAAGCGCGCAAACTGGTAAGCACGCCGGCCTATATGCTGGGCAAGAACATCAGCGAGGTGGCGTCAGGCATCAATAAGTTGGTGGATCGCGTGCTGGAGCTGACCCACGAGAACGACGAGTGATCGCCTGACCGGCCCGATGCAGTAAGCCGCGCCACCATCAACCCTGGCGCATCAGCTGCGTAAGGAGTCGGTCCAGCGCATTGGCAAACGCCTGCTTATCCTTCTCCCCATGGGGCGGTGGTCCGCCGCCCATCTGGCCCTGTTCACGCAAGTCGGTGAACAGGTTGCGCACCGCCAGCCGCTCGCTCATGTTCGCCGGGCTGAACTCCTTGCCTCGCGGGTCCAGCGCGGTGACGCCTTTTTTCACCAGGCGATCGGCCAGTGGCACGTCGCTGCAGATCACCAACTCGCCGGGCACCGCGTGCTCCACCAGGTAGTCATCGGCGGCGTCCGGGCCGCTGGGCACCACGATCAGCTTCACGCAGGCAAAACCCGGCTTGATCTGGCTCTGCCCGGCCACCAGCACCACCTCGAACTGGCGCTTGAGGGCGAACTTCACCACCAGGTCCTTGGCCGCGCGCGGGCAGGCGTCGGCATCGATCCAGACGCGCACGGTTATACCGCCACTCGGCGCTTCTCGGTCAAACGACTGCGGCCGTACAGCACCACAATCGCCAGGATCGCCACCACCTGCGCGCTCAGCGAGTAAGCGTCGGCGTGGATGCCCAGCCAGTCGAAGTCAAAGAACGCCACCGGCCGTGTACCGAAGACACCCGCCTCCTGCAATGCCTTGACACCATGCCCAGCGAACACCACCGACAGCGCGCACAGCAGCGCCGCGTTAATACCGAAGAACAGCGCCAACGGCAGCTTCGCCGAACCGCGCAGGATCACCCAGGCCAGCCCCACCAGCAGCACCAGCGCGGTGGCGCCCCCCGCCAGCACTGCGTTATGCCCGGCCGGGCCGGCTTGCAGCCACAGGGTTTCGTAGAACAGGATCACTTCGAACAGCTCGCGGTATACCGAGAAAAACGCCAGCACCGCAAAACCGAAGCGCCCACCGCCGCCCACCAGGCTGCTCTTGATGTAGTCCTGCCAGGCCGCCGCGTGGCGCCGGTCGTGCATCCACACACCCAGCCACAGCACCATCACGCTGGCGAACAACGCCGTGCACCCTTCCAGCAATTCACGCTGGGCACCGCTGACATCAATCACATACGCCGCCAACGCCCAGGTAGCCAGGCCGGCCAACAGCGCCAAACCCCAGCCGGCGTTGACGCTACGCACCGCCGATTGCTGGCCGGTGTTACGCAGGAACGCCAGGATCGCCGCCAGCACCAGGATCGCTTCCAGGCCCTCACGCAGCAGGATCAGCAAACCGGAGATATAACTCAACGACCAGCTCAGGCCATCGCCACCGAGCAAACCGGCCGATGCGGCGAGCTTGGCCTTGGCCATGTCCAGGCGCTGCTGCACTTGATCGATCGGCAACCCGTCCTGCAACGACTGCCGATAGGCCATCAGGGCCTTTTCGGTGTCTTTGCGCACGTTGGCGTCGACGTTGTCCAGGGAGCTTTCCACCAGCTCGAAGCCTTCCAGGTACGCCGCTACCGACAGGTCATAGGCTTGTTCGTGATCGCCATTGCGGTACGCGGCCAGGCTCTTGTCCAAGGTGCTCGCGGTGTAGTCGAGCAACTGTGCCGGGCCGCGCTTGACCTGCGGCGGCTGCGCACGCTGGGCGCGGAAGGCCGCGGCAGCTGCGGCGCCGTCAGCGGCCAGCACTTCATTGGGAGTACGACGGGCCAGGTCGGCGAGGTTGAACGGCTGCTCGCTCTTGGCGGCCGCCGGGTCGGCGGTAAATTCGGCGATGTAGGTGGCCAGGTCCCAACGCTGGCGGTCATCCAATTGATCGGCGAACGCCGGCATGTCGGTGCCTTCGACGCCCAGGCCCAAGGTGTTGTAGATCGCGTAGAGACTCAGGCGATCCAGCCGCGCGGCGTCCCGCAGATTCGCCGGCGGCGGCGTAAGGCCCACACCTGCCGGCCCATCGCCAGCGCCAGAATTGCCGTGGCACACCGAGCAATGCTGGGCGTAGAGGGGTGCACCGCGCGTTGGGTCGGGCGTGATGGCCGGGGCCTGGCTCACTTCATAAGCCACCGCCAACTTGGCGCCCAACTGCCGAGCCTGGCGGGCAACGGTGGCACCGTCCTGACGAGCGGTCACCGCCACGCGCAATTCTTCGACGCCCGTTACCAGTTCGGCGCGTTCCGGCTTGGCCGGCAAGTCCGCCACCAAACCCTGCAACACCCCAAGGAACTCAACTTGTTCACGGTATTCCGAAGGGTCCACCACCTTGCCCGCGTCTACCGTCGGCGGGTAATCCGCACCGATGTAGTCCAGCAAATGCAGGGCTTGGGGCGCGCCCTCGGCCGTCGCGGCCAACAGGTTGAAGCTGCACGACATCAACGCCGGCAACACCAGCCAGGCGAGAAAACGGTGGGGGGCAGTCATGAATGAATCTCAAAGGGAAATACGAAGTAACACATTGTTTAACGTTAAAGGCTTTGACTCAAGCCGTTCGTGATTTAGCACACCTGAGCGCAACCGTTTAATCCGTCAGTAGTGGCATTTTTGTCGATCGCATCACAGCAAAAAGCCATTGTTTTGCCAGTTATGGCGCCTATAATGCCGCGCCCTGTTAGTGCGAAAGGGAATGTCATTCCGGATTTTTATGCGAAATGACCACATTGGCTGACAACTTTCAGGGAAGAAATCTGCATGGCATTTCGCGCTTTAACCCCGCTCACGCTCGCGGCGGTAACCTTGCTGTCCGGTTGTTCGATGTTCCGCAGCTACGACACCGAGCTGCAAGCCACTAACCAGCAACTGGCCACCGGCAACCTCGATGCCGCCCTGACCTTGCTGGAGAAGAACAACACCGGCGAAGACAAAGACCTGCTCTATTTCTTCGAAAAAGGTGAATTGCTGCGCGCCAAAGGCGACCTCACCGGCAGCCAGACCGCCTGGCGCAGCGCCGACCTGCAAGTCTTCAAGTGGGAAGAGTCAGTCAAGTTCGACAGCGCCAAGTACCTCGCCCAGTTCGGCAGCTTCCTGGCCAACGACAAGGTTCGGCGCTACGAAGGCTACGACTATGAAAAAGTCATGCTGACCACCCAGATGGCCCTGAACCTGCTGGCCGTGAACGACTTCGACGGCGCCCGCACCGAGATCAAGAAAACCCACGAACGCGAAGCGGTGATCGCCGAGCTGCGCGATAAGGAATACCTCAAGCGCGAGGGCGAAGCCGAGCGAGAAGGCGTGACCACCCAGTTGAAAGACCTCAACGGTTACCCGGTGGAAGCCCTGAACGCCCCGGAGGTGGTCGGCCTGAAAAACAGTTACCAGAGCGCATTCAGCCATTACCTGGCCGGCTTCGTCTATGAAGCCCTGGGCGAAAAAGACCTGGCCGCCCCTGGCTATCGCAAGGCAGCCGAATTACGCCCTAACACTCCGCTGCTGGAACAGGCCTTGCGAGACCTGGACAAGTCCAAGGTCGGCGCCAATGAAACCGACGTGCTGATTGTGGTCCAGAGCGGCCTGGCGCCGGCCCGCGACTCGATCCGCCTGCCGTTGCCGATCCCGATCAACGGCAACCTGGTGATTACCCCGCTGTCGTTCCCGGTGATCAAAGCCGACACCTCCACCGCCACCTTCGCCCAGATCGGGGTGGACGGTCAGCAACAGAACCTCACCGCGCTCAACAGCACCACTGCCATGTCCCGCCGCGCCCTGCGTGACGACATGCCGGGGATCATCCTGCGCACTACCGTACGCGCGGTCAGCCGTGGTGTGGCGCAGAACAACCTGAACAAGACCAACCCCATGGCGGGCCTGGTGTTGGGCATCGCCTCGGCCGTGACCGAAGGCGCCGACACCCGCACTTGGCGCACCTTGCCGGACATGACCCAAGTGACGCGCCTGCGCCTCAAGCACGGCGAGCACCAGGTCAGCCTGCCCAACGCATTGGGCGGCACGCTGGTGACGGTCAAGGCCGATCAGCGCTACCAGGTGATCACCCTGCGCGTGGTGGGCAATCAGGTATTCGCCGGCGGCCTCGCGGCCCATGTGGTGCCGAGCAGCACGCCCCAGGCGATCGCCACCCTCAAACAACCTTAAGGAGCACGCTATGCGTCATTTCATCCTCGGCGCTTTGGCGCTGGTCCTGCTCGCCGGCTGCGCCACCCCGCCGCCACCGGCACCCGGCAGCGCCGCCAGCAAAATCGTCGTGATGGGCAAATTCAAGGGCATCGCCGTCGGCGCCATCCGCGTCGCGCGCGAGAACGGCTTCCTGACCGCCAAAGTGCAACTGAGCAACATCACCAGCAGCAACCAGACGATGTATTACCGCTTCGCCTGGCTGGGCGCCGACGGCTTCCCGGTAGGCGACGAAGAAACCTGGAAAGTGCTCAACCTGTATGCCAACCAGGCCACTTTCCTGCCGGCCATCGCCAACCTGCCCCAGGCGGCGGACTTCCGTCTTGAAGTGAAAACCCCTTGAGCCGCTCATCCTTTCTGAGAGATTTCCCCATGTTTGCACGCTTCTCGATGCTCGCCGTGGTCGCCGTTCTGGCCAGCGGCTGCGCCAATACCTCGCCAGTACTCGGCAGCAAGAACATCAACTACGGCGATACCAAGGCCGTGGAAACCGTCACCAACGAGTTCGGCTCCACCGACTTGCAGATGATCGCCGAAAGCATGACCCGCTCCCTGGCCCAGTCCGGCGTGCTGCGAGGCCGCCCGGTGGTGCAGGTGTATGACGTGAAGAACAAGACCAGCGAGTACATCGATACCCGCGAGATCACCACGTCGATCAAGACTCAGTTGATGAAAACCGGCACCGCGCGCTTCGCCAGCGACAACACCGACATGCAGAGCCAGGTCGACCAGCTCAAGCTGCAAAACCAGAGCGGCCTGTACAAGAAGTCCACGGTCAGCAAAACCGGCAACATGATCGCCGCCCAGTACCGTCTGGAAGGCTCCATCAGCTCCATTGTCAAACGCAGCGCGGACTACAAGGACGTGTTCTACAAGTTCAGCCTGCAACTGATCGACGTCGAAAGCGGCGTGGCCGAATGGATGGACGAAAAAGAAATCCGCAAAACCACGGAGCGCTAAACAATGCGTGCATGGATCGGCATGATCGGCCTGCTGTGCGCCTTTGGCGCCTCGGCCGCGCCTAAAATCGCGGTAACCGACCTGGCCTACGAGGCGCGGGTCGAGGAATACATCCACCAAGTCTCGGCCAGCGACACCTTCCAGGCCAGCGCTTATCACGCCAGTGGCGCCTCCAATTACAGCGAGTACGAAAGCCGTACCAGCTATATCGAGCAGACCGAGCTGCGTAAATTCAGCGGTGATATCAAGGGCGAGATCCTCAAGTCACGGCAGTTCCAGCTGGTGCAGGGCACGCCCTACACCGCCGATGCCAAGGGTGACGTCTACGACGTGATCAAACGCATCAAGGCCGGCCACTTCAAGGGTGCCGATTACGTGCTGTTCGGCACGTTGTCGGACATCGACTTCACCCAGGACATCAACGCGCTGGACCACACCAACAGCTACTCGGCGGTACTGGGCCTGACATTGGTGGCGGATTTCAGCTTGATCAACACCCGTACCTACGAGATCACCTCGGCGTTTACCGCCATGGGCGAAGGCCAGGACACCAAGCTGGTCAACAGCCGTGACATCCGCGTGAGCTTGAACCGGCCACGGGTGGTGAAGGAAGTGTCGAAAGCGCTGGGTGAGGATGTGGCCAGGCAGTTGGCAGAACAGTTGGGCGGTGGCTACCAGGAACCTGGCCAGCCGGCACCGCGTAACAACCTGCCAAGGGATGAAGCGCCGAAGATTCTGCGCTGAGCGGTAATCCCC
This sequence comes from Pseudomonas rhodesiae, assembly GCF_007858255.1. Taxonomy (GTDB): domain Bacteria; phylum Pseudomonadota; class Gammaproteobacteria; order Pseudomonadales; family Pseudomonadaceae; genus Aquipseudomonas; species Aquipseudomonas rhodesiae. The sequence goes on along the minus strand of NZ_VFEU01000002.1, from coordinate 253,034 downwards.
CAGGCAACACAAAACCAATGTGAGAGGGGGCTTGCCCCCGATGGCGGTGCCTCAGCTACAGCTAAGCTGACTGACACCCTGCTATCGGGGCAAGCCCCCTCTCACACGTTTAGCGACCGAGCTTTACGCCGTTGCGCGATGCAAGCTGGCCAGGAAACCCGCCGCCCCCACGAACAATCCGGCAAACGTCCGGTTTACCCGCTTTTGCTGCGTGGGCGTACGCAACAGGCGTAGGACTTTGGACGCCAACCCCGTATACCCCGCCATCACGATCATATCGACGCTGATCATCGTCGCACCGATGATCAAATACTGAGCCAGCAACGGCGCCTGCGGGTTCACGAATTGCGGCAACACCGCGAGCATGAACACCAAGGCCTTGGGGTTGCTGGCGTTGACCAGGAAGCCACGGAACATCATCGCCATCGGCTTGCCGATGGGGCGTACGGCCGCGTCATCGGTCATGTCCAGCGGCAAGGCACGCCATTGCTTGATGGCCAGGTACACGAGGTACGCCACACCAAACCATTTGATCGCATAGAACGCGGTGGACGACGCAGCCAGGATGGCACCCAGGCCACCCGCCACCACGGCAATCTGCATCGCCAGGCCCAGTTGCAGGCCGATGGCGTTCCAGTAACCGCGTAAAAAACCGTATTGCAGGCCGCTGGACATCGACGCAATGGCGCCGGCGCCCGGGGAAAGGGAGATGATCCAACTGGCCAGGAAAAAGGCCAGCCACGTATCGAGAGCCATGACATACCTCGCGTGAGAATAAGCGGTGGAGCCTTAAGCTAACTCCGCCGACCAGAGGCTGGCTATCGGTTTTTATCACCGTGCAGGCTAGCGATCGCCCGGAAACACGTGGGTACCTGGCCAACGCCGTACCGAACGCTGGAAAAACAGACTGTTAGGCACCTGCACGATCGCGCTGTCGGTACCGGCGGCCTCCACTTCAACCAGTGTGGTGTAGAGCAAATTGATTGCCACCACCCGCCCCTTGACGCCCGGTTTGTCGACGGTATCCACCAACTCGACAATGTCGCCGAGGCGAAATGGGCCGACGGTAAAGATCAGAACCGCGCAAAGCAGGTTGGACAATACCGACCACATGGCGAAAAACGCCACGGCGGCGACCGCCACGAAGCCCGACAGCGCCGTCCACAACACGGTGGCGGACACACCCAGGCGCTCCAGAACAAAAATCAGCGCACTCCCCATGATCAGCCAGCGCAGGCCGCCGCGTAGTGGCATCAGCAGTTGCGGTGGGAATGGGTAGCGCTCGCCCAGGCGCGTAAGGACTTTGCTCACAAAGCGCTGAGCCAGGTAACCGGCCAGCAGGATCAATAGGATCTGCACGCCAATCCACACGGGTTCGATCCACTGTGCCGGCAACTGCAACGCTTCCATCAGGACAGCGCCTCCAGCTCCGCTTGCAGGGTTTCGAGCAGTTCGAGGGCTTCCATCCAGGCTTCCTCCAATTGCCCTTCGCGCACCTTGAGCTTGGCCTGTTCGGCGAGCAGGTCACGCAGTTCGTCCTTGCGCGCGGCTTCGTACACGGCGCTGTCGCCGAGGCTGGCTTCGATCTTGGCCAAACGCTCATGCACCTTGCCCAGCTCAGCTTCCAGCTTGTCCGCTTCGCGCTTGTGCGGCGCCAGCTGCTGACGCAATGCAGCGGCGGCCTGGCGCTGGGCCTTCTTATCGGTTTTGTCCGGATTCACCGGGGTGTTGCTCACCGGCGCATTGCGCAGGCGGTAATCGTTCAGCCAACGGGCGTAGTCGTCGAGGTCGCCATCGAATTCTTCGACTTTGCCATCGGCCACCAGCAGGAAGTTATCCGTGGTGCTCTTGAGCAAGTGCCGATCGTGGGACACCACCAATACCGCACCACTGAACTCTTGCAACGCCATGGTCAGCGCCAGGCGCATTTCCAGATCCAAGTGGTTGGTCGGTTCGTCGAGCAGCAACAGGTTCGGACGATCCCAGGCGATCAGGGCCAAGGCCAAGCGGGCTTTCTCGCCGCCGGAAAAATTCAGCACCGGCTCATCGATGCGCGCGCCACGGAAGTCGAAGCCACCGAGGAAGTCACGCAGGGTCTGCTCGCGCTCGGTCGGCGCCAGGCGTTGCAGGTGCAACAATGGGCTGGCCTTGGCGTCGAGGGAGTCCAACTGATGCTGGGCGAAGTAACCCACCACGGTGTTCTCGCCACGGGTCAAGCGACCGGCCAGGGGTTCGAGCTCACCCGAGAGGTTCTTGATCAGGGTCGATTTACCCGCGCCGTTAGGCCCCAGCAAACCGATACGCGCCCCCGGCGTGAGTTGCAGCTTGACCTTCTCCAGGATGGTTTTGTCGCCATAACCCAGGCGCGCATCCGAAAGATCCAGCAATGGGCTCGAAATCTTCACCGACTCGCGGAACACGAAGTCGAACGGCGAATCGACGTGAGCTGCCGACAATTCTTCCATGCGCTCCAGCGCCTTGATCCGGCTCTGGGCCTGGCGGGCCTTGGTGGCCTGAGCCTTGAACCGGGCAATGTAACTTTCCATATGCGCACGTTGCGCCTGCTGCTTCTCGTAGGCCTGTTGTTGCTGGGCCAGGCGTTCGGCACGCGCACGCTCGAACGCGGTGTAGCCGCCGCGGTAGAGGGTGATTTTTTTCTGCTCGACATGGGCGATGTTATCGACCACGGCGTCGAGGAAATCCCGGTCGTGAGAGATCAGCAGCAAAGTGCCCTGATAGCTCTTGAGGAAGTCTTCCAGCCACAGGATCGCGTCGAGGTCCAAGTGGTTGGTCGGTTCGTCGAGCAGCAACAGGTCCGAGGGGCACATCAGCGCCTGGGCCAGGTTCAGGCGCATCCGCCAGCCACCGGAGAAGTCGGCGACCGGGCGGTCCATCTGTTCGTTGGTAAACCCAAGGCCGGCGAGCATCTTGCGAGCGCGGGCGTCGGCGGTGTAACCGTCGGCGCTGTCGAGCTCCGAGTGCAGACGCGCCAGAGCTGCGCCATCCTGGGCCTTCTCGGCTTCGGCCAGGTCGTGTTGCACCTGGCGCAAGCGCAGGTCGCCATCGAGCACGTAGTCGATCGCGATGCGGTCCAGGGTGTCGATCTCCTGGCGCATATGAGCGATGCGCCAGTCGGCCGGCAGCAGGCAGTCGCCGGAGTCCGGGGTCAGCTCACCCAGCAACAGGGCGAACAGCGTGGATTTGCCAGCGCCATTGGCACCGATCAGGCCGGCTTTGTGACCGGCGTGCAGGGTCAGCTCGGCGTCTTCGAGAAGACGTTGCGGGCCACGCTGTAATGTTAGGCTTTGAAGTCGGATCATAATGGCGGCGGAGTCTACCAGCTTCGTTGGCCGCTGGCTTGGGTGTGACTATGTGCGCTGACCTGTGGAGCTTTGCTCTCTCGATTTACGCCCGTCCGGGTATGGAAGCCGCCTGCCTGCGGTTGCAGGCGCAAGGGGTGGATGTGTGCCTGATGCTGTGCGGCGTCTGGCTGGAACAGCGCGGCGTCATCCTGACCGACGAGCGAGTGCAGGCCCTCAAGCACATCGCCGGGCCTTGGCAGACGCAGGTGATCGAGCCGTTGCGCCAATTGCGCGTGCAATGGCGAGCGAGCGCGCAGCACGACCAGCCGCTGGCGGCCTTAAGGGAGCGGATCAAGTCGATGGAGCTGGAAGCCGAACGGCACTTGTTGATGCGTCTGGAAGGACTGGCCGACACATGGCCATCGGGCAAGCGGGCAGATCAACAACGATGGTTGGAAAGACTGGCGGCCGAGGATGCCGCCAACCTTGACCACGACGCGCTGCAGCAGCTGCGCGTCGCGGCCACCGGCGCTTAGGAAGCGCTGGTTGGGGTAGTGCTTGGCGCTGCCGGTGCAGGGGTGCTGCTGGCCGGTGCGGTTGGAGCGGTGGCGGCTGCCGGGGTCGCTGCCGAAGTGGCCGGCGCAGGCTTTGCAGCGGCCGGCTTGGCGGCAGCAGGTTTGGCTACTGGCTTAGCGGCGACGGGCTTAGCTGCTGGTTTGGCGGCTGGCTTAGCGGCAACGGTTTTAGCCGCTGGTTTAGCTGTTGGCTTAGCGGAGGCGGTTTTAGCTGCTGGTTTGGCTGCTGGCTTAGCAGCGGCGGTTTTAGCCGCTGGTTTGGCTGCTGGCTTAGCGGCGGCGGTTTTAGCCGCTGGCTTGGCTACTGGCTTAGCGGTGGCGGGCTTAGCTGCTGGTTTGGCTGCTGGCTTAGCGGCAACGGTTTTAGCCGCTGGCTTGGCTGCTGGCTTAGCGGCGGCGGTTTTTGCTGCTGGCTTGGCGGCTGGTTTAGCGGCGGCGGTTTTTGCTGCTGGCTTGGCGGCTGGTTTAGCGGCAGCGGTTTTAGCTGCTGGCTTGGCGGCTGGTTTAGCGGCAGCGGTTTTTGCTGCTGGCTTGGCGGCTGGTTTAGCGGCAGCGGTTTTAGCTACTGGCTTGGCGGCTGGCTTAGCGGCAGCGGTTTTAGCTGCTGGTTTGGCGGCTGGCTTAGCGGCAGCGGTTTTAGCCGCTGGTTTGGCCGAAGTCTTCTTCGCCGCGCTTGCTGCAACAGCTTTTACCGGTGTACGAGCACCCAGCACTTTAGCCACGGCTTCTTTTACACGGCCAACGCCCTGGGCCAGTTTCAGGCTTTCCTGAGCATCTTTTTTGAGTTGAGAAATGTAGGCGCGGGTTTCAGCTTGGCGATCCTTGAGCGCGTCCAGCAAGTCCTCAAGTTCTTTAACAGCGTCTTTGGCTTTGGCTTGTGCCTTGGCCTTGCCGGCGGTGGCGGCATCTTGCAATTTGGTGCGGGATTTGTGCAGCTTTTCTTGCGCCTTACCGCGCTGTTTTTCCAACTTGGCGAGCAGTTTTTCTGCATCGGCCAACGCTTGGGAACAGGCGCTTTCCAGATGTTCGAGCAAGCTGCCCGACAGTTGTTGGAGTAAGTGCAACGGGGTATTAACAGGCTTCTGTTTGGCCGACATGGTTTACCTCCTGGCTGACGTGGGTGCGGCTCATACTAGCCCTCTGCTCTTACCGCCGCTAGCGCATGTTGACAGTATCGATTGCCTCGCGTTGCACCGTACGAAAATTCTTATCGTGAGAACGAAAATGGGCGGCACTTTTTACGTTTCCACACTGGCATAATCCATCGCACTTTCGGCCGGAGAATGTCCATGTCGCGTTACCTTTTTCTTGTGCTTGGCCTGGCAATTTCGGTAGCCAATGCGAGCGCGCCGTCGCCGTCTAAAACCATCGAGCCGGATCAGCATGACCTCGCCTACAGCCTGGGCGCCAGCCTCGGTGAGCGCCTGCGCCAGGAGGTTCCAGACCTGCAGATCCAGGCCCTGATCGACGGCCTCAAACAAGCCTATCAAGGCAAGCCACTGGCCTTGGATAACGCGCGTATCGAGCAGATCCTCGCGCAGCACGAAGCGCAGAGCGAAGCGGACGCCCAAGCGCCCCTGAGTGAAAAAGCACTCGCAGCCGAACAACAATTCCTGACCCAGGAAAAAACCATGAAAGGCGTTCGTGAATTGGCGGATGGAATTTTGCTCACGGAACTCACGCCAGGTACCGGCCCCACGCCGAAAGCCAATGGTCAGGTTCAGGTGAAATATGTCGGTCGGCTACCCGACGGGACGGTTTTCGACAAGAGCACACAGCCTCAGTGGTTTCGCCTGGACAGCGTGATCAGCGGCTGGAGCAGTGCTCTACAACAGATGCCCGTGGGTGCGAAGTGGCGCCTGGTTATTCCATCGGCGCAGGCATATGGCGCCGACGGTGCCGGCGAATTGATCCCGCCGTACACGCCCTTGGTTTTCGAGATCGAATTGCTCGATACCCGTTCTTGAGCCAATAAAAAACGGTGCGACCTGCGCACCGTTTGTTTATCGCGTGTCCCGAAGTCAAACCTGAGCGACAGTGTTTTCTTTGTGAGCGTTGTGCAGCACTTCAATCAGGCAGTCTTCGAGCTCGAAACGCTCGTGGAGCAGCGCACCCAATTCTTTGAATTTCTCGGCGACACACTTGCCTTGATCGCACAAGTCGGTGAATGCCAGCAGCTTCTCGGTGATCACATCGATGCGTGGGTAAAGGGTCTTGGCAAAATCCAGACCGCGCTGGTCTTTGAAGGCTTCCGCCTCCTTGGTGAGCTGGGTGTAGATGCTCAAATGCCCCGCGGACACGTAATCCACCAACACAACGCAGAAATCCTGCAACGGTTCACGCTTCTGGGCCAACGCCTCGGGCTCGGCACCGAGCGCATCAAAAGCCCGAATCAATTCGTGACGTGCCTTCAACCAGCTGTCGATCAGCTTGTGCACCCCGCCCCAGCGTTCGCGAGCATTCTTGCAACGTTCCAACATGATGATCTCTCTTCCCTATTAGGGGCGCTGCCGCCTGATGCCCGCGAATACTTCAAGGATAAAACAGCAGCGGGACAAGGCTGCATCAGACAACCGGTTTGAATAACGCGTGCGGGCCAGATTATGCCCGCATGACTATGGCTTCAAGGTACGCAGGACAGAAAGTTCATACAAGTGTTTAATCCCGTCCTACAAACCTCAGCCTGCTTTTATGGCCTCGTCGGGTACAGGCGACGGCGAAGTAACGGTCGTGAAAACTGCGTGATGCCCAGAATCAGCATCCCCACGAAAAACAGCAGGCTCCACTCCGGCAGGCTTAAATCGAACAACGTCCAGTTGATTTCCACGCAATCGACAGTGCCTTCGACGGCCTGTTGCAGCGCCTGCCAAAGCGAAAGATTGTCGAGCATATGGTTGAGACTGGGCCAGCAACCGGCGATCTGGTCGGGTGCGGCATTTTGCAACAGTATCTGGCGTACAGCCGTGATAGCGCCCAGCGTTGCGCACGCCACGCTGGCCAGTCCATATAGCGAGATGACGGGACGTTTGGGGTTATGGAGGGCAGCGATCAAATTGATCAGCGTGAAAGCAGCCAGAAAAACCCGCTGCAGTTGGCATAAAAAACACGGGCGTAACGAGACGCCGAACTCAAGGTAATAGGATGCGCCCAACGTCAGCGCACCGGCCAGGAACGCCAGAAAAAACAAGGAGCGAGAAGGGGCCAAAGACATGCTTTATCCGCATCGCGAAAAGTAGATCGCTACGGTAGAGGAAAGGCCTGAACGCTTTCAATATACGTTAGACCAGACGATTCCGTGAGAGCCTGCAGACATCCCGCCAGAGGATGGAAGACTTCAGGCGATGGCGCGTAGGAGTTTGCTGCCAGACACTTACCCTCCCTGTTCGCGTGCATCAAAGGGGTGAGGGTTTGACATATCTGAGTCAACCCTCCGCTCCTTCCTACATCAAACCCGGGCAGGGACTGGCAACGGTGACGCCAATAGACGGCTATCCAACAACCCCAGGCCTTCCTGGAACAACTGGTTGCTGCGTTCGGTATCTCCCAACTGCGCCAACAGACGCGCCAGCTCGGCGCAAGCCTCAGGGTTGCGCTGCACCTGAAGGCTACTTTCCAGATAGTCGCGCGCCTTGCCCCACAAGCTGTTTTGCAGGCACAAGCGTCCCAAGGTCAATAGCAGGCTGGCATCACCGGGATGATCCTTGAGCCAACCTTCGGCGAACTTCAACTGCCGAGCCGAGTCGCTGCCGCGTAAAAGACCGTAGAGGCGAATGAGATGGCTGTCGTAACCGCGCTTGATCGCACCACGCAGGACCTCTTCGGCCTTGGCGTCAGCGCCCAATTGGCGCAGTTGCTCGGCGTAAGCCAGCACCAACTGCGGCTCCTGACGCTGGGCCGAGGTAAGTTGGTGCCAAGCCCGCTCCAGGGATTGCTGGCCAGCTTCGTCGTGCTCCTCACGCTGAGCCGCAAGGCTGAGGTTTTCACCCCATGCGCGACGTTCCAGCTCGGCCAGTTCGCCGGCGGGCAGCACCTTGTCCTTACGCAGCTGCGGCAAAAGGTGAATCACCGACGACCAGTCACCGCGCTGTTGATGCAAACGCTGCAACTGACGTAGCACCTGCGCGTTATGCGGATGACGCTCGTGCATTGCCTGTAGCGTAACCAGCGCACCGTCCGTATCGCCACGGTCCAGTTGCAGTTGCGCATGACTCAAGGCGACCGCCAGCTCAGCCTGGGGCTGGCGCTCCAACGCGCGCTCAAGCAAAGCGTCGCACTCTTCGTAACGCCCCTGTTCATTGGCGGCTCTCGCCGCGCCCAGGTAGTACAACAACGGTTGGCGTTCGGCTTCGGCGGCACGCCGCAAATGGCGTTCGGCACTGGCCCAGCGCCCTTCGGCGAGGTCCATCTGGCCCTGTTCGATAGCGATCTGTGTACGGCGGCTGCGATTACGCCGCGACCAAGGGTTGACCACGCCGCCCGACGTGGTAACCAGGCTCAGCAAGACGCGGACCAGGTAGATCGCCAGAATGATGGCAAACACGGCGAACAGGGTCGCCCACAGGCTCGACTCGTAATGCAGCACATGTGGATAAGTAATCAGCACGTAGCCGGTGTGTTTCGAAATGCCCACAGCCAGTGCCAGGGCGATCGCGATCGCCAGCACCAGGATCACATAGAAACGCTTCATCGGCTCTACTCCTGGGACGCCGGCTTGGCAGCCGCCTTGGCTTCATCGGCAGACAGGTGGCGACGATCAAGATACGCCTGCACCGCGGCGAGGCTCGCGGCCAGGTCCGGTGTCACCACCGACACGGCTTTGGGCTCAAGCTCGGCGATGCGCGCCAGCATCGCTTTGCTCTGCGGGTTGTCCTGATTGAAGTTGTCCTGCAACACGCTGCGCGCCTCACCCAGTGAGCGGCTATACACCGCCGACTCACCGTTGAGCGCCGCCCATTGCGCCTGTTCGAGCGCCAGGCTCAGGGCCAGACGCACTTGGTTCAGATCCTGACCGGCAAGCAACGGACGGATGTTGTCGTCTGGGTTGAAATCAATGCGGAAGTAGCGGGAAATCTGCTCCCACCACTGGCTCCAACGTCCCTCGGTATCGGTGGTGGGACGACCTTCAGCGGCAGGTTCAGTCAGTTGATACTCCGGCGCAATCGCCGCCAGCTGCACCACTTGATCGCGCAGGGCGGCCAATTGCAGGTACAGCCCGGTGCGGTCCGGCTGTTCGGTACTGCGCAGAGCGACCAGGCTCTTGGCCAACTGCTCGCGGGCCGCGTAGGCGCCGGGATCGCTTTGCTCGCGCAGAATCTCGTCAGCGCCCTGCACCAGCGCCTGGGCGCTATTGATGTCCTGCAAGGCCGACAGGCGCAGGCTCGCCAGGCGGATCAAGTGCTCGGCCTCGGCCAGACGCCAGTCCTGACGGCTGGCACCCAAAACAGTTTCCAGGCGCTGGCTCAGGTGTTGCTGATCACCCTGCAACTGGGCCACCAGACGGCGACGCTCCTCCAGCTCATCCGCACCCGGCAGTTGGGCCAGGCGCGCGGCCAATTGTTGCTGGGTTTGCTTGAGAGTTTGGGATTGCTCATCCAGGGTCTGCACTTGGCCCAGTTGCTGCTGGTGACTGGCTTGCAGGGCACGGACCTGCCAGATCCCCCAACCGCCGGCGGCCACTCCGGCAGCGCCGAGCAGCAAGGCGACGACCGCCAGGCCATTGCCACGGCGCGGCGCGGTGACCGGTGTCTCGACCGGCGCATCAAGTGCGGGTTGAGCTTCATCTTTAGGCAAGGCTGTTTCGCTCACGTATCCGTCCTTTGCGTATCAGAGAGTGGGGGCGGGATGTTTTTATAAGACATAGCCGCCTAACGCCACTAACAAAGCCGCGGCACTCGCGCCGCGACAATCCACCACTTTTTCTGCACCGGCAGCCCGCGCCATTTCCTGGACTCTTGGGCTGGGCACGAACAACGGCAGCTGTGCCACCTCCGGCCAATCGGCGCCGGCCAGGGCTTGCAGGTGCAAGAAACCCTGCCCACTGCTGACCACCACGCCGTTCAAGCGTTCCAACTGGATGCGCTGCATCAACACACCGGTGTCGTAGGTCGGAAGGAACCGCCGGTACAACTCCAGGTAGTCGACACTAGCACCTCTCTCGCGCAAACGCTCTGCCAGCAATTCGCGGCCGCCCTCACCCCGCAGGATCAGCACCCGCGCATCGGGGCGCGCAATAGCCTCGCGTAATGCCGGCAGTTCAAGCAAGGCCTCGCTGTCATCGCCGGTGTGCGGATAGTGAACCGTGTAGCCTTGATCGGCCAGCACCTGCGCAGTAGCTGCCCCCACACTGAACCAGGGCACCTCGGACCAGTGGCGATCCAGCTGTTGCAAGGCCAGGCGCGCGGCGGGTTTGCTGACGACAATCACGGCACAGTAGCGGCCGAGGTCACGCAACAGCGCTTGCTGGTCAGGGGTGATCGGCAAGGGCTCGATATCCAGCAAGGGCAGGCTGCTGCTGTAGATCCCGACGTCAGACAACACCGTCGCCAGCGCCGCCGATTCCTCGGCGGGCCGCGTCAGCAGCAAACGCCAGCCGGTCACTGCGGGCCGGCCTCGCCGTAGACTTTTTGCAGGATGGCGCCGGCGCCTTTCTCCAGCAGCTCTTGCGCCACTTGGATGCCCAAAGCCGTCGCTTCGCATTGCGGGCCACGCACCTCGGCGGTCAGCAAGGTGCCGCCTTCCGGATCGCCCACCAGACCGCGCAGCCACAAGTTATCGCCTTCAAGTACGGCGTAGCAGGCAATCGGCACTTGGCAGCCGCCATTGAGGTGCTTGTTCAAGGCACGCTCGGCGGTGACGCGAACTTCGGTATCACGATGGTCGAGTGGCTTGAGCAGAGTATGGATTTCACTGTCGGCGCTGCGACATTCGATACCCACGGCGCCCTGCCCACCGGCGGGCAGGCTGTCTTCGACACTGATGGCCGAGGTGATGCGGTCTTCGAAGCCAAGGCGGATCAAACCGGCGGCGGCGAGGATGATCGCGTCATACTCACCGGCATCAAGCTTGGCCAGACGCGTATTGACGTTGCCGCGCAGAAAGCGAATCTGCAGATCCGGACGGCGCGTCAACAGCTGGGCCTGACGGCGCAGGCTGGAGGTACCGACGATGCTGCCCAGGGGCAACTCGTCCAGTGAAGCGTAGGTATTGGAAACGAAAGCGTCGCGGGGGTCTTCGCGCTCGCAGATGCAGAACAGGCCCAGACCGTCAGGGAAGTCCATGGGCACGTCTTTCATCGAGTGCACGGCGATGTCGGCTTCGTTCTCCAGCAGCGCGGTTTCCAGTTCTTTGACGAACAGGCCCTTACCGCCGATCTTCGACAACGGTGAGTCGAGCAGCTTGTCGCCGCGACTGACCATGGGCACCAGGGACACCTTGAGGCCGGGGTGGGCCAGCTCAAGGCGAGCTTTGACGTATTCGGCTTGCCATAGGGCCAAGGCGCTTTTTCGGGTAGCGATGCGGATTTCGCGAGGGGACATGGATCAATCCGTACTGAATAGATACGGCAGATAATAACAGCTCAGGCAAATACGCCTTGATTTGAATCAGCAAGTGCGGGGCCTCCCTGGCCTCGTCGCACCGGGATAAGGAATGCAGTCCCGCTACAGCCCTCGGGCTAAAGCTGCTGCATCATTTTGCGCACGCCGGCGACATGCCGACGACTGACAATCAAGGCATCGCCGTTGAGCCCTTTGAGGAACAACTGAAAGTGCCCCAGCGGCGTACGTTGCAGACGCTCGATACGCTCACGGGCCACCAACGCATTGCGGTGGATACGCACGAAGCGGTCGCCGAACTCATCTTCAAGGGCCTTGAGCGGTTCATCCAACAAGACTTCACCCGCTTCGTGACGCAGAGTGACGTACTTGTGATCGGCGATGAAGTAGACCACTTGATTCAGGGGGATCAACTCGATGCCCTTGCGGGTACGTGCACTGATATGGCTGCGGGGGCCGTTGCCACTTTGGGCGGCAGGCTGGGTCAACGCGGCGAGCTGGGCGCGGTTGGGACGCTCGGCCTTCTTCAGGGCTTTGAGCAACGCTTCGGCCGTCACCGGTTTGGTCACGAAGCTCACGCCACTGTCTTCCAGCGTCTGCGCGGGAAACTCATCCTGAGCCGCACACAACACCAAGGCCGGGGGCGATTCGCGCTCACTCAGGCGGGCAGCAACCTGCAGGCCATCCAGGCCCGGCATACGGATATCGAGCAACAGCACATCGGGCTTGAGGCTGTCGATCAGCGTCAACGCCTCCTCACCGGTGGTGGCGCTCGGTTCAAGAACGGTATAACCCTCGAGTTCACTGATTAAACGACTCAGTCGCTCGCGGGCTTGGGGTTCGTCATCAACGATCAGGACATTCATATTGCGCTGGATTCCTGCGTGAGTCTCGCACAAGGATAACGTAGACAGGTGCGGTGACTTGCGTCACAGCGATCCACGCTAAGACTCGTGCGAGCGGCAAAAAGTGCCCCGAAGGTGGCACCCATATTTACCCGGACCTGTTCAATAGCGCCAAAGACCCGCTGCCTTCGGGCATCGTCGTAGGGTTTGCTGATACACAATCCGAATACCCCCCTTGTTTAATGGTTAGTCTGGGCTCTGACCGCATTACCCGACTTTGGTGCATTCACACACTATCAGTCCAACTGTAGACGCTTGCCGAGACGACATTGCTCAATCGTCAAATATCGTTTCAATAAGTCTCTTTTTCCAGTCTCGTCCCGGACGCGATCGACGGCAAGGCACTTAGCCATCCTTTGCACAAATAAAAATGCCGACGACCCGCGCCACCGCCTCCGCGAGCAACCCTGTTATGATCGGCGCCACACTTCCACGCCTTTTTATTAAAGCAACTCACGAGCGAATCCATGAGCACCGACAAGACCAACCAGTCCTGGGGCGGCCGCTTCAGTGAACCCGTCGACGCCTTCGTCGCGCGCTTCACCGCCTCCGTCACCTTCGACCAGCGCCTGTACCGCCACGACATCATGGGCTCCATCGCCCACGCCACCATGCTGGCCAAGGTCGGCGTGCTGACCGAGGCCGAGCGCGACAGCATCATCGACGGCCTGACCACCATCCGCGGTGAGATCGAAGCCGGTACGTTCGACTGGCGCGTCGACCTGGAAGACGTGCACATGAATATCGAGGCCCGCCTCACTGATCGTATCGGTGTGACTGGCAAGAAATTGCACACCGGACGCAGCCGTAACGACCAAGTCGCTACCGATATTCGCCTGTGGCTGCGTGACGAAATCGACCTGATCCTGTCCGAAATCACCCGCCTGCAAAAAGGCCTGCTTGAGCAGGCCGAGCGTGAATCGGACACCATCATGCCCGGCTTCACCCATCTGCAGACCGCACAGCCCGTGACCTTCGGCCACCACCTGTTGGCCTGGTTCGAAATGCTCAGCCGCGACTACGAACGCCTGGTGGACTGCCGCAAGCGCGCCAATCGCATGCCTTTGGGCAGCGCCGCGCTGGCCGGTACGACCTACCCGATCGACCGCGAATACACCGCGCAACTGCTGGGTTTCGACGCCGTGGGCGGCAACTCCCTGGATGGCGTTTCGGACCGTGACTTCGCCATCGAATTCTGCGCCGCCGCCAGCATCGCGATGATGCACTTGTCGCGGTTCTCCGAAGAGCTGGTGCTGTGGACCAGTGCACAATTCCAGTTCATCGATTTGCCGGACCGTTTCTGTACCGGCAGCTCGATCATGCCGCAAAAGAAAAACCCCGACGTGCCGGAGCTGGTACGTGGCAAGAGCGGCCGTGTATTCGGCGCACTGATGGGCCTGCTGACCTTGATGAAGGGCCAGCCATTGGCCTACAACAAGGACAATCAGGAAGACAAGGAACCGCTGTTCGACGCCGCCGACACCTTGCGCGATTCGTTGCGCGCGTTTGCCGACATGATCCCAGCAATCAAGCCCAAGCACGCCATCATGCGCGAAGCGGCTTTGCGCGGGTTCTCCACGGCGACTGACCTGGCGGACTACCTGGTGCGTCGTGGCCTGCCGTTCCGCGACTGCCACGAAATCGTTGGCCACGCCGTGAAATACGGCGTGGACACCGGCAAGGACCTGGCGGAAATGAGCCTGGAAGAACTGCGCCAGTTCAGCGATCAGATCGAGCAAGACGTGTTTGCCGTGCTGACCCTGGAAGGTTCGGTCAACGCCCGTAACCATGTGGGCGGCACCGCGCCGGCGCAGGTCAAGGCAGCGGTCGCGCGCGGCCAGGCCCTGCTCGCCAGCCGCTGAGTACAGTAGTGGGAGGGGCTTGCCCCCTCCCACACTTGATCACTTTTTCGCCGCCACCATGGCCAGGAACGCCGGCATCGCGGCTTGCCTGTCCGCCTCCACTTTTTGCGCGTTGGGCATTGCGTTAAGGCGATCCAGCAACGCTTTGGCCGCCGGCAACTGCGCCAGCAAGTCCAGCCCGAACAACTTCTCGCCGACCCCGCAGGCCAGGTTCAAGCTGTACATGAAGTACAGATCCGCAATGGTGAAGCTCTCCCCCGCTACAAACGGCGCAAACTTGCCATGCCGCCCCAGCGAAGCGATGCCCAAGAGCAATTCCGCCTTGGATTTTTCCTTGATCGCCTCCGCAACCGCTACGCCAAAAAATGCTTCGCCAAAGCAAGCGCGCGCTGGCAGTTCGATATAGAGCTCGATTTCCCGGCACAAGGCCAACACCTGGGCGCGCTCGAACGGGTCGGCCGGGAGCAATGACGGCCCTTCCTGGGTTTGTTCGATATATTCCAGGATCACGCTGGTTTCATTGATAAAGCCCTGCTTCACCTCCAGCACCGGCACCTTGCCGCGCGGGCTGACCGCCAGTACGTCAGGGGCCTGCCCGGCATAAAACAGTACTTCTTCGAAGGGCAGGCCCTTCTCCAGCAGCGCCAGTTTCACCATGTTGTAGTAGTTGCTGACCGAAAATCCGTAAAGCTTGAGCATCGCAAAGCCTCCAGGCCGTGTGCGGGGTTGGCTGCAAGCGTTATAGACGCCCGGTGGCCGCTTGACCAGCAGCATCACCTGCTTGAATGGGGGTAGACTGGCGCCCTTTCCTTGAGGAGCACCGCCATGAGCGAGCCCACTGATATCGACAATGACGAAGAAGCTTTTGCCGAACATACGCTGATCGGAGCGATCGAAAACCAGATCGAAAGTGACAACCCACCCGCCGCCAAGGCCACATTCAACAAGCTGACGTTGGTGGGCTATGAGCGGGAAGAAATTCTAAACCTGATGGCTCATGTGCTGGCTTTCGAAATTGGCGCCATGCTGGACGAGGGTCGCGCGTTCGATGCCCAATGGTACGAAACAGCGCTGCGCGCACTGCCCGAGCTGCCGCCGGAAAAGGAATAGCTCCGAGACGCCGCAACACGCTGGACAGTTCGGCAAAGTGAGTTCACCTTATGGCCTGCTAGCCTCTAATAAATTTAGAAAGTCTGGAGTCCTTATGTCGTATACCCCTGAGTTGGTTGCCGAACTGGAAATCCTCGCACTCTTCCCCTTGGACAGCACCCAGGAAGGCCTGAAAGTCCATCAGACCGCCGCGCCCAGCGCTATCGCCGCAGCCAAACGTCTCTTCGATAAAAAACTGATCGATCAGCCGGATGGGGGCTATCTGACCAGCCTCGGCCGCGATGCTGCCGAGCAAGCGCAAACCCTGCTGACCATCTTGACCACTGCCACGAACAAAGAAGCCGCCTGATTCCGGATGCCGCCCATGGAGTCCGCCGCCGCGGATTCCGAGGGCGTCGCCTGAGCGACTGTAAAATTCTGACGCCAAAAAACCATTTCCCTCTAAACCTCCTACGTTTCTGACTGTAAACTCCTACACGGCCGCCCACGCCGGGCTCTGCGAGCCAACGAGTTCGACATGACCCGCACCCATGAAATCCGCCCCGACTTGGACGAAGGCATCGACCGCAAGGTGCTGGCACAGTTGCGCGCGCGTTTCATGGCGCTTAATGAAGGCCGCATGGCCCGCGCCGTCGAGGGGCTGACACCTCGCCAGCAAAGCGTACTGACCCTGTTGCCGCTGTTCTTTCACGTCAATCACCCGCTCTTGCCCGGTTATGTCTCGGGCAGCACGCCGGCGGGGCTGTCGAATTTCGAGCCTACCCCCCAAGCACTGATCGAAGCCCAGCGCCTGACGCGCTCGTTCGCCTATAAACCGCGCCATGGCAACCCACCCCGACCGATCCATGGGCTGTTCCTGATGGGCAGCCTTGGCACGTTGGCCCAGGCCGACCAAAGCGACATGGATGTGTGGGTATGCCACGCGGCGGATCTGGGCGAAAACGAGCTGGCCGAACTGCGCAAAAAGTGCCAATTGCTGGAGGCCTGGGCCCAGAGCATGGGCGCCGAGGCGCACTTTTTTCTGATCGAACCGACGCGCTTTGTACTCGGCGAGCGCGACACCCAACTCAGCTCCGACGACTGCGGCACGACCCAGCACTATTTGCTGCTCGATGAGTTCTATCGCACCGCCATCTGGCTGGCCGGGCGTACACCGATCTGGTGGCTGGTGCCGGTATATGAAGAAACCCGCTACGCCGAATTCACCCATACGCTGCTGTCCAAGCGCTTTATTCGCGCCGACGAAACCCTGGACCTTGGCCATCTGGCGCGCATCCCACCGGGCGAATTCATGGGCGCCGGGCTGTGGCAGTTGTTCAAAGGCATCGAGTCGCCGTACAAGTCGGTGCTCAAGCTGTTGCTGACCGAGGTGTACGCCAGCGAACACCCGCAGGTGCAATGCCTGAGCCTGCGCTTCAAACAGGCCGTGTACGCCAATCAAATGGACTTGGACGAGCTGGACCCCTACGTTGTGGTCTACCGCCATATCGAGGGCTACCTCAAGCAGCGTAACGAGCCGGAACGGCTGGAGCTGGTGCGGCGCAGTCTGTACCTGAAGGTCAACCGCAAGCTCAGCGCCGGGCAGCGCGCCAGCAGTTGGCAACACCTGTTGCTCGAACGCCTGGCCCAGGAGTGGGGTTGGGACCCGCGCCAACTGGCGTTACTGGATAGCCGAAGCCAGTGGAAGGTGCGCCAAGTGGCTTCCGAACGCCGCGCCCTGGTCAACGAGCTCAACCACAGCTACCGCTTCCTGACCCAATTCGCCCGCACCGAACAGACCGTCAGCTTGATCAACAAGCGCGACCTCAATGTGCTGGGCCGGCGCCTGTACGCCGCGTTCGAGCGCAAAGCCGGCAAAGTCGAATTTATCAACCCGGGTATCGCCCCAGACTTGGCCGAAGACACCCTCACCCTGCTTCAATCGCATAACCGCAAAGAGCCGGGCCAGCATCACTGGAGTTTATATAACGGCAATCTCACTGCTCTGGAGTGCGAACACTTCGCGCCGATCAAGCGCAGCCGCGATCTGCTGGAAATGCTCACCTGGTGCCATCGCAACGGCGTCATCGACAGCAGCACACGGTTGGCCCTGCACCCCGGTGTCAGCGACATGACCGAATTCGAGCTGTTCAATCTGTTGGGCAGCCTGCAACAGACCATCGCTTTGCCCCTGGCCAGCGTCGATGAAGAGCGCCTGCTGCGTTCGGCGGTACCCGAGGAGGTGCTGTTGCTGATCAATGTCGGCGTCGACCCGCTCAAGCATCACCGCGAGCTGAACATCCTGATGACCACCGAGCGCACCGATTCCCTGAGTTACGCCGGGGTGCGCGATAACCTGGTGCTGACCCTCGACCAAGTGACCCTCAACAGCTGGAACGAGGTGATGGTCAGCCGCTACGACGGCCCCCATGCGTTGCTCGATTGCTTACGCGATTACCTCAACCAGCTGCCACCGGGTCATCTGCCGCGCCTGCGGGTGCGCTGCTTTTGTCACAACCGTGCGCAATTCATCGCGCAACGTGTGGAGGAAGTCTTCGACACCGCGCAACACCTGCTGCTGGGTCAGTCCAACCATCGCTATCTGCTGCAAGTGCAGCAGCACTACCATGTGATGGAGTTGATGCCGGGCCAGGCCACCCACGTTTCGTTGGCCACTCAGGAGGCGCTGATCGCTTACCTCAGCGAAGAATTGGCCAGCTACAGTCCCCTGCACTTGGACGCCATGGCCCTGGAAGATCACGACCTGGCGCTCTTGCTACCCATGGGCATGGCGGCCTGCGTGCAGGTGTTCTACCGGGTCAATGAAGATTTCGCCGAGTTGTACGTGCTGGATGAGTTCAACTCGCTCTGGCAACAGCGCTTGCCCTTCCATGATGAACAGAGCCTGTTGGTGCCGTTGCAGCGCTTTTTGCAATCGATCATGTATCGCCGCGATGCGCTGTCACCGCTGGACCCGCAGCAACCCATGAGTGCCGTGCAAACGCTGTATTACCAGTTGTTGCCATCAGGCAGCGGCCGCGCCCGTGGCGTCGAACCTCGGCCAGCGCCTTTGACCCCGGCGAACAAACCGTTCTATGACGTGCAGGCGATTATCGGCAAGGCGGCACCGGGCCAAGTGAGCATCACCCTGTACTGCAATCAGCGGGAGTTTTCCGAGCTGGAATTCGGTGATCAACTCTTCACCGTGGTCGCCCAGGAGATTGTCGGGCAGCGCCGGGAACCCGAGCGCTACCGCTGCTACATCACCGACCTGGACCTGTCAGGCCTGCTCGGTGATGTGCAAAGCCCAAGCAACCTGTATCTGCGCTATAAGGCCGAGCTGGAACGATCGCTCAACGAAGCGCTGAGCCAGATTTAGAGAGGAAAGGCGCCACCATCTTTTGGCTGGCCTTCGACACTGAGCAGTTCCAGTTTGAGGGTCTTGCCACCCGGAGCCGGCCAGTCGATATGCTGGCCCACCTGCAGGCCGAGCAGCGCGCTGCCGACAGGCGCCAGGATCGAGATCTTGCCGGCGTCGGCGTTGGCGTCTTTGGGGTAGACCAGGGTCAGGTGGTAGTCCTTACCGCTGCCTTGCTCGCGGCAATGCACGCTGGAATTCATGGTCACGACACCCGCAGGCACTTCATCGTGGCCGACCACATCTTCGGCGCGGTCGAGTTCGGCTTGCAACGCTTCGACGCCGGGAGACTCGTCGCCCAAGCGATCGATCAGTTGCTCCAGACGCTGCACGTCAAGGCGGGTGAGGATGATGGACGGTGCGGTGGTCATGATTCAGGCAGACTCCTTTTTTCTGCACAAAAAAGCAAAACCCCGCCAGAAAAAGGCGGGGTTCTCACGGGCCTCGATGAGTTGAGGCGTAGCCGGACACTAACACAGCGTCACAAATAAACAAGACGGCCTCAGGCGCGGGCCCTGCGCTGCTCGGCTTCGGCGCGGATCACCCGACGCCGATCATCGTCGGCGGAGCGCCATTCGCGAATGTCTTCGACATGCCGGAAGCAGCCAAGGCAGACTTTGTGCTCATCCAGACGACACAAACTGATACAAGGTGACGGCACCGCCGGGCTGACATTGCTGAACAGCGGCTTGGGCGGGCGTACGGGTGCAGGCTGGGTCACGGTCAGATCTCGTCGAATTCCAGCTCGACGCCGGCTTGTTCCAGGGTGAGGCGCGCGAGCATTTCACTCAACAGCTCATCGCTGGTATCGCACTGCCAATTGCTGTCTTCTTCGTTGTAATCAAAGTGAAAACCACCCGAACGTGCTGCCAGCCATAGCTGACGCAGCGGCTCCTGGCGACTGAAGATCAACTGGGTGCCGTTCTCGAACTTGACCGTCAGCACGCCTGCCGAGTTTTCCAAGTCCACGTCCAGGCCGCTGTCATCAAAAATATCCTCCAGCGCCTGCTGGGTCGCATCCACCAAGTCGTGAAAACGGGCTTCGGTCAAACTCATTGTGGCAACCTCGAAAGTGTCTGGTTTTGCTCAAGCGCCGCACGATACGGGCGAGCTTCGCCGATTGCAAAGGATACCGATTTCATTACCGATCTCGGTATGAAATATCCCAAGCCAGCGTAGTCTGCTTCGCGCTTAAGACGGCAAACCCCCGCCGGACGGGTATTCCAGCGCATAGGCAAGCTGGCGGGTGGTGGGTATACTCGGGCGCAATTAATGCATATTCAAGGATTTCGCCATGAAGCGCCTGATCTCTTCCCTTGCTGCGCTCGTCGCGGTCGCTTGCCTCGTTAGTGCCTGTGGTCAAAAAGGCCCACTGTACCTGCCCGATGACAGCAAAGACCCGAACGAACAGGCGCAATCGTCGCAAAAGCCAGCAAAAGCGCATAAGCACGACACCTTCGAATAAGGGAACCCCATGGACGCTTTTAACTACCGGGACGGCGAGCTGTTCGCGGAAGGCGTGGCGCTGTCCGCGATTGCCGAACGCTTTGGCACCCCGACGTACGTGTACTCCCGTGCGCACATCGAAGCGCAATACCGCTCGTTTACCGATTCGTTGAATGGCGTGCCGCACCTGGTGTGCTACGCGGTCAAGGCCAACTCGAACCTGGGTGTGCTCAATGTCCTGGCGCGCCTGGGCGCCGGTTTCGACATTGTGTCCCGTGGCGAGCTGGAACGTGTTTTGGCCGCCGGCGGCCAGGCCGACAAAATCGTGTTCTCCGGCGTCGGCAAGAGCCGCGAAGATATGCGCCGCGCCCTGGAAGTCGGCGTGCATTGCTTTAACGTCGAGTCCAGCGAAGAGCTGGAGCGCCTCCAGGTCGTGGCCGCCGAGATGGGTGTTCGTGCGCCGATCTCCCTGCGCGTCAACCCGGATGTCGATGCTGGCACCCACCCGTACATTTCCACCGGTCTCAAAGAGAACAAGTTCGGCATCGCGATTGCCGACGCCGAGGACGTGTACATCCGCGCCGCCCAACTGCCGAACCTGGAAGTGCTGGGTGTCGATTGCCATATCGGCTCGCAATTGACCACGCTGCCACCGTTCCTGGATGCGCTCGACCGCCTGCTGGCACTGATCGACCGCCTGGGCGACTGTGGCATTTACCTGCGCCACATCGATCTGGGCGGTGGCGTCGGCGTGCGTTATCGCGATGAAGAGCCGCCGCTGATTGCCGATTACATCCAGGCCGTGCGCGAGCGCATCGAGGGCCGCGATCTGGCGCTGATGTTCGAACCGGGCCGCTATATCGTCGCTAACGCGGGCGTACTGCTGACCCAGGTCGAGTACCTCAAGCACACCGAGCATAAGGATTTCGCCATCGTCGACGCGGCGATGAACGATCTGATCCGCCCGGCGCTGTACCAGGCCTGGATGAATGTCACCGCCGTAACGCCTCGCAACAGTGAAGCGCGCGCCTATGACATCGTCGGCCCGATCTGCGAGACCGGTGACTTCCTGGCCAAGGATCGTCAGCTCGCCCTGGAAGAAGGCGATCTGCTGGCCGTGCATTCGGCCGGTGCCTACGGGTTTGTCATGAGTTCCAACTACAACACCCGCGGCCGTACCGCCGAGGTGCTGGTGGACGGTGATCAAGCGTTTGAAGTGCGTCGCCGCGAGACGGTAGCCGAGTTGTATGCTGGCGAAAGCCTGCTGCCGGAGTAAGCCATGCTGCTGCGTTTTACCAAGATGCACGGGCTGGGCAATGATTTCATGGTTCTCGACCTGGTCAGCCAGCACGCGCATATCCTGCCCAAGCACGCCAAACAGTGGGGCGACCGGCATACCGGCGTCGGCTTCGACCAGTTACTGATCGTTGAGGCGCCCACTAACCCGGAGGTGGATTTCCGTTACCGGATCTTCAACTCCGACGGTTCCGAAGTGGAACAGTGCGGCAACGGTGCGCGCTGCTTTGCGCGCTTCGTGCTGGACAAACGCCTGACCGCCAAACGCCAGATTCGCGTCGAGACCAAGAGCGGCGTGATCGAGCTGGATATCCGCAACGACGGCCAGATCAGCGTCAACATGGGCGCGCCACGTCTGGTGCCGGCGGATATTCCGTTCCAGGCCAGCGAGCAGGCGACCAGTTATGCCGTAGAGGTCGACGGCAAAGTGGTCGACCTGGCGGCCGTGTCCATGGGCAACCCCCACGCCGTGCTGCGCGTCACCGATATCAATAACGCCCCGGTGCATGAACTGGGGCCGAAAATCGAAAACCACCCGCGCTTTCCGGCGCGGGTCAATGTGGGCTTTTTGCAGGTGATCGACCGTCACCGCGCGCAATTGCGCGTGTGGGAACGGGGCGCCGGCGAAACCCAGGCCTGCGGCACCGGCGCCTGCGCCGCTGCCGTCGCCGCGATCAGCCAGGGGTGGATGGATTCGCCGCTGCTGATCGACCTGCCCGGTGGGCGCTTGTCCATCGAATGGGCGGGCCCGGGCCACCCGGTGATGATGACCGGGCCGGCCACGCGCGTATACGAAGGACAGGTCCGTCTATGAGTGAGCCAATCCAATGACCGATAAGCCTCAAGTACCCGCACAAGCATCCCCGAGCGAAACTCTGGAGGCCGCTGCCGTCGCGGCGTACCTTGAGGCTCATCCGGATTTCTTCGTCGAACATGACGAACTGCTGCCGGCCTTGCGCATCCCCCACCAGCGCGGCGATACCGTGTCGTTGGTGGAACGACAAATGAAGATCCTGCGCGAGCGCAATATCGAAATGCGCCATCGGCTCTCGCACCTGATGGACGTGGCCCGCGACAACGATCGCCTGTTCGACAAAACCCGCCGCCTGATACTGACCCTGCTGGACGCCACCAGCCTGGAAGAAACGGTGATGGCCGTGGAAGACAGCCTGCGCCAGGACTTCCAGGTGCCTTTTGTCAGCCTCATTCTGTTCAGCGACAACCCGATGCCGGTGGGCCGCTGGGTCAGTGGCAGCGAAGCTCAAACCGCTATCGGCGGGCTGCTGTGCGAAGGCAAGACCGTCAGCGGCACCTTGCGCGAACATGAACTGGACTTCCTGTTCGGCGCCGAACAGCGCAAACAGATCGGCTCCACCGCCGTGGTCGCCCTCAGCCATCAAGGCTTGCATGGCGTATTGGCTATTGGCAGCCGCGACCCTGCGCACTACAAAAGCTCGGTGGGCACACTGTTCCTGACCTATATCGCCGAAGTGCTCGGCCGCGTCCTGCCGCGCTTCACCACTTCCCTGCGCGCGGTGCGCTAGTTATGGAACGGCAACTGGACGCTTACTGCGCGCACCTGCGCAACGAGCGCCAGGTGTCGCCCCACACGCTGGAAGCCTACCGGCGGGACTTGAACAAGGTTCTGGCCTACTGCGAAAAGCAGCAGATCGCCAGTTGGAAAGCGCTGGATATCCAAAGCCTGCGCAGTTTGATCGCACGCCTGCATCAGCAGGGGCAATCCTCGCGCAGCCTGTCTCGTCTACTGTCGGCGGTGCGCGGGCTTTATCACTACCTCAATCGCGAAGGCCTGTGCGACCACGACCCGGCCAATGGCCTGTCACCACCCAAGGGCGAACGGCGCCTGCCCAAGACCTTGGATACCGATCGCGCCCTGCAATTGCTGGAAGGCGCAGTAGAGGATGACTTCCTCGCCCACCGCGACCAGGCAATCCTTGAGCTGTTCTATTCCTCAGGCCTGCGCTTGTCGGAGCTGACCAGCTTGAATCTCGACCAACTGGACCTGGCGGACGGCTTGGTGCAAGTGCTCGGTAAAGGCAGCAAGACCCGCGTACTGCCCGTGGGCAGCAAGGCCCGCGAAGCGTTGCAGCATTGGTTGGCGCTGCGGGCGTTGGCCAACCCGGCGGACGATGCCGTCTTCATCAGCCAGAAGGGCCGTCGCCTCGGGCCACGGGCGATTCAGGTCCGGGTCAAGGCCGCGGGCGAGCGCGAATTGGGGCAAAACCTGCACCCGCATATGCTGCGGCACTCCTTTGCCAGTCATCTGCTGGAATCGTCCCAAGACCTGCGCGCCGTACAGGAACTGCTCGGGCACTCCGATATCAAGACCACACAGATCTACACCCACCTGGATTTTCAACACCTGGCAACGGTGTACGACAGCGCCCATCCAAGGGCCAAACGCATCAAGGGCGGCGACTCATGACTATCAAGCTGATCACTTTCGACCTGGACGACACGCTCTGGGACAACGTACCGGTCATCATCAGCGCCGAAGCGTCGATGCGCGAATGGCTGGCGACCCACGCGTCCAAAGTCGGCGACCTGCCTCTGGAGCATTTCGCCAGATTGCGCCAACAGGTGCTGGAACGTCACCCGGAACTCAAGCACCGCATCAGCCTGTTGCGCCATCGGGTACTGACGCACGCATTCGAAGAGGCTGGTTATCCACAGCCCGAGGCCACCGAAATGGCGGATGTGTGCTTTGAGGCGTTCATCCATGCCCGCCATCAACTGACGGTCTTCCCCGAGGCCGAACCCATGCTGCAGGCGCTACGTCGCCAATACCTGCTGGGGGTCATCACCAACGGTAACGCTGACGTACAGCGGGTCGGCCTGGCGGACTACTTTCACTTCGCCCTGCGGGCCGAGGATGTCGGCATTGCCAAACCGGATGCACGGTTGTTTCAGGAAGCCTTGCAGCGTGGCGGCGTGAATGCCGACGCGGCAGTGCATGTGGGTGATCATCCAGGGGACGACATTGCCGGCGCACAGCAGGCGGGGCTGCGTGCAGTGTGGTTCAACCCGACGGGCAAGGATTGGGAGGCGGATAAGCGCCCGGATGCGCAGATTCGCAGCCTGACGGAGTTGCCGGAACTGCTCCGCAGCTGGCAATAACCTTGTAGATCCAGCGGTGGGAGAGGACTTGCCCCCGATTACGATAGGTCAGCCAGCAATTTAGGGACTGATCCCCTGCTATCGGGGGTAAACCTCATCCCACATTTGAATCGCATAAGACTAAAAACATCAGGCATGAAAAAGCCCGCAGCGACGGCGGGCTTTTTCTTACAAGCGGGTGGCTGACCTCAGATAGGTCGGCTGCCGTACTTGTTATCCGGCTTCTTGGGCGGATCGGCTACCACGTTGGGCTCGACTTCGACCACTTTGCCGCCTTTAGCGAGGAACTCTTCCATCGCACGGGCCAGGGCATCACGCTCTTTGTTCTTGGCTTCAACGCTTGGCAACTCATCGACCGAAACCGCGGCCTTGGCTTTGCCTTTGGCTTTAGGAGCTGCGTCATCGCCAACACTGTCATCGGCCTCGCCAGTAACGTCGTCGTCAACAGCTGCCGCGTCGAGACTATCATCAGCCTCGTCGTCGTCACCTACTTCAAGTTCGTCGTTTTCCAGATCATCGTCGCTCATGTTCTACCTCATGACTTGCGAAAAGCAGATTAGTTATAGCCCAGCTTGATCCTCTGTCGAGGCGGCTGGAAAAAAATCAACGTCCACCGGCCAACCAGTGGCTTATGCCCCATCACCGTGCAAAGTGGCGAGGACTTTACGAGCACCGCCATGATCACGGTGCTCGCCCAGATAAACACCTTGCCATGTCCCCATCGCCAAGCGGCCGGCCTTCACCGGCAAACTCAGCTGGCACCCCAGGAGACTGGCCTTGAAGTGCGCCGGCAGATCGTCCGGACCTTCGTCGTTGTGTTCGAACCCTGCACGACCTTGTGGTACCAGCGAGTTGAAAAAACGTTCGAAGTCACGGCGAACCGCCGGGTCGGCGTTCTCGTTGATAGTCAACGAGGCCGAAGTGTGCTGCAGCCACAGGTGCAACAGTCCTACACGACATGCCTTCAATTCAGGCAAGCCGGCAAGCAACTCGTCGGTCACCAAGTGAAAGCCCCGGGGCCTGGCCCGCAGGGTAATCAGGGTCTGTTGCCACATACAGTTCTCCGCCCATCGGCGCGCATTCTAGCGCGCTCTGGGAAAAAACAAAGTGTCGAATACGCCTACATGCCTGTAAGACATTCGCACGCTGAAAAATGCCGTGTGCGCCCCATCACAATCACTGCACAAAAATGGCCTGGCGCCCTATGACTGACAAACGCCAGACAAAAAAATGCCCGGCAAGCCGGGCATCTTTTTTTCGCGTACTTACAAGTTGTAGCCGCGCTCGTTGTGTTGCGCCAGATCGAGGCCAACCGCCTCTTCCTCTTCGGTGACACGCAGGCCCATGACCATGTCCAGCACCTTGAGGATGACGTAGGTGACGATCGCCGTGTAGATCACGGTGAAGCCCACACCTTTGCACTGGATCCAGACCTGTGCCGCTACGTCCGTCACGGTGCCGAAGCCGCCCAACGCAGGGGCTGCGAACACACCGGTGAGGATCGCACCGACGATACCGCCGATACCGTGCACACCGAAGGCGTCCAGGGAGTCGTCATAGCCCAGCTTGCGCTTGAGGCTGGTGGCGCAGAAGAAGCAGATCACACCGGCCACCAGGCCAATCACCAGGGCGCCCATCGGGCCTACGGTGCCGGCAGCTGGCGTAACGGCAACCAGGCCTGCGACCACACCCGAAGCAATGCCCAGTGCGCTTGGCTTACCGTGAGTAATCCACTCGGCGAACATCCAGCCCAGCGCCGCAGCAGCGGTGGCGATCTGAGTCACCAGCATCGCCATGCCGGCGGTGCCGTTGGCGGCCGCCGCGGAACCGGCGTTGAAACCAAACCAGCCGATCCACAACATGGCCGCGCCGATCAGGGTGTAACCCAGGTTGTGCGGCGCCATCGGCGTGGTCGGGTAGCCTTTACGCTTGCCAAGCACGATGCACGCCACCAGGCCCGCGACACCGGCGTTGATGTGCACCACGGTGCCGCCGGCGAAGTCCAGCACGCCCCAGTCCCACAACAGGCCGCCGTTGCCGCTCCACACCATGTGTGCGATCGGTGCGTAGACCAGAGTGAACCAGATGGCCATGAAGATCAGCATGGCGGAGAACTTCATGCGCTCGGCAAAGGCGCCGACGATGAGTGCCGGGGTGATGATCGCGAAGGTCATCTGGAAGGTGATGAACACCGCTTCGGGGAACAACGCCGCCGGCCCGGTGATGCTGGCCGGGGTGACACCCGCCAGGAACGCCTTGCCCATGCCGCCGAAGAAGGAATTGAAGTTGACCACGCCCTGTTCCATACCAGTGGTATCGAACGCGATGCTGTAACCGTAGATAACCCACAGGATGCTGATCAGGCCCGTGATGGCAAAGCACTGCATCATCACCGACAGAATATTTTTGGAGCGAACCATGCCGCCGTAGAACAGCGCCAGGCCAGGGATGGTCATGAACAGCACCAGCGCAGTGGATGTCAGCATCCACGCGGTGTCGCCGGAGTTGAGGACTGGAGCAGCCACTTCGTCTGCCGCCATGGCCAGGCTTGGCATTACGATGGACAACAGGGCTCCGAGCCCTGCGAATTTACGCAGAGTCATATTGTTTTCTCCTGGGGCGTTGGGGTTTGGCGGCTTAGATTGCGTCGGTATCGGTTTCGCCGGTACGGATGCGAATAGCCTGTTCCAGATTGACCACGAAGATCTTGCCGTCACCGATCTTGCCGGTGTTGGCGGCCTTGGTTATCGCCTCGATAACCCGGTCAAGATCCTTGTCGTCAATGGCGACATCAATCTTCACCTTCGGCAGGAAATCCACTACGTATTCCGCGCCGCGATACAGCTCGGTGTGACCCTTCTGCCGACCGAAGCCTTTGACCTCAGTAACGGTAATGCCCTGCACGCCGATCTCGGACAACGACTCGCGTACATCGTCCAACTTGAACGGCTTGATGATGGCAGTGACTAGCTTCATGAAAACTCTCTCCCGAATTGGTGGACTTGCCCCAGGAAAACAAACCCGTCTCAAGTCTAAGCGCAGTGCCTGGCTTTGTAACGCGTCGTCGCCTCGGCTATGCCGTTGCGACGCCAGCTAACCACTGGTGACAAACCTGTACCCCTGATCCATCGGCGCACTGCATTCGTCACAGCGACTGCATCAGTGCATGGGTCATGATCGTCTAAGCAGAAACCTTGCCAGCTCCGTAAAAACCACTGAAATCAATCCTTTGCCCACTTATGTCCACCTTCGGTTCGTTTTGGTGAGCGTAATGCGCACGAAAACGGTGCGTGGCCCGCCGCCCCTCTGCGCGAAAAGCGTGCGCCCAAGGCCGTGAAAAAGACTATAGACGGCGCGTGATACACTGCCCGCCAACAGTTTTTCCGGAATATTTCCCATGCTCGCGCCCAAAGATTTCCTCGACGCCCTGAGCGGCCACGCCTCTCGCCTGTTCAGCGGAGAAACTCCGTTGCCCCGCAATGAAATCGAAAGCCAGTTCAAGGCCTTGCTGCAAAGCGGTTTCAGCAAGCTCGACCTGGTCAGCCGTGAAGAATTCGACAGCCAGATGGTCGTGCTGGCCCGCACGCGTGCGCGGTTGGAGAGCCTGGAGGCGAAGGTGGCGGAGTTGGAAGCGCGGCTGACGCCTGATCAGAAATAGCCCATACCTTTGTTGAGACGAGCCTGTTCGCGCAGATCTTCGCGAACAGGCTCACGCTCCCCCTACCCAAGATACGTTCAGTAAAACCTCCCCGCCCCGCTCTTACCCACCTCGTCTACCCTTGAAAAACCGCAGGAAGCGGCCCTCACTTTTCAAGGAACGAGCATGTCCCTCGCCATCGTCCACAGCCGCGCCCAGATCGGCGTCGAAGCGCCCGCCGTCACCGTCGAAGTGCATATGGCCAACGGCCTGCCGTCCCTGACGCTGGTGGGGCTGCCCGAAACCGCAGTCAAGGAAAGCAAAGACCGCGTGCGCAGCGCCATTCTCAACTCCGCGCTGCAATACCCTGCCCGTCGTATCACCCTCAATCTCGCGCCCGCTGACCTGCCCAAGGACGGCGGGCGTTTTGACTTGGCGATTGCCTTGGGCATCCTGGCGGCGAGCGTGCAAGTGCCGG
Organism: Pseudomonas rhodesiae; assembly: GCF_007858255.1. Lineage (GTDB taxonomy): Bacteria > Pseudomonadota > Gammaproteobacteria > Pseudomonadales > Pseudomonadaceae > Aquipseudomonas > Aquipseudomonas rhodesiae. The sequence goes on along the minus strand of NZ_VFEU01000002.1, from coordinate 224,335 downwards.
CGCTGATGCTCGATGACGTGGAGTGCCTGGGCGAACTGGCCCTGTCCGGCGAGGTACGCGCGGTGAAAGGTGTACTGCCGGCAGCACTGGCTGCGCGCAAGGCGGGACGCACGGTGATAGTGCCGCGTGCGAACGCCGAAGAAGCCTGCTTGGCATCGGGCTTGAAGGTGATTGCAGTGGATCACTTGCTACAGGTGGTGGCGCACTTGAACGGCCAGGTGCCGATAGAGCCATACAAGTCCGATGGCTTGCTGTATTTGAACAAGCCCTATCCGGACCTGAGTGAAGTGCAGGGCCAATTGGCGGCCAAGCGTGCTTTGCTGCTTGCTGCAGCCGGCGCGCATAACCTGCTGTTCAGCGGCCCGCCCGGCACCGGCAAAACCTTGCTCGCCAGCCGCCTGCCCGGTCTGCTGCCGCCTTTGACCGAACACGAAGCCCTGGAAGTCGCGGCCATACAGTCGGTGGTCAGCCTGGCACCTCTGAGCCATTGGCCCCATCGGCCGTTTCGCCAGCCCCATCACTCCGCGTCCGGGCCGGCCTTGGTGGGCGGTGGCTCGAAACCCCAGCCGGGGGAAATCACCCTGGCCCATCACGGTGTGCTGTTTCTGGATGAATTACCGGAATTCGATCGCAAGGTGCTGGAGGTACTGCGCGAGCCGCTGGAGTCAGGGCATATCGTGATTTCCCGCGCGCGCGACCGCGTAAGGTTCCCGGCGCGTTTCCAACTAGTGGCCGCAATGAACCCCTGCCCCTGCGGTTATCTGGGTGACACCACCGGGCGCTGTCGCTGTACGCCGGAGCAGATCCAGCGCTATCGCAACAAACTGTCCGGGCCGTTGCTGGACCGGATCGACTTGCACCTGACGGTTGCACGGGAAACCACGGTGCTGAACCCGGCACTGGCAGCCGGGGATAACACAGCAACGGCGGCCGCACAGGTTGCCAACGCGCGGGAGCAGCAGGAAAAACGCCAGGGCTGTGCCAATGCGTTTCTGGACCTGCCGGGGTTGCGCGAGCATTGCAGGCTGGCGAAGGCCGACGAGAGCTGGCTGGAGAGTGCCTGCGAGCGGCTGACACTCTCCTTGCGCGCGGCTCACCGCTTACTCAAGGTGGCCCGCACGTTAGCCGATCTGGAGCAGGAGGCTACGATCACTCGCGAGCATCTGAAGGAGGCGCTGCAATACCGCCCGGCGGCTATAACGTGAGCCTCCCCCCTGGTCAACAGCGCTTCAGCGGAAGCGATCCACCTCATGCCGCAAGCCCGACGCCAGTGTCTCCAACTCCTTGGCGGTGATCGCCAGGTTCGAGACGACTTCGCGCTGCTCGCTGTTGGCCAGCGCAATGCTCTGCAGGTTGCTGCTGAGCAAAGTCGCGGTGCTGCTCTGTTCCTGGGTAGCCGTGGTAATCGCAGCAAACTGCTGACCGGCCGAGCGGCTTTGTTCGTCGATGCGCGCCAGGGCCGACGCCACGTCGGCGTTGCGCGACAAGCCTTCCTGCATCAGCACCTTGCCTTGCTCCATGGTGCTGATGGCATTGCCGGTTTCTTTCTGAATGCTTTGGATCATCCCGGATATTTCATCGGTAGCTTCACGTGTACGCGAGGCCAGATTGCGCACTTCGTCCGCCACTACAGCGAAACCACGGCCTTGCTCACCGGCCCGCGCAGCCTCAATGGCGGCGTTGAGCGCCAGCAGGTTGGTCTGTTCGGCAATGGCGGTGATCACACCGACGATGCCGCCGATCTCCTGGGAACGCTGACCCAATGTGTTGATCACCGTTGCGGTGCTGTTCAGTGCCGTGGCGATATGCTCCAGGGACGACGAGGCTTCCTGCATCGAGTTGCGTCCGATCCGGGTCTGTTGGGCGTTCTCTTGAGCCAGACGTTCGGTGTTGCCCATGTTGTCGGCGATGTTCAGCGATGTGGCGCTGAACTCTTCCACCGCGCCGGCCATGCTGGTGATTTCGCCGGACTGCTGCTCCATGCCCTCATAGGCGCCCCCGGACAACCCGGACAGCGCCTGAGCACGACCGTTAACCTCTTCGGCCGCCTTGCGGATATGCGACACCATGGTCGACAGCGCTTCACCCATCTGGTTGAAGGCCCGCGCCAGTTGGCCGATCTCGTCATGGCTGGAGACGTTCAGGCGAGCACTCAAATCCCCAGCGCCCAGGGCTTCGGCCTGACGCACCAAGTCACCCAACGGCGCCAGTTTGCTGCGCAACAACCAGACCGTCGCACCCACCGCCAGCAACATCGCCAACACACTGCCGATCACCAGACGCAGGCCGACGGCCCAGGTGACCGCGCGAATTTCCGCCTTTGGCATGCTGGCGACCACTGCCCACGGGCCGCCGTCGAACGGCACCGATACGCTGTAGAAGTCTTCGCTCTTATCGCTCCAGAAACGCCCCTTGCCTGGGGTTTTGGCCAGATCCAGCATCACCGGCACCGCTTGCTCCGGGGCCTGCACACCCGCCGGCGACACCAGCCAATGTTTCTGTTCATCCAGCAAGGCCAGCGAACCGGTCTGGCCGATGCGGAAGCGTTTGAGGTTCTCGAACTGGGCGTTCTGCGCATCGGTGTAGTCAAAACCGATAAACAGCACCGCGATAACTTTGCCGCTGGCGTCACGCACAGGGCTGTACTGAGTCATGTAGGAGCGATCGAACAACACCGCCCGACCAATATAGGCCTGCCCGCTGAACACCCGCGCATACGCCGGGCTCTGGCGGTCCAGCACAGTACCAATGGCGCGGCTGCCGTCCTGCTTGGTCAGGGAGGTGCTGACCCGGATAAAGTCGTCGCCACTGCGCACGAACACCGTGGCTACGCCGCCGGACATCTGCTTGAACACATCCACTTCGGTGAAGTTGTTGTTCAGCACCTCGCTGCCCAGATACAGGCTCGGGGTCTGCACACCGGCGACCGCGATGGGCTGGTCCGCGCGCACGCTCAAGCCGGGGCTGAAGCGCTTCTCGAACAGCCCCGTCAGGCGCTGAGTGCTTTCACGCAGCGTGCTATGGAACGTATTCAGCTGGTCGGCGAGCAGCCGCGCCTCGCTGGCCAAATGTTCCTCGCGGGTGTCAAGGTTGGCGGCATCCAGGGAACGCAGGGCAAAAACAGTACTGCCGCCAATGGCGACAGCCAGGATCACGGCAAGGGCCATACCGAGTTGGGAGGCAATCCGGGCACGAGGTTGAGACATGAGAGCTCCTGGCCGAGGCCAGGATCATCCTGATCTCATAGCGCTGCTCGGCAAATTATCTAAGTGGGCAAACGTTGGTGCACGATGGTTCCAACACACCTACTTCGGCGGGTGATTGCAATACTTGAGCGAATCGCAGGGGTATCGCGCAAACGGTTGCGCACCAGCGTTATAAGCACTTCAATCGAAGCGTTCCACCGCAGGCAACACCATCGCTTGCACTTCGCTCTGCAGGAAATCCGCGAGGCGTCGCAGGCGCTCGCCACCCGGACGGGTTTTCGGCCAGACCAGATAATAGTGCTCGCCACTGGCCACAGCGCTGGGCCATGGCAGGCTCAGCCTCCCCTGCGCCACGTCTTCGGCCACCATCAGCAGGTCGCCCATGGACACGCCGTACCCCCGCGCCGCCGCGATCATGCCTAGTTCCAGGGTATCGAAGACTTGCCCACCCTTGAGCGACACTTGGGACGACAGCCCCATGCGCTCCAGCCAGTAGCGCCAATCGCGCCGATCCGGCGTCGGGTGCAGCAACTCGGCCGTGGCCAGTCGCGCCGCGTCCCAGGGGCCGTCGTCGAGCAGGTTGGGGGCGCCGACGGGAATCAGCATCTCGGGGAACAGGCGACACGCCTCCCAATCCGTGGGGAAATGGCCATTGCTGAGTAGGACGGCACAGTCGAACGGCTCTTGGTTGAAGTCCACTTCGTCAACGCTCATCCACGCGCTGGTCAGTTGCACCTCATTGCCCGGCTGCAAATGCCGAAAACGACTGAGCCGCGCCAGCAGCCAACGCATGGTCAGGGTGGAGGGGGCCTTCATGCGCAGGATGTCGTCCTCGCTATTGAGGGTATGGCAGGCCCGCTCCAACGCGGCGAACCCCTCGCGCACGCCGGGCAACAGCAGCCGTGCGGCCTCGGTAAGTTGCAGGTGGCGACCGCTACGCTGGAACAGGCGACAGGCGAAATGCTCTTCGAGGGTGCGGATATGCCGGCTCACCGCACTTTGGGTGATGGACAGTTCTTCGGCGGCGCGAGTGAAAGAGTTGTGCCGGGAAGCGGCCTCAAAGGCGCGCAGGGCATAAAGCGGTGGAAGACGACGAGACATTGGGAAAGCTCCGACAACTCAATACGAGAACCCTACCAGACTCGATAGGAGCATGAGTTTTAATCATGCAAACGATCGCATTTATCCCTTTGTGCAATGGGCTGAGAGCGCCGAGAATCAACCCTCCCCCAATTCTATGACTTTCAGAGCGTGATGATTATGCAGCATCCGGCACGTACCGAACTCTGGGCCATCCTGCGGCTTTCCGGGCCGCTGATCGCCTCGCAGTTGGCCCACATGCTCATGGTGCTGACCGACACATTGATGATGGCGCGCCTGAGTCCCGAAGCCTTGGCCGGCGGCGGCCTGGGCGCGGCGAGCTATTCGTTCGTGTCGATCTTCTGCATCGGCGTGATCGCCGCCGTGGGTACGCTGGTGGCCATCCGTCATGGGGCGGGCGACATCGAAGGCGCCACGCGTCTGACCCAGGCAGGGCTGTGGCTCGCTTGGTTGATGGCCCTGGCGGCCGGCCTGCTGCTATGGAACCTCAAGCCGGTGTTACTGCTGTTCGGCCAGACCGAAACCAACGTGCAGTCGGCGGGGCAATTCCTGACGATCCTGCCGTTCGCTCTGCCTGGCTACCTGAGCTTCATGGCCTTGCGCGGCTTCACCAGCGCCATCGGTAAAGCCACGCCGGTGATGGTGATCAGCCTCGGCGGTACGGTGCTTAACTACCTGCTCAACCACGCACTGATCGAAGGTATGTTCGGCCTGCCGAAACTGGGCCTGATGGGCATTGGCCTGGTCACGGCGATCGTCGCCAATGGCATGGCGCTGACGTTGATGTGGTACATCCGCAGCAATCGTGCGTATGCCGCCTACCCGCTGAGCAGCGGCCTGCTGCGCCTCAACACCCACTATCTGCGCGAACTGTGGCGGCTGGGGCTGCCGATTGGCGGCACCTATGCGGTGGAAGTCGGGCTGTTTGCCTTCGCGGCGCTGTGCATGGGCACCATGGGCAGTACGCAACTGGCTGCGCATCAGATCGCTCTGCAGATCGTCTCGGTGGCGTTCATGGTGCCGGCGGGGATGTCCTACGCAGTGACCATGCGCATCGGCCAGCACTACGGCGCCGGGCAGTTGCTGCGGGCCCGTCTGGCAGGACGCGTCGGAATAGGTTTCGGCGCCTTGGTGATGTTGGGGTTTGCCGCCGTGTTGTGGCTGTATTCCGACCCGCTGATCGGACTGTTCCTCGACCATAACGACCCGGCGTTCCATGACGTCATCGTCCTGGCCGTCAGCCTGTTGGCCGTGGCGGCCTGGTTCGAACTGTTCGATGGCGTGCAAACCATCGCCATGGGCTGCATTCGTGGGCTCAAGGACGCCAAAACCACCTTCCTGGTCGGTTTGGGTTGCTACTGGCTGATCGGTGCGCCGTCGGCCTGGTTGATGGCGTTCACCCTGGGTTGGGGCCCCACCGGTGTATGGTGGGGATTGGCACTGGGGCTGGCCTGCGCGGCAGTGAGCCTGACCTGGGCGTTTGAAGCGAAGATCAAACGCATGATTCACCAGGAACCTGCGGCCCCAGTAGCGTTTCAGACTGCGCAAACGGACTAGAAGCCTATTGCGTCGCTTCGCCGCGCTAGTTGGCCGCGGTCGGCATGGCTTGCCGGCCATCGCCGATAGTCAGGTAATCCACCAGCTCAGGCAATGGCAACGGCTTGCTGATCAGATAACCCTGGGCCTGGTCGCAACCGAACAAACGCAACAGCGCCAATTGCTCTGGGGTTTCGACGCCTTCGGCCACCACTTCCAGGTTGAGGTTGTGAGCCAGGTTGATCATGGCGTGCACCAATTTGCGGTTCTCTTCGCGCTCCTCCATGCCGCCAACGAAGCTCTTATCGATTTTCAGCAGGGCAATCGGCAGGCTGTTGAGGTGCACGAACGATGAGAAACCGGTACCAAAGTCATCCAGGGAAAACCGCACGCCCAGGCGACCAAGGGCATCCATGGTTTGTTTGACCAAGTCACTGCGGCGCATCACAGCGGTTTCGGTCAGTTCGAACTCCAACCATTGCGCCTCCACCCCACGCTCAGCAATCAGGCGGCTTAGGGTAGAGAGCAATTGGCTGTCCTGAAACTGACGGAACGACAGGTTGACCGCCATGTGCAGCGGCGGCAGGCCGCGTTCGCGCAAATCCTGCATGTCGCGCAGGGCACGGGAGATCACCCAATAGCCCAGCGGCACGATCAAGCCGCTTTGCTCGGCCAGGGGCACGAACTCGCTGGGCGGGAGCAGGCCGCGCTCGCCGTGGCGCCAGCGCACCAGTGCTTCGAGACCGACGATATGGCCGTCATCCAGGTCCAGGCGCGGCTGGTAATGCAGCTCCAGCTCATCGCGCCGTAGGGCACGACGCAGTTCGCTCTCCAGATCGGCCAGACTGCGGGCGTTGCGATTGATGCGTTCGTTGAAGATATGAAAGGTGCAACCCTGGGTGCTTTTAGCTTGCTGCATAGCGATATGGGCGTGCCACATCAGCGGGTCGGCGCCGGCGCGAGCGCGGGCATGGGCCACGCCCAGGCTGCAGCCGATCAGCAGGCTTTCGCCATCCACCCAGTAGGGTTCGGCCATGGCTTCGATGATGCGTTCGGCCATCCATTCAGCACGCTGCGGCGCACGGCGGGTGTCGATCAGCAGGGCGAATTCGTCGCTGCCCAGGCGGGCGAGCTGGTCGCCGATTTCGAGCTGGCTCTTGAGGCGCGACACTACCTGCAGAATCAGGCGATCGCCAGCCTGGTGGCCGAGGGCATCGTTGGCATGGCGGAAATTGTCCAGGTCCAGATGGCCGAGGGCCAGGCCGCGACCGTCGTTCTCGGCCAGCCTCGCAGCCAGCAAGGTCTGGAAGCCCTGGCGGTTGGCGATGCCGGTGAGCGGGTCCTGCTCGGCCAGGCGTTGCAGGGTCGTCTCCAGTACACCGCGCTCGCGCACATGCCGCAGGCAGCGGCGTAGCGTGTCGACAGCTATTGCATCACGCACCAGCCAATCGCTGACGCCAAGGGGCGAAACCAGCGGTTCCTGCTCCAGCAGCAGCACACAGGGCAAGCTGCAACGGCCGGGGGCAGGTTGCAGGGCCGGTGTGGTCAACAGCACCGCGCTCTGGTCGTCATCGAACAGACGACTCACGGAATCCCAATTTGGCGCGCTGATCAGCACAGCCCCATCGCCCATCGGCGCCAGGCACTCGCGCAACAACGCCGCCCACTCAGGCGTATCGGCCAGAAGCAGCAAACGCAAGGGTTCGACAGGCGTAGACAAGCTAGCTCCCTAGACTCTGCAAAATTTCATTGGCGGCGGGCATTATGACGTGCGGCCTGATAATCACCAATGATAAGAGTTATCAAACACGCCAGCTGTAATCATTTGTCAGTGCTTCAACCACAAGAAGCCCCGACATCCTGCGGCAAAGTAGCAAAACCGGCAAATTTAGATCGAGTGGTACGTCACACCGTCGATCCAGAGCAGCAGAATCTTGCCAGCCTGTTAAAATGCCCGCCCTTTTGACCAACGACCCCAAAAAATCCGTATGTCCCGACTCAACCCCCGGCAGCAAGAAGCCGTGAACTACGTCGGCGGCCCTCTATTGGTGCTCGCCGGCGCAGGCTCCGGCAAGACCAGCGTGATCACCCGCAAGATCGCGCACCTGATCCAGAACTGTGGCATCCGCGCTCAGTACATTGTCGCCATGACCTTTACCAACAAGGCCGCGCGAGAAATGAAAGAGCGCGTCGGCACCCTGCTCAAGGGTGGCGAGGGCCGTGGCCTCACCGTGTGTACCTTCCACAACCTGGGGCTGAACATCATCCGCAAGGAGCATGTGCGGCTGGGCTACAAACCAGGCTTTTCGATCTTTGACGAGACCGACGTCAAAGCCCTGATGACCGACATCATGCAAAAGGAATACGCGGGCGACGACGGCGTCGATGAGATCAAGAACATGATCGGCGCCTGGAAAAACGACCTGATCCTGCCCGCCGAAGCCCTGGAAAACGCGCGCAACCCTAAGGAGCAGACCGCCGCCATCGTCTACACCCACTACCAGCGCACGCTCAAGGCGTTCAACGCGGTGGACTTCGACGACCTTATCCTGCTGCCGGTCAAGCTGTTCCAGGAACACAAAGACATCCTGGAAAAATGGCAGAACAAGGTGCGCTACCTGCTGGTGGATGAATACCAGGACACCAACGCCAGCCAATACCTGCTGGTAAAGCTGCTGATCGGAACGCGCAACCAGTTCACCGTGGTGGGCGACGATGACCAGTCGATCTACGCCTGGCGCGGTGCCCGCCCGGAAAACCTGATGCTGCTCAAGGAGGACTACCCTTCCTTGAAGGTGGTGATGCTGGAGCAGAACTACCGCTCCACCAGCCGTATCCTGCGTTGCGCCAACGTGCTGATCTCCAACAACCCCCACGAGTTCGAGAAGCAACTGTGGAGCGAGATGGGCCATGGCGACGAGATCCGCGTGATCCGCTGCCGCAACGAAGACGCCGAAGCCGAGCGCGTGGCCGTCGAGATCCTCAGCTTGCACCTGCGCACTGACCGGCCTTACAGCGATTTCGCGATCCTGTACCGGGGCAACTACCAGGCCAAGCTGATCGAGCTGAAATTGCAGCACCACCAGGTGCCGTATCGTCTGTCAGGCGGTAACAGCTTTTTCGGACGTCAGGAAGTCAAAGACCTGATGGCTTATTTCCGTCTGATCGTGAATCCAGACGACGACAACGCCTTCCTGCGCGTGATCAACGTGCCGCGTCGGGAAATCGGCTCCACCACCCTGGAAAAACTCGGCAACTACGCCACCGAGCGCAAGATCTCGATGTACGCCGCCACCGACGAAATCGGCCTGGGCGAACATTTGGACACGCGCTTCACCGATCGGCTGTCGCGCTTCAAGCGTTTTATGGACAAAGTGCGCGAGCAATGTGCCGGCGAAGACCCGATCAGCGCCCTGCGCAGCATGGTCATGGATATCGACTATGAAAACTGGTTGCGCACCAACAGCTCCAGCGACAAGGCCGCGGATTACCGCATGGGCAACGTCTGGTTCCTGATCGAAGCACTGAAGAACACCCTGGAAAAAGACGAAGACGGCGAGATGACCGTCGAAGACGCCATCGGCAAGCTGGTACTGCGCGATATGCTCGAACGCCAGCAGGAAGAAGAAGACGGCGCCGAAGGTGTACAGATGATGACCTTGCATGCCTCCAAGGGCCTGGAATTCCCCTACGTGTTCATCATGGGCATGGAAGAGGAAATCCTCCCGCACCGCTCCAGCATCGAAGCCGACACTATCGAGGAAGAACGGCGCCTGGCCTACGTGGGCATTACCCGCGCGCGTCAGACCCTGGCCTTCACCTTCGCCGCCAAGCGTAAGCAATACGGCGAAATCATCGATTGTGCCCCCAGCCGGTTTCTCGACGAGTTACCGCCGGACGATCTGGCCTGGGAAGGCAATGACGACACCCCGACCGAGGTGAAGGCCGTGCGCGGCAACACCGCCTTGGCGGATATACGCGCGATGTTAAAGCGCTAGAATCGACTACTTTTTAATCTACTTTCGGCGCACAACGCGCCATTAGAGGAAGCTTTCCGTGGAAGCACTGCACAAGAAAATTCGCGAAGAAGGCATCGTGCTTTCCGATCAGGTACTCAAGGTCGACGCGTTTCTGAACCACCAGATCGACCCGGCGCTGATGAAACTGATCGGCGACGAATTCGCTGCGCTGTTCAAGGATTCGGGCATCACCAAGATCGTCACCATTGAGGCTTCAGGCATCGCCCCGGCGATCATGACCGGCCTGAACCTGGGCGTACCGGTGATCTTCGCGCGCAAGCAGCAATCCCTGACCCTGACCGAAAACCTGCTGTCGGCGACGGTGTATTCCTTCACCAAGAAAACCGAAAGCACCGTGGCCATCTCGCCGCGCCACCTGACCAGCAGCGACCGCGTGCTGGTGATCGATGACTTCCTGGCCAACGGCAAGGCGTCCCAGGCACTGATTTCGATCATCAAGCAAGCCGGCGCCACCGTGGCCGGTTTGGGGATCGTCATCGAGAAGTCGTTCCAGGGTGGCCGTGCGGAGCTGGATGCCCAGGGCTATCGGGTTGAATCGCTGGCGCGGGTGAAGTCGCTGGCCGGTGGCGTCGTCACCTTCATCGAGTAATTTGCTACGAGGTGAACACGGATCAAAATGTGGGAGGGGGCAAGCCCTCCCACATTTGGCTTTGTGTTGGTTTTTAGTGTGCGGTTGCTTGTAAGCCAGCGAGCAATAGGCGCTGGTAGAGGTCCTCCTTCAAACCCTCCGGCGTATCCAACCGCATCCGCCTCAAATGCGCTGGAAACGCCTGCGGCTCCGGTGCATCCAGCGCCGCCTTGCCCAACTCCAGAATCTCCGTCAGCTTGAATTTGCTCTTGAGCCAGTTCAAGGCGCGCAACAAATCCCGCTCTTCGTCCGTGAAATCGCTGCCCAGCGGATACTCCGGGAACAAACGTCGATGCCGCGCCTGGATACCCTGGAGCCGCTCCGGCGTGTTGTCGCTGAAGCGCGGATCGAGCTGAAAATCCTTGGGCAACTTGCCGGCCTTTTGCGCCTGCTCGATCAAGTCGGCCTGGAAGCGCGAGTCGGTGATGTTGAGCAACGCCTCAATCACCTTCGCGTCCGTCTGGCCGCGTAAATCCGCGATGCCGTATTCGGTGATGACGATGTCCCGCAGATGCCGTGGAATGGTGCAGTGGCCGTAATCCCAAAGGATATTGGAACTGACCTCACCGGCCGATTCGCGCCAGCTGCGCAGAATCAGGATCGACCGCGCGCCCTCCAACGCATGGCCCTGGGCCACAAAGTTGTATTGCCCGCCCACGCCGCTAAGTACGCGGCCGTCTTCCAATTGATCAGCCACACCCGCGCCCAGCAACGTCACCACGATCGCGCTGTTGATAAACCGCGCGTCCTGGCGCTGCAGGCGCTTGAGCGCCTCCTGACCGTATAACTCGTTGATGTAGCTGATACGGGTCATGTTGAATTCAAGACGCCTGGAATGGGTCATTTCCTGCAAGCGCTGGTAAAAACTGCGCGGGCCAAGAAAGAAACCGCCGTGGATCGATACACCATCGGTCTGCGCCGCATCGTCGAGCAAGCCGGCGTTTGCCTGTTCCTGAGTGGCCTCATCCGGGTACACCTTTCGCCGCACAATGCCGGCGTCGGCCAGCACCAGCAGGCCATTGACGAACATTTCGCTGCAGCCATACAGGCCACGGGCGAAGGGCGCGACGCCGCCTTCACGGCTGATCAACGGCGCCCAGCGGTACACATCCAGGTCCGTCATCAGCAAGCGATAGGCTTCGTTGTCCGCCTGGCGCGCCAGTAATGCGGCGGTCAGCGCGTCGCCCATGGAGCCGATGCCGATCTGCAAGGTGCCGCCATCGCGCACCAAGGTGCTGGCATGCAGGCCGATAAAGTGATCCTGGAAACCCACCGGCATATTGGGCGTGGAAAACAGCGTGGTGCTGTCCTTCTCATCGAGCAGGTAATCGAATACGTCCATGCCCAGCTCAGAATCACCGGGCATGTAGGGCAAATCGGTGTGAACCTGGCCGACGATCAGGATGGTCTCACCCGCCTCACGGCGCTTGGCGATCATCGGCAGTAGGTCGAGGGTAATGTCGGGGTTGCAGCTCAGGCTCAGGCGGTCGGGGTGTTCGGCACTGCTGGCGACCAGTTGCGCCACCAGATTCAGGCCGGCGGCGTTGATGTCGCGGGCTGCATGGCTGTAGTTGCTGCTGACGTAATCCTGCTGGGCCGAAACGCTGTGCAGCAGGCTGCCGGGCTGCATGAAGAATTGCTGTACGTGGATATTGGCCGGCAGGCTGTCTTTATGCAGGTCGGCGAGAAAGTCCAATTCGGGGTAATCACCGAACACGCGCTCGATAAAGGGTTCGAGAAAACGCTTCTGCAAACCGTCGCCCAATGTCGGGCGGCCCAGGCTTAGAGCGGTATAAATGGTCAGCGCTCGTTCCGGTAGCTTGGCAATACGCCTATACAACGCGTTGACGAACAGATTGGGTTTACCCAAACCCAGGGGCAGGCCCATGTGGATATGCGCCGGCAACCGCGCCAGTACGTCGTCAACTGCTTGCTCGATTGAACACAACTGCACCATCCGACCCTCCTGACATTCCATGATTTGGGTTGGACCGAGCTTGCAGGCTCTTTGCTGCAATAACCAGCCTTCAGGGTGAATCCCAGGCACAAAAAAGCCGCTCGTAAGCGGCATTTTTGACGAAGATCGGCCGATTAAAGACCGGACATCTTCTTGATCGCGCCCTTGAGGTCATCATCGGAGCAATCGGCGCAAGTACCTTTAGCCGGCATGGCGTTGATGCCGGTGATAGCCTTGGCCAGGATGCCATCGAGGCCGCCCTGGTGGTCAGCGCGCTCTTTCCAGGCCGCGGTGTCGCCAATTTTCGGCGCGCCAAGCAAACCCGAGCCGTGACATGCGTTGCAGTGCTTGGCGATGATGTCATCTGCCGTTTTCGCTCCACCACCGCCGGCAGCCACGGCCACTTCCATGCCTTTGCATTCCTGACCTTGAACACACACCTGCCCCACAGGCTCCAGGCGCTTGGCGATCTCATCATTGGTGGCAGCTTGAGCGCTGACAGCCCATAGAGCCAGTACGGTTGCTGGTGCAGCCAGCATTTTCATAATTAGGTTCACGCGTTCACCCTCAATGGTGGCTATTCACGCCTGCGGCCACGGTTTCGCAGGCGGCGAAAGTATAACGGTTAGCCCGCCTGGCTGAAACAACCCTATTAACCAAAGGGAGATTCAGTCTGGCGGAATGCAGCTACGGGCGGCTCTGCAATGCTGGCAGGACGCCTCTTCTGTTAAAAGTTCGCGGGTGTGGCTGCGCTGATTAGTCGCGCCGGCACGTCGAACGGATTGCGAAAACGGTGGGGCTTGGTGCTTTCAAAGTAGTAGCTATCGCCCGCTTCGAGCACAAAAGTTTCAAGACCGACCACCAACTCCAACCGGCCTTCCAGCACAATCCCGGTTTCCTCGCCCTCGTGGGTGAGCATTTCTTCACCTGTGTCGGCGCCCGGCGGGTAGATCTCGTTGAGAAACGCGATGGCCCGGCTTGGATGCGCGCGGCCCACCAGTTTCATCGTGACCGCGCCGTCGGAGATGTCGATCAGCTCATTGGCTTTATAGACGATCTGCGTCGGTATTTCCTGGAGGATCTCTTCAGAGAAGAACTCGACCATGGACATGGGAATGCCACCCAGCACCTTGCGCAAGGAGCTGATCGAAGGGCTGACACTGTTTTTTTCGATCATCGAAATGGTGCTATTGGTGACACCCGCGCGCTTGGCGAGCTCACGCTGGGAAAGACCTTTGAGTTTACGGATGGATTGCAGTCGTTCGCCGACGTCCAATGCAGGTGCCTCCTAGGATTCAGGCTTTGTTGTAATTGAGCGTTATCATGGCGACAGCGTTCAGTATTTACAACACTTTGGCCTAAATCCCGACCAGCTCCATTCGTGACGACCTGTCAGGCCTCGGAGTAGAGCCTTGGCACCCGCCGCAGGTTGCAGAAGATCTGGTAGGGGATGGTCTCGGCGGCGACGGCCACGTCACTGGCCAAGATGTTCTTGCCCCACAATTCCACCGTAGAGCCCAGACCGGCCTGAGGCACGTCCGTCAGGTCAATGCACAGCATGTCCATGGACACACGCCCCAACAACTGACTGCGCTGCCCGGCCACCAGCACCGGCGTCCCCGTGGGAGCATGGCGCGGGTAACCGTCGGCGTAACCCATGGCCACTACCCCGATTCGCATCGGCTTGGGCGTAATGAACCTGGCGCCGTAGCCTACGGGCTCACCCGCCGGTAGTTCACGCACGCAGATCACTTTCGATTCCAGGGTCATCACCGGCTGCAAACGTGCGGCCACAGACTGCGCTTCGCCGAAAGGCGTAGCACCGTAAAGCATGATGCCGGGCCGGACCCAGTCGCTGGACACATTCGGCCAGCCCATCACCGATGGCGAATTGCGCAAGCTGACTTCTGCGCTCAGGCCTTGGCGCGCCGCATCAAACACGGCCACCTGCTCATCACTGCTCACGCAATCGAGCTCATCGGCGCGGGCGAAGTGGCTCATCAGCACAATCTTGGCAACGCTGCCGGTGGCCAGTAGGCGCTGGTAAGCCTCGTGATAATCCTTAGGGTGCAAGCCCACGCGGTGCATACCCGAATCCAGCTTGAGCCAGACGGTCAGCGGCTTGCTCAAGCGCGCCTGTTCGATCGCCTCCAGTTGCCACAGCGAGTGCACCACGCACCAGAAATCATGCTCGATGATCAAAGGCAGCTCGTCGGCTTCAAAAAAGCCTTCCAGCAGCAGCACCGGCGCACGAATGCCAGCGGCGCGCAGTTCCAATGCTTCCTCGATGCACGCTACGGCAAAGCCGTCGGCCTCGGCTTCCAGCGCCTGGGCCACGCGCACGGCACCGTGGCCATAGGCATCGGCCTTAATCACGGCAAGTGCCTTGGCTCCCGTGAGTTCACGGGCCAATTGGTAGTTGTGGCGCAGGGCTTGGAGGTCGATCAGGGCACAGGCTGGACGCATGACGGCAGGCTTCTAGGCGGCAGAGTGAAGAAAAACCGGCGCTGATCAACAAACCTCAGCGCCGGGAGAGGGATCTGTAATTACGGCAGGGCAGCCACGACGGACAGTTCTACCAGAATTTGCGGCTCGCAAAGCTTGGCCTCAACCGTGGCGCGGGCCGGGGCAACCCCTTTGGGCAACCAGGCGTCCCACACCGCGTTCATACCGGCGAAATCGGCGTCGATGTCTTTCAAATAAATCGTCACCGACAGCAATCGGGTCTTGTCGGTACCGGCCAGGTCCAGCAAACGCTCGATATTGGCCAAGGTTTCACGGGTCTGCTGTTCAATCCCGGCACCCATGTCGTCGCCGACTTGCCCAGCCAGGTACACGGTACCGCTGTGGACAACGATCTGGCTCATGCGCTCATTGGTGAGCTGGCGCTGGATTGACATGTTTTGCGGACTCCTGGTGGCTGCCATAACGGGAAATATCGAGGCCTGCGGCGCTGATTTGCGGGGTTTTCTTGGCCATCAGGTCGGCCAGCAAACGGCCCGATCCGCAGGCCATGGTCCAACCGAGGGTGCCGTGGCCG
Source organism: Pseudomonas rhodesiae (assembly GCF_007858255.1). GTDB lineage: Bacteria > Pseudomonadota > Gammaproteobacteria > Pseudomonadales > Pseudomonadaceae > Aquipseudomonas > Aquipseudomonas rhodesiae. The sequence continues at coordinate 208,827 of NZ_VFEU01000002.1, read as the reverse complement.
GTATTCAGGAACAGGTTCTTGAACGGTGTGGCACCGACAATCGGCGTGCCGTCAGGTGTGGTCGGACGCAGGCCGGTCCAGAACGAAGCCTGGGCCAAATCACCGCCCTGAGGATAAAGGTCGTTGACGATCATCTCCAGGGTTTCACGTCGACGCGGGTTCAGCGACAGGTCAAAACCGGCTATTTCAGCCATGCCACCGACGCGGATACGGTTGTCGAAACGGGTGATCGCGACCTTGTAAGTCTCGTCGAGAATGGTCGACGTGGGCGCCATCGCCGGGTTGGTGATCGGCACAGTCAGGGAATACCCCTTGAGCGGGTACACCGGGGCCTTGATACCCAGCGGCTTGAGCAACTTCGGCGAATAACTGCCCAAGGCGAGCACGTAGCGATCGGCCGTTTCCAGCTTGCCATCGATCCATACGCCGTTGATGCGGTCGCCCGCGTGATCGAGGCGCTGGATGTCTTGTTCGAAGCGGAACTCAACGCCCAATTGCGTGCACATCTCGGCCAGGCGCGTGGTGAACATCTGGCAGTCGCCGGTCTGATCGTTGGGCAAGCGCAGGGCACCGGCCAGGATATCGGTGACGCTGGCCAGGGCAGGCTCGACGCGAGCAATGCCGGCACGGTCAAGCAGTTCGAAGGGCACGCCGGACTCTTTGAGCACCGCGATGTCCTTGGCCGCGCCATCCAACTGCGCCTGGGTGCGGAACAGTTGGGTAGTACCGAGGCTGCGGCCTTCGTAGGCAATACCGGTCTCGGCGCGCAACTCATCAAGGCAGTCGCGGCTGTATTCGGACAAACGCACCATGCGCTCTTTATTCACTGCATACCGGCTGGCGGTGCAGTTGCGCAGCATCTGCGCCATCCACAGGTATTGATCGATATCGGCGGTGGCCTTGATGGCCAGCGGCGCGTGGCGTTGCAGCAGCCATTTCATGGCCTTAAGCGGCACACCCGGTGCGGCCCAGGGCGAGGCGTAACCGGGAGATACTTGGCCGGCGTTGGCGAAACTGGTTTCCATGGCTGCGGCGGGTTGACGGTCGACGACCACCACTTCGAAACCGGCCCGCGCCAAATAGTACGCACTGGTGACACCAATGACGCCGCTACCCAAGACCAGAACGCGCATTTTTATATCCTCATCGCGGCGTGGCCGCCGACGTGTGTTATTCGAGCAATGATGGGCGCAGTATAAAAAGCAATCACCAGTGCATTTCACTATATAAATGCCTATATTTGGCGACAATTCTCGGCAAAAACCGTTTTTACAGAGGCGTATCCCCTATGCGTACCAACACCCAGACCAAACGGGAGCTGGACAAGATCGATCGCAATATCCTGCGCATCCTACAAACCGACGGGCGCATCTCGTTCACTGAGCTGGGGGAAAAAGTCGGCCTCTCGACCACGCCCTGCACCGAGCGCGTGCGGCGCCTGGAGCGCGAGGGGATCATCATGGGCTACAACGCACGGTTGAACCCGCAGCACTTGAAGGGGAGTTTGCTGGTATTTGTCGAGATCAGCCTGGATTACAAGTCGGGAGACACGTTCGAAGAGTTCCGCCGCGCCGTGCTGAAACTGCCCCATGTGCTGGAATGCCACCTGGTGTCCGGTGACTTTGACTATCTAGTGAAAGCGCGGATTTCCGAGATGGCCTCGTACCGCAAACTGCTGGGCGACATCCTGCTCAAGCTGCCCCACGTGCGTGAGTCCAAGAGCTATATCGTGATGGAAGAGGTAAAGGAGAGCCTGAACCTGCCGATCCCGGACTAAACCAATACCTGCCGGGTGCTGGCCATATATTCGTGGATTTGTTTTTCCACCCGCGGATGAATCAACTCCACCGGCCGGCGCCCGTTGGGGCATGGCAAGGTTTGGGTGGTGCCGAACAACCGACAGATCAGCGGTCGCTCGTCATACACCGTGCAGCCAGTGGGGCCCAGGTGGACGCAGTTCAGCTCGTCCATGGCGGCTTCCTGCTCGGCAGCGGTCTTGCGCGGCAGACGCGACATTTCCTCGGGGGACGTGGTCACCGGCCCACAGCAGTCGTGGCAGCCCGGAACACACTCGAACGAAGGAATCTGACGGCGCAATGCGCTGATCTTCTGACGGTTGCAACTCATCGAACAGGTACTCAACGGCGAACAGGGATGGATTCTGCCGCAAATTCCCCTGCGCAGACAGCACCGTCTGACCGCTGTATCCTGCGTCAAATTTTCCAAACAGGGATGCGCCCATGACCGCCAGCGCCCGGCACGCCGATTCCTACTACGCCGCCAGCAGCCTGCCTCTGCCTGATTACCCAGCGTTGAAGGGTGAAGTCACGGCTGACGTGTGCGTGGTAGGTGGCGGTTTTTCCGGGCTCAACACCGCGCTGGAACTGGCCGACCGCGGTTTCAGCGTAGTGCTGCTGGAAGCGCGCAAAGTCGCCTGGGGCGCCAGCGGACGTAATGGCGGCCAGCTGATTCGCGGCGTCGGCCATGGCCTCGACCAGTTCGCCAACGTCATCGGCACCGACGGCGTGCGTCAGATGAAGCAGATGGGCCTGGAAGCCGTGGAGATCGTGCGCGAGCGCGTCGAGCGCTTCCAGATCCCTTGCGACCTGACCTGGGGCTATTGCGACCTCGCCAACAAACCTCGCGATCTGCAGGGCCTGGCCGAAGATGCCGAAGAACTGCGCAGCCTCGGTTATCGTCATGAAGTGCGCTTGCTGCAAGCCAACGAAATGAGCAGTGTGATCGGTTCCGAGCGCTACGTCGGAGGCATGATCGACATGGGTTCCGGCCACCTGCACCCGCTGAACCTGGCCCTTGGCGAAGCTGCCGCCGCCGAGCGGCTGGGCGTGAGGCTGTTCGAACAGTCCGAAGTGACCCGCATCGACTACGGCTCCGAGGTCCAAGTCCACAGCGCCCAGGGCACAGTGCGCGCAAAGACGCTGGTGCTGGCCTGCAACGCTTATCTCAACGGCCTCAACCCTCACCTGAGCGGCAAGGTATTGCCCGCCGGCAGCTATATCATCGCCACCGAACCCTTGAGTGAAGCCCAGGCCACGCAATTACTACCGCAGAACATGGCGGTGTGTGATCAGCGAGTCACCGTGGACTACTTCCGGCTGTCCGCCGATCGTCGCCTGCTGTTCGGCGGTGCTTGTCATTATTCCGGACGCGACCCCAAGGACATCGGCGCTTATATGCGTCCGAAAATGCTGCAAGTGTTCCCGCAGTTGGCCGACGTGAAGATCGATTACCAATGGGGCGGCATGATCGGCATCGGCGCCAATCGCCTGCCGCAGATCGGTCGCCTGGCCGATCAGCCCAATGTGTATTACGCCCAGGCTTACGCCGGCCATGGCCTCAACGCCACGCATCTGGCGGGCCGGCTGCTGGCCGAAGCGATCAGCGGCCAACAGCAGGGGCGTTTCGATCTGTTCGCCCAGGTGCCGCATATGACCTTCCCCGGTGGCAAGCATTTGCGCTCGCCACTGCTGGCGCTGGGCATGCTTTGGCACCGTCTCAAAGAGCTGCTCTGATCAATCGCGCCAGAACGGTTTCAGACCTTCCTCGCGCGCCTGTTGGGCACTCAAGCCGATGTCGCGCAGCTGCTCGCTGGTCATGCTCAGCAAGGCCTTGCGCGTGTGGCGACGGCGCCAGAACAGCCCCCAACGGCTGATATCGCCTGGCGTTGCGACCCGTGCGTGGTCAGCCTCCAGTTCCTGACTGTGTAACCTCAGGCGCACATCGCTTATACCGTTCATTCTGTTGCCCCTCATTTGCCGGTTGCCATGAGTGACTAGAATGAGCGAGCGAGTAAAACCATTACAGATTCAACTTTTATCTATTAAATCCATACAGATACTGCCACTGGGCGGCTGAATCCTGTATTTTCCCAGGATCTGTACTGGTCCCGGGAGCGACCGCCATGACCCTCTACGTCAACCTCGCCGAACTGCTGGGTACTCGCATCGAACAAGGCTTCTACCGCCCCGGCGACCGGTTGCCCTCCGTCCGTGCGTTGAGTGTGGAGCACGGGGTAAGCCTGAGCACCGTGCAACAGGCCTATCGCTTGCTGGAAGACAACGGCCTGGCAACCCCCAAACCCAAGTCCGGTTACTTCGTACCCGTGGGCCGTGAGCTCCCCGCCCTGCCGGAAATAGGCCGTCCGGCACAGCGCCCAGTGGAGATTTCCCAATGGGATCAGGTGCTGGAACTTATTCGCGCCGTACCGCGTAAAGACGTCATACAGATGGGCCGCGGCATGCCCGATGTGTTGTCACCCACCCTCAAACCCCTGCTGCGCAGCCTGGCCCGCGTCAGTCGACGCCAGGATCTTCCCGGCCTGTATTACGACAACATTCTCGGCTGTATGGAGTTGCGCGAGCAGATTGCTCGACTGTCATTGGATTCCGGCTGCCAACTGGGCGCCGAAGACATCGTGATCACCACCGGCTGCCACGAGGCACTCTCCGCCAGCATCCACGCCATCTGTGAACCCGGCGATATCGTCGCGGTGGACTCGCCGAGCTTCCATGGCGCCATGCAGACCCTCAAGGGCCTGGGCATGAAGGCCCTGGAAATTCCTACCGACCCGCTCACCGGCATCAGCCTCGAAGCGCTGGAGCTGGCCTTGGAGCAGTGGCCGATCAAGGTCATCCAGTTGACCCCCAACTGTAACAACCCGCTGGGCTACATCATGCCCGAGGCACGCAAGCGTGCGCTGCTGACCCTGGCCCAGCGCTTCGATGTGGCGATTATCGAAGACGATGTCTACGGCGAATTGGCCTACAGCTACCCACGCCCGCGCACGATCAAATCCTTCGATGAAGACGGCCGCGTACTGTTGTGCAGTTCATTCTCCAAAACCCTCGCCCCAGGCCTGCGTATTGGCTGGGTTGCACCGGGACGCTATTTGGAGCGAGTGCTGCACATGAAATACATCAGCACCGGTTCTACCGCCACACAGCCGCAGATCGCGATCGCCGAATTCCTCAAGGGCGGGCATTTCGAACCACATTTGCGTCGGATGCGCACCCAATACCAGCGCAATCGTGACCTGATGCTCGATTGGGTCAGCCGGTATTTCCCCGCTGGCACCCGCGCCAGCCGGCCTCAGGGCAGCTTCATGCTGTGGGTAGAACTACCGGAGGGCTTCGACACCCTCAAACTCAACCGTGTGCTGGTGGAACAAGGCGTACAGGTGGCTGTAGGAAGCATCTTTTCTGCATCCGGCAAGTACCGCAATTGCCTGCGCATGAACTACGCTGCCAAGCCAACCCCGCAGATCGAAGAAGCAGTGCGCAAGGTCGGCATCGCCGCGAGCAAAATGCTGGCCGAATCAGCGGACTGACCTTTCACGGCAAATAGCCGTCATATGCCGACTACTGCCCTGATCCGGAAGCGACTCCCTTGATGATCCAACGGCTTTTACCGTTCCTCCTGTTGGGAGCCCTCGCCCTGGGCGGCTGCGCCACGGTGACTGCGCCTCGAGTGCCCAGCGACGCACTGCCGGCCGGACAATCCTCGTTCGGCCGCTCTATCCAGGCCCAGGCGGCGCCCTATCAAGGGCGCTCGGGCTTTCGCCTGCTGCCCAACAGCAGCGAAGCCTTTATGGCCCGCGCCGAACTGATCCGCAACGCCCAGACCAGCCTCGACCTGCAGTACTACATCGTGCATGACGGCATCAGCACGCGCATGCTGGTGGACGAACTGCTCAAAGCCGCCGACCGTGGCGTGCGTGTACGCATCCTGCTGGACGACACCACCAGCGACAGCCTCGACCAGGTGATCGCCACCCTCGCCGCCCACCCCAACATCCAAATCCGCCTGTTCAACCCGCTGCATCTGGGGCGCAGCACGGGCGCCACGCGGGCCATGGGCCGCCTGTTCAACCTGTCGCTGCAACACCGGCGCATGCACAACAAGCTGTGGTTGGCGGACAACAGTGCAGCCATCGTCGGCGGCCGCAACCTGGGGGATGAGTATTTCGACGCCGAGCCCAACCTGAACTTCACCGATATCGACATGCTCAGCGTCGGGCCGGTGGCCGAGCAATTGGGTCACAGTTTCGATCAATACTGGAACAGCGCCTTGAGCAAGCCGATCGACAACTTCGTCTCTACCCTGCCCTCCAAAGAGGATCTGGCCGCCGCCCGCGCGGGTTTGGCGGCGTCACTGGCGGAGTCGCGCCAACAACATCATGCCCTGTACAACCGCCTGCGCGCCTACCAGACCCAACCGCGCATGGCCATCTGGCGCCGCGAACTGATCTGGGCCTGGAACCAGGCACTGTGGGATGCACCGAGCAAGGTACTGGCCAAAGCCGACCCGGACCCGCAGCTACTGCTGACCACTCAACTGGCACCTGAGCTGGAAAGGGTCAACCGTGAACTGATGATGATTTCGGCGTACTTCGTGCCAGGCCAACCTGGGCTGGTGTACCTCACCGGACTCGCCGATGCCGGCGTATCAGTCAGCCTGCTGACTAACTCCCTGGAAGCCACCGACGTACCGGCTGTGCACGGCGGTTACGCGCCGTACCGCAAAGCGTTGCTGGAGCACGGCGTGAAGCTGTACGAACTGCGCCGCCAACCCGGCGACCCGAGCGCCGGCAGTGGGCCGCATCTGTTCCGGCGCGGCTCGTTCCGCGGTTCGGACTCCAGCCTGCACAGCAAGGCAATGATCTTTGATCGCGAGAAATCATTTATCGGCTCGTTCAACTTCGATCCCCGCTCGGTGCTGTGGAACACCGAGGTCGGGGTGCTGGTGGACAGCCCCGAACTGGCCGAGCACGTACGCAATCTGGCGCTGCAAGGCATGGCGCCCGCCCTCAGTTATGAGGCGAAACTACAAGACGGCCAAGTGGTGTGGGTAACCGAAGACGACGGCCAACTGCACACCCTGACGCGCGAGCCAGGTAGTTGGTGGCGGCGGTTCAATGCGTGGTTCGCTACCTCGGTCGGCCTGGAGCGCATGCTTTAAGAACAAGGCTGTGTAGCGCCGAAAGCACCTTTGCGCATTAACAACAGCACCAGCCCCAATGCCCCGCCAGCCATCAGCAACGGCAGTGCGTGCCCGCTGACCCATTGGCTGCCGGCGCCAGCGATCAATGGCCCCAACAGACACCCGATGCCCCATAGCTGCGCGATATGGGCGTTGGCCCGCACCAGCGCGTCGTCGCGGTAGCGCTCGCCGATCAGAATCAACGACAACGTGAACAACCCGCCCGCACTGGCGCCGAACAGCACCCACACCGGCCAGATCAGCAGCGTGTGCAGCAGCGCAGGAATCGCCAGGCTCGATGCCAGCAACAGCAGCGCACAGCCGAGAAACAGAGTACGGCGTGGCAGATAATCGGCCAGCGCGCCGATGGGCAATTGCAGCAACGCATCGCCGACGACCACGGTGCTGACCATCGCCAGGGCAATCTCGGCGCTGAATCCCTGTTGCAGGCAGTACACCGGCAGCAGTGTCAGGATCATCGCTTCGAACGCGGCGAACAGCGCCACCGCCCAGGCAATGGCCGGCAGGCTCCGGCAAAAACGCCAAAGCTCGGCGAAAGTGACGCTAAACGAATCGGCCGTCGGCGCGCCGGAACGCCCCAGCAACAGTAACGGCGCAACCATCAGCAGCCCTACGCCGACCCAGAAACCGTAGTCATGCCCGGTGCCGATCACACCCAACAACAACGGGCCCGACAGTTGGCTCAGCGCATAGCTGCAGCCATACAGCGCCACCAGCCGGCCACGCCATTGCTCCACCACTAATTGATTGATCCAGCTTTCGCCAAGGATAAAAACAATGGTCAGGATCACCCCAATCATCAAACGCAGCACCAGCCACACGGGATAACTGGGCAGGATCGCCAGTAAACCGATGGACATCGCACCCGCCCACAGACACAAACGCATCAGGTTTGCCGTACCGAGCCAAGCGGCCAAGCGGCTGGAAAGCTTAGCGCCGAGCAGCACGCCGAAGGCCGGCATCGCGGCCATTACGCCAATGGCGAAACTGCCGTAGCCCCAGCTCTCCAGGCGCAGGGAGACCAGCGGCATGCTGACGCCCAGGGCCAAGCCCACGCTGAGTACCGAAGCCAGGACGGCAAAGTAAGTCGCCCAACGCATTGCCACGCTCCTGTGGATAATTATTTTCTAGGTTCAAAACGAACTGTAGGAGCGAGCTTGCGCGGGAGCCGGGCTTGCCCGCGATGCAAACGCCTCGGTGTGTCAACCACACTTCGGTGATGCTATCGCAGGCAAGCCGGCTCCCGCACAAGCTCGCTCCTACACGGGCCCGGCAGTGTTGCTTACAGCTTGATCCAGGTGGCTTTCAGCTCGGTGTATTTGTCGAACGCGTGCAGCGACTTGTCACGACCGTTGCCCGACTGCTTGAAGCCACCGAACGGCGCGGTCATGTCGCCGCCATCGTACTGGTTGACCCACACACTACCCGCGCGCAGCGCCTTGGCGGTCAGGTGCGCCTTGGAGATATCCGCAGTCCACACCGCCGCGGCCAGGCCGTATTGGGTGTCGTTGGCAATCTTGATCGCTTCTTCGGCGCTGTCGAAAGTGATCACCGACAGCACTGGACCAAAAATTTCTTCCTGGGCGATTCTCATGGCATTGGTCACACCATCGAAAATCGTTGGTTCGACGTAGGTGCCGCCGGTCTCTTCCAGCGTGCGCTTGCCGCCCGCCACCAGCTTGGCGCCATCGGCGTGACCGGCTTCGATGTAGGACAGCACGGTGTTCATCTGCTGGGTGTCCACCAGGGCGCCAACATTGGTCGCCGGGTCCAGCGGGTTGCCGGGCTTCCAGCCTTTGAGGGCCTCGATCACCAGGGGCAAGAATGTATCCTTGATCGAGCGCTCCACCAGCAGGCGCGAACCGGCGGTGCACACTTCGCCCTGGTTGAAGGCAATGGCACTGGCGGCCGACTCGGCGGCGGCCTGCAGGTCGGGGGCGTCGGCGAACACGATGTTGGGGCTCTTGCCGCCTGCTTCCAACCAAACACGCTTCATGTTCGACTCACCAGAGCGAATCAACAGCTGCTTGGCGATCTTGGTCGAGCCAGTGAACACCAGCGTGTCGACGTCCATGTGCAGCGCCAAGGCGTTACCCACGGTGTGGCCGTAGCCTGGTAGAACGTTGAATACGCCTTTCGGAATCCCCGCTTCAACGGCCAGGGCCGCGATACGGATGGCGGTCAGCGGAGATTTTTCGGACGGCTTGAGGATCACCGAGTTACCGGTGGATAGTGCCGGGCCGAGTTTCCAGCAGGCCATCATCAACGGGAAGTTCCACGGTACGATGGCGCCAACCACGCCGACCGGCTCACGGGTCACCAGGCCCAGTTGATCATGGGGGGTGGCCGCGACTTCATCGTAGATCTTGTCGATCGCTTCACCGCTCCAGCTCAAGGCATTGGCGGCACCGGGCACGTCGATATACAGGGAATCGCTGATAGGCTTGCCCATGTCCAGGGTTTCGAGCAGCGCCAGCTCTTCGGCGTTGGCTTTGAGCAGCGCGGCGAAACGGATCATGGTGGCTTTGCGTTTGGCCGGTGCCAGGCGCGACCACACGCCTGAATTGAAGGTGGCACGGGCGTTCTCAACGGCGCGCTGGGCATCGTCGGCGTCACAGCTGGCAACCGTGGCCAGCAGGCGCCCATCGACCGGGCTGATGCACTCGAAGGTGTCGCCAGAAACGGCGGCGGTGTATTCGCCATTGATGTAGGCGCGGCCTTCGATCTTCAGATCCTTGGCGCGTTGTTCCCAGTCGGCACGGGTCAGGGTGGTCATGCGAGTGTCCTCCTCTTATTGAATACGAGGGCCAGGCGATGTCGCCCGGCAGCCTCAAAGAATTCTTGCCCGCCAGCCAGCTGTTCGGCCAAAGGCAGCTGCCACCCTAAACCAGCGACCAGGGATGTTTCAATATATTTGACATAACGGCGGCAAACGCCCTTGCGATGTTCATTTTAATAAACATAGACTTTGGCCTCACCAACCGCAGGCCAGACGGGATATGCACATGAGCATCCAAGACATCGTCGACTTCAGCCAAGCCAACACCGCCCCCGAACGCTACCGCCCTGGCGCGGAAAAAATCCTCAAGGGCGACCCCGAGCAGACCCTCTACAACCACTACAACAGCCCCTGTGGCCAGATGAATGCGGGGGTCTGGGAGGGTGAAGTGGGGCAATGGAAGGTTAACTACACCGAACATGAATACTGCGAGATCGTGCAGGGCGTGTCGGTACTGCGCGATGATCAGGGCAACGCCAAGACCCTGCGCGCTGGCGACCGCTTCGTGATCCCCGCCGGTTTCACCGGGACCTGGGAAGTGCTCGAACCTTGTCGCAAAATCTACGTGGTGTTCGAACAGAAAGCCTGATCAGCAAATCGCACGCAAAAAAAAGCCCGCATCGTGAGATACGGGCTTTTTTTCACAAGGAAGGAAATCAATTACTTGATTTTGCCTTCTTTGTAGATCACGTGCTTGCGAACGCGCGGGTCGAACATTTTCTTTTCGAGCTTGTCCGGGGTAGTACGCTTGTTCTTGTCGGTAGTGTAGAAGTGACCAGTACCGGCGCTAGAGATCATTCGAATCAATTCACGCATGATATAGCTCCTTAAACCTTGGCAGCGCGGCGGATGTCGGCCAGCACGGCAGTGATGCCACGCTTGTCGATGATACGCATGCCTTTGGCGGATACGCGCAGACGCACGAAACGTTTCTCTTCTTCAACCCAGAAGCGGTGATGCTGCAGGTTCGGCAGGAAACGACGACGGGTTTTGTTATTTGCGTGGGAAATGTTATTCCCAGTCACCGGACCCTTACCGGTAACTTGACAGACTCTCGACATGCCTCAGCCCTCTAAAACCACATGCCCAACCCGGCATGGGTTGGCCGCTTAATCTCTCAGTCATTTGGCGCCAGGCGCCGCGTTTCTTTAGGGTCTTACCGGCTACACCTACAAGCGAAGGAACCGGGCCCCTAGAAAAGAGCGCTGCTTTATACCAGAAAGACCCAGGTGCAACAACAGCCCGTGTGTTTTTACCGACTTAATTCCAAGCCGCTAACGCCCGAACCGCTGCCAGGAGGGGCCGCCCTTACGGCTGACCGCTCGTCGCACAGAATCAGTTCGAGCCCCCACCTAAGCGATCAGGCGCACGCAGAATCTCACCGAGGCGCCATCAAAACAGTATTTTCGGCAAAAGCACAGGCAAAAATGGGCTAGTCATTTATCAATCAGACCTCTACGGTAGGACTTTTCCAGACTGCACTCGCAGATGGGCCTACGATCTGCAAAGGAAACCTAATATGCGCCTCGCAGCCCTGCCGCTCTTGCTTGCCCCTCTCTTTATTACGCCGCTGGCCTCTGCCGCCAGCAATTTGAGCGTCTGCACCGAGGCCAGCCCCGAAGGGTTCGATCTGGTGCAGTACAACTCGCTGACCACCACCAACGCGTCGGCCGATGTGTTGATGAACCGTCTGGTGGACTACGACGCCACCAGCGGCAAGCTCGTGCCCAGCCTGGCAGACAGTTGGGAAGTCTCGCCTGACGGCCTGACCTACACCTTCAAGCTGCACCCCAACGTGAAATTCCACCGCACCGAGTATTTCACCCCAAGCCGAACGCTGACGGCCGAAGACGTGCGCTTCAGCTTCGAACGCATGCTCGACCCGGCCAACCCTTGGCATAAGATTGCTCAAAGTGGCTTCCCCCATGCACAATCCCTGCAATTGCCCACGCTGATCAAGAGGATTGACGCCCTCGACCCACTGACGGTGCGCTTCACCCTGGACCACGCCGATTCCACATTCCTCTCGGCCCTGAGCATGGGCTTCGCTTCGATCTACCCGGCGGAGTACGCTGACAAACTGCTCAAGGCTGGCACGCCGGAGAAACTCAACAGCCGCCCTATCGGCACCGGCCCCTTCGTTTTTGTACGTTTTCAAAAAGATGCCGTGGTTCGCTACAAGGCCAACCCAGATTACTTCGCTGGCAAACCGGCTGTGGATAACTTGATCTTCGCGATCACCCCCGATGCCAATGTGCGCCTACAGAAGCTGCATCGCGACGAATGCCAGATCGCCCTGTCGCCCAAGCCTCTGGATGTGGGCGAGGCCCAAAAGGATGCCGCTCTCAAAGTGGAGAAAACCGCTGCGTTCATGACCGCTTTCGTGGCCATCAACAGCCAGCACCCACCGCTGGACAAGCCCGAAGTGCGCCAGGCTATCAACTTGGCATTCGACAAGACCAGCTACCTCAAGGCCGTATTCGAAGGCACCGCCGAAGCCGCCAGCGGGCCTTACCCGCCGAACACCTGGAGCTTTGCCAAGGAGTTGCCGGGTTATCCACAGGACCTCGCCAAAGCCAAAGCGCTGCTGGACCGCGCCGGGCTCAAGGACGGCTTCAAGACCACGATCTGGACGCGCCCCACCGGCAGCCTGCTGAATCCCAACCCTAACCTCGGCGCACAATTACTGCAGGCGGACCTGGCCAAGGTCGGCATCCAGGCCGAGATCCGTGTGATCGAGTGGGGCGAGCTGATACGCCGCGCCAAGGCCGGCGAGCACGACCTGCTGTTTATGGGCTGGGCCGGCGACAACGGCGACCCGGACAACTTCCTGACTCCGCAGTTTTCCTGCGCGGCGGTGAAGTCCGGTACCAACTTTGCGCGCTACTGCGACCCGACGCTCGACAAGCTGATCAGCGCCGGCAAGACCACCAGCGAACAAGGCGTGCGCAGCAAGCTGTATCAACAGGCCCAGGCGCAGATCCAGCAACAGGCGCTGTGGCTACCGTTGGCGCACCCGACCGCCTTCGCCCTGACGCGCAAGGGTGTCGAGGGGTATCAGGTCAGCCCATTCGGACGCCAGGATTTCTCCAAGGTCAGCGTCAAGCCCTGAGCCCCGGCCCCGCCGCCCACCGGGCGGGGTCACATCCAGCCATGCTCGGCCATCGACAGCGGGTCGCCGTCGCCGACGATGATGTGGTCCAGCACCCGCACATCCACGACCTCCAACGCCTTCTGCAGCAGCTTGGTCAATTTTCGATCAGCTGCACTGGGTTCAAGGCTGCCGGAAGGGTGGTTATGACATAGGATCAACGCCGCCGCGTTGTAGGCCAGGGCGCGCTTGACCACTTGTCGCGGATAAACTATCGCGGCATCGATCGTCCCCTGGGACAACGCCTCGAAACCCAACACCCGGTGCCGCGAGTCGAGAAACAAGCAGCCGAATATTTCGTGAGGCTCATGCCGCAACATCGCTTTGAGGTAGTCGCGCACCACCACCGGGCTATCCAGTACGGAGTCTTTGCGCAAGCGTTCGGCCATATGCCGCCGGGACATTTCCAGTACGGCCTGCAATTGCGCAAATTTCGCCGGCCCCAGTCCCAACTGCTGGTTGAACAGCGTCTGGCTGGCCTCAAGCAACGGCCGTAAGCCGCCGAACTGCGTCAGCAGATGGCGCGCCAGGTCCACCGCGCTGCGGCCTGCCACTCCTGTACGCAGGAAGATCGCCAGCAGTTCGGCGTCGGACAGACTTGCCGCGCCCCACTCCAAAAGTTTCTCCCGTGGCCGCTCTGCCGCTGGCCAATCGCGAATACTCATCCCACCTCCCTGTGCAAGTGCGCCGCTGTTGCGTGGCGGTCGCTGTGTTATCGTAGGCCCTCTTTTTTGCCTGCGATTTCACCTGGGGAGGGTGCATCGCAGGCGTCACTGAACTGGCTTCACTGAACTGGAAAGGCAAACCAATGCAGCGTCTGTATCGGAAACGCATCGTTCTCGGCGTCGGCGGCGGCATTGCCGCTTACAAGAGCGCCGAGTTGGTTCGCAGGCTCCTCGACCAGGGCGCCGAGGTGCGCGTGGTCATGACCCGCGGCGGCAGTGAGTTCATTACCCCGCTGACCATGCAGGCCCTGTCCGGCCACCCGGTTCACCTGGATCTGCTCGACCCTGCCGCCGAAGCCGCCATGGGCCATATCGAGCTGGCCAAATGGGCCGACCTGGTGCTGATCGCTCCAGCCACCGCCGACCTGATTGCCCGCTTGGCCCAAGGCATCGCCGACGATCTGCTGACCACTTTGGTACTAGCCACCGACGCTACCGTTGCCATCGCCCCGGCCATGAACCAGGCGATGTGGCGCGACCCGGCGACCCAGGCCAACACCCAACTCCTGCAAGACCGTGGCCTCAAGGTGTTCGGCCCCGCGTCCGGCAGCCAGGCCTGTGGCGACGTGGGCCTGGGCCGCATGCTCGAAGCCACTGATCTGGCGCAATGTGCCGCCGAGTGTTTCCAGCACCTGGCCCTGACCGGCAAGCACGTACTGATCACCGCCGGACCGACCCAGGAAAACATCGACCCGGTCCGCTACATCACCAACCATAGCTCAGGGAAAATGGGCTTCGCCCTGGCCGAAGCTGCGGTTGAGGCAGGCGCACGCGTCACGCTCATCACCGGCCCGGTGCATTTGCCGACCCCGGACCGCGTCACGCGAATCGACGTAGTCAGCGCTCGCGACATGCTTGCAGCTTGTGAAGCAGCCATTCCGTGCGACCTGTTCATCGCTTCGGCGGCGGTGGCGGATTACCGGCCGGAAGTCGTCGCCCCGCAAAAGCTCAAGAAAGACCCTACAAGCGGCGACGGCCTGCTCCTGCAAATGGTGCGCAACCCGGACATCCTGGCCACCATCGCCACGCGTCCCGACCGCCCGTTCAGCGTCGGCTTTGCTGCCGAAACCGAGCACCTGCTGGACTACGCCGCACGCAAATTGAAAGACAAAAACCTCGACTTGATCGTTGCCAATGATGTCGCCAACCCGAGCATCGGCTTCAACAGCGAGGAAAACGCTTGCAGCGTGATCGACCGCGAGCTGCACGCCACCCTTTTCGCCCAGACCAGCAAGGGCAAGATTGCCCGCCAACTGATCTCTTTTATCGCCCAACGGCTGAACCAGGTTTAATTTACATGCACCCTTTGCAAGCCAAGATTCTCGACCCCCGCCTCGGCACCGATTTCCCACTGCCGACCTACGCCACACCGGGTTCCGCCGGCCTGGACCTGCGCGCCATGCTCAAGCAAGACACCGTGCTCGAGCCAGGCCAGACCCTGCTGATCCCCACCGGCCTGTCCATCTACGTAGGCGACCCGGGCCTGGCCGCGCTGATCCTGCCGCGCTCCGGCCTGGGCCATAAGCACGGCATCGTGCTGGGCAATCTGGTGGGTCTGATCGACTCGGACTATCAGGGAGAGCTGATGGTGTCGTGCTGGAACCGTGGGCAAACCGCCTTCAACATCGCCGTTGGCGAACGCATCGCCCAACTCGTCCTGGTGCCGGTGGTGCAGGCGCACTTCGAACTGGTACAGGAATTCGACGAAACCCAACGCGGCGCGGGCGGTTTTGGGCATTCCGGCAGCCACTGACTAAGCTGGATCGGGCCGGACACTGACGTCCGGCTCAATGCTTCTGGCCAGGCTCTTCAGGATGAAGAATGGGTGAATTTAAACGGCAATATTTCTTGCTTAAAATCAACGCCTTATCTAAGCACGAAGACAGCAAGCGAGCCGCGATGGCATTTTTGCACCACGAACTCTCTGCCGAAAACGCCGTCATACCCTTCAGTTTGAGCCTGCCGGCCACCCCCATTTAGGCCAGCCTTGCCCCCTTCAGATGGAGTTTCCCCCCGCGATGAGTACCGCAGCCCGAGTAGCCCCGACGTTCCCCGACAGCATTTTCCGCGCCTATGACATTCGTGGTGTGGTCCCCAAGACCCTCACCGCCGAAACCGCCTACTGGATCGGCCGCGCCATCGGCGCGCAGAGCCTGGCGCAGGGCGAACCGAATGTATGCGTCGGCCGCGATGGCCGCTTGTCCGGCCCGGAGCTGGTGGAGCAACTGATCCAGGGCCTGGCCGACAGCGGCTGCCATGTCAGCGATGTGGGCCTGGTGCCAACGCCGGCGTTGTACTACGCCGCCAACGTACTGGCCGGCAAATCCGGCGTGATGCTAACCGGCAGCCACAACCCGTCGGACTACAATGGCTTCAAGATCGTCATTGCCGGCGACACCCTGGCCAATGAACAGATCCAGGCCCTGCACACCCGCCTCAAGACCAACGACTTGACCAGCGGCCAGGGCAGCATCACCCAGGTCGACATCCTGCAGCGCTACTCCGATGAAATCACCCGCGACGTCAAACTCGCCCGCCGCCTCAAAGTGGTGGTGGACTGCGGCAATGGCGCCGCCGGTGTAATCGCTCCACAGCTGCTCGAAGCCCTGAATTGCGAAGTCGTCCCGCTGTTCTGCGACGTGGACGGCAACTTCCCCAACCATCACCCGGACCCGGGCAAGCCTGAAAACCTGGTGGACCTGATTGCCAAGGTCAAGGAGACCGGCGCTGACGTCGGCCTGGCCTTCGACGGCGACGGCGACCGTGTGGGCGTGGTCACCAACACTGGCGTGAACGTGTTCGCCGACCGCCTGTTGATGCTCTTCGCTCGCGATGTGGTCAAGCGCAACCCCAATGCCGAGATCATCTTTGATGTGAAGTGCACCCGTCGCCTCACGCCGCTGATCAAGGAATACGGCGGTCGCCCGCTAATGTGGAAGACCGGTCACTCGTTGATCAAAAAGAAAATGAAGGAAACCGGTGCCCTGCTGGCCGGCGAGATGAGCGGCCACGTGTTCTTCAAGGAGCGCTGGTTCGGCTTTGACGACGGCATTTACAGCGCCGCGCGCCTGCTGGAGATCCTCAGCAAGGAAGAATCCACCGCCGAAGAGCTGTTTCAGACCTTCCCGAACGATATTTCTACGCCAGAGATCAATATCCATGTGACCGAGGAGAGCAAATTCAGCATCATTGACGCACTGCACGATGCGCAATGGGGTGAAGGCGCCAACCTGACTTCCATTGATGGTGTGCGAGTCGATTACGCCAAAGGCTGGGGCCTGGTTCGCGCATCCAACACCACTCCGGTGCTGGTGCTGCGTTTCGAGGCGGATACCGAGGCTGAGTTGCAGCGCATCAAGGACGTGTTCCACGCCCAGTTGAAACGTGTTGCCCCTGATCTCCAATTACCGTTCTGATCTTTTACCGGAGCCCTGAATGACCCTCGAACGCGAAGCCGCTGCCAACACCGCCAAGGTCCTGTCCGAAGCGTTGCCTTATATTCGACGCTACGTCGGCAAGACGCTGGTGATCAAATACGGCGGCAATGCCATGGAAAGCGACGAGCTGAAAACCGGCTTTGCCCGCGACATCGTGCTGATGAAGGCCGTGGGCATCAACCCGGTGGTGGTGCATGGTGGCGGTCCGCAAATCGGCGACCTGCTCAAGCGTTTGTCGATCGAGAGTCATTTTATCGATGGCATGCGCGTCACTGACGCGCAAACCATGGACGTGGTGGAGATGGTCCTCGGCGGCCAGGTAAACAAAGACATCGTCAACCTGATCAACCGTCACGGCGGCAGCGCCATCGGCCTGACCGGCAAGGATGCGGAGCTGATCCGCGCGAAAAAACTGACGGTCACCCGTCAGACGCCGGAAATGACCCAGCCGGAAATCATCGATATCGGCCAAGTGGGCGAAGTGATCGGTATCAACACCGACCTACTGAACCTGCTGGTAAAAGGCGACTTCATCCCGGTGATCGCGCCCATCGGCGTGGGCGCCAACGGTGAGTCTTACAACATCAACGCCGACCTGGTGGCCGGCAAGGTGGCCGAGGCACTGAAGGCTGAAAAGCTGATGCTGCTGACCAATATCGCCGGCCTGATGGACAAGCAGGGCAAAGTGTTGACCGGCCTGACCACCCAACAAGTCGACGATCTGATCGCCGACGGCACCATCTACGGCGGCATGCTGCCGAAGATTCGTTGCGCCCTCGAAGCGGTGCAGGGCGGTGTGGGCAGCTCGCTGATCATCGATGGCCGCGTGCCGAACGCGGTATTGCTGGAGATCTTCACCGACACCGGCATGGGCACGCTGATCAGCAACCGCAAGCGCCCCTAAGTGCTGAATACAAAAAGGCCCCCGTTCAATCCGATTGAACGGGGGCCTTTTTTATGCGGTACCTGTAAGTACTGCCAGTCAAGGTGGCAGGGGCCTGTGTCAGACCCCGAACTGCTCGCGGTATGCACGTACAGCAGGCAAGTGCTGCTTGAGCTGCGGGTCATCTTCCAGGAACTGCAACACCTGGTTCAACGACACAATACTCACCACCGGAATGCCGAAATCGCGCTCAACTTCCTGGATCGCCGACAACTCACCGTTGCCGCGTTCCTGGCGGTTCAGTGCAATCAGCACGCCGGCCGCTTTGGCGCCTTCCTGGGAAGCGATGATCTGCATCACTTCACGGATGGCGGTGCCGGCAGTAATCACATCATCGATGATCAACACATCGCCAGTCAGTGGCGCGCCGACCAGACTACCGCCCTCGCCATGGGCCTTGGCTTCTTTACGGTTGAAGCACCAAGGCAAATCGCGCCCATGATGCTCGGCCAGGGCCACGGCCGTAGCGGCGGCCAAAGGGATGCCTTTGTAGGCGGGGCCAAACAGCACATCGAAGGACATACCGCTTTCAACGATGGCTGCCGCGTAGAAACGGCCCAACTGCGCCAGGGCCGAACCGGAGTTGAACAGGCCGGCATTGAAGAAATACGGGCTGGTCCGCCCGGACTTGAGGGTGAACTCACCGAAGCGCAAAACCCCGCGATCGATGGCAAAACGAATGAAATCGCGTTGATACGCCTGCATGAAAAAAGCCTCAGATACCACGGATTTAGCTAATTAGGTAGACGGCGTGTATCATACACGCACGCGATTTTTGGGGCCATTTATGCGGATCATCAGTGTGAACGTTAATGGTATTCAGGCTGCAGTCGAGCGTGGTTTGCTCAGTTGGCTGCAAGCCCAGAATGCCGACGTCATCTGCCTGCAGGACACCCGCGCCTCCGCCTTTGAACTGGACGACCCAGCCTTCCAACTGGATGGCTACTTCCTTTATGCCTGCGATGCCGAAGTGCCCACCCAAGGTGGCGTGGCTTTGTACTCGCGGTTGCAACCCAAGGCGGTCATCAGCGGCCTCGGCTTCGAGACAGCCGACCGCTACGGGCGCTACCTGCAAGCCGATTTCGACAAGGTCAGCATCGCGACCTTGCTGCTTCCATCAGGGCAGAACGGCGATGAAGACTTGAACCAGAAGTTCAAGCTAATGGACGATTTCGCCCGTTATCTGGATAAACAGCGGCGCAAACGTCGCGAGTACATTTATTGTGGCTCGCTGTACGTGGCGCAACAGAAGCTGGATATCAAGAACTGGCGCGACAGCCAGCAATCCCCAGGCTTCCTGGCGCCGGAACGGGCCTGGATGGACGAGATTGTCGGCAACATGGGTTACGTCGATGCCCTGCGCGAAGTCAGCCGTGAAGGCGATCAGTACAGCTGGTGGCCGGACAACGAACAGGCCGAGATGCTCAACCTGGGCTGGCGTTTCGATTACCAGCTGCTGACCCCAGGCCTGCGCCGATTCGTTCGCAGCGCACGCCTGCCGCGCCAGCCGCGCTTCTCGCAACACGCGCCGCTGATCGTGGACTACGACTGGACGCTGACCATCTGAGGTCTTTTCCCAGGCACAAAAAAACCGACATCGCTGTCGGTTTTTTTGTGAGCGGTCATTATTTAACCAAACGCCAGGTCAGCGGATAGCGATAAGCGATCCCCTTGTTGGCCTTGATGCCGCCAATGATGGTCAGCACCACAGTGGCAATCGCCAGGGCCGTCATCAGGAAAAAACCAATCACGGCGAATGCCAGCACGATACAGACCAACCAGGCGATAGCCACAGTGATCTGGAAGTTCAAGGCTTCCTTGCCCTGATCGTCGATGAACGGATCCACTTCCTTTTTCATCTGCCACAGAATCAGCGGCCCAACGACACTGCCGAAAGGGAACACAAACCCGAGAAACGCCGCGAGATGGCACAGCATTGCACTCTGCCGAACCTCGTAGGAAGGCGTAGGTACCGGCATTTGGCTGTCATTCATGGCGCTTCTCCTTGAGGCGGTTTCAGTCGGCCAGGGCGGCGTTCTGCAGTTCGAAAATTTCGCTCATGCCTTTCTGGGCCAAGGCCAGCATGGCGTTCAGATCAGCCGGCTGGAATGGCGCGCCTTCGGCGGTGCCCTGCACTTCGATGAAACCACCGGTGCTGGTCATCACGACGTTCAGGTCGGTCTCGGCGGCGGAGTCTTCCAGGTAGTCCAGGTCCAGCACAGGCTCGCCCTGGTACATGCCGACCGACACGGCGGCGATCATCTGCTTGAGCGGGTCGCCGGCCTTGAGGCCGCCACGCTTCTTGATCACTTTCAAGGCGTCGACCAGAGCCACCATGGCGCCGGTGATGGACGCAGTACGGGTGCCGCCATCGGCCTGGATCACATCGCAGTCAACATACAGAGTCACGTCGCCCAGCTTGGACATGTCCAGGGCGGCGCGCAGGGAGCGGCCGATCAGGCGCTGGATTTCCAAGGTACGACCGCCTTGCTTGCCACGGCTGGCCTCACGCTGGTTACGCTCGCCGGTGGCGCGCGGCAGCATGCCGTATTCAGCGGTCAACCAACCCTGGCCCTGCCCCTTGAGGAAACGCGGCACGCCATTTTCGACGCTGACGGTGCAAATAACCTTGGTATCGCCAAACTCGACCAGTACGGATCCCTCGGCGTGTTTGGTGTAGTTGCGGGTGATGCGGATCGAGCGGAGCTGATCGGCAACGCGACCACTTGGACGTTTCATAGGGGATACCTGTACTGAGGACGAAAACTGCCGGGCATTATAGAGCCGCGAACCGCTTCGGGGCACTTCTAAAAATTCAGTTACGAATGCTCGGCCTGTCGGCCTTTGTTTGGGCGCACTCGCCCCACTGCGCTACAATCCTGCGCCTTCGCAGCCTGCCTGCTTCATTTACCCATCAGCCCGTGATCGCGGGACTGCAACGCGAGGTACCCGCATGGTGCACAGCATGACCGCCTTCGCCCGCGTCGAAAAAGCCGGCGTCCAGGGCACCCTGAGCTGGGAATTGCGCTCGGTCAACAGCCGCTACCTGGAGCCGCACTTGCGTCTGCCGGAGTCGTTCCGCGACCTGGAAGGCGCCGTGCGCGAAGCGCTGCGTCAGGGCATTTCCCGCGGCAAGCTGGAATGCACCCTGCGCTTTACCGAAGAAACCACCGGCAAACCCTTGCAGGTCGACCGCGAACGCGCGGCGCAACTGGTCGCCGCCGCCGAAACCATTGCCGACCTGATCCAGCGCCCCGCACCGCTCAACCCTCTCGAAGTGCTGGCCTGGCCGGGCGTACTGGTAGCCGACGCTATCGACCCGCAGGCCCTGAATGCCGAAGCCCTCGCCTTGTTCAACCAGGGCCTGAAGGAACTCAAGGCCGGTCGTGAGCGAGAGGGTGCCGAGCTGGCCCGCCTGATCAACGAGCGCCTGACCTCAATCGAAGAGGATGTGTCGATCCTGCGTGAGCTGGTGCCGCAGATGCTGGCCACCCAACGCCAGAAGGTGCTCGACCGTTTCGCCGACATGAAGGCCGACCTCGACCCGACGCGCCTGGAGCAGGAAATGGTGCTGCTGGCGCAGAAAAGTGACGTCGCCGAAGAACTCGATCGCCTCAGCACCCACATCCTCGAAGTGCGCCGCGTGCTCAAGTCCGGCGGCGCCGCCGGTCGGCGCCTTGATTTCCTGATGCAGGAACTCAACCGCGAAGCCAATACACTGGGCTCCAAGGCCTTCGATCCGCGCAGCACCCAGGCGGCGGTCAACCTCAAAGTGTTGATCGAGCAGATGCGCGAACAAGTACAGAATATTGAGTAAGGCAACCTCCATGACCCACAGCACCGGCACCCTGTACATCATTTCCGCCCCTTCGGGCGCGGGCAAGAGCAGTCTGGTCAAGGCCCTGACCGACACCAACGATCAGATCCGCATCTCGATCTCCCACACCACCCGCGCCATGCGCCCGGGTGAGGTGAACGGCGTGCACTATCACTTCGTCGAGCGCACCGAGTTCGTGAAGATGATCGAGCACGGCGACTTCCTGGAACGCGCCGAGGTGTTCGGCAACCTCTACGGAACCTCGCAAAGCCACTTGCAGCAGACCCTGGATGAAGGCCATGACCTGATCCTGGAAATCGACTGGCAGGGCGCCGAACAGGTGCGCAAGCTGATGCCCAATGCGCGCTCGATCTTTATCCTGCCGCCCTCGCTGCAAGCCCTGCACCAACGCCTGACCAACCGTGGCCAGGACAGCGACGAGATCATCGATGGCCGCATGCGTGAAGCCGTTAGCGAAATGAGCCACTACGTCGACTACGATTACCTGATCATCAACGACGACTTTTCACACGCGCTGGATGACCTGAAGGCGATTTTCCGCGCCAATCAGCTCCAGCAGAAGCGCCAACAACAGCGCTTTGGCAAATTACTGGCCGAACTGCTCGGCTGATTGACGCTTCCCAAAACCGCTGCAAGGGCTTTACATTGGCACTTGCAGCGGTTTGACGAGGCTCCGCGAAAAATCAGCGCTTCCCTAAACGCTGGTGATTTTTTAAACTGCTCAGTCCGCTCGCCCAACCGGGCAGCGCGCATCTTGCATTCGCTCCGAGGAATACCATGGCCCGCGTAACCGTTGAAGACTGCCTAGAACACGTGGATAACCGCTTTGAGCTGGTCATGCTCTCTACCAAGCGTGCCCGTCAACTGGCCACTGGCGGCAAAGAGCCTCTGGTCCAGTGGGAAAACGACAAGCCGACCGTTGTCGCCCTGCGTGAAATCGCTGAAGGCCTGATGAGCTACGAGTTCATCGCCAACGCCGAAATCGTTGAAGACGAACCGCTGTTCGCAGCGTTCGAGGACGAGTCCAACGAGGCCGTCTAAGCCTATGCCTGGTCGACGTAGCACGGCGCGGGGTCAAAGCCATCGGCAGGAGTTCACACTTTGCCGAGCATAGACGCCCTCGCCGATCGCTTATCGGCCTACCTCGGCCCAGACCAGGTCAACCTGGTCCGCCGAGCGTATTTCTACGCCGAACAAGCCCACGACGGCCAACGCCGCCGCAGTGGCGAGGCGTACGTCACCCATCCCCTTGCGGTGGCTAATATTCTTGCCGACATGCACATGGACCATCAGAGCCTGATGGCCGCGATGCTGCATGACGTGATCGAAGACACCGGAATCGCCAAGGAAGCGCTCAGCTCCCAATTCGGCGAAACCGTGGCCGAACTGGTCGACGGGGTCAGCAAACTGACCCAGATGAATTTCGAGACCAAGGCCGAAGCCCAGGCGGAAAACTTCCAGAAGATGGCCATGGCCATGGCCCGCGATATCCGCGTGATCCTGGTCAAACTGGCCGACCGGCTGCACAACATGCGCACGCTGGAAGTGCTGTCCGGCGAAAAACGCCGGCGCATCGCCAAGGAAACCTTGGAAATCTACGCGCCCATCGCCAATCGGCTGGGCATGCACGCCATTCGCATCGAATTCGAAGACCTCGGCTTCAAGGCGATGCATCCCATGCGCTCGGCGCGCATCTACCAGGCGGTCAAGCGTGCCCGGGGCAACCGCAAGGAAATCGTCAACAAGATCGAAGAGTCGCTGAGCCATTGCCTGGCCATCGACGAAATCGAAGGCGAGGTCAGTGGCCGGCAGAAGCACATCTACGGCATCTATAAAAAGATGCGCGGCAAGCGTCGGGCCTTCAACGAGATCATGGACGTGTATGCGTTCCGGATCATCGTAGACAAGGTCGACACTTGCTACCGCGTGCTCGGCGCTGTGCATAATTTGTACAAACCCCTGCCCGGCCGCTTCAAGGACTACATCGCCATCCCCAAGGCCAACGGCTATCAGTCGCTGCATACCACGCTGTTCGGGATGCATGGCGTGCCGATCGAGATCCAGATCCGCACCCGTGAAATGGAAGAAATGGCCAACAACGGCATCGCCGCCCATTGGCTGTACAAATCCAGTGGCGACGAGCAGCCCAAAGGCACCCATGCCCGCGCCCGCCAATGGGTTAAAGGCGTGCTGGAAATGCAGCAACGCGCGGGCAACTCCCTCGAATTTATCGAAAGCGTGAAAATCGACCTGTTCCCGGACGAGGTCTACGTGTTCACGCCCAAAGGCCGGATCATGGAGCTGCCCAAAGGCTCCACGGCTGTCGATTTCGCCTATGCCGTGCACACCGATGTGGGTAACAGTTGCATCGCCTGCCGCATCAACCGGCGCTTGGCGCCACTGTCGGAGCCGCTGCAAAGCGGTTCCACCGTGGAGATCGTCAGCGCACCGGGCGCACGACCGAACCCGGCCTGGCTCAATTTCGTGGTCACCGGCAAGGCCCGTACACACATTCGCCACGCCCTGAAACTGCAGCGCCGTTCCGAGTCCGTCAGCCTGGGCGAGCGCCTGCTGAACAAGGTTCTCAACGGTTTCGACAGCGCCCTGGACAAGATTCCCCAAGAACGCGTGCAGGCGATGCTTCACGAATATCGCCAGGAAACCATCGAAGACCTGCTGGAAGATATCGGCCTGGGCAACCGCATGGCCTATGTGGTCGCCCGTCGACTGCTGGGTGAGGGCGAGCAATTGCCGAGCCCCGAAGGCCCGTTGGCGATTCGCGGCACCGAGGGCCTGGTGCTCAGCTACGCCAAATGCTGCACACCGATCCCGGGCGATCCGATCGTCGGCCACCTGTCCGCGGGCAAAGGCATGGTGGTGCACCTGGACAACTGCCGAAACATCTCCGAAATCCGGCATAACCCGGAAAAATGCATCCAGCTTTCGTGGGCCAAGGATGTCACCGGCGAATTCAACGTCGAACTGCGCGTTGAGCTGGAGCACCAGCGCGGCCTGATCGCCCTGCTGGCCAGCAGCGTCAACGCCGCCGACGGCAACATCGAAAAGATCAGCATGGACGAACGCGATGGTCGCATCAGCGTGGTCCAACTGGTGGTCAGCGTACACGACCGCGTACACCTGGCCCGTGTGATCAAGAAGCTGCGCGCCTTGACCGGGGTCATCCGCATTACCCGCATGCGTGCGTAGTTCTTCAACCCCGCCACTGCCTATTACAAGGAGTCATTCATGACCAAGACTGTTATCACCAGCGACAAAGCCCCGGCCGCCATCGGTACTTACTCCCAGGCAATCAAGGCAGGCAATACCGTCTACATGTCCGGCCAGATTCCTCTGGACCCAAAAACCATGGAACTGGTGGAAGGCTTCGAAGCCCAGACAGTTCAAGTCTTCGAAAACCTCAAGTCCGTGGCCGAAGCCGCCGGCGGTTCGTTCAAGGACATCGTCAAACTGAACATTTTCCTCACCGACCTGAGCCACTTCGCCAAGGTCAACGAGATCATGGGCAAGTACTTCGAACAGCCGTACCCAGCCCGTGCCGCCATCGGCGTGGCAGCCCTGCCAAAAGGCGCGCAGGTTGAAATGGACGCGATTCTGGTGATCGAGTAAAAACACCCGGCGCAGCCCCTACAGGCTGCGCCGACCTCGTTTTAAAAGGATTTCATGATGCGCAAAGCGCTTGTAGCCTCTTCATTGCTCGCCCTGTTGCTCGGCGGCTGTGCCAGCAACCCTGCCGACCAAGACGTGAGCGGCACTTGGATCAATCAGGTCGCCATCGATGCGGCAGCCAAGGGCGGCCCTCTGCGTGAAGCGCTGCAAAGCTTTGGCCCGAACCTCGAATGGGAGGTCAACGTCAAGGCATCTCAAGCCCGCTACTACAACGGTTTTGAAGTCGCCGAAGGCAAGTTGCTCGGGCAACAATCCGGCGCCTGGAGCGTGGATTTCTATGGCAGCTCCGCCACCGAACTCAAGCGTAAAGGTAAGCAGTTGCTGCAAGTGGCCAACGATAACGAGCCCGAGCAACTGTTCGCCCGTGCTAAAGACCCAGCTCCGGAAGGCGCACCATTGGGCGCCAACTTCGAGCGGGCGCTCTATGCCGCCTACCTGGGCGGCGACTGGAAAATCACCGACGGCTTCGGCAACGGCGCAATCGTGCAGTTCCAGGCCGACGGCAAGGTTGTCGGCCTACCCAAAGTCGACCGGTATTCGCTGTGCCTGGCAGGCGATTGCGCCTCTATGAGTGGCGGCTACGACAGCATCTGGCTGCAACTCAATGGCCAGGGCAACCCCTGGATTTTCATGCGCAAGGGCAAACAGCTGGAAATTTTCCAGGCGGTCAATACGGCACAGGCAGACGAAGTACCTTCGTTTACGCCAGGCCCACGCCAATGGCTGTTGGAAAAACAGTAACGACCCTTGCAGGCAGTTGAATGTGAGAGGGGCAGGCCCCTCCCACATTTTTCAGATCGTGTTTCAGCCCTTGAGGATCGCCGCGTAGCCTTCCCGGTAAGTCGGGTATGTCGGTGCCCAGCCCAGCGCCTTGATCCGCGCGTTGCTACATTGCTTGCTCCCCGCACGCCGCACACTGGCCTCGTCTGACCACTCTGTCACGCCCAGATAATCGCGCAGCCAGGCCACCACTTCGGCCAGCGGCGCCGGCGCGTCGTCCACACCGATGTAGACCTTATCCAGCGAACCGCCCTGCTCCACATGCCGCAGCAAAAACGCGAGCAAGCCTGCTGCGTCGTCCGCGTGGATCCGGTTGCCATATAACGGTGGATCGACCGCCACCCGGTAACCTTGGCGCACCTGGGTCAGCAACCATTCGCGGCCTGGGCCGTAAATGCCGGTTAACCGCACAATGCTGGCGGGAATGCCGCTGTTCAACGCAACCTGCTCGGCTTCGAGCATGATCTGCCCGGAATAGCCTTTGGCCTGGGTTTCGGAGGTTTCGTCGACCCATTCACCGTTCTGCTGCCCATACACACTGCTGCTGGACACAAACAGCAGATGTTTGGGTTGCTGGCCGTAATCGCCGAGCCACTCCAGAACATGTTGCAGCCCCTGCACGTAAGCCGCGCGGTAGCCAGCTTCATCGTGATCGGTCGCGGCGGCGCAATACACCAGGTAATCCACGCCGCCGATTGGCCAGGTATCGGGGCAGTCCTTTTTGAACAGGTCACCGCCAATGCCGATCACCCCGACAGGCAAGCGCGAAATGTCGCGCCGCAGGCCGTACACCTCCCATTCCGAAGCAAGCAATTGGCTGGCTAACCGACTCCCCACATCGCCACATCCGACAATCACAACAGAAGGCGCGGACATCATAAAACTCCGTATTGAAAGGTCTAGGTTAGCCCTCTCAGTTGACCGACGGCCAGAAAAAGGGCAAATAAAGTTACTGTATTACTTCTGTTAACAAGAATTACTTGCAATAATGACCACCCATTTGTCCTCGCCCCTTGCTCTGGGTCTGGAAGGACAATCACTCATTCTTTCTCTCAGGTCCGGCCAGCATGACACGTAATACAACCCCCGCTTCGCCAACCAAGCCTCACAGCCCTTCCCGCGCCTGGCGCGCGATTGCTGCGCTGCTGTTCAGCGTTCTGCTGGCGCCGACCGCCGCATTCGCCGATGCAACCGCACCCGCCACACCTGCTGCCGCCGAGCAGAATGCCGCCACCCCGCCCGCACCGCCTGCCGCGCCAGTCGCCACCGACCCGGCCGCCCCGGCTGCGGACGACACCGGTGTGGTGCTGGAAGAGAACAACACCTTGGGCATGGCCCACGACCTGTCGCCCTGGGGTATGTACCAGAACGCTGACGTGGTGGTGAAAGCTGTGATGATCGGCCTGGCCATAGCCTCGATCATCACTTGGACCATCTGGATCGCCAAAGGCTTCGAGCTGCTGGGCGCCAAGCGTCGCCTGCGTACTGAAATCGTCCATCTGAAAAAGGCCACCACCCTCAAGGAAGCCAGCGAAAGCGCAACCAAGAAAGGCACCCTGGCCAATACCCTGGTGCACGATGCACTGGAAGAGATGCGCCTGTCGGCCAACACTCGCGAAAAAGAAGGCATCAAAGAGCGTGTCGCCTTCCGCCTTGAGCGTCTGGTGGCTGCTTGCGGCCGCAACATGAGCAGCGGCACCGGCGTTCTGGCGACCATCGGTTCCACCGCACCGTTCGTCGGTCTGTTCGGCACCGTATGGGGCATCATGAACAGCTTTATCGGCATCGCCAAAACCCAGACCACCAACCTCGCCGTGGTTGCCCCCGGCATCGCCGAAGCCCTGCTGGCAACTGCGCTGGGTCTGGTGGCAGCGATTCCGGCAGTGGTGATCTACAACGTCTTCGCCCGCTCAATTGCCGGCTACAAGGCCCAGGTGTCGGACGCGTCGGCGGAAGTCCTGCTGCTGGTCAGCCGCGACCTCGACCACCTGCCTACCGAGCGCAGCTCGCAACCGCACATGGTGAAAGTGGGGTAATCGGCCATGGGCCTGCATTTGAATCAAGGCGACGACGAACTCGTCGAGAACCACGAAATCAACGTCACGCCGTTTATCGACGTGATGCTGGTGCTGCTGATCATCTTCATGGTGGCCGCACCGTTGGCCACCGTAGACATCAAGGTCGACCTGCCCGCCTCCAGCGCCAAACCGGCGCCACGGCCGGAAAAACCGATCTTCCTCAGCGTCAAGGCGGATCAACGTCTGTTCCTGGGCGAAGAAGAAGTCAAAACCGAAACCCTGGGCCCGGTGCTCGACGCCAAGACCCAAGGCAAGAAGGACACGACGATCTTCTTCCAAGCCGACAAAGGCGTGGACTACGGCGATCTGATGAGTGTGATGGATGCCCTGCGGGCGGCCGGCTACCTCAAGGTTGGCCTGGTTGGACTTGAGACGGCAGCCAAGAAATGATCACGACGCGCCACAAACTGACGCGTTATGGCACCAGCCTCGCCGTCGTACTGGGCGTGCATGCCATCGCGATTGCCATCGCACTCCACTGGTCGGCGCCGCGCACGGTGCAGTTGCCGCCGGCAGCCATGGTCATCGACCTGGCGCCTGCTCCCGCACCGCCACCGCCTCCGGCCCCGCCGAAGGTGGTAACGCCGCCGCAGCCGCCCGCCCCGGTGGAAGAGCTGCCGCTGCCAAAAATGGCCGAAGCGCCCAAGCCGACGATCCAGGTGCCCAAGCCGGTCAAGCCCAAGCCCAAACCCCAGCCGCCCAAGCCGGTGGAGAAAAAGCCCGAGCCGCCCAAGGAAAAACCTTCCGAGGAGCCACCGAGCGATACGCCGCCGACCCAAGCGCCACCGCAGAAATCGGCACAGCCTGCACCAGGGCCGTCGCCACAACAGCTGGCGGCCAAGGCATCTTGGGAAGGCACGTTGCTGGCGCACCTGCAGAAGTACAAGAAGTATCCGCCAGGCGCCCAGGCCCGAGGCAAGGAGGGTCTCAACCGCCTGAAGTTCGTGGTCGATGCCGAAGGCAATGTACTGTCCTACGAGCTGGTGGGCCTTTCCGGCAACGCCGACCTGGACCGCGCCACCCTGGACATGATCCGTCGCGCCCAACCGCTGCCCAAACCGCCGGCCGATATGGTCAAGAGCGGCAGCATCGAGATCGTTGCACCGTTCGTGTACAACATCGAAAAGCGTCGCCGCTGAACATGAGTGTGGCGAGGGGTAACCCTCGTCACTTTCAGCAAAATCCTCAGCAGTTCCCACTCAATCCCTAACAAACTTCTGATAACGTGCGTCTATCGATTGCAGCCGGTATGCTTGGCCCGCAACCTCATGGACGCCCGCTATGACTCTTACAGAATTACGCTACATCGTGACCCTCGCCCAAGAGCAACACTTTGGCCATGCGGCCGAGCGCTGCCATGTCAGCCAGCCGACGCTGTCGGTGGGCGTGAAAAAGCTTGAAGACGAACTCGGTGTGCTGATTTTCGAGCGCAGCAAGAGCGCCGTGCGCCTCACGCCAGTAGGCGAGGGCATCGTCGCCCAGGCCCAGAAGGTGCTGGAGCAGGCGCAAAGCATTCGCGAACTGGCCCAGGCCGGCAAGAACCAACTGACCGCGCCGCTCAAGGTCGGGGCCATCTACACCGTCGGCCCATACCTGTTCCCGCACTTGATTCCGCAACTGCACCGCGTCGCGCCGCAGATGCCGTTGTATATCGAAGAGAACTTCACCCACGTACTGCGCGACAAACTGCGCAACGGCGAGCTGGATGCGATCATCATCGCCCTGCCGTTCAACGAAGCGGATGTGCTCACCCTGGCGCTCTACGACGAGCCGTTCCAGGTGCTGATGCCCGCCTCGCACCCGTGGACCAAAAAAGCCAGCATCGACGCTGCCCTGCTCAACGACAAAAGCCTGCTGCTGCTCGGTGAAGGCCACTGCTTCCGCGATCAGGTGCTGGAAGCCTGCCCGACCCTCACCAAGGGCAACGACGGCGCCAAGCACACCACCGTGGAGTCCAGCTCCCTGGAAACCATCCGTCACATGGTCGCCTCGGGCCTGGGCATCTCGATCCTGCCGCTGTCGGCGGTGGACAGCCATCACTACGCCCCCGGCGTAATCGAAGTACGCCCGCTTACACCGCCGGTGCCGTTCCGCACGGTGGCCATCGCCTGGCGCGCCAGCTTCCCAAGGCCCAAGGCGATTGAGATTCTCGCCGACTCCATCCGCCTGTGCTCGGTGGCCAAGCCGACCGCGGCGAGCTAAGTAACCGTATGACTGAGCTGTCGCAGGTGTCGGTGACGGCACTCAAGGGTGTCGGTGAGGCCATGGCCGAGAAGTTGGCCAAGGTCGGCCTGGAGAACCTCCAGGACGTGCTGTTCCACCTGCCCCTGCGCTATCAGGACCGCACCCGCGTGGTGCCCATCGGCCACTTGCGCCCTGGGCAGGATGCGGTGATCGAAGGCACCGTCAGCGGTGCCGATGTGGTGATGGGCAAGCGCCGCAGCCTGGTGGTGCGCTTGCAGGACGGTACCGGCGGCCTGAGCCTGCGTTTCTACCACTTCAGCAATGCGCAGAAAGAGGGCCTCAAGCGCGGCACCCGCGTGCGCTGCTACGGTGAGGCCCGGCCCGGCGCGTCGGGCCTGGAGATCTACCACCCGGAATACCGCGCCATCACCGGCGACGAACCGCCACCGGTAGATACCACCCTCACCCCGATCTACCCGCTCACCGAAGGCCTGACTCAACAGCGCCTGCGCCAGTTGTGCATGCAGACGCTGTCCATGCTCGGCCCCACCAGCCTGCCCGACTGGCTGCCCCTGGAGTTGGCCCGCGATTACCAGTTGGCGCCCCTGGCCGATGCGATTCGCTACCTGCATCACCCCCCCGCCGATGCCGACGTGGACGAGCTGGCCCTGGGTCATCACTGGGCCCAGCACCGCCTGGCCTTCGAAGAGTTGCTGACTCACCAACTGTCCCAGCAACGCCTGCGCGAAAGCATGCGCTCCCTGCGCGCGCCGGCGATGCCCAAGGCCACGCGTCTGCCCGCGCAATACCTGGCCAATCTCGGCTTTACGCCGACCGGCGCCCAGCAGCGCGTAGGCAACGAAATCGCCTACGACCTGAGCCAGCACGAACCCATGCTGCGCCTGATCCAGGGCGACGTCGGCGCAGGCAAGACCGTGGTCGCCGCCCTCGCCGCGCTGCAAGCCCTGGAGGCCGGTTACCAGGTGGCGCTGATGGCGCCTACCGAGATTCTCGCCGAGCAGCATTTCATCACCTTCAAGCGCTGGCTCGAACCGCTGGGCCTGGAAGTGGCGTGGCTGGCGGGCAAGCTCAAAGGCAAGAACCGCGTAGCCGCCCTGGAGCAGATCGCCGCCGGCGCCCCCATGGTGGTGGGCACCCACGCGCTGTTTCAAGACGAAGTGCAGTTCAAGAACCTGGCGCTGGTGATCATCGACGAACAACACCGCTTCGGCGTGCAGCAACGCCTGGCCCTGCGCCAGAAAGGCGTGGGCGGACGCATGAGCCCGCACCAACTGATCATGACTGCCACGCCAATCCCACGCACTCTGGCGATGAGCGCTTACGCCGACCTCGACACCTCGATCCTCGACGAATTGCCGCCCGGTCGCACCCCGGTCAACACCGTGCTGGTCACCGATACGCGACGGGTCGAGGTGATCGAGCGCGTGCGCGGCGCCTGCGCCGAAGGGCGCCAGGCGTACTGGGTCTGCACGCTGATCGAAGAGTCCGAAGAGCTGACCTGCCAGGCCGCCGAAACCACCTACGAAGACCTCACCAGCGCCCTGGGCGAACTCAAGGTCGGGCTGATCCATGGTCGTATGAAGCCGGCGGAAAAAGCGGCGGTGATGGCCGAATTCAAGGCCGGCAACCTGCAACTGCTGGTGGCCACTACGGTGATCGAAGTCGGCGTGGACGTGCCCAACGCCAGCCTGATGATTATCGAGAACCCCGAACGCCTGGGCCTGGCGCAATTGCACCAACTGCGCGGCCGCGTCGGTCGAGGCAGCGCCGCCAGCCACTGCGTGCTGCTATACCACCCACCGCTATCGCAGATCGGCCGCCAGCGCCTGGGCATCATGCGCGAAACCAACGACGGTTTTGTCATCGCCGAAAAAGACCTCGAACTGCGCGGCCCCGGTGAAATGCTCGGCACGCGCCAGACCGGGCTGTTGCAGTTCAAAGTGGCCGACCTGATGCGCGACGCCGACCTGCTGCCTGCCGTCCGCGATGCGGCGCAAGCGCTGCTGGAGCGCTGGCCGGATCATGTCAGCCCGCTGTTGGATCGCTGGCTGCGGCACGGTCAGCAATACGGCCAGGTTTGACGCTGCCGAAGCAAAAGGCGTCGCGGATCCCCAACCGGGTCACAAAAGGCACTTATCCGACCAACACTTGTATCAAGCTGGTTATACTTCGGTGACTGTACGAAATTGGATCAGGCCATGTCAGAAGTTGCCCACGCCACAGCCCCGCTGGCCGCCCCGCCGGTTATCCGCGCCCTGCTCGCCAAGCTTGCCGTCAGCTACACGGAAGTCGCCGAACAACCGGGCCTGAATCCTGCGCAAAAGGTGCAGGCCGTGCTGTTGGAAGACGCGGTGGGCGCACTGATGGTGCTGTTTCCCCAGAACCAACTGCTGGACCTCAACCGCCTCGCCGAACTCACTGGGCGTCGCCTGACCGCCGTGGCGCCGGATCGCATCAAGCGCATGCTGGACAAGCACGACCTGAAACTGCTGCCGGGCCTGCCGCCGCTCACCAGTTCGCCATGCCTGTACGAAGGCAGCCTGCTCAACGAGCCGAGCCTGTTGGTGCATTCGGGCGAAGCCGGGCTGCTGCTGGAAATCCCCACTGATGCCTTCAAGACGATGCTCACCAAGGCCAGCGCCGCGCAATTCGGCGAGCCGTTGAGCAATATCCGCCCGAACCTCGACCGCCCTAATGATGACCGCGAGGAAATCACCCAGGCGATGCAGGCGTTCACCGCTCGCCGTATCCAGCAGCGCCTGGAAGCGACCATCGAAATTCCGCCGCTGGCCGACACTGCGCAGAAGATCATCAAGCTGCGGGTCGACCCCAACGCCACCATCGACGACATCACCGGCGTGGTGGAAACCGACCCGGCGCTGGCGGCGCAGGTGGTGAGCTGGGCGGCGTCACCGTACTACGCGTCGCCGGGCAAGATCCGCTCCGTGGAAGACGCCATCGTGCGCGTGCTGGGGTTCGACCTGGTGATCAACCTGGCGCTGGGCCTGGCCCTGGGCAAAACCTTGAGCCTGCCCAAGGACCATCCGCAACAGGCCACGCCGTACTGGCACCAGTCGATCTACACCGCCGCCGTGATCGAGGGCCTGACCCGCGCCATGCCCCGCGCCCAGCGCCCGGAAGCGGGCCTGACGTACCTCGCCGGCCTGCTACACAACTTTGGCTACCTGTTGCTGGCCCATGTGTTCCCGCCGCACTTCTCGCTGATCTGCCGCCACTTGGAGGTCAACCCACACCTGTGCCACAGCTATGTGGAACAGCACTTGCTGGGCATCAGCCGCGAGCAGATCGGCGCCTGGTTGATGCGTTATTGGGACATGCCGGACGAATTATCCACCGCCCTGCGCTTCCAGCACGATCCGACCTACGACGGCAACTACGCCGAGTACCCGAACCTGGTGTGCCTGGCCGTTCGCCTGCTGCGCAGCCGTGGGATCGGTTCCGGACCGGACGAGGCGATCACGGATGCACTGCTTGAGCGTCTGGGCTTGAGCCGGGACAAAGCTGACGAAGTGGTGGGTAAGGTGCTGGACGCCGAAGTTTTGCTGCGCGAATTGGCCTCGCAATTCACTCAGGGCTGAGTGTAGCGCCTGTCATATAGCTATCGGGGGCAAGCCCCCTCCCACATTTGGAACGCATTCCCATGTGGGAGGGGGCTTGCCCCCGATAAATCCAACTCGGTCTAGCTGAAAAGCCCTACTTCTTTTTCTTCGGCTTCAAGTACTTCGTCAGCCCCTGGAACCAGATCACCAGCGCCGGGTTGCCCTTGATCTGGATCGACTTGTCCTGAATCCCCGTCATAAACGCCAGTTGCTTGTTTTTCGCCTGCATCGTGGCGAAGCCGTAGGCGGCATCTTTAAAGGCAATGGCAAACGCCGGCGCGGGGTGAACACCCGAGCGGCTGGTGATGCGCTGATCTTTGACGATGAAATGACGGGCAACCTTGCCGTCGAGGGTCTGCAACTGGAACGCCAGGTCTTTATCACCCAGTTGTTGCTGAAAGGCAGGGTTGGTGCGGCTGGCTTTGCCCATCATCAGGCCCAGCACCCACAGGAGAAGACGAAATTTCATGCACACGGCCTCGGTGTAATTATTGAGTGGCCGCAGCAGTGTAGCGATTTGCCGGAAGAACGCCACCGATCTCGCGCTTTAGCGGGAGATCGGCTGGCGTTTAACGCTTATAGCAACATGTTGCTTAAACGTTAGGGCAAGGGACCGGTGCCCAGTCGGCCAGGTTTGGATCGCGGCAGGTGCCTTCGATCTGTGCCTTACCG
Source organism: Pseudomonas rhodesiae (assembly GCF_007858255.1). Classification (GTDB taxonomy): domain Bacteria; phylum Pseudomonadota; class Gammaproteobacteria; order Pseudomonadales; family Pseudomonadaceae; genus Aquipseudomonas; species Aquipseudomonas rhodesiae. The sequence goes on along the minus strand of NZ_VFEU01000002.1, from coordinate 173,892 downwards.
GCGCTGGCGACCTGCTTGCTTTCAGCTTGCTTGGTCTGCGCGGTCTGCAAGGTTTTCTCGGTAGCGACGGCTTCTTTCGGCACCACCGGCAGCACTGGCTTTTTGGCCGGTTTCACAGCCTTTTTGCCCTTGGTCGGAGCGACCACCGGAGTGGTATCGGCGGTGGCCACGGTCACCACGTCGTTACGCTGCACACCGACCTGTTGCAGGTCTTTCTCGTAAGCCTGGGTGTAGTTGTTCAGGTCTTCGGCGGCTTTGCCATTGACCGCTACGATCAGGTCGTTGGATTCCTTCAGGCCGGCGACGATTTCCGCCAGGCGCTTGCGGCCTTCGGTGTCGTTGACGGTCTTGGCTTTGCGATCGGCCACCAGCTTGGTGAACGCGCTCTGGTAGCACTGCTGCGAGGCTTTGGCGTAGGCGGTGCTGCGGTCGATGTCGGACGCGCTCTTGTTGACGTCGGCCGCGTAGGACGCAATGCGCTGGTTGTCGTCGGCAATCTGCTTCTGACGCTCGGTGTAGTAACCCGCAGCGCCACCGGCCAGGGCGCCGCCCGCCGCGCCGATGGCGGCGTTACGGCCGCGCTTGTCCTTGTCGCCGCTCAACACGCCCAGCAGGGCACCGCCGGCAGCGCCGATGGCCGCGCCGGTAACGACCGACTTGGTCATGTCCGAATCGGTGGCACGCAGGTGCTGGACCGGCTCGTAGCAGCTTGGGTAGTACTCGACCTTGGTGCTCGACGCGACCTTGGAGGCCGGCGACGTGGCGCAACCGGTCAGTACGGTGCTGAAACCGGCTGCGATCAGCAGCAAGTGACGCTTGGAAACCGCCTTACGGGAAAAAAGCATAAGTTGTGTTCTCTTCTAAGTTTGACTTGCCCAGCACGGCCGATGCCGCCTGAGTCCCTTCCAAGCTCGCCATACAGCCAACGATCAAGACCGCTGACCGCTCGCTGCGAGCAATTCCTTCAAGATCGTTGCCGGGTCGGCCCGCTGTTGCTTGCGGTAGTTGCCGACATGGCGAACGAACAGTGTTGCGCGCGTCACCAGGCTCTTGCCGAGCACCGGTTTGCGATCCAACTCTTCCTTGATCCGTTGAAACTGCGCCTGGATCACCGCATCGGTATAGCGGGTGCCGGTGGCCAGGTTGTCGATATAGATCGCTACCGCGCCGTCGAGCGCGCTGCGACCGTTCTGGATGGCCGTGGCAAACAACTGCGCGCTGGCTTCGTCTTTGTTGTCCAAGGCCTGCTGCCGACTCTTCTGCAAGTTGATCAGGCGAATGTTGTAGTTGCTGATGGTCTCGGCCACCAGGGCCGCCGACTGGATCAGGTTGCCCGCCGCTTCTTCGCGCTGTTGAGCGATCAGCGATACGTTGCGTTTGAGTTCCTCGTTGACCAGGCCCAATTCGGCTTGCAGCTTGGGGTCGACGCTGGCGGCGATGATGCTGTCCAGGCGCTTGGTCGGGTCCTGAGCGTCGTCGATGGCGTCGGTCAACGAGGCCAGGCGACCTTCTTTCTGCCACTGCGCAAACAGCTCCTTGTAGCGCGAGCGCGGCGCCGACAGTGCGCCAATCGCCACGCGGAAACCGGTGGTCTCGTTGCTTTGCTCGGTGCCGTCGGCGGCGAACAATGGGTACTCACGGCGCATGCCGGTGAACAACGTGCCCTCGCCTTCCAGGTAATTACCGCCCTTGACCACAAACCCGCCATAGGTGCCCTGACGGCGGCCGGCGTGGACCAGCTGGAAGGATTCCTGGACCATTTCCGCAGCGTTGCCAATCACATCGAACATGCCGATCGGGTTGGGCAGTTTGGTGCCGATGGGCATCAACCGCGCGGCCTGGCCAGTACCGCCGGCCACTTGGTTGAAGACAGCGTAGTCGCCCAGCGGGCCGTCACTGTCGCTGCCTTCGGTGCGGCGCGGGAACAGCCGCCCTTCCAGGTCCTGACGGCTCACGGCCTGGGCGCCACGGGCGGCGAATTCCCACTCCACTTCGGTGGGTAGGCGTACAAAGCCCACACCGCCATCGTCCTCGGACGAGCCGCGACCACTGACCGGCAGCGCATCCCGGTGATATTTGAGCAGCCAGGCGCTGTACACCGCCGAGAACCGCTCGGCCTCAAACCGCGACAACTTCACCTTGGGCAAACGCGCGGCCATGCCGGTCGGCGCGTCACAGGCCGGGGCCGGCTCGCCGCTGGCCAGGGACTGCGCCTGGGCCATCACCTGGGCGTATTGGCGCGCGGTCACTTCGTACTTACCGATGAAATACAGCATCGGTTTGAGCGGCGTTTTGGCGTCGGTCTTGGGCATCACCGGCGTGATGACTTTGCTCCAGTCCTTGGGCAGGTCTTTGAGGGTGAACTGACCGTTGATGAAGTCGCGACGGTAGCCGGAGATAAACGACTGCTGGTAACCGGCTTCGCCTTCGCTGAAGGGGTAACCGAGGCTGATCTCACGGTCATCGAGAGTGCCCTGGGCCAACACGTAGGCGTAGCGGAACACCATGTTGCCTTCGCAGGGCAGCGGCAGGCTCACGTCATCCGGCAACGGTTTGGGGTTGTCCAGCTTGTCGCTGGCTTCATCGGCCCAGGCCAGGGAGGCCAGGCTCAGCGCCACACAGGCGCCCAATAACTTATACATCTCTGATCCCTTCAGAAGCCTGGATACGCGCCACCCGCCAACCGCCACAGGCCGCCGCCACGGCGCTGACGCCGAGCACGGCCACCAGGGCCAAGCCATAGTGATGCGCCAACAGATGACTGGCGTGTTCGCCCGGCACCTGCACGAATAATTGATTCAACCCTGCCTCGGCCAGGCCGTATAACCCGGCGCTGAACACGGCGGCAAACCCCGCGCTGTACAGCGCCTGCAACACCACAAACAGCAACAGCGCACCGGTGGAAAACCCCAGCAGGCGCAGCACCGACAATTCTCGACGCTTGCGCGCCACCGCGGCCAGGGCACCGGCGAAAATCGCCGCGAACGCTCCGGCCAATGCCAACCCGGCGATGATCCAGAACACAATCGACAGGTTGCGACTCAAGGATTGCACCTGTGCAATGCTCAACGCCTGGGTCGACACCAGCATGTTCTGCCTCGCAAAAAACACTCGTAACGGCTCCACATCGTTGAGGCCGCGCGCATACAAACGAAACGCCGGGTAGACGCGCTGCTCACCCACGCCTGCCGCCTCACCGTCCCACCCCAGCGCCAGCACCGCACGGCCGTCGCGATAGTCTTCCGCCGCTTCGAGCAAGCCCAGCCCGGCGAACAAGCCGTCCCGGGCGAACGCTTCCAGGGGCAATACCGCCAGCACCTGCAACCGCGTATCACGGGCCTCGACACGCCCGGCCACTTGCCGCGCGAAACGGGTCTCCAGCCAGTCACCGGGCCGGGCCGCGAGTTTCTCGGCGGCGGTGTGGCTCAGGACGATCTGCTCCAGCCCCTGAGGCACCGGCAAACCGCCAAGCAGCGGATCGCCCGGCGCGGTCGGCAGCATCTCCAGCACCAACGTGCCCACCTGCGCCGTGGCCGCAATCTGCCGCGTACGCGGGATAGCGAACGCCACGTCCGGCCGTTGACCCAGTTGCTCGATAAACGCGCTGCTGAATCGACCACCGCCCAGCGGAATAATTTCACGGGTGGCGGGGTCCGTCTCCAAACGTTCGGTCAAACTGCTGACCAGTCCAAATTTCAGGCCGAATAACACCAGCAACGGTGCGATCACCGCCACCAACGCCAGCACCGAGCAGGCCGACAGCCACGCGTCGTTGCGGTAGTCCTGCCAGGCGAGCGACGCCACCAGAGGGATGCGCATCAACCGGCCTCCCCCAGCGTCGCCGTGACGCCACCGTCGCTATCGCGTCGGCAATGAATGCGTCGAACCTGCAAGCCACTGGCGCGAGCCAACGGCTCATCGTGGGTGGCGATCACACAGGCGGCCCGATGTTCACGGGCCTGAGCCAGCAAGGCGTGCATGACCCGCTCGGCATTCAACGGATCGAGGGACGCCGTGGGTTCGTCCGCCAATACCAGTTGCGGCGCATGGGCCAAGGCACGGGCACAGCTGACGCGCTGGCGCTGGCCCACCGACAACGCCGAAGGCTTCTTGCCCAACTGATCGCTGATCTCCAATTGGTCGGCCAGGCGCGCCACGCTGCCGTCATCCTTCAGGCCAAGTAGCTGGCGAGACAACGCGATATTGCCGCGCACATCCAGAAACCCCAGTAGCCCGCCGGTTTGCAACACGTAACCCAGGTGCTGACTGCGCAACCGGGCCAAGGTCGATTGCTGATCGGCGCGCCACAGCCCGGCAATGTCCTGTTGATTGAACTCAAAGCGGCCTACCTGATCCGGCGCCAGCACCAGTGCGAGCAGGTCCAGCAAGGTGCTTTTGCCACAGCCGCTGGGCCCGACTATCGCCACTTGCTCGCCCGCACGCAGGTGCAGCGCCGGGATCACCAGGCTGTAGCGCTGGCTACCGGCGCCCCGGCTCTTGTGCACGGCGCTCAGGTTCAGCATCACGGCAGCGTCGACAAGGGCACGCGGTACAACGCGTCGCCCGGCTCGGCATCGCCGAAACGGACCCAGTTGGCCACGTCGTTGTGGAAGGTTTCGTAGAGGCGGATTTTCGAATCCAACTCGTCGATAAAGTCTTCCTGCTCGGCCACGCTCAGCGACAACCACAAATCCTGGGTCATGTTCAGCGACTTGCTGCGGTACGGCAGGCCCTCCAGGTATTCGCCGAGGATGCCGCCGTCGGCCAGGTTGCCGCCCTTGCGCAGGGCCTGCGGGTCGCGGCTCATGTAGGCCGAGGCGCTGGCGATTTCCTGGAAGAAGTCTTTGGGTGAGGTCTGGGTTTTGCGCGCGGCGTCGACGATCAGCTTGAGCGATTGCTGCAAATCGTTGAGCTGCAGCTTGGTCAGCATCACGCACACTTGGAACGCCGGCAGCGCCGGGTTGGTCAGGTCGCGGTCGGCGGTCCAGGCGCTGACCAGTTGCGGCGCCTGGCTCGCAGTTTTGCGACCGAGGAAGTCCATGTGCATCGCATAACCGACCGCTGCGGATTTATCCGCCAGGCTTGGTGCCGAGCTGAGCGTCGGCACCGCTTGCGGTGTGTTGCTGCGCACTTGGTGAACAAGGTTGGCGAACACCGTGCCGATCTCATCCACTCGCTCGCCCAGTTTGCGTACGTCGCCGCCCGGCACCGGCGTGTAGAGGTCGCCGATCTGTGGGTTGGCGTCGGCGGTAAGAATGCGGTATTGGCTTTCGGCGCCGGCGTGGGTTTTCTTGCCGGCGTCGGTGCGCAGGTGCAAGGCGTAGATTTTGATCTGCTTGCCCAACGCAGCCTGGCGCACTTCGGCTTCGTTCATCTGGGTGGCGGCGAACGGGTCGTTCTTGCGCAGCGCGCCGGCATCGGTCACCAACAGGATGATGCGCCCGCCGTAGCCGGACCAGTCCATGCCTTCGACGGCCTGCATTACCCCGGCAAACGCATCTTCGTTGAACGAGTGGCTGGAGACCGTCGAGGCTTTGACCTGGCGCGCCATGTCGAGAAAGCGTTGTGGGTCGCGGCCCTGATCGAGGGTGATCAAGGTTTTGGCCACGTATTCCAGGCCAGGGGTTTTCTTGATGCTGTTACGAAAGCCCACCAACCCGAAGCTCACGCTGTCCAGCTCGCCACGTTCGGCGATGCGGGTTTGCAGTTCGTGTACCACGTCGCGGACCTGGTCGATATACGGCTGCATCGACACAGTGGTGTCCACCACCAACACCACGGCCGTGCGAAACGCATCGGCGTTGGCGTTGAGTACCGGCGTTGCGGGCTTGGCCACGGGGCTGCTGCCGGGGTCGATGGAGGCCACGTTAAGCAACTGCACCGGCTGGCCGTTTTCGTCGAAGCTTTCTTTGGAATCGAAGATCGGCAGCAGATAAAACTGGTTCTGCGGCACCGCGCTGGCGGCCGGTTCCAAGGCCAGCACCTGGCCGTTGTCTTCACTATTTTTCTGCGCCTTGGCCAGCACGTTTTTGGCGGCGGCGGGGTCGGCGAGCAATTTCTCCACTTCGCCGGATTGACGCAGGAACATCACCGGCGCGCGGCCCGAGCGTTCGGTGAACTTGAGCACCAGGCTCTGCTTCCAGTCGCTGACCTGAGTGGCCGGTAACCAACCGTCGCTGCGACCATCGGTGGCGGCGCCGACGCGAACCCACGGTTGGCCACCCACGTCTTTACGCTGGTACACGTACAGCACGGAGAACGCCGGCAGCGCCTTGCCCGGCGCACTGCCGGCGTCGCTGGAGAGTTTCGCGCCGGGCTTGCTCAGCACGCGCTGGAACAAGGTTTTCTTGCCCGCCATCAGCAACGGGCGGCCGCCGCCGTCCGCTTCGGCCACTGCCGGTTTGACCTCTGGCGGCGCAGTCGGCGTTTGTGGTGGTTTCGGCTGGCTGGCGGTAGGCGGCGGCACTGGCGTATCGCTGCGACTCATCCACCAATAACTGGCTCCACCGATGGCCAATGCCACCGCGACCGCCACGGCCGCCAATGCCAATACCGGTCCGCGCCGTTGCTCGCCGTGCTGGGTCGGGGTGACCACCGGCTGACGCGCTGGCGGCGGCGTGGGCTGTGGCTCTGGTTTGCCGGTAGGAATCTCGATGGATTCCGGCGTCATCCCCGCCAGGTCGAAACTGAGCGGCAGAGCCACCGGCCGCACCAGCGTGGCTTCCGGCGAATCCGCCGGCAGTTGGTCCAGCGCCAGCAGCAACGCCGCCGCATCCGGGAAACGGTCGGCGGGATCTTTGGCCAGCAACTTGCGCAACACGCCTTGATAGCGGCCGTGATGCACCGGCAATTCCGGCAACGGTTCGGTCAGGTGGGCCAGGGCGGTGGAAAGCGCATCGGTGCCGTTGTACGGCAGCTCGCCCACCAGAATTTCATACAGCACCACGCCGAGGGCGTAGAGGTCGGCACGCCCGTCGATCTCCTGGCCGCGCGCCTGCTCCGGGCTCATGTAGCTCGGGGTGCCCACGGCGAAACCGGCCTGGGTGAATTGGGTGCGGTCGTCCAGGGACTTGGCGATGCCGAAGTCCGACAGCACCGCCGTGCCATCGGCGCGGAACAGGATGTTCGCCGGTTTGACGTCGCGGTGCACCAGGCCCTGGGCATGGGCGTAACCCAAGGCCGAAGCAATCTGGCGAATCAACGTCACGCCCTGCTCAGGCGTCATGCCAGCGGCGATGCGCTCCTTGAGCGTGCCGTTGGGCAGGTATTCCATGGCCATGTAGTACAGCTCACCGACATTGCCGATGTCATGGATGGTCACGGTGTGGGGGTGGGACAGGCGCGCCAGGGTCTTGCCCTCGCGCAGGAAGCGCTCGCAGAAGCTCGGGTCGGCCGCCAGGGCCGCTGCCATTACCTTCAAGGCCACCTTGCGCTCCAGCGAGCGCTGGGTCGCCAAGTACACGCTGGCCATGGCGCCTTCGCCGATCTCGCCTTCGATGTCATAACCCGGAATCAGGATGTTCATGCCGATACCTTCACGACGATGGCGGTGATGTTGTCCGGCGCGCCGCGGTTGAGGCCCAGGTGCACCAGGCTGCGCACGATTTCATCCGGCGTGTCATGGCCGAGCACTTCGCGGATCTCATGGTCTTCGACGGTCTTGTTCAGGCCATCGCTGCACAGCAGGTAGGTGTCCCCCGGGGCGATCAGCAGGTCGACTGTCGCCAGGTTCAGGTGCGCTTCCACGCCGATGGCGCGGGTGACGATGTTGGCGCGCGGATGCACACGGGCTTCGGCTTCGCTGAGCAGGCCGCTGTCTTGCAGGTCTTGCACGTAGCTGTGGTCGCGGGAGATGCCTTCGAGCACACCATCGCGCAGGCGATACAGGCGACTGTCGCCGGCCCACAGGCATACGCCACGCAGGCCACGAGCGGCGAGGAGCACCACGGTGCTGCCCATCATGGTCACGCCACGGTGGGCGGTCTCTTCGCGCACGGCGGCGTTGATGCGCACCAAATCATTGCGCAGCGCCGCCGTGTATTCATCCAGCGAGCGCCCCAGCGGCACATTGCGCAGGCTGTCGACAATCAGGCTGCTGACATAATCCCCCGCCGCATGCCCGCCCATGCCGTCGGCCACCACCCACAGGCGGTTCTCCGGCAGGTCCAGGCAGGCGTCTTCGTTGACCTGGCGCACCATGCCCACATGGCTTTTGCTCGCGGATTTGTACGTCGACCCCATCTACACCACACCTTCTTGTCCGAGCAAAAACTGCGCAAAATCGCTGGCGGCAGGCAGGCCCTGACACCGCAATAAACCAGGAGAAATCTGTTGCGAGCCTCGGCCCCACCACAGGCTGGCGCCCTCGCAGGCCTGTTCGGCCAGCGCGGCCAGTCGCCCTTGGGGCACGGTCGCGGCGACGCGTTGCAAGCCTGCAAAGCGGCTGTCGAGTGCACGCGGTTCAGTGGTTGGCACGCCCAAGCGGTCGAGGCCCTCGTTGAAGCCTTCGAAGGTTGCGCCGCTGTCCAGGGTGCCGAGCAGCAATTGCTCGGCCTGCTCGAACCAGGCGTCCGGCCCCCCCACCAGCGAGGCGGGGTTGGCGTCGTGATCCAGCAGCGCCACCACTGCCAGCGGGAAATACCGCCCGACCCTGTCAATGCTCGGCATCACCACACCTGCGGCGGCGTCCGGCCCGCACACACCCGGCGCCAGCACAAAGCGCCACAGCGGGCTGACCAGGTAAGCATTGAGCCAGTCACCGCCCAGGCTGTTCTGGCTGGCGAGCAACCCCGCCGCCAGCCAGCTGTCCCACGGGCCGATAAAACTCTGGGGCAAAGCGCGGCTGACGAAATCGCCACGGCTGGCCAATTTGCCGTAGAAACCCAACGTCGTCATAGCCGCTCCGGCAGGCTGAAGCCGCTGAGCACGCGACTCTTGAACGGGTTGAAAGCACTGTTGGCGCGCAGCTCGTACGCGATGCTCGCACCGTCGACCCGCAGGCGCAGGTTGAAACGGTCCGGCGAGTTGCCGGGGGTCAGGTCCGACTGTTCCAGCAGGCGGAACCACGCCCACGGGCCGTCGAGGGTCACGCCCGAACGGCCACTGGCCGATGGCGGCATGATGGAAATACGCACCACGCCAATGCTGCCCGGGTTCGGCCATTGCATCGCCACCGGGCGGCTCGGGCCATGGTCGTAGCTCAGTTGCTGTCCGTCGAGGTCGAGCAGGAACTGGGTGATGCTCGGGTCCATCGACACCGGTTTAAGCTCGAACCGCACAATCGGTTGGGTGCCGCCAGAGCGGAAGAACGCATCGCGAATCGTCGCGGCACGCTGGAAGGTTTGCAGCACGCCCGGCGCGATCCCCAGTTTCTGCGCCGCGCCCGGCTGCCAGCGCCAGGTCTGCGCGGAGGTGTCCACGTAGGGTTGCAGGTATTTGCGGAAGTAGTTGTCCATCACCCCGCCCACGCCGAAGAACTGGCCGAAGTCATCCAGGGTGGCGTCCCGTGCGCTGCCCGGCGACATCGGGTAACGCCCGGCCAGCGACTGGCGGTACACGTTGACCACTTCGCTGACCCACGCCGCGTTCAGTTGGTTACGCACCCCGCCCATCATGCTGTTGGTGGTGGAATTGACCACCGACTTGACCATGCCCTGCACCAGCGGCGGCTGGCGCTCGGCATTCAGGCTGACCCGTGTGGCCGCAGCCGCCGCCTGGTTCTTCGCCTCGCCGAGCAACGCATCGCCGCTGGCGCCGACCATGGCGCTGACCTGCACATACAGCGCATTCATGTCCGCCAGCAGGCCGTCGATGGCCGCCGGTTCGCCTTCATTCTTGCTGACGATGCTGTTGAGTTCGGCAAAGTGCGCAGTGACTGGATCGTCTGTCGCCGCCGGCGCGTTGGCCGTAGCTTGCTCCTGCCCCAGCAGACTGCCGAGGCGCTCCTTGAGCTTGTCGACGCCGCCTTCGACCGGCACGCCTTTGGCGGCCAGTTGGCGTTCTTCGGCTTGCAGATCGGTTTCCTTGGCCACCGCCACCAGCAGTTTTTTCAGTGGCGACGTCGGGCCGGAGATCACCCGCAGCACGTCGGCGGCCTGGGCCACGCTGGTGATCGGCACAAAGTCGATGTCCGCCAGCAAGGCGTCCCATTGGCGCTGGTAGTCCTGGAAATACAGGCGCCGCACATCGGCGGCCAGGCTCACCACGTTCTGTTGATCGGCCTGTTCGTGGCCCAGCACCCACTGTTCTTCGGCGAGGGTGCCGGTCTGGTTCAGGCTGCTCAGCAGGAAGGCCTGACGATAACCCTTGGCGGTAAAGAACCCACTCAACGGCTCGCCCAGAGGCTTGCCGCTCTTGCGGCTGAACACCAGCGCGGCATCACGCCCGGCGGCTTCGTTGATGCGAAAGTCCGGGATACCGTCGGGCAGTTTCTGGCGCTTGACCCGGTCATATACGCGCTGTGCTACCGGCAGTTGTTGCAGTTGCCGACGCAGGTCGTCGATCAGGCGCGGGTCCAGGCGTGCGTTCGGCGGATGGCGTTCGAACAGGGCCTGCAAGTGCCCGGTCAGCGCCTGGCGCTGATCGGCCGGCAGGTCCCGTGGCAGGTTGCGGTCCCAGTCCAGGGCGATCCACGCCTTGATGAAGTCCGGGTCGTAGTGCTCGCTGTCGGCGAGCATCAGGTAGGCCTTGAGGCCTTCGTAGAGGTAGTCGGAATTGCCGCCGCCGTGCAGTTGTTCCTCGATGCGCGTCACCAGTCGCGGGGCGAATACGGCAATCAACAATTTGCGGTAGACGCTGGCGGACTCGGCTTCGAGCATGTCGCCCTGATACAGCCCCAGGCCCTCGGACCAACTCGGCGAATCCCCCGCCAGGTTCTTCACCGCATTGAGCAGCGGCAGCACCGCAAGCACGTCGCGCTGTGCCGGGCTGAGGTTTTGCACGGTCTGGCCCAGGGGCGCGACCTTCTGGTCGACCTGAGCGATATAAGCCTGGTTGGCGCGATAACTGACCCACCACAGGCCGCTGACCACCACCACCAGGGCCACGGTGGCCGCGAGGACACCGCGCGCGATCCACTTGCGACGCCGCTCGACCTTGGGATTGACGCCCACCAGGCCACGTTCGGCAAAGGCGACGGCGGTGAACAGTTTTTCGATGAAGTAGCTGCGCCCGGTGCCACTCTGGCGCGCCAAGTGCTGGCGGTCCAGGTTCATGCTCTGGGCCATGGCGCCGATCAGGCGGTCGATAGGGCTGCCTTCCTGGGTGCCGCTGGTGAAATACACGCCGCGCAGCAACACACGCTCTTCAAACGCGTTGGGTTTGAACACGCCTTCGAGGAAGCTTTGCAGGCAATCCTTCAAGGCCCCGAATTGCTGCGGGAAGCCGTAGATCAGGTCGCGCCGCGACGGGTCGCGCTCCTGTTGCAGGCGTTCCACCAAGCGTTCGTTGAGGCGCTGTTCCAGGCCGGCGAACTCGCTTTGCAGATGCGCCAGCGGGCTGTCGGTGCTTTTGCCGTCGTCCAGGGCAAAGGTCATGCCCCACACCTGGGCGCGCTCTTCCTTGCTCAGGTTGTCGAAAAACTCCATGAAGCCGGGGACCAAATCGAGTTTGGTCAACATCAGGTAGATCGGGAACCGCACGCCCAATTGCGTGTACAGCTCCTGGATCCGCAGGCGAATCGCCGCCGCGTGGGCGGCGCGCTCGGCGTCGGTGCCGAGCAGCAAATCCGAAAGGCTGATCGCAATGAATGCGCCGTCAATGGGGCGGCGCGAGCGTTGTTTTTTCAGCAGGTCGAGAAAGCCCAGCCACGCGGCTTTATCCACCGCCGAGTTGCTGTCCTGGGTGGTGTAGCGGCCGGCGGTGTCGAGCAATACGGCCTGGTCGGTGAACCACCAGTCGCAGTTACGCGTACCGCCGACGCCACGCACCGCCCCGGCGCCCAACTGCGCGGCCAGCGGGAAGTGCAGGCCGGAGTTGACCAGTGCGGTGGTCTTGCCCGAACCCGGCGGGCCGATGATCACGTACCACGGCAGTTCGTAGAGGTTGCGCCGCTCGTCGCCGCCAAGTTTGGCTTTCTTGAGCAGCGCCAGGGCCTCGTCCATGCGCTGGCGCAGGGTGGCGAGTTCTTCGGCGGTGGCCACGCTGTTGGGGTCCACCGGGGCGTCCGCCGCCAGGCTGCGCATCACTTCGGCGGCCTGGCGGCGCGCCTGGATAATGCGGAACACGCGATAGGCGATCCACACCGCGAACATCAGGACGATCAACGCCCAGCGGCGCCCTTGCGGCACCAGCACGTCGAGCAACGGCCCGACAAACCAGATGATCAGGCTCAAGGCGATCAGGCCCAGTACCGGGATCACCCAGCGAATCATAAAACTGAAAAACGCCTTCACTCGACGCCCTCCGCCAATACGGTGATTTCAACCCGACGATTGCGGGCACGGCCTTCGGCGGTGGCGTTGGTGGCCACCGGCTCAGTGTCGCTGCGGCCCTCGGCGCTGAAGCGCTCGCCCTGGCCGGTCTTGGCGGCGAGGATCTCCAGTACCGACTTGGCCCGCGCTTCAGACAGCGCCCAGTTGGATGGGAAGCGCAGCGTGGCAATCGGGCGGTTATCGCTGTGCCCGGTCACGCGCACCTGGCCCTTGACCTTGCGGATGGCGTCGGCGATGCGCAGCATCAACGGCTGGTAGTCATCGACGATGCTGGAGCTGGCGGACGCAAAGAGTTCGTCGCCACGGATCGTCACCACCGAGCGGTCAACGGCATCTTCCACCGCCACCCGGCCAGCCTTGATGTCGTCCACCAGGAAGCCGGCCAGGCGCGGGCGTTCGATGACCTTCGGCTGCGCCACAGGGCGGTCGATGCTCTGCACCGGGATCTCGCCCAGGGCATGGATATTCTTGAACACCGGTTCGGCCTGCCCCGCCAGTAGCATGCGCAAGACGAACAGCAGCGCCAGCAGCAGCGCCAGGCCGATGGCCACGGCGATCCACGGCGGCATAAATTGCGCCAGGCGATCTCGCGCCACGGTCACGCCGCGCCAATGCGGCGACAACTCGCGCTCGTGCTCGCCACGGGCGCTGCGAATCGCCGCAGCGGTGCGCTCGCGCAAGGCTTCCAACTGGCTGCGGCCGTCGTTCATCACGCGGTAGCGACCTTCGAAACCCAGGCACATGCACAGGTACAACAGCTCCAACAGGTACAAGCGCTCCCGTGGGCTTTGCAGGCAATGGTCGAGCAACTGGAAGACTTTTTCGCCGCCCCAGGCTTCGTTATGCACGGTGATCAATAGGCTCTGCTTGCCCCACTCGCTGGTGCTGCCCCACGGCGTGCTCAGCACCGCCTCATCCAGGGCGGTACACAGCGCATAGCGCGCCAGCAGCACTTCGTTGCGCGCCACGCCGGCGGCCTCGGCACGCTCTTCGAACTGGCGCAGGTAGGCCAACAGTTGCGCGCGCAGACTGGCCGGCGCCGGGTGGGCGATGGTGTTGCGCAGCCGCGTCAGCAATGCCAGCAGCGGGCCGGCGGCGCTTTCCAGCGGGTTGAGGCCCTGGCTCTTGCCGGTGAGCATCGGCGCGGCGGGCACTGACAAAGGCGCGGGCTCTGCACGCGCGGGTTCCGGCGCACGGCCACCCGGGCGCGGCATGAACTGGGTGCGGTCGTCATCATTGGGATGCATCGCGGATTATCCTCGGATCGCCCAGAAGGCCAGGTTCAAGCCCGGGAATTGCCCGGCGATATGGAAAGCAAAACCACCGGAATTGCTCAGTTGCTGCCAGTGCTCGCTGCCCCGGTCCAGTTCGTAATAGGTCGAGCCCGCGTGGTACGGCAGTTGGCGCGGCGCCACCGGCAACGGCACCAGGCCGATGCCCGGCAGTTGCAGGTTGACCATGTCGCGGATGTGCTCCACCGAACCCACTTTGCTCTGCTGGCCGAAGCGCGCGCGCAGGGTTTCGCCAGGCACATCGGCACGTACCACCAGGATGAAACTGGCGTTGTCGAGCAGGGTCTTGTCGGCCAGCATCGCCACGTGGATGCCGTAGGCTTTTTCCACAATCGGGATCGGCGTGGCTTTGCTGTCGATCAGCATCGACAACGCCTCGCGCAACGCCGCCATCACCGGGGCGAAGCTCACGGCCAGGTCGTCGTGCTGGTACTGCGGGTATTCCTGAGGACGCCGGCCCGAGGTGGAGAACGTGGAAAACTCCCCAGCCAGGCTTACCAGTTCACTGAAGAAACGCTCCGGGTGCAGCGGGCTCAACTGGCTGAAATGCTGGATCAGCGGCTGGGCGCGGTTGACCAGTTGCAGCAGCATGAAGTCGGCGATTTCCGACGCGCCGCCAGCGCCCGAGGCCACCACGCGGCCGGCCAGAGCTTCGCCACGCTGGTGCAACAGGCCCAGCAGTTCGCTGCGAAATGCGGTCAGCGGTTTGCTTGCGGCCACGTCCAGCACGGGTGGGATGTAGCTGTCGTCGAGCACCAGCGCGCGGTCGGCACGTTTTTCCTTGATGCGTACCACGCCGATGGCCGCGTAATCGCTGATGCCATCCTGGGCGGTCAACAGGCGCAGAGCGCGAGAGCCTACGGCCACCGGCGCGCGGTTTTCGAACGGCGCGTTGTCGTCGCGCACTTCACGCACTTGGCTCACGTAACGTGCGGCTTCCAGGGCCTCGCCTTCGTCGACGGTGTCGCGCACGCCGGCACGCTTGAGCGGCAGGGCCAGGTACACCAGGCCGTCACGCAGGCTGTCATCGATGTTCAGCGGGCTCGGCGCCAGGTCGTCCTGAGGGATATTGAACGGCGTGCCGTCAGGCAACAGGCCCCGCGCCGTGACGATGGCCAGCTTGCCCTGGGCCAACAGGCCCTGGTCGATCAGCAACTCGGAAAAGCCCCAGGCACCGGCGGACAACGGGCGGCTGCGGGCGTCGATCAGGTTTTCCAGGTAACGGTCATGCTGCTGGAAGTGCTGCGTTCCGATGAACATGCCTTCCGACCAGACCACGCGATTGTTCCAGGACATGGGGGCTCCGATTGCTTATTGGGCAGGGCTGGATGGGGTAACCACGACGTCGGCGCGCACCGCACGCACATCGAGGCTGATCTGGTATTCGGTGTACTGACGCGCCGGCACGTTGATCACCGTGCGCCACTGCGCGCGGTCGAGTTCGCGGTAGCCCACCAGCAAACCGATCTGGCGCGTAGACGGGTCGAGGTCGCGCTGAATGCTCAATTGCTGGCCGGGCTGGACCGTCACTTCGTCCTGGTCCAGCAGGTCCAGGCCCAGGGTCGATTGCGCGCGGTCGGCCAGGGAGAAATAGTCGGAACGGGCAAAGGTGGCGGCGTTCTTCAGTTCGAAAATCCGCACCCGTACCGGCGCGGCCTGGCCATTGGCGCCGGGGTTGAGCCCGGCAATCGCATGGAAGTGCAGCTCGACCGCCGCGGTATCGGCGTCAGCCTCGGCGGCGGTGTCGGGTTTGGCGGCATCTTTGGCACACGCCGTCAGCAGCAGCGCGGTGGCGACTGCGAGTAAAAACCTGGGAATCATCCTGCGTCCTCAATGACGTACTTAGCTATCCGTTAATCCGTGTGTGGCGGTCAACGCCGCTGTCGGGCGCTGTGTTCTTCGTAGGCCCGGCTGAATTCGCGGCCGAACAGGTCCTGGAAATCCTCCTGGGCCTCACGGGAAATATTGCTGTAAAGCTCGGTGAACTGCTGCCAGTACTGGGCCTGGCGCGAACCGCTGAAAATACCCGAGAGCCCGCCGGGCTTGCCCATGCGCTCTTCGAGTTGCGCCGGTTCGAAGCGCTTGAGCAGGTGTTTGATCGCCGCTTCTACACCCGCCATCACCGCCAACTGGTGGGCGCGCAGGTCGTCGAAACTTTCCCGCACGGCGACATCCGGCGCCATAAACGCTTGGTTGCCGTGACGCAGCAACAGCAGTAACGCTTCATCGGCATTCGGTGCGAATTTCAACGGATTGTTTTCAGCCGGCTGGATCATGGTCTGCTGCATGCGGAACTCGCCCTTGAGGCTGGCCCGGGCGCGCAGGACATCGATCAGACCTTCGACCATCAGCCGGTAGCTGCGGCCGATGCTTTCCATCTGCGCGCAAGCGTCGGCCTTGTCCAGGCGCAGCTGGTCCAGGCCAGCGCCACGAAGGAAGGCTTGCAGCAAGTCCGGCTGCCCGGCGCTGGCCACCGGCGGTGCTACGTCGGGCGCAGGGGCGGACGGAGTCAGCGGCGGTGACGGCGGTGGCGGTGATGGCATCGGTGCCGGTGCCGGCGCGCTGATAATCGGCGGCGGCGCGTCGCTGAGCAGGTCCCAGTCTTCGGGGATCACCGAAGCGGACACCAGCGGCGGTTCTGCCATCGGCACACTGACCGGCGTCGGCGGGCGGAAATCGTGTTGTTCGCTGGGGACGTGGTCGGCCACGGTGGGCGGCGGCACGGCGGTGGGGCTGAGGAAGTCAAACAGGTCCGGCAGCGTGTCCATCGACGAGGCGCCCTGGAACTGCGGCGCGATCACCGGCGTCGGCATGGGCGCGGGCACCGAGGGGCTGGCAACGGCCCCCATCAGCGCTTCGAAGCTGTTCGGCGACTCACCGGCAAAGGGTTGGCTTTCAACCGCTTGCACGCTGAAATCAATGCGTGCCTGGATTTCGTAGTCGCCGATGCGGATCAGCTCGCCGTCCTGCAGAGGTTCGCTATTGCCACGGCGCATACGAATACCGGCGTTAACCAACTCCACACCGTTTGTACTGTTATCGGTTAAATAATAACGGCCGTCTTTGTATTGAATAACGCAATGTTGGGAAGACACGAGGCGCTCGGGATCAGGCAATACCCAGTCATTATCCGAGCTGCGGCCGATCGCCATCGAGCCCTGATTCATGGACTTTTCGGGACATTGCCCGGGGGTAATCTTGTGATAACTAGTGATAGTCAAACACAGCGACATCTTGCCTCCTTGCTGATACTTCGCGCGCGGTCGATTCCCGGGCCGAACATTGCCGGGAAATCCCCATCAGGTCGTGCAATCGACCCTTCACAACCCGCAGTTGCCAGCATGATCGCTGATCTTAACTGGGCCGCATGACAAAAATCCTGCCTCGGTACGTGCTTCGACCCATCAGTCGTACAGGTTGTTAAGCACCGCACATCTGTCACAGAGGGCGAATAGCTTACCTTGACAAGGCATAAGTACTACACCAAAAATGCACAACTTCTTGAACACCAGTGATGGCACATTAATAGCAGTGTGCTTATATGACCAAGAAAACATGCAAAGTTCCTCGCGCAACTAATGCATGAATTGCCCGGCATTTAACGGGCCGATAGGGAGATCGATTTCAGTGGATGTGCCTTTGCTGCTCGCCGCCGTTTCCGCGAACTCGCCATGTGGCGAAGACATGGAATATGACGCGGATTTTCTCCAGCTAGAGCGTGATGCCAAGGGCCAACCCGAGCGCAGCATGGGCGATGCCATCCTGCCCGCCGAACCGCCGGAATGGCGCAGCATCCAGCAGCAGAGCCTCGACTTGCTGCAGCGCAGCAAAGACCTGCGCATCACCCATTTTCTATTGCAAAGTTCCCTGGCCCTGCAGGGCGTGGCCGGTCTGGCCGAAGTCCTCACGCTGATCGACGCACTGCTGCGCGAATACTGGGCCGACTTGCACCCGCGCCTGGACGCCGACGACGATAACGACCCCACCGTGCGCATCAATGCACTGGCCGGCCTGACCAGCGACGCGACCATTCGCTTGCTGCGCGAAAGCATCCTCACGCGCTCGCGCACCTTCGGCCCCGTGAGCCTGCGCGCCGCGCTCAATGCCAGCGGCCTGATGCACTTTCCGGATGAACAACTGGGCGCCCAGCAGCTCAACGCGGCGTTCCTCGACAGCGAACCCGACCACCTGCAAGCCACCCGCGACGCCTTGAGCACCGCACGAGCGGCCTGCGAAGCCATTGAACAACAGGTCAACGAACAAGTCGGTTCCGCCCAGGGCGTGGACCTGAGCGCATTGAAGCAGCCACTCAAGCAAGCGCTGCAAGTCCTCAATCAGGCGGTACCCGGTACCGACAGCAGCAGCGAACCCGAGGCCGTCAGTGAAGACAATGCCCCCTCGGTCGACTTCGCCCCTGCCCCAGCGGCGCCACGCCCGGTTGGCGATATCGCCAGCCGCGACGACGTGCTGCGCAGCCTCGACAAAATCCTTGCGTATTACACCCGGCACGAGCCTTCGAGCCCGCTGCCGGTGTTGTTGAACCGGGCCAAAAATCTGGTCCATGCCGATTTCGAAGCGATCGTGCGCAACCTGATCCCCGACGGCATGTCCCAATTTGAAAACCTGCGCGGCCCGGACGGCGAGTAAGCCGCCCGGCTGTGCAGTAACAACACCGTCGCTCAAGCGACCAGGAGCAGCAACGTGGCGAAGCAAAGTTCTCAGAAATTCATCGCGCGCAACCGCGCGCCTCGAGTGCAGATCGAGTACGACGTCGAGCTCTACGGCGCCGAGAAAAAGGTCCAGCTGCCCTTCGTGATGGGTGTGATGGCCGACCTCGCCGGCAAGCCTGCCGAGCCGCTGGCGCCCGTGGCCGACCGCAAGTTCCTTGAAGTGGATGTCGACAACTTCGACTCGCGCCTCAAGGCCATGCAACCGCGCGTAGCATTCCATGTGCCGAACGAACTGACCGGCGAAGGCAACCTGAGCCTGGACATGACCTTCGAAAGCATGGACGACTTCAGCCCGGCCGCCGTGGCCCGCAAGGTCGACGCGCTGAACCAGTTGCTCGAAGCCCGCACCCAGCTGGCCAATCTGCTGACCTACATGGACGGCAAGACCGGCGCTGAAGAAATCATCATGAAGGCAATCAAGGACCCGGCACTGCTTCAGGCACTTGCCAGCGCGCCGAAGCCTGCAGGGGATCAGTAATCATGACCGACAACACCGCACGCGAAGGCGTCCAGAGCCTGGGCGCCACTGAAGAAACCAGCGAATTCGCATCCTTGCTGATGCAGGAATTCAAGCCCAAGACCGAACGTGCCCGCGAAGCCGTGGAAACCGCCGTGCGCACCTTGGCCGAACAAGCCCTGGCGCAGACCGATCTGGTGTCCAACGACGCGATCAAGTCGATCGAATCGATCATCGCTGCCATCGACGCCAAGTTGACCGCCCAGGTCAACCAGATCATCCACCACCCGGACTTCCAGCAGCTGGAAAGCGCCTGGCGTGGCCTGCACTACTTGGTCAACAACACCGAGACCGATGAGCAGCTCAAGATCCGTGTGCTCAATATCTCCAAGCCGGACCTGCACAAGACCCTGAAGAAATTCAAGGGCACCGCGTGGGACCAGAGCCCGATCTTCAAGAAGATGTACGAAGAAGAATACGGCCAGTTCGGCGGCGAGCCGTACGGCTGCCTGGTGGGCGACTACTACTTCGACCAGTCGCCACCGGACGTCGAGCTGCTGGGCGAGTTGTCGAAAGTCTGCGCCGCCATGCACTCGCCATTCATCGCTGCGGCATCGCCGACCGTGATGGGCATGGGCTCGTGGCAGGAACTGTCGAACCCGCGCGACCTGACCAAGATCTTCACCACCCCGGAATACGCCGGCTGGCGTTCGTTGCGTGAATCGGAAGACTCGCGCTACATCGGCCTGACCATGCCGCGCTTCCTGGCGCGCCTGCCGTATGGCGCCAAGACCGATCCGGTGGAAGCCTTCGCGTTCGAAGAAAACACCGACGGTGCCGACAGCTCCAAGTACACCTGGGCCAACGCCGCTTACGCGATGGCGGTGAACATCAACCGTTCGTTCAAACACTACGGCTGGTGCTCGCGCATCCGTGGCGTGGAGTCCGGCGGTGAAGTGGAAAACCTGCCGGCCCACACGTTCCCTACCGACGATGGTGGCGTGGACATGAAGTGCCCGACCGAGATCGCTATCAGCGACCGTCGCGAAGCGGAGCTGGCGAAGAACGGTTTCATGCCGCTGCTGCACAAGAAAAACACCGATTTCGCCGCCTTCATCGGCGCGCAATCGTTGCAGAAACCCGCCGAATACGACGATCCGGACGCCACCGCCAACGCCAACCTGGCCGCGCGTCTGCCGTACCTGTTCGCCACCTGCCGTTTCGCCCACTACTTGAAGTGCATCGTGCGCGACAAGATCGGTTCCTTCAAAGAGAAGGACGAGATGCAGCGCTGGTTGCAGGACTGGATCCTCAACTACGTGGACGGCGATCCGGCGCACTCCACCGAAACCACCAAAGCCCAGCACCCGTTGGCGGCCGCCGAGGTGATCGTGGAAGAAGTGGAAGGCAACCCGGGTTACTACAACTCCAAGTTCTACCTGCGCCCGCACTACCAGCTCGAAGGGCTGACCGTGTCGTTGCGTCTGGTGTCGAAGCTGCCTTCGGCGAAAAGCGCCTAACCCACAGATGAGCCGGCTCTTGTGTAGGAGGGGGTGTGCCCCCCTCCCACACAAAAGCACTGCCCATTTGGAGTGACTCAAATATCAGTGGCAAGCGCCACACAGGGAGAAAACATGGCTGTTGATATTTTCATCAAGATCGGCGACATCAAGGGCGAGTCCATGGACAAAGCCCACAAAGACGAAATCGACGTGCTGAACTGGAGCTGGGGCATGTCCCAGTCCGGCAACATGCACGTTGGCGGTGGCGGCGGTGCGGGTAAGGTGAACATCCAGGACCTGTCGCTGACCAAGTACGTCGACAAAGCGTCGCCTAACCTGATGATGCTGTGCGCCAGCGGCAAGCACATCGACAAGGTCAAGCTGACCGTGCGCAAAGCCGGTGGTGAAAGCCAGGTCGAGTACATGGTGATCAACCTGGAAGAAGTATTGGTGACGTCGCTGAGCACCGGCGGTTCGGGTACCGATGACCGTCTGACCGAGAACGTCACCCTGAACTTCGCCCAAGTGATGGTGGACTACCAGCCGCAGAAAGCCGACGGCACCAAAGACGGCGGCGCGGTCAAGTTTGGCTGGAACATCCGTTCCAACACCAAGCGCTGATAGCCCTGGTGCCGTGGCCCTGCGCCACGGCACTACGGTCTCAAGCGCAGCCTCTTGTTCCTCTCGCAATCCGTCCGTGGAGCTGCTTTGGTGGTAACTGAAATCGCTTCCCGCGACCGTCTGCAACCGTCCCTGTTGGACCGGTTGACCGACGAAGACCCAACCAATCCCAAGGAAAGCGCCGACAAACGCGTGCTGTCCCTGACCCAATTGAAAGCCTCGGTGCTGCGTGACCTGGCGTGGCTGCTCAATACCACGTCGTTGCTCGATGCCGATGCGACGCTGCACACCCCGGCCGGTACGTCGGTGATCAATTACGGCCTGCCGGCGCTGGCGGGCAACAGCGTGTCCAGCGTGGACATCAAAGCGCTGGAGGCCCTGATCTATCAGGCCATCGCCACCTTCGAGCCGCGCATCCTGCGCCACACCCTGCGCGTCAAAGCCCGGGTCGGCCACGGCGAGATGAACCACAACGCCTTGAGCTTCGAGATCGAAGGCGACCTGTGGGCACAGCCGGTGCCGTTGCGCCTGCTGCTGCAAACCGACCTGGACCTGGAATCCGGCCATGTGCGCGTGGTCAACGCTGACCAACGGAGGCGCTTATGAACCCGCGCCTGCTGGAGCTGTACAACCAGGAACTGCACCACGTGCGCGAAAGCGCCGCCGAGTTCGCCAAGGAATACCCGAAGATCGCCAGTCGGCTGACCCTGTCCGGTATGGACTGCGCCGACCCGTACGTCGAACGCCTGCTCGAAGGCTTTGCCTACCTGACCGCCCGCGTGCAGCTCAAGCTCGACGCCGAGTACCCGACCTTCACCCACAATTTGCTGGAAATCGCCTACCCGCATTACCTGGCGCCGACCCCGTCGATGACCGTGGTGCAATTGCAGACCGACCCCGACGAAGGTTCGCTGGTCGGCGGTTTCCCGTTGCCGCGCGACACCGTCCTGCGCGCCGCCCTCGGCCGCGAGACCCAAACCTGCTGCGAGTACCGCACCGCGCACCCGGTGACGCTGTGGCCGCTGCAGGTGAGCAATGCCGAGTACTTCGGCAACCCGGCCACCGTACTCGGGCGCCTGGCCGCCAGCGAACCGAAGGCCAAGGCCGGCCTGCGTCTGACCCTGCGCACCGGCGCCGAGCTGCCATTCAACAGCCTCGATCTTGACAGCCTGCCGCTGTACCTCAGCGGCGCCGACGAGCAACCGTTCCGCCTTTACGAGCAACTGCTGGGCAACGTCTGCGCGGTGTTCGCGCGCAAGCCCGGTGGCGATTGGGTCGAGCGCCTACCGCAAGACGCACTGCGTTCACGCGGGTTCGACGACGCGGACGCGGCCATGCCGGTAGTGGCGCGGGCGTTCCAGGGTTATCGGTTGTTGCAGGAGTACTTCGCCCTGCCCCAGCGGTTCCTGTTCGTGGAGTTCGCCGAGCTGAGCCGGGCGGTCAAGCGCTGCGACGGCCAGGAGCTGGAATTGATCGTGCTGTTCGACCGTCACGAGCCGAGCCTGGAAGGCAGTGTCGGCGCGGCGCAGTTCCTGCCGTTCTGCACCCCGGCGATCAACCTGTTCCCCAAACGCCTGGACCGTATTCACCTGTCCGACCGCGTCAATGAACACCATGTGATCGCCGACCGCACCCGGCCGATGGATTTCGAGGTGCATTCCCTCACCGGCCTGACCGGCCATGGCACCGGACCGGAGCAGCCGTTTCTGCCGTTCTACGCGGTGCGCGACCCGTCGCGCTACGGGCGGGACAAGGCCTACTACACGGTGCGCCGCGAGCCTCGCGTGCTGTCCAGCGACCAACGCCGCAACGGCCCGCGTTCCACCTACGTGGGCAGCGAAACCTTTGTGAGCCTGGTGGACAGCCAGCAAGCGCCGTACCGTCACGACCTGCGCCAACTCGGCGTAACCGCCCTGTGCACCAACCGCGATCTGCCGCTGTTCATGAGCGTGGGCAATGGCAAGACCGACTTCACCCTGGCCGACAGCGCCCCGGTGCTGGCCGTGCGCTGCGTAGCCGGCCCGAGCCGCCCGCGCGCCAGCCATGCCCATGACGCCAAGGCTTGGCGCCTGATCAGCCAGCTGTCGCTCAATTACCTGTCCCTGAGCGAACAGGGCCAGGGCGCCGGCGCTTTGCGCGAGCTGCTGCGGCTGTATGGCGACAGCAACGACGCCGCGCTGCAATTGCAGATCGAGGGTTTGCGCGAAGTCAGCAGTAAAGCCGTGACCCGGCGCCTGCCGATGCCCGGCCCGATCGTGTTTGGCCGGGGCCTGGAAATCACCCTGGAATTCGATGAAAACGCGTTTCGCGGCACCGGCGTGTTCCTGCTCGGTGCGGTGTTGGAACGCTTCCTGGCACGCTACGTGTCGATCAACAGCTTTACCGAGACGGTGATCCGTACCACCGAACGCGGCGAGATCATGCGATGGAAAGCCAAGCCCGGACGTCGTCCGACCCTGTGAGTACCCTGGAAGCGATGCACCAGGAGCCCTGGGAATACGATTTCTTCCAGGCCCTGCGGCGCATCGAATGCGAGTCGCCGCAGCTGCCGCGCCTGGGCCATTCCCTGCGCCTGGCGGACGACCCGTTGCGCCTCGGGCAACAGGCCGACTGCACGTTCGCCCCGGCCACCCTGGCGTCGCTGGAGCCTGGCGGTGACGGCCGGCCGGCGCGGCTGGAGCAGTTCTTCTTCGGCCTGGGCGGCCCCAACGGCCCGCTGCCGTTGCACATCACCGAATACGTGCGCGAGCGTCAACGCAACAACGCCGACAGCACCAGCAAACAGTTTCTGGACGTGTTCCACCACCGTCTGCTCAGCCTGTTCTACCGAGCCTGGGCCGAGGCGCGGCCGACGGTCAGCCACGACCGACCCGACGATGACTACTGGTCCGCGCGCCTCGCCGCGTTGAGCGGTCGCGGCATGCCGAGCCTGCTCAACCAGGGGCTGATTCCCGACACGGCCAAGCTGCATTACAGCGGCCACCTGTCGGCACAGACCCGCTATCCGGACGGTCTCAAAGCCATCCTCAGCGAGTACTTCGGCCTGCCGGTAGAGATCGAGGAATACGTCGGCCAATGGCTCGAACTGCCCGAACGCAGCCGCGTGGGCGTCAACGCCAACCGGCTGGGCGTGGACCTGTGCCTGGGCAGCCATGTGTGGGACCGCCAGCATAAATTCCGTATCCGCCTGGGCCCGCTCACGCTCGATGACTACATGGGCATGCTGCCCGGCCACCAGCCGTTCAACGAACTGGTGGCGTGGGTAGCCGAGTACCTGGGCCACGAATTGGACTGGGACTTGAACCTGGTCCTGCAACAACCCGAAGTACCGGCGCTGCGGCTTAACGGCCAGTTTCGCCTGGGCTTCAACACGTGGCTCGGCCAACCTGCGCACGACGCCAACGACCTAATCCTGGCCCGGCATTACGCCGATCAAGCCACCACCTCAAGGAATCCAGAGCATGGGTGAAATCAGTCGCGCCGCACTGTTCGGCAAACTCAACAGCGTGGCCTACAAAGCCATCGAAGCCGCCACCGTGTTCTGCAAGTTGCGGGGCAATCCTTACGTGGAACTGGCCCACTGGTTCCACCAGTTGCTGCAACTGCAGGACTCGGACCTGCACCGCATCATCCGCCAGTTCAACGTCGAGCCGGCGCGCCTGGCCCGCGACCTGACCGAAGCCTTGGACCGTCTGCCGCGCGGCTCGACTTCCATCACCGACCTGTCGTCCCACGTAGAAGAAGCAGTGGAACGTGGCTGGGTCTACGGCAGCCTGATGTTCGGCGAAAGCCAAGTGCGCACCGGTTACCTGGTGCTGGGCATTCTCAAGACCCCGAGCCTGCGCCATGCGTTGCTGGGCTTGTCCGGCGAGTTCGACAAGATCAAGGCCGAGGCCCTGAGCGAGCGTTTTGACGAATACGTCGGCGACTCGCCGGAAAACGCCCTGACCGCCAGCGACGGTTTCAACGCCGGCGCCGTTCCGGGCGAAGCCAGCGGCGCCATGGCGCCCAGCGCGATGGGCAAGCAGGAAGCCCTCAAGCGCTTCACTGTGGACCTGACCGAACAGGCGCGCAGCGGCAAGCTCGACCCGATCGTGGGGCGTGACGAAGAGATCCGCCAGTTGGTCGATATCCTCATGCGTCGGCGCCAGAACAACCCAATCCTCACCGGTGAAGCCGGGGTGGGTAAAACCGCTGTGGTCGAGGGGTTTGCCCTGCGCATCGTCGCCGGCGATGTGCCGCCGTCGCTCAAGGATGTGGAACTGCGCAGCCTGGATGTGGGCTTGCTGCAAGCCGGCGCCAGCATGAAAGGCGAGTTCGAACAGCGCCTGCGCCAGGTGATTGAAGACGTGCAGGCTTCGCCCAAGCCGATCATCCTGTTTATCGACGAAGCCCATACGCTGGTGGGCGCTGGTGGCGCCGCCGGCACCGGCGATGCGGCCAACCTGCTCAAGCCTGCGCTGGCCCGCGGCACCCTGCGCACCGTGGCCGCCACTACCTGGGCCGAGTACAAGAAGCACATCGAGAAAGACCCGGCCCTGACCCGCCGCTTCCAAGTGGTGCAAGTGGCCGAGCCCTCCGAAGACAAAGCCCTGCTGATGATGCGCGGCGTGGCCTCGACCATGGAACAGCACCACCAGGTGCAGATCCTTGACGAAGCCCTGGAAGCCTCAGTGAAGCTGTCGCACCGCTACATTCCGGCGCGTCAGTTGCCGGACAAATCCGTGAGTCTGCTGGACACCGCCTGCGCCCGCGTGGCCATCAGCCTGCACGCGGTGCCGGCCGAAGTGGACGACAGCCGCCGTCGCATCGAGGCCCTGGAAACCGAGCTGCAGATCATTGCCCGCGAGCATGCCATTGGCATCGACACCGGAGCGCGCCAGAGCAACAGCGAAGCCCTGTTGGCCGCCGAACGCGAGCGCCTGGCCACCCTCGAAAGCCGTTGGGCCGAAGAGAAAGCCCTGGTGGACGAGTTGCTCGCAACCCGTGCCACCCTGCGCGAAAAGGCCGGGGTGGTGGACAGTGGCAACGACGAATTGCGCGCTCAATTGGTCGACCTGCAACAACGCCTCACCGCGCTGCAAGGCGAAACCCCGCTGATCCTGCCGACCGTGGATTACCAGGCCGTGGCCTCGGTGGTCGCCGACTGGACCGGCATCCCGGTGGGCCGCATGGCCCGCAACGAATTGGAAACCGTGCTGAACCTGGATCAGCACCTGAAAAAACGCATCATCGGCCAGGACCATGCCTTGCAGATGATCGCCAAGCGCATCCAGACCTCTCGCGCCGGCCTCGACAACCCGAGCAAGCCGATCGGTGTATTCATGCTGGCCGGCACCTCCGGCGTGGGCAAGACCGAAACCGCCCTGGCCCTGGCCGAAGCCATGTATGGCGGTGAGCAGAACGTCATCACCATCAACATGAGCGAGTTCCAGGAAGCCCACACCGTGTCGACCCTCAAGGGCGCGCCACCAGGCTACATCGGCTACGGCGAGGGCGGTGTGCTGACCGAAGCGGTACGTCGCAAGCCCTACAGCGTGGTGTTGCTGGACGAGGTAGAAAAAGCCCACCCGGACGTGCACGAGATTTTCTTCCAAGTGTTCGACAAAGGCGTAATGGAAGACGGCGAAGGCCGGGTGATCGACTTCAAGAACACCTTGATCCTGCTGACCACCAACGCCGGCACCGAGCTGATTTCCCAGGTCTGCAAAGACCCGGCGAACATCCCCGAGCCCGAGGAGATTGCCAAGGCCCTGCGCCAGCCGCTGCTGGAGATCTTCCCACCGGCCCTGCTCGGCCGCTTGGTAACGATCCCTTACTACCCGCTGAGCGACGAGATGCTCAAGGCGATCACTCGCTTGCAGCTCAACCGCATCAAAAAACGTGTGGAGAACACCCACAAGGTCACCTTCGACTACGACGACGCGGTGGTCGACCTGATCGTCTCGCGCTGCACCGAAACCGAAAGCGGCGGACGCATGATCGACACCATCCTTACCAACAGCCTGCTGCCGGACATGAGCCGTGAATTCCTCACGCGCATGCTTGAGGGCAAGGCGCTGGCGGGTGTGCGGATCAGCAGTCGGGATAATGAGCTGCACTACGACTTCAACGACGCCGAATAACGACTGTTGAAATAAGGTTTAAATGTGGGAGGGGGCTTGCCCCCGATAGCGGTGAATCAGTCACTGCATGCATCAACTGACACACTGCTATCGGGGGCAAGCCCCCTCCCACATTTGGACTGGGTTCCTTCAGTTATTAGGGTACTTCGATGCTATTCAACCAAGCCTCACGCCTGGCCAAGATCACCAGCCCCCTCGGGCCGGATGTGCTGCTGCTCAATGAAATGGGCGGTGGTGAAGAGCTGGGGCGCCTGTTCAATTACGAGCTGCAACTGACGTCCCTGGACGCCAACATCGACCTCAACCAGTTGCTCGGCAAACCCATGAGCGTCGGCCTGCAATTGGCGGACGGCGGCGAGCGGCACTTCCACGGCATCGTCGCGCGGTGCAGCCAGAACATTGATCAAGGCCAGTTCGCCAGTTACCAAGTGACGCTGCGCCCGTGGTTCTGGCTGCTGACTCGGACCTCGGACTGCCGGATTTTCCAGAACCTGAGCATCCCGCAGATCATCAAGCAGGTGTTCCGCGACCTGGGCTTTTCCGACTTCGAAGACGCCCTGAGCCGGCCGTATCGCGAGTGGGAATACTGCGTGCAGTACCGCGAAACCAGCTTCGATTTCGTCAGCCGTTTGATGGAACAGGAAGGCATCTACTACTTCTTCCGCCATGAGCAGGACCGCCATGTGCTGGTACTGGCCGATGCCTATGGCGCCCACACCACCGTGCCGGGCTACGCGTCGGTGCCGTACTACCCCAAGGATGAGCAACAGCGCGAACGCGACCATATGCACAACTGGCATTTGGCGCAGGAGGTGCAGCCGGGCTCCCTGGAACTCAACGACTACGACTTCCAGCGCCCCAGCGCCAGCATCGACGTGCGCTCGGCCATGCCGCGCCCACATACCGCCGGCGACTACCCGCTCTACGACTACCCCGGCACCTATGTGCAAAGCGAAGACGGCGAGCACTACGCGCGTACCCGCATCGAAGCGCTGCAAACCCTGCACGAACAGATCGAGTTTGCCGGCAATGCACGCGGCCTGGGTTCGGGCCATCTGTTCAGCCTCACCGGCTTCAGCCGCCAGGACCAGAATCGCGAATACCTGATCGTTGGCATCCGCTACTACATCGTCCAGGAAAACCTCGAAAGCGGCGGCGGTTCGGCCTCGGCGCAGTTCGAAAGCAGCCTGACCTGCATCGACGCCCAGCAAAGCTTCCGCCCGTTGGCCACCACTCACCGGCCCATCGTCAAAGGCCCGCAGACCGCACTGGTGGTCGGCCCCAAAGGCGAGGAAATCTGGACCGACCAGTACGGCCGCGTAAAGGTGCATTTCTATTGGGACCGTCACGACCAATCCAACGAAAACAGCTCGTGCTGGATTCGTGTGTCGCAGTCCTGGGCCGGCAAGAACTGGGGCTCGATGCAGATTCCGCGGATCGGCCAGGAAGTGATTGTGAGCTTTTTGGAAGGCGACCCGGACCGACCGATCATCACCGGGCGGGTGTACAACGCCGAGCAGACCGTGCCCTACGACCTGCCCGAGAACGCAACCCAGAGCGGCATGAAAAGTCGCTCCAGCAAGGGCGGCACGCCGGCCAACTTCAATGAAATCCGCATGGAGGACAAGAAGGGCCTGGAGCAGTTGTATATCCATGCCGAGCGCAATCAGGACATCGTGGTGGAGGTGGATGAGAGCCACGCCGTCGGGCACGACCGCAACAAGAGCATTGGCCACAACGAGACGGTCACCATCGGCAACAACCGCCTGCGCATCGTCAAGCAGGAAGACATCCTCTCGGTGGGCCAGCGCAAGACCGACAGCATCAGCCAGAGCTATGTGATCGAGGTGGGCGAAAACCTGCGCCTGGTCTGCGGCGAAAGCATCCTGGAGTTGAATGCCAGCGGGCAGATCAACCTCACCGGCGTAAACATCAGCTTCTATGCCAGCGGCGATGCCGAGATCAATACCAAAGGCGTGCTGCACCTCAATAACGGCGGCGGCCCTGGCGCCACGCCCGATGGACAGGGCCAGAAAACCAGCATCGACGCCAATATCAAAGCCGCGTTCCCCGCGCCGAAAAGCTCCTGACGAGACCCGTTTGCCATGACGTACCGAATCAACGAATTCCAGTTCCAACTGCCGGCGAGCGAGCTGCAGGATGCGACGATCAACATCCTCAAATTCCCTGAGCTGGGCACATCCCTGATCGTCAGCCGCAGCCAGCTGGCCGACGGCGAAACCCTGCACAGCAACTTCAACGACCAGCTCCAGCGCCTGGAAAAACAGGTGCAGGAGCTGCGCTATCAACCGGGCGTGGACGTGCGCTTGGGCGCCGCGCAGGAAGTGGAAGGCATTGAGCTGCGCAGCCAGTTCAACAAGGGCAACGACAAGGTGTTCCAATACCAGCTGGCGCTGGTGATACCGGGCACGCGCAAGATGCTCGCCTTGAGTTATGTGAAGGCCGAGAAGCTTGGGGAGGCCGAAGCGGCGCATTGGGCGCTGATCAAGAACTCGCTGTCGTTCGACGCCATTTCCTGATGAGCTGCCTGCATGTCTGACGCGCTTTGGGCGGCCCGCATGGGCGATGCGCTCTCCCACACTTCGATGATGGCCGATATCCTCGGCGGTGTGCTGGAAGTGGCGGCCAACATCGCGATCACGGCGGTGGCGACGGCGGCGGTGGTTGCCGCCACCGGGATTACCGTGGCCACCGGCGGGCTGGGTTGTTTCCTGCTGGGCGCCGTGGTGGGCACGGTTGTCGGCCTGGCCATGAGCAAGACCGGCGCGGACAAAGGCTTATCGAATTTATGCGAGAGCTTCAGCAACGCCCTGTTTCCGCCCACGGTGCAGGCGAACATCCTCACCGGTTCCACCAACACCCTGACCAATAATATTCCGGCCGCTCGCGCCGCGGGGGCGATCACCTCTCACGTCGCACCCGCCGGCACTGAGCTGGAAGAGCCCGCACCCGAGCCAGAAGCCAGCTTCCTGGACATGGCCGAGAGTTTCTTCTCGCAGATGTGGCGCCCCACGGTGGCCACGCCTGCCCCAGGCGCCGAACCCAAGCCGCTGGATCAGGTGACGTGCACAAAACATCCGCCGATGCCGCCGCAGTTTCTGGCCGAGGGTTCGGAAAAAGTCACCATCAATGGCCAACCGGCAGTGCGCAGCGGTGACCGCAGCACCTGCGATGCAACGGTGGTGTCGTCGGGGCTGATCTCCTCCAATGTGACCATTGGCGGCGGCTCAGTGGTGGTCCGCGAGATCCGCAGCGGCAAGACACCGGGCGTCGGGCTGGCGGTGACGGCGTTGCTGATGCTCAAGGGCGGCAAGGGCAAGTTTTTCAGCAAGTTGCCCTGCATGTTGATCGGCGGCGCGGCCTCGATGGCCGTCAGCAGTGCGATGGGGGCGATGGCCAACGCGGCGATGGGCTCGTCGAACCCGGTGCACGCGGCCACCGGCGCCAAGGTGCTGGGCGGTGACGAAGAGCTGGATTTCGTCCTGCCCGGCATCCTGCCGATTGATTGGCAGCGGTTCTACAACAGCCGTGACGAACGCACGGGCAGCCTGTTCGGCCCAGGCTGGAGCGTGCCGTATGAAGTCTGCGTCGCCATCCAGCCTCACCCCGACGGCGGTGAAACGCTGATCTACACCGATGAACAGGGCCGGCCTATCGACATGGGCAGCATCCCCCTGGGCGGCGCGGTGTTCAGCGCCGGTGAAGGGCTGGCCGTGCGCCGACATCTTAACGGGCAGTTGCTGATCGAGAGCGATGACGGCCTGTATCGTTTGTTCGAACCCTCCGCCAATCCGGCATTGCTGCGCCTCAGCCAGCTCGGCGACCGTAACGAAAACCGCATCTATGTCGATTATGACGACGCTGGGCGCCTGGTCCGACTGCGCGATACCTTCGATCTGGTGCAAGTGGAGTTGATCCGTGATCAAGGTCACGTGGTGCGGCTCGAACGGCTGTACCCCGACCAACGCCGCGAAGTGCTGGTCAGCTATGGCTACGACGCTATCGGCAACCTGGCAGAGGTCCGCGATGCCACTGGCCAAGTGCAGCGGCGCTTCAGCTACGATGCTGGCCGGCGCATGGTGGAGCACCAGCTACCGACCGGGTTGCGCTGTTTCTATGAGTGGGCCTTGGTTGAAAACGCGGAATGGCGCGTGGTCCGGCACTGGACCGACGAAGGCGACGCCTACCAGTTCGACTATGACTTGCAGGCCGGTATCACGCGGATTACCGACGGCTTGCAACGCGTCAGTACCCGCCACTGGAACACCCAGCACCAGATCGTTCGGTACAGCGACAACCTCGGGCAAACCTGGCTGTTCGAGTGGAACGACGAACGCCAATTGCTCAGCGCCACCGATCCGCTGGGCGGGCGCTATACGTACAGCTACGACGATGCCGGCAACCTGATCGGCGAGACTGACCCGCTGGGCCGCAGCGACTCGACCTTGTGGCTTGAGCATTGGGCACTGCCGCTGGTGGAGACCGACGCCGCCGACAATAGCTGGGCGTATCGCTACGATCAGCGCGGCAATTGCATCGCCGAAACCGACCCGCTGGGCTATGTCACTCGCTATCGCTATGACGATCACGGCCAGCCCGTAGAAATTATCGACGCCACCGGCAAAAGCAAGAAGCTGCGCTGGAACCCGTTCGGGCAGTTGGTCGAGCACGTGGATTGCTCCGGCTACCCCACCCGCTTCAGCTACGACGAACGCGGCAATTTGCAGGTCATCACCGACGCCCTTGGCGAGCGCACCCTGTTCAGCTATGACGCCCAGGGGCGCCTGCTCAGCAGCCAATTGCCGGACGGGCGCACCGAGCAATACCAACGCAACACCAGCGGCCAACTGGTGGGTTACACCGACCCGGCCGGGCATACCACCCTGTACCAGCACAACCGTCGCGGCCAGGTGCGCCAGCGCATCGACGCCCATGGTCGGCAGGTGCAGTTCGGCTATGACAGCTATGGACGCCTGCAAGCGCTGATCAACGAAAACGGTGAGCGTTATCGGTTTGCCTGGGACGCCGGCGATCGGTTGACCGAGCAGCAGGACCTGGATGGCAGCGCCAAGCGCTACCGCTACGATCCGCTGGACAATGTGATTGCGGTGAGCGCTGTACCGGCCCCGTACGGCAGTGGTTTGGCGGTCGTCCCCGAGACAGCGCCCGCGCCCATCGTCCATCGATTGGAGCGCGACGCTGTTGGCCGCCTGATCGCCAAGACCACCGACGATGGCCGCACGGACTACAGCTACGACGCCGTGGATCAGCTTACGGCGGTGACGTTCACCGACTTGCACGGCAACACCCAGGCCCTGAGCTTCGCCTACGACGCCCTTGGCCAGTTACTCACCGAACAGAGCTCAGCGGGCAGCCTGCACCACCACTACGACGAACTCGGCAACCTGATCCAGACCCAACTGCCCGACGGCCGCTGGCTCAACCGCCTGTACTACGGCAGCGGCCACCTGCATCAGATCAACCTCGACGGTCAGGTAATCAGCGACTTCGAACGCGACCGCCTGCACCGCGAAGTGCTGCGCACCCAAGGCCAACTCAGCACCCGCAGCGAATACGACCGCAGCGGCCGTCTGCGCGCACGTCAACGTCGCCTGGCGAGCCAACCGTCGCTGCTACCGGCAGCCGCACAGAAACAATTCGAATACGACCCCGCCGACAACCTGATCGGCAAACTCGACCAGCAGCCCGCCACACAACACCGCCAACTGCTGCACTACGACGCCACCGGCCGCATCATCGCCAGCCAGGACAACCTGCACGGCCAACGCGAAACCTTCGCCTACGACGCCGCCGCCAACCTGCTGGACGGCCCGCAGGCGGGTGCCGGGCTGGTGGTGCACAACAAGCTGCTGACCTACCAAGACAAGCGTTATCGCTATGACGCCTTTGGCCGCACAATCGAAAAACGCAGCACCGCGCGCGGCCTGCAACGCTTTGCCTACGACGCCGAAAGCCGTCTGATCGAAGTACGCAATGAAAACGGCAGCGTGGTCAGAATGACCTACGACCCGCTGGGCCGACGCATCGCGAAAACCGAGCACGGCGGTGACGGGTATCCGCTGGGGGAAACCCGGTTTATGTGGGATGGCCTGCGGTTGTTGCAGGAGCATAGACACAGTCAGACCAGTCTTTACATCTACCAAGACGAAGGCTACGAGCCTATTGCCCGCATTGACGGCAGCGGGCCTCTGCAAAAAATCCGCTACTACCACAACGACCTGAACGGCTTGCCGGAACAACTCACCGAAGCGGATGGGCACACAGTTTGGCAGGCGACGTATCGGGTGTGGGGCAACACACTGGAAGAGGTGCGCGAGCCTTATTACATTGAAGAGCAGAACCTGAGGTTTCAGGGGCAGTATCTGGATCGGGAGACGGGGCTGCACTACAACACGTTCCGGTTTTATGATCCGGATGTGGGGCGGTTTACTACGCCGGATCCGATTGGGTTGCACGGCGGTTTGAATTTCTACGTCTACGCGAAAAACCCATTTGGGTGGGTCGACCCATTGGGGCTATCTTGCCGCCTGAATTCTGTGGGCAGAACACCAGGCAAAAACAGCCGCACGGGGAAAGCGGTAATCGCACGGATGAGAGCCGAGGGCAAAATCATCGGTACAGGCAAAAATATGAGATTCCAGAGCACCGATAAAAAATGGTACTCGATTAAAGACGCTGATATGGCCCATAAGACCGATGCCGTCAAATACTGGAACAGCAAGGGCGGTTTTCACGGCGCCAAATCAAAAGAGGTCAGAGGATGGATGCGCGACTCTGACAACTATGAGCTGGAATATTATTCTCACAACCGATCAAAAGGCGCTTTACTTACGGATCGATATAAAGATCCCGCCGACTTTATCGGGCCGGCTGAGCAGCCTAAATATTAGTAAGGATTATTGTATGAAAGACTTGGCAGATGAGAATCCCGACCTCGCAGAAAAGATCATGAACATTATGGCGTCAGGTAATGATCTCGATGACCAGAACAAAAAATCTGAAGCCGAGGCTATGTATCAGCAGGCATGGAATTTACTTCCTGAGCCAAAGCTTGAGTGGACCCCTCTGTCATCATGGGTCACAGGTTCTTTTTTCAATCTTTACTTTGACAGCGGTGATTTCACGGCAGCTGAACAGTGGGCGCAGAAAACGTTGGATGGGCGCGAGTCCGATATTGATACGGGTCCATTGATCAATTTGGGAATGGCATTTCTAGAGTTAGAAAGAAAGGCCGATGCATTTAAGTGCTTTGATGAAGCTTATAGCTTTGGTAAAGCACGAGCTTTTCAAGACCGCCCCAAAAAATATCTGAATTTCTATTTGGATGAGAAAAAGAAGGGCCATTGATTTAACCCCACAAAAAATGGGCACCCAACCCCGTCGGCGTGCCCACTTTTCCTATCACCCCGCCTCCCTTCGGACGGTACTGCGCTTACGGGTTGACGCTGTCTTTGAGCGACTTGCCCGGCTTGAACGCAACGGTATTGCTGGCCTTGATCTTCACAGGCTCGCCGGTTTGCGGGTTTTTGCCGGTGCGGGCGCCGCGGTGGCGTTGCAGGAAGGTGCCGAAACCCACCAGGGTGACGCTGTCCTTGCGGTGCAGGGCGCCGGTGATTTCTTCGAGAATGGCGTTGAGGACGCGGTTGGCCTGCTCTTTGGTGAGATCCGCTTTTTCAGCGATGGCGGCTGCGAGTTCGGGTTTACGCATAAGTGAAGCCTCTTTGACGGTTTTTTGTTGTTATGTCCGTGCCGCTCTCTGACGGAGCGGCGCCCAAAGCGCCGCAGGCTCTACTCTGCGGCAGACGGGAGTGAGGATGGCATGCCCTCGCACGCTCCGCCAGTCTCGCGGCGACCTTTCTAGAGGGAAAAATGTGCTTATTCCGACAGAACGACCGGTATTTACGCCAGCAACGGCGGAAGTTCTTTGTTGAGCGCGAGTTTTTCCATCACGGCGGTGCCCGTCAACGCATAGCCCAGCAGGAGGCCACTGGCGTCGCGGCACAGCGCCTTGATATCGCCACCCTGCCCTTCGACATTCCACACCCCTTCGGTGCCGCGTGGCGGTGGGGAGACCACCAACGGGCACACCGGTGTTTTTACGGTGACCGGCATCGGGCCATAGCTGACGGCGGTGGCGTTGCCGGCCAGCGTCTGGGCCAGGGCGCGCGCGCAGGTCATCAGAGGCATGACGTACAACAGATTGAGGCCGTCCACCTCGGCGCAGTCGCCCAGGGCGTAGATGTTGGCGTGGGAGGTCTTGAGGTGGCGGTCCACCATGATTCCACGGTTGACCTGCAGGCCCGCCGCGGCTGCCAGGTCGATGCGCGGGCGCAGACCGATGGCCGAGACCACCAGGTCGCAACGGATCACTTCACCGTCCGACAGATGCGCTTCCAGGCCGTCGGCCGTGCGTTGCAGGCGGTTGAGCACCGGCCCCAGGTGGAAGCGTGCGCCAAGGCTTTCCAGGCCGGCTTGCACCGCCGCAGCCGCAGCCGGGTGCAGCAGAGTGGGCATGACTTGCTCGCACGGTGCGACCAGATCGATCTCATAACCACCCAGGATCAGGTCATTGGCGAATTCGCAGCCGATCAGGCCGGCGCCGAGCAGCAGTACGCGACGCTTGCCGGCGGCGGCAGCGCGAAAACGTGCATAGTCTTCCAGGTCATTGATCGGGAAGATCAGCTCGGCAGCGTCGCCCTCGACCGGTACGCGCACGGTTTCGGCGCCCCAGGCCAGGATCAGGTCACGGTAAGCCACCGCTTCCTCGCCGATCCACAGGCGCTTGTGGCCAGGGTCGATGCCGCTGACGCGGGTGTGGGTGCGCACCTCGGCCTTGAGTTGCTCGGCCATGGCGCCCGGTTCAGCCATGCTCAGGCCATCGGCTTCCTTGTTCTTGCCAAAGCCGGTGGAGAGCATGGGCTTGGAGTAGGAGCGCCCGTCATCTGCGGTGATCAGCAGCAATGGGGTTTCGCTGTCGAGCTTGCGAAACTCCCGGGCCACGTTGTAGCCGGCCAATCCTGTGCCGATGATCACGACAGGTGCGTTCATTCCTTTCTCCTTGTAGTACGTTTCTTAAATTTCAGATCAGCCGATTTGGATCATTTCGAAATCCGATTTACCCACGCCGCAATCCGGGCACAACCAGTCTTGCGGGACGTCCTCCCAACGCGTGCCCGGCGCGATGCCATCATCAGGCCAGCCGTCTGCTTCGTTGTAGATAAGGCCGCAGACGATACATTGCCACTTCTTCATTACTTACTTCCTCAGGGTCCAGGCAAATTGGCCGGCGGTCGATGGATCCAGCTTTGCCACTCGGCTCAGGGCGTTTTGTACTGACCGGGGCGTGCAGATGCAAGCGTCATCGACTCAACGGGCCGGTTGAGCCCGGCAAAAGACCGGGACGCCATGGTAAGCTCGCCGCCTCTTTTACTGCCCATACCGACTCGCCGTGCCGCACTCACTCGCCCGCCCCGCTGCTTGCCAATGGCTGCCCCAGAGCCTTCTGAACCCGGCGCCCGCGCCGTTGACCCTCGACTGGTTGTTCGACGAAGGCTCACTGACGCGGCGACTGACCGAGCTGTCCAACGAGGGCTTTAGCGTCACGCCGCTGTTCGAAGGCTGGCAGCCGCTACGCGAGGATGAGTGTGTTGCGCTGCAGCTGGCGCCGGCCAGTATCGGCTGGGTACGCGAGGTGTATTTGCGCGGGCACGGCCAACCCTGGGTGTTTGCCCGCAGCGTGGCGGCGCGCAGCGCCTTGCAGGGCGATGGGCTGCAGATGGACGAATTGGGCAGCCGTTCGCTGGGTGAGTTGCTGTTCTGCGACCGCGCGTTCACCCGCCAGGCCATTGAAGTGTGCCGCTACCCCCGGCACTGGCTGCCCACGGCGGATCAGGCCGATGGGTTGTGGGCCCGCCGCTCACGTTTCGACCGCGGCGCATTGAGCGTGCTGGTGGCGGAAATCTTCCTGCCGAGCTTCTGGCATGCGCTGCATGATCCTTCGGAGAACCGCTGATGTATCAACGCCTGCTCCAATCCTTCAACCGCCTTAATCCCAGGGCCTGGGACTTCATTCAATTAACCCGCATGGACAAGCCCATCGGCATTTACCTGCTGCTGTGGCCGACGCTATGGGCGCTGTGGATTGCCGGCGAGGGCTCGCCGTCCTTGGCCAATATCGTGATTTTCGTGCTGGGCGTGACGCTGACGCGCGCTGCCGGCTGCGTGATCAATGACTGGGCCGACCGCAAGGTTGACGGGCACGTGAAACGCACCGCGCAACGCCCGTTGGCCAGCGGCAAAATCAGTTCCAAAGAAGCGCTGGTGTTCTTTGCAGTCCTGATGCTGATCAGTTTCCTGCTGGTATTGCTGACCAATGCCACGACCATCTGGCTGTCCCTGGGCGGCCTGGCGCTAGCGGTCAGCTATCCCTTTATGAAGCGTTACACCTATTACCCGCAGGTGGTGCTGGGGGCCGCGTTTTCCTGGGGCATGCCGATGGCATTCACCGCCGAAACCGGCCATCTGCCCGCCACGGCTTGGCTGCTGTATATCGCCAACCTGCTGTGGACGGTGGCCTATGACACTTATTACGCCATGACTGACCGCGATGACGATCTGAAAATCGGCGTTAAATCCACCGCGATTCTGTTTGGCGATGCCGACCGCGTGATCATCCTGACCTTGCAAGGTCTTTCACTGGCGTGCCTGCTGCTGGCCGGCGCGCGCTTCGAATTGGGTGGCTGGTTCCACTTGGGGCTGCTGGCGGCTGCGGGGTGTTTTGCCTGGGAGTTCTGGTACACCCGCGATCGCGATCGCCTCAAATGCTTCAAGGCGTTTTTGCACAACCACTGGGCGGGGTTGGCGATTTTTGTCGGGATTGTGGCGGATTACGGGTTTCGCTGAGTTTTGCGGTGTTTGGCAGGGACTCATCGGGGGCAAGCCCCCTCCCACATTTGACTGTATTCACACATCAAGAGGTGGGAGGGGGCTTGCCCCCGATGGCTTGAGCAGCGCCCAACGATCAGGGCTTGATCACATGCCACGCGCCACCCTTGCCATCGCCGGTCTTGTCACCGGCCTTTTTGTCATCCTTGTAGGTGTACACCGGCTTGCCTTTGTAGGCCCACTGGCTGGTCTGGTCGTCACGGGTGATGACCTTCCAATCGCCCGTCGCCGTGTCGGTGGACTCAGCCTTCAGCGGTGGCCAATTGGTCGCGCACTTGTCATTGCACACTGATTTGCCGTCGGCGTCCTTGTCGAAGGTATAGAGAGTCATGCCCTTGTGATCCACCAACATCCCACCTTGGGTCATCGCCGGCTCCGCCGCGAATGCTAGGCCGGGCAGGGTCAACGCCGCCGCTACCAACAGGGCTTTCCAGGAAACAGTGCTGTGAGTCATCGGAACCTTCCTTTTGTGGTTGTCAGGATTCGGACTCAAAGGGTAGTCCAGAGTGCCGTGAATTGCCCAAGCGACTAAATTACTGTCACACGACTGCAATAATTCCGTTATCTAATGCGGCGCAAGACAGTTAAATGACAAGAGGATTTTTGAGCATGGTTGGCAGGAGCATTCTGATTGTTGACGACGAAGCGCCCATTCGCGAAATGATCGCCGTTGCGTTGGAAATGGCCGGCTATGACTGCCTGGAGGCCGAGAACTCCCAGCAGGCCCATGCCATTATCGTCGACCGCAAGCCGGACCTGATCCTGCTCGACTGGATGCTACCCGGCACCTCCGGCATCGAGCTGGCCCGCCGCCTCAAGCGCGATGAGCTGACCGGGGATATCCCGATCATCATGCTCACCGCCAAGGGCGAAGAGGACAACAAGATCCAGGGCCTGGAAGTCGGTGCCGATGACTACATCACTAAACCCTTTTCCCCACGGGAGCTGGTCGCGCGGCTCAAGGCTGTGTTGCGCCGTGCCGGCCCTACCGACGGCGAAGCGCCTATTGAAGTCGGTGGCCTGCTGCTGGACCCGATCAGCCACCGCGTGACCATCGATGGCAAACCGGCCGAGATGGGCCCCACCGAATACCGTCTGCTGCAATTTTTCATGACTCACCAAGAGCGCGCCTACACCCGTGGCCAACTGCTGGACCAAGTGTGGGGCGGCAACGTATACGTGGAGGAGCGCACCGTGGACGTGCATATCCGCCGCCTGCGCAAAGCCTTGGGCGATGCTTACGAGAATCTGGTACAAACCGTGCGCGGTACCGGCTATCGGTTTTCAACCAAGGGTTGAACCGCAAGCGGTCAGCTACAAGCGGCAAGAGATGCCGCATCGCTCTAACTTGAAGCTTGCAGCTTGAAACTTGAAGCTGCCCCCCAAGGACGTATTTTCAAGTGAATTCGAATTGGCATGGCACCTTGATCCGCCACATGCTCCTGTTGGTCACCGGCTGCCTGTTGGTGGGCCTGATCAGTGGCTATTACGGCTGGAGCCTGGCCATCGGCATCGGCTTGTACTTGGGCTGGACCCTCAAACAACTCCTTCGCCTGCATGAATGGCTGCGCCAGCACAAACCCGACGAAGCGCCACCCGACGGCTATGGCCTGTGGGGCGAGGTGTTCGACAGCATCTACCATCTGCAACGCCGCGACCAGCGGGTGCGCGGGCGCCTGCAAGCGGTGATCGACCGCGTGCAGGAGTCCACCGCCGCGTTGAAAGACGCGGTAATCATGCTCGACAGCGATGGCAACCTGGAATGGTGGAACCGCGCCGCCGAAACCCTGCTGGGCCTCAAGACGCCCCAGGACAGCGGCCAGCCGGTGACCAACCTGGTGCGCCACCCGCGCTTCAAGGAATATTTCGAGCAGGACAATTACGACGAAGCGCTGGAAATCCCTTCGCCCACCAACGACCGGGTGCGCATCCAGCTGTACCTGACGCGCTATGGCAACAACGAGCACCTGATGCTGGTACGCGATGTCACGCGCATCCATCAGTTGGAACAGATGCGCAAAGACTTCGTCGCCAACGTCTCCCACGAGTTGCGCACACCATTGACGGTGATCTGCGGATACCTGGAGACGCTGTTGGACAACGTCGACGAGATCAACCCGCGCTGGGGCCGCGCCCTGCAGCAGATGCAGCAACAGGGCTCACGCATGCAGACCCTGCTCAACGACCTGCTGCTGCTGGCCAAGTTGGAAGCCACCGATTACCCCTCGGACAACCAGCCCGTGGCGGTCCCGAGCCTGTTGAAAACCATCAAGAATGACGCTCTGGCCCTGTCGGGCGAGCGCGGGCAGCAGATCAGCCTGGAGGCCGACCCGGCGGTGCTGCTCAAGGGCAGCGAGGGCGAGTTGCGCAGCGCGTTTTCCAACCTGGTGTTCAACGCGGTGAAATACACCCAGGACCAGGGCACCATCCGCATTCGCTGGTGGGCCGATGAGCAAGGCGCGCACCTGAGCGTGCAGGACTCCGGCATCGGCATCGACGCCAAGCACCTGCCGCGCCTGACCGAACGTTTCTACCGTGTCGACTCCAGCCGAAACTCCAATACCGGCGGCACCGGGCTCGGCCTGGCGATCGTCAAACACGTTCTGCTGCGCCACCGCGCGCGCCTGGAGATCAGCAGCGTGCTGGGGCATGGCAGTACGTTCACCTGCCACTTTCCACCCGCTCAGATGACCCGCTCGCGGGCCATCGGCCTAGATGAATAACCCAAAAACGCCATAAGACTAATGTGGGAGGGGGCTTGCCCCCGATGACGGGAAGACAGTCAACTTATCCATAACTGATCCACCGCCATCGGGGGCAAGCCCCCTCCCACAATGGATCTTCAGTGCCTTGGAAAGTAGATTCCACGCCCCGCCCGGCACCGGGCACTAGGCAAGCGCCCCGTCAGCCGCTACATTGGCCGACTTGCGCCTGCCTTTCAGGCCCGCCTGACACCCCTTACTGAACACACGGAACCTGCACAACTCCATCATGGACCCTTCCCCTGGTATTACCCTCGCGACACTCTTCGCCGATTTCGGCATGATCCTCTTTGCACTGATCCTGGTACTGCTCAACGGTTTCTTCGTTGCGGCCGAGTTCGCCATGGTCAAACTGCGGGCCACCCGGGTCGAGGCCATCGCCCACACCAACGGCTGGCGCGGGCAGATTCTGCGCACCGTACACAGCCAGCTCGACGCGTACCTGTCGGCCTGCCAGTTGGGTATCACCCTCGCCTCCCTGGGCCTGGGCTGGGTCGGTGAGCCGGCGTTTGCGCACATCCTGGAGCCGTTGTTGGGCGCGGTGGGCGTTGAGTCGCCGGAAGTGATCAAGGGCGTGTCGTTCTTTGCGGCATTTTTCGTGATTTCCTACCTGCACATCGTGGTCGGCGAGCTGGCGCCCAAGTCTTGGGCCATTCGCAAGCCCGAGTTGCTCTCGCTGTGGACGGCCGTGCCGCTGTACCTGTTCTACTGGGCCATGTACCCGGCCATCTACCTGCTCAACGCCAGCGCCAACGCTATCCTGCGTATCGCCGGCCAAGGCGAGCCTGGCCCGCATCACGAACACCATTACAGCCGCGAAGAACTCAAGCTGATCCTGCACTCCAGCCGTGGTCAGGACCCGAGCGACCAAGGCATGCGAGTGCTGGCCTCGGCCGTGGAAATGGGCGAGCTGGAAGTGGTGGACTGGGCCAATTCCCGCGAAGACCTGGTGACTCTGGACTTCAACGCGCCGCTCAAGGAAATCCTCGCGCAGTTCCGCCGCCACAAATTCAGCCGTTACCCGGTGTATGACGCCGAGCGCAATGAATTCGTCGGCCTGCTGCACATCAAGGATCTGCTGCTGGAGCTGGCGGCGCTGGACCATATCCCTGAATCCTTCAACCTGGCCGAGCTGACCCGCCCGCTGGAACGCGTATCGCGGCACATGCCGCTGTCGCAGTTGCTGGAGCAGTTCCGCAAAGGCGGCGCACACTTTGCGCTGGTGGAAGAAGCCGACGGCAAGGTCATTGGCTACCTGACCATGGAAGACGTGCTGGAAGTGCTGGTCGGCGATATCCAAGACGAACACCGCAAGGCCGAACGCGGCATCCTCGCGTATCAGCCGGGCAAGCTGCTGGTACGCGGCGATACCCCGCTGTTCAAGGTGGAACGCCTGCTGGGCGTGGACCTGGACCACATCGAAGCCGAGACCCTGGCCGGGCTGATCTACGACACGCTCAAGCGCGTGCCGGAGGAAGAGGAAGTGCTGGAGGTCGAAGGGCTGCGGATCATCATCAAGAAGATGAAAGGTCCGAAGATCGTACTGGCCAAGGTGCTGCTGCTGGATTGACCGTCAGTTGCCCAACGCAAAGTTGGGCAACGCGCCCACCGGCTGGTTGAACTCATACGGGATCGACACCAACCCCGCTTCGGTGGCGCGTTGAACCACAAAATGCAGATGAGGCCCGCTGCTGTTGCCGGTATTGCCGGACAACCCCAGCGGGCTGCCAACCACCACACGCTGACCCACCTTCACACTGACCGAACCCTGCCGCAGATGCAGATAGACCCCCTGGGTACCGTCGTCGTGCTGCACGCGCACGAAATTGCCCGACGCATCGCCGCCCCGCCCCGCCTGCTGATTTTCGGTCTTCACCACCACACCGCCCCGCGCGGCAATGATCGGCGTGCCCTCGGGCATGGCGATGTCCATGGCGTAGCGGCTCCTGGGGTCGGTATGGCTGAAGCTGCCGTTAGGTCCCTGGGTCAAACGGAACGGCCCGCCACGCCACGGCAACGGGTAGCGATAAGCATGCGGGGTGTCACGAGGTATGGGCGCCTGCGGTAGCGGCCTGTGTACGCGCTCAACGCTGCGCTGCTGAATCACGAACGCCTGGGCGCCGGGGGTATGCCAGTCGCTGTAAATCACCACGCCATTGGCATCGATGGACTTATACAGCGTCATGGCCAGGGTCGACGGCGCGGCCGTTACCAGCGCGCCGCACAACAGCAGGCGAATGAACATGGCGTGCACCTGTCGGGATGACTGAACGGCAGGCTAACAAGGGTTCATGACAATCTTGTAGCCCGCTTACGACAGGTATTGCGCTGGTCCTACGGGTTACGCACCCGGCACAAAGTGCTTCTGCGCCGTGCCCCGTGCGATCAGGCGTGAGATGTAATCCATCTTCTGCGCGTCCTGATCGATGAAGCGGAAGGTCAGTTGCAGCCAGTCGCTGTCCGGCCTCGGCTCGAAGGCGACGACGGCGTGCAGGTAGCCGTTAAGGCGCGCCACTTCGGCGTTGTCGCCTTGCTCCAGGTCCAGCACCGCGCTTTCCAGTACTTGCGGCAGGATTTCACCACGGCGCACCACCAACAGCGCTTCCTTGATGCTCAGCGCCTTGATGACGCATTGCTGGGTGCCGCTGGACAGCCGCAGTTGGCCCTGGCCACGGCCCGCTTGGGCAGATGCAGATGCAGCCGGGGCTTTTACCGGCTGCGTATTGAGCAGGCCGCGATTGGGCGCAGCAGCGGCCGCGGGGGCAGCCTTGATGGCTTCGGGCTTGCCGCCGGTCAGGGCGCTGAGGGAGTCGTTGCCGAAAGCCGAATTCATCTTGGTTGGCGCACTGGCGACCAACGCATCGAGGCGACCGACTTTGTGCAGGGCCTGCTTGACCTTGTTCAGCAACTGTTCGTTGGTGAACGGTTTGCTGACGTACCCGGACACACCGGCCTGGATCGCCTGGACCACGTTTTCCTTATCGCCACGGCTGGTCACCATCACGAACGGCATGGCTTTGAGATGGGTCTGTTCGCGGCACCAGGTCAGCAGCTCAAGGCCGGACATTTCCGGCATTTCCCAGTCGCACAGCACCAGGTCGAAGGTCTCGCGCATCAGAATGGCCTGGGCCTTTTTGCCGTTCACCGCATCTTCAATCTTGATCCCAGGGAAGTAGTTGCGCAGGCACTTCTTCACCAGGTCGCGAATAAACGAGGCGTCATCCACCACCAATACACTGACTTTACTCATCGACCCTTTATCCTATAAAAACCGCGGCACGCAGAACGCCTAACTGATGGCATTTTGCCAAAACTCTGTAGTCACGTCGGGACTTTCTTTCACCCGCCGCGCAAATAATTCAGTTGCCACAAACAAAAA
Organism: Pseudomonas rhodesiae; assembly: GCF_007858255.1. Classification (GTDB taxonomy): domain Bacteria; phylum Pseudomonadota; class Gammaproteobacteria; order Pseudomonadales; family Pseudomonadaceae; genus Aquipseudomonas; species Aquipseudomonas rhodesiae. The sequence goes on along the minus strand of NZ_VFEU01000002.1, from coordinate 129,607 downwards.
CGCCCGACCAAAGGCCGGGCGTTAATTTCTCGGGCAACCTTACTTATCGTCAGTTTCTCCCGGAACATTAGGTATTTGATCGGTTGAGCCTTCAACTTCGGCTTTCATGCGTTTGAGCCCCATGTGCCGCACGTCGGTACCGCGCACCAGGTAAATCACCAGCTCCGAGATGTTGCGCGCGTGGTCGCCGATGCGCTCCAGCGAACGCAGCACCCAGATAATGCTCAAGACCCGCGAGATAGAGCGCGGGTCTTCCATCATGTAGGTGGCCAGCTCACGCAGGGCAGTCTTGTACTCGCGGTCGATGACTTTGTCGTATTGGGCCACGGACAGCGCCAGCTCGGCGTCAAAACGGGCAAATGCATCGAGCGCATCGCGCACCATGTTGCGCACTTGGTCGCCGATGTGGCGAACTTCCACGTAACCGCGCGGCGCTTCGCCTTCTTCGCAGAGTTGGATGGCACGGCGCGCGATCTTGGTGGCTTCGTCGCCGATCCGCTCAAGATCGATCACGGATTTGGAAATGCTGATGATCAATCGCAGGTCGGATGCCGCCGGCTGTCGACGGGCCAGAATGCGCAGGCATTCTTCGTCGATGTTGCGCTCCATCTGGTTGATCTGGTCGTCGATTTCACGCACTTGCTGGGCCAGGCCCGAGTCGGCCTCGATCAGGGCGGTGACGGCGTCGTTGACTTGCTTCTCCACCAGCCCGCCCATCGCCAGGAGGTGGCTGCGCACTTCCTCAAGCTCGGCGTTGAACTGCGCAGAGATGTGATGGGTAAGGCCTTCTTTGCTAATCATGCGTTTGCTCCGCAAAAGCTGTAAGCCGCAAGCTACAAGCCGCAAGCTGATGTGTGTCGTTCCGTTGAACTGCTTTTACTTGCCGCTTGAAACTGGCGGCTTGCAGCTACCCCAACTAGCCATAGCGACCGGTGATGTAGTCTTCGGTCTGTTTCTTTGCCGGATTGGTGAACAGGGTATCGGTGTCGCCGAACTCCACCAGCTTGCCCATGTACATGAACGCGGTGTAGTCGGAAACCCGCGCCGCCTGCTGCATGTTGTGGGTCACGATGACAATGGTGAACTTGGATTTAAGCTCGTAGATCAGTTCTTCCACTTTCAGCGTCGAGATCGGGTCCAGCGCCGAGCAGGGTTCGTCGAGCAACAACACTTCCGGCTCCACGGCGATGGTCCGCGCGATCACCAGACGTTGTTGCTGGCCGCCGGACAAACCGAGCGCCGAATCGTGCAGGCGGTCCTTGACCTCATCCCACAGCGCCGCGCCCTTGAGTGCCCACTCGACCGCTTCGTCGAGGATGCGCTTCTTGTTGATGCCCTGGATGCGCAGGCCGTAGACCACGTTTTCGTAGATGGTCTTGGGGAACGGGTTGGGCTTCTGGAATACCATGCCCACCCGACGACGCAGCTCGGCCACGTCCTCGCCCTTGCGGTAGATGTTGCTGCCATAGAGGTTGATGGCACCTTCCACACGGCAGCCGTCCACCAGGTCGTTCATGCGGTTGAAGGTGCGCAGCAGCGTGGACTTGCCGCAGCCCGACGGGCCGATGAAGGCGGTCACGCGCTGCTTGGGAATGTTCATGCTGACGTCGAACAGCGCCTGCTTTTCACCGTAGTACAGGCTCAGGCCCGGCACTTCGATGGCCACGGTTTCTTGAGCCAGGCTCAGGCTCTGCTTGTCGCGACCCAAGGCAGACATGTTGATGCCGTGGGAATGGGTTTCATGTTGCATGGTCTCACTCCGTTCGAAGCTGCAAGCTTTTAGCTGCAAGCTGCAAGATTTGAGCAAAAGCGGCTTGTAGCTTGCCGCTTGTGGCTAATAGATTCAGCTGTCCAACGCCTTGTACTTCTCGCGCAGGTGGTTACGAATCCACACCGCCGACAGGTTGAGCGTGGCGATCACCAGCACCAGCAACAGCGCGGTGGCGTACACCAGCGGTCGCGCGGCTTCGACGTTGGGGCTCTGGAAGCCGACGTCATAAATATGGAAGCCCAGGTGCATGATCTTTTGATCCAGGTGCAAGTACGGGTAATTGCCGTCCAGCGGCAGCGACGGCGCCAGTTTCACCACACCTACCAGCATCAGCGGCGCCACTTCACCGGCGGCACGGGCCACAGCGAGGATCATGCCGGTCATCATGGCCGGGCTGGCCATCGGCAGTACGATTTTCCACAGCGTTTCCGCCTTGGTCGCGCCCAGGGCCAGGGACCCTTCGCGCACCGTCCGCGGGATCCGCGCCAGGCCTTCCTCGGTGGCTACGATCACCACCGGCACCGCCAGCAGCGCCAGGGTCAGCGAGGCCCACAACAAACCCGGGGTGCCGAAGGTCGGCGCCGGCAGGGCTTCGGCGAAGAACAGCCGGTCAACCGACCCCCCCAATACATACACGAAGAAGCCCAGGCCGAACACGCCGTAGACGATGGCTGGTACACCGGCCAGGTTGTTCACGGCGATCCGGATAATGCGGGTCAGGGTGTTCTGCTTGGCGTACTCGCGCAGGTACACCGCCGCCAGCACACCGAACGGGGTCACGATCATCGCCATAATCAGCGTCATCATCACGGTGCCGAAGATAGCCGGGAAGATCCCGCCTTCGGTGTTGGCTTCCCGTGGGTCATCGCTGAGGAACTCCCAGACCTTGCTGAAGTAGAAGCCGATCTTGGTCATGGTGCCCATGGCGTTCGGCTGGTAAGCGTGCACCACTTTGCCAATGCCGATTTCCACTTCCTTGCCGTTGGCGTCACGGGCCGTCAGCGCATCGCGGTTGAACTGGGCGTGCAGGTCGGCCAGGCGTGCTTCGATGTCTTGGTAGCGCGCATTCAGCTCGGCGCGGTCGGCGTCCATGTCGGCCTGGGCGGCGGCGTCGAGCTTGCCTTCCAGTTCCAGTTTGCGGCCGTGCAGACGGATACGTTCCAGGCCGGCGTTGATCGCGCCGATGTCGGTTTTTTCCAGGCTCTTGAGCTGAGCGGCCAGCTTGTTGACGCGGTCGACCCGGGCCTGCAGCTCCGGCCACGCAGCCTCGCCTTCAGCGATGACCTTGCCGTCCTGCTTGACGTTGACCAGGGTGCCGTAGAAGTTGCCCCACTCACGACGCTCAATCGCCATCAGCTCTTTAGGTTTGGTCTGGTCCTTCAACCACTCGCCGACGATCCAGGTGAAGTCGTTGCCGTTCAGGTCGCGGTTACCGACCTTGATCAGCTCGCGGGTCATGAATTCCGGGCCTGCGTCGGGCACCGGCAGACCGGCGCTTTTAAGGCGCTCGCGCGGCACTTCTTCTTTCTGCACCACTTCGCCGATGACGATGTGGTTGGCCTGGCCAGGCACGCTGTAGTTGGCCTGGATCAGGTCGGCCGGCCAGAAGTGGCCCAGGCCCCGCACCGCGATCACGGCCAATAGGCCAATGGTCATGATGACCGCGATGGACACCGCGCCACCGCTGATCCAGACGCCAGGGGCGCCGCTCTTGAACCATCCATTCAGGGAGTTCTGTTTCACAGACTTCTACCTTTCTTAAAGCGACGAGTATTTCTTGCGCAGACGCTGACGAATCAGCTCCGCGAGGGTGTTCATGATGAAGGTGAACAGCAGCAGTACCAGCGCCGAGAGGAACAGCACACGGTAGTGACTGCCGCCCACTTCCGACTCGGGCATTTCCACCGCGACGTTGGCCGCCAGGGTGCGCAGGCCTTCGAACAGGTTCATCTCCATCACCGGGGTGTTGCCGGTTGCCATCAGCACGATCATGGTCTCGCCGACGGCGCGGCCCATGCCGATCATCAGCGCCGAGAAGATGCCCGGGCTGGCGGTGAGGATCACCACGCGAGTCATGGTCTGCCACGGCGTGGCGCCCAGGGCCAGGGAGCCCAGGGTCAGCCCGCGCGGCACGCTGAACACGGCGTCTTCGGCGATGGAGTAGATGTTCGGAATCACCGCAAAACCCATGGCCAAGCCCACCACCAGAGCGTTGCGCTGGTCGTAGGTGATGCCCAGGTCGTGGGAGATCCACATGCGCATGTCGCCGCCGAAGAACCAGGTTTCCAGATACGGGCTCATGTACAGCGACAGCCAGCCCACGAACAGGATCACCGGGATCAGGATCGCGCTTTCCCAACCGTCGGGTACACGCAGACGCAGGGATTCAGGCAGGCGACTGAAGATAAAACCGGCCACCAGGATGCCAATCGGCAACAACATCAGCAGGCTGAAGATCCCCGGTAGATGCCCTTCGACATACGGCGCCAGGAACAGACCGGCGAAGAAGCCCAGGATCACCGTCGGCATCGCTTCCATCAGCTCGATCACCGGCTTGACCTTGCGACGCAGGCTCGGCGCCATGAAGTAGGCGGTGTAGATCGCCGCCGCAACGGCCAGCGGCGCGGCCAGCAGCATGGCGTAGAACGCAGCCTTGAGCGTGCCGAAAGTCAGCGGCGCCAAGCTCATCTTGGGTTCGAAATCGGTGTTGGCGGCGGTCGATTGCCAGACGTACTTAGGCTCGTCGTAGTTCTCGTACCAGACCTTGCTCCACAACGCGCTCCAGGAGACTTCCGGGTGCGGGTTATCCAGCAGTAGCGGTTGCAGCTTGCCGCCGGCTTCCACGATCACGCGGTTGGCCCGTGGCGACATACCGAACAGGCCTTGGCCGTCGACTACCGGGTCCACCAGCAGGGTGCGGTGCGCGGTGCTGTGGAACACACCGAACTTGCCGGAAGCATCCAGGGCGGTGAAGCCTTTGCGACGTTCTTCGGCGGTGATTTCCACAATCGGCGCGCTGCCCATCTGGAAGGTACGGATCTGCTTGAAGCGCTGCTCGCCGTCCGGGTCGCGGGCCATGAACCACTGGGCCAGGCCGCCCTTGGAGTTACCGAAGATCAGCGAGATGCCACCCACCAACTGCGTGCTGGCGGTGATTTCGGCGTTGCCATCTTCCAACAATTTGTATCGACCGTTGAGGCTCTTGTCGCGCAGGCTGAACACGTCGGCCAGGGCGCGGCCGTTGATCACGTACAACCACTGCTGGCGTGGGTCGATAAAGATCGCCTTCACCGGCTCGGTCATTTGCGGCAGCTCGATACGCTTCTGCTCGCTGGTGACTTCACCGGTCATCATGTTTTCTTCGCGGCTCAGGGTCAGCACGTTCAAGTACGAACCGGACGAACCAGCGGCCACCAGCGAGGAGTCGGTGGCGTTGAGCGCGACATGCTCCAGTGGGCGACCGGCCTCGTCCAGCACGATCGGAGTTTCACCGTAGGGGTATTCGATTGCGGGGGTGATGGTCTTCTTACCGTCCGGGTAGGACACCTTATAGGTGTGGCGGAACACCATGGCTTGGCCATTGGACAAACCGAGGATCACCAACGGGCTGCCCGGTTGATCCTTACCAATGGACGCCACGCTCACACCGGCCGGCAGCGGCAGGTCGATGCGCTTGAGTTCGGCACCGGTGTCCACTTCAAAGAACAACGCCTGGCCTTTGTCGGAAACCCGCATGGCGACTTGATTCTGTTCTTCCAGAGAGATCAGCAACGGCTTGCCAGCGTCTTGCATCCACGCGGGCGTGAGCGCGTCTTCCTTGGTCAGCGAAGCACCTTGGAACAACGGCGCTACCACGTAGGCCAGGAAGAAGAAGATCAGGGTAATGGCGGCCAGCACGGCAAGGCCGCCGACCAGCACATACCAGCGAGTGAAGCGATCTTTGAGCGCGCGGATGCGGCGCTTGCGTTGCAGCTCAGGCGTATTGAAATCAATGCGCTTGGGAGGAGAAGTCGTCGTCATGGTGGAATTGGCCAGATCATTCATGCGCACACCCTAGCGATCCTGTATGACAGAAAGATGACAATGCAGTGACGCAGGAAATCCGCCGCGTAGCAGGGCTGGCAGCGGACTAGAAATTAGGAGGCGAGGTCCAGCTCCTTCGGACCTGCCCGGGCCTTGAACCCAGCCAAGCGGCAGGTTCAAGGCGATTTGACCGGTGGCTTACTTGCCGCCTTCTTTCAGACCCAGATCAGCCAGTGCCTTGGCGGCAACTTTGGCTGGCAGTGGGATGTAACCGTCTTTGACCACCACTTCCTGGCCCTGCTTGGACAGCACCAGCTTCACGAACTCAGCTTCCAGCGGAGCCAGAGGCTTGTTCGGGGCCTTGTTGACGTAGACGTAGAGGAAGCGCGACAGCGGGTATTTGCCATTCAGGGCGTTTTCTTCGCTGTCTTCGATGAACTCAGTGCTGCCTTTTTTGGCCAGCGGTACGGTTTTCACGCTGGCGGTCTTGTAGCCGATGCCCGAGTAACCGATGCCGTTCAGCGAGGAACTGATCGACTGCACAACCGACGCCGAGCCTGGTTGCTCGTTCACGTTAGGCTTGTAGTCGCCTTTGCACAGGGCTTCTTCTTTGAAGTAGCCGTAGGTACCGGATACCGAGTTACGACCGAACAGCTGCACCGGCTTGTTGGCCAGGTCGCCGGTCACACCCAGGTCGCCCCAGGTTTTCACGTCGGCTTTAGCACCGCACAGGCGAGTCGAGGAGAAGATCGCGTCGACTTGTTCCATGGTCAGGTGCTGGATCGGGTTGTCCTTGTGTACGAACACGGCCAGGGCGTCCACGGCCACCGGGATAGCGGTTGGCTTGTAGCCGTACTTCTGCTCGAAGGCCGCCAGTTCGGTGTCCTTCATCTTGCGGCTCATCGGGCCCAGGTTGGAGGTGCCTTCAGTCAGCGCAGGTGGCGCAGTGGCGGAACCGGCAGCTTGAATCTGGATGTTGACGTTCGGGTATTCCTTTTTGTAACCCTCAGCCCACAGGGTCATCAGGTTGGCCAGGGTGTCAGACCCGACGCTGGACAAGTTGCCCGACACACCAGTGGTCTTCACATACGCCGGAATTGCCGGGTCAACACCAGCGGCCACCGCGTTGGCGGTCGCAACGCCAGCAGCGACAAACGTCATTGCCGCCATCAAACGTTTCAGTTTCATGCCTTGCTCCTAGCAGATAGGGATAGTTGGATCGGGGCCAAGTATCGGTAGGCCGTGTGAACACTCTATGTCTGGAATGTGACAATTAGATGAAAGGCCAGTATGGAACGAGGAGATCGAGCGCGGCGTGCAGGCCCCCTGAATACGGGGAATGTAAGGCGAGGGGTTAAGCGAGCGGACGGTTTTGAAATACCCTGTAATCGTTGTAACAATCAAACCCTGTGGCGAGCGTGCTCCCTCGCCACAGGTTATCGGTGCATATCAGCAGGGATCAGCGCCCACGCTTCCACAGATACCCGCCCACCAAGATCCCCATCACACACAGCACGGCCACGTAGTACGCCGGGCCCATCGGGCTTTCCTTCATCAGCAGCGACACCACCAACGGCGTCAGCCCGCCGAACACTGCGTAGGCCACGTTGTAGGAGAACGACAGGCCGCTGAAGCGCACCACCGGTGGGAAAGCTTTGACCATCACGTAAGGCACCACGCCGATGGTGCCGACGAACAGGCCGGTCAGGGCGTATAGCGGGAACAGCCAGTCGGGGTGGTCGAGAAGGCTGTGGTAGAGCGTCCAGGAGGTCGCCAGCAGCAACGCGCAACCGGCGGTCAGCACGCGCCCGGCGCCGAAGCGGTCGGCCAGGGCGCCGGAGGCGATGCAGCCCAGGCTCAGGGTCACGATGGCCAGGCTGTTGGCTTGCAGCGCCACGGTGGGGCTGAAGTGATATATGGTCTGCAGCACGGTCGGCGTCATCAGGATGACCACCACCACGCCGGCCGATAGCAGCCAGGTCAGCAGCATCGACAGCACGATGGCGCCACGGTGATCGCGCAGCACCGCGCGCAACGGCAACTCGGCGGCCAGGGTCTTGCGTTGCTGCATCTCGGCAAAAATCGGCGTTTCATGCAACCAGCGACGCAGGTACACCGACAACAGGCCGAACACACCGCCGAGCAGGAACGGGATACGCCAGGCGTAATCCGACACCTGTTCCGGGCTATACAGCGTGTTGATGGCAGTGGCCACCAGCGACCCCAGCAGAATACCGGCGGTCAGGCCGCTGGTCAGGGTGCCGCAGGCATAGCCGATATGCCGTGGCGGCACGTGCTCGGACACAAATACCCATGCTCCCGGCACCTCCCCGCCGATTGCCGCGCCTTGGATGATGCGCATCAGCAGCAACAACAGCGGCGCCCACAAGCCGATCTGCGCGTAGGTCGGCAGCAAGCCCATGATCAAGGTCGGCACGGCCATCATGAAGATGCTCAAGGTGAACATCTTCTTGCGCCCCAGCAGGTCGCCGAAGTGCGCCATGATGATGCCCCCCAGCGGACGCGCCAGGTAGCCGGCGGCGAAGATGCCGAAGGTTTGCATCATGCGCAGCCATTCGGGCATGTCGACCGGAAAGAAGAGTTTTCCGACCACGGTGGCGAAAAACACAAAAATGATGAAGTCGTAGAACTCCAGCGCCCCGCCCAAGGCGGACAGCGACAGGGTTTTGTAGTCGTTGCGGGTCAGCGGGCGCGAGGGTTGCGCACTGCTTGCGGGCACGGAGGACATGGCAAGGCTTCTCTTATTAGTCAGAACGGCAGATCCCAGGTGCTGGCTGCGCCAGGACGGGTTCGGCAAGATAGCAAATCGCCTGGAAAAGCACACCAGAAGCACAGTTGACGGAAAAAGCCGCATTACAGCCGCTAAATGCCGACCAAATGAGCGCCGGGAGGTCGTCGCGGCGCATGGGTGTCGATATACTCGGCCCTTGCACGCGCCAGACCCGCAGTCTTGAGGGCTGCTGTGCCAAAACGACGTTGGCGCCACCCAGCCGCTTTGGCAGAGTTTCCCTTTAGTACGCCTTACGAGAAACGCATCAGGCGGGGTATGGTGCTGAAACGTTTTTCCAGAAGACGGCTATCCACTTGAAATACCCATGAAGCGTCACGGGTCAGAGGCACCCTCGGCATGATCGAACTCGAACAAGAAGATCCTATCCCGCAAGGCGATCTCGCCCTGCAAATCACTGCGCTTCCGCGTGAAACCAACGGCTTTGGCGACATCTTCGGCGGCTGGCTGGTCGCGCAGATGGACCTGGCCGGCACCGCCATGGCCAGCAAGGTCGCTGGCGGGCGTGTGGCCACGGTAGCCATCGATCGTATGGCGTTCCTGGTGCCGGTGGCGGTGGGCGCGCAATTGTCCTTTTACACCCAGGCCCTGGAAATCGGCCGCAGCTCGATCCAGATGATGGTCGAAGTGTGGAGCGACGACCCCCTGTCCAGCGAATGGCGCAAGGTGACCGAGGCGGTCTTCGTGTTCGTCGCCATCGACGGCAGCGGCCGCACGCGTTCGGTACCGTCGCGCGCGCGTTAAACCTCATCGGGTTTTGACGGTCAATTGCCCCATTACCTGCCATTGAGAGTGCTTCGTATGCCTACGCCCCACGTTGAAACCGTGACAATCGACGAGCTGGACTGCTGGCGCATCCGCCACAACGGCGCCGAGCTGCAGGTGGCCCGGCAGGGTGCGCATATCTTCAGCTACCAGCGCGATGGTGAGCAGCCGTTGATCTGGCCGAACCCCGAAGCGGTATTCAAGCAGGGCAAAGGCATTCGTACCGGCGTGCCGGTGTGTTGGCCATGGTTTGGCGTTTTCGACCGCAACCCCGAGAGCGTCAAAGCGATGCGCCAGAGTGACCAACCGGCCGGCGCTCACGGGTTTGCGCGCACCGCACGCTGGGAATTGGCCGGAACCGAGCTTGAAGGCGACGCCTTGCGCATCGACCTGGGGCTACCGGTACCTGCGGGCGGCTTCCCCGGCTGGCCCCATCAGGTCGATCTCACCCTGAGCCTGCTGCTGGACGAGCAACTGCACATCCGCCTGACCAGCCACAACCGCGGCACCGACACCGTGACTCTGAGCCAGGCGCTGCATACCTACTTCGCCGTCAGCGATGTGCGCCAGGTTCAGGTCGAAGGCCTGGACGGCACGACATATATCGACACCGCCGACGGCTGGACCAGTAAGACCCAGTCCGGCCCGCTGCGCTTCAACGCCGAGACCGACCGCATCTACCTCGATACGCCCGCGCAGGTGAGCATCGTCGACAAAGACTGGCAGCGCCGCATCCAGCTCACGGCCCAGGGCTCTAAATCGACAGTGATCTGGAACCCCTGGACCGAGCGGGCCAAAGCCTTCGACGATATGGCCGATGACGGCTGGCAAAACATGCTGTGCATCGAGACGGCGAACGTGCTGGACGATGTGGTAACGCTGGCGCCGAACGAACGCCATACCCTGGGCGTAAGCATCACCGGCATCGCGCTGTAGATAAAGAACCCAATGTGGGAAGGGGCAACCCCCCTCCCACATTGATGGTATTGCGGCTTAGAGATCGGATTCCTTGACTACTCGCACCTTGCCCGCATCCAGCGCATAGGCCGCGTCGGCCAAATCGTTATTCACCGTCTCCACCTTCAACGTGCCGGTCACCCACAGCGGCGTGTAGATATCGTCCAGCTTCAACCCCTTGGGATAACGCACCAGCACCAGTTGGTTGGGCGGCGGTGGCGGTACGTGAATGCAGGCCCCTGGGTACGGCACCAGAAAGAACAGCGTGCTGCGGCCCTTGGCGTCGGTTTCCAGCGGAACCGGGTAACCGCCGATGCGGATATTCTTGCCGTTCATGGCGGCCACGGTCTTGGTGGAATACATCACCGCCGGCAAGCCTTTGCTCTGCTTCAAGCCGCCTTTGTCGGTAAAGGTGCCCTGGGCTTCGGGGGAGTTGTGATCGATCTCGGGCATGGCCTCAAGGGCCTTTTGGTCCGACAGCGGCATCAGGTCGAGCCAGTCGGTTTCCGGCAGTTCGCCGGCGTGTGCCAGGCCAGTGCCCAGCAGGAGAAAAATCAATAGAAAACGGCGCATGGAGAGGCTCGGCAAGTACAAGTGCCGAGCATTCTAGCCCTCTGCGCCTGCGCAGCGCAGAGGACTTTGTCGGCTGATTACTTCTTTTTGATCAGGCCGTAGATCACCAGCAAGACGATTGCGCCGACCAGCGCACCGATGAAGCCAGCACCTTGACCTGCCTGATAGATACCCAGCGCCTGGCCACCGTAAGTCGCGGCCAGGGAGCCGGCGATACCGAGCAGGATGGTCATGATCCAGCCCATGCTGTCGTCGCCAGGCTTGAGGAAACGCGCGAGCAGACCGACGATCAGGCCGATAAAAATGGTTCCGATGATACCCATGGCATTTCCCTCTGAATGAATGTGTGTCATGGCAAAGCCTAGCCAGGCTTTACCACCCTGCATTCAGAGAGACGGCGGGGCCCAATGGTTCCCGCCGTGCCGAGGCTTATTGCTCGGCGATCAGCGCTTCGACCTTGAGGATCTGCGCCTGCAGCGTCGCGCGGTCCTGGCAACGCAGGTTGGCGTGGCCGACCTTGCGCCCGGCCTTGAAGGCCTTGCCGTAGTGGTGCAGGTGGCAGTCGTCGATCGCAATCACGCGCTCTACCGGCGGGACCACGCCGATGAAATTGAGCATCGCGCTCTCGCCCACCTTGGCCGTGGAGCCCAGCGGCAAGCCTGCTACCGCCCGCAGGTGGTTCTCGAACTGGCTGCACTCGGCGCCTTCGGTGGTCCAGTGCCCGGAGTTGTGAACGCGTGGGGCGATCTCGTTGGCCTTGAGGCCACCGTCGACCTCAAAGAACTCGAACGCCATCACGCCGACGTAATCCAGTTGCTTGAGCACACGGCTGGAATAGTCTTCGGCCAGGGCCTGCAATGGGTGATCGGTGCTGGCTACCGACAGCTTGAGGATGCCGCTGTCGTGGGTGTTGTGCACCAGCGGGTAAAAACGGGTTTCGCCATCGCGGGCGCGCACGGCGATCAGTGAGACCTCGCCGGTGAAGGGCACAAAGCCTTCCAGCAGGCAGGCAACGCTGCCCAGTTCAGCGAAGGTGCCAATCACATCCGCTTCGGTGCGCAGCACTTTCTGGCCCTTGCCGTCGTAACCCAGGGTGCGGGTTTTCAGCACGGCCGGCAGGCCGATGCGGGCGACGGCGGCTTCCAGGTCCGCTTGGGACTGGATATCGGCGAAGTCCGGGGTCGGGATGCCCAGGTCCTTAAACATGCTTTTCTCGAACCAACGGTCGCGGGCGATGCGCAAGGCTTCGGCGCTCGGGTACACGGGCACGAATTGCGACAGGAAGGCCACGGTTTCAGCCGGGACGCTTTCGAACTCGAAGGTCACCAGGTCCACTTCGTCGGCCAGTTGGCGCAGGTGATCCGGGTCGCTGTAGTCAGCGCGCAGATGCTCACCCAAGGCCGCGGCGCAGGCGTCCGGCGCCGGGTCCAGGAAAGCGAAGTTCATCCCCAGCGGGGTGCCCGCCAGGGCGAGCATGCGGCCCAGCTGGCCGCCACCGATTACACCGATCTTCATGGTCTACAACCTCAGGCGATGCGTGGGTCTGGATTGTCCAGCACGCTGTCTGTCTGTTCAGCACGGAATTTTTTCAGCACCGCGTGGAACTGCGGGTGCTTGGCGCCCAGGATGCTGGCAGACAGCAACGCGGCGTTGATCGCGCCGGCCTTGCCGATCGCCAGGGTCGCCACCGGGATGCCGGCCGGCATCTGCACGATGGACAACAGCGAATCCACGCCCGAGAGCATCGACGATTGCACCGGCACGCCGAGCACCGGCAGGTGGGTCTTGGCCGCACACATGCCGGGAAGGTGCGCTGCGCCGCCGGCGCCAGCGATGATCACCTCGATGCCTCGGGATTCTGCTTCATCGGCATACTGGAACAGCAGGTCCGGGGTGCGGTGGGCAGAGACCACCTTCACTTCGTACGGAATGCCGAGTTTTTCCAGCATATCGGCGGTGTGGCTAAGGGTGGACCAATCGGACTTGGAGCCCATGATCACGCCAACCAATGCACTCATCGTCGTGCCTCTTCTCTCTGGGCGCCCGCAGGCGCGTCAAAAAACAACAAGCCACGCGGGAAATCCGGCGTGGCTTGTTGTACGAATGGTGGCCGGTTGGACCGGCCGAAGGCCGCGCAGTATACCGTAATAATTCAGATAAACAGCCCCTGGAACGATCATCTGTCCAGTGGCGCAAACCGGCGGTTTTATTGACTTTCAGGTCAGCGAAAACACTACAAAACCTGTGGGAGCCGGCTTGCCTGCGATGGCGGAAGGTCAGTGCCTGAAATGTCGGCTGATACACCACTATCGCAGGCAAGCCAGCTCCCACGTTTGATCTGTGTTGGCTCAAGTATTCTGCGCCGCCCCACCTTCCAACTTACGCCACAACAACCGCACATTCGCCTTACGCACCAACGCACAGCGGTACAGACGAATTTCCAGCGGCACATGCCATTGCGGCCCGCCGCAGACCACCAACTCGCCGCGGGCCAGTTCGGCACGCACGCTCAGTTGCGGCACCCACGCAATACCCAAGCCTTCCAGCGCCATGCTTTTGAGGCTGTCGGCCATGGCGGTTTCGTACACAGTGGTAAAGCGCAAGGCGCGCTGGCGCAGCAGCAAATGCACCGAGCGGCCCAGGAAGGCACCGGCGCTGTAGGCCAGCAACGGCACGCTGCCCTCGCCTTCCAGATCGAACAGCGGCTTGCCGTTGGCATCGGCGGCGCACACCGGCAGCATTTCGGTGTTGCCCAGGTGCAGGGACGGGAAGATTTCGGCGTCCATCTGCATTGCTGCGTCCGGGTCGTAGAACGCTAGCATCAAATCACAGCCACCTTCACGCAGGGCATGCACGGCATCGCCGACGTTGGTGGCCACCAGCCGCGTGGCGATGTTCAGGCCTTCGTTGCGCAGTTGCGCGATCCAGCGTGGGAAGAACCCCAGCGCCAGGGAGTGGGCGGCCGCCACCTGCATGACTTCGCCCTGCCCGCCTTCCAAATGATGCAAATGGCGCAGCACTTCGCCCAGTTGCTCGACCACGGTGCGCGCGGTGACCAGGAACAACTGCCCCGCCGCCGTCAGTTCCACGGGAGTGCGCGAGCGGTTGACCAGGGTCAGGCCCAACGCGGCTTCCAAGCTGCGGATGCGTCGGCTGAACGCCGGCTGGGTGACGAAGCGCCGCTCCGCCGCCTGGGAAAAGCTGCGGGTCGCCGCCAGGGCACTGAAGTCTTCCAGCCATTTGCTCTCAAGGTTCATCACTTCCTCCCACGGATATGCACCATTTTGGCACACACGCCCGCCACGTTAGCCGGGTCACACGCCCATTATGCCGTTTGTGCATAGGATAGTGTTTAACAGCATTGGCCCTGAAACGTCCAGAAGCCTAGGATTCACAGCGTTCCGGCTTAGCCCGGGTCCATATCGAGATGATTTCCGTCATGTCCTCCGCTGCATCATTCCGCACAGAAAAAGACCTGCTTGGCGTACTCGAAGTACCCGCTCAAGCGTATTACGGCATCCAAACCCTGCGAGCGGTGAACAACTTCCGCCTCTCGGGCGTTCCGATTTCGCATTACCCGAAATTGGTGGTCGGCCTGGCAATGGTCAAGCAAGCCGCCGCTGATGCCAACCGCGAGTTGGGCCAGCTCAGCGAAGCCAAGCACGCTGCCATCAGCGAAGCCTGTGCCCGTCTGATCCGCGGCGATTTCCACGAAGAATTCGTGGTGGACATGATTCAAGGCGGCGCCGGCACTTCAACCAACATGAATGCCAACGAAGTCATCGCCAACATCGCGCTGGAGGCCATGGGCCATCAGAAGGGCGAATACCAGTACCTGCACCCCAACAACGACGTGAACATGGCGCAGTCGACCAACGACGCCTACCCGACCGCGATCCGCCTGGGTCTGCTGCTGGGCCATGACGCGCTGTTGGCCAGCCTCGACAGCCTGATCCAGGCGTTCGCCGCCAAGGGCGAAGAGTTCAGCCACGTGCTGAAAATGGGCCGCACCCAACTGCAAGACGCCGTGCCGATGACCCTCGGCCAGGAATTCCGCGCCTTCGCCACCACTCTCGGTGAAGACCTGGCCCGCCTGAAAACCCTGGCGCCAGAGCTGCTGACCGAAGTGAACCTGGGCGGCACCGCCATCGGCACCGGCATCAACGCCGACCCGCGCTACCAGGCCCTGGCCGTACAGCGCCTGGCCGTCATCAGCGGCCAGCCCGTGGTTCCGGCGGCCGACCTGATCGAAGCCACTTCCGACATGGGCGCCTTCGTGCTGTTCTCCGGCATGCTCAAGCGTACTGCGGTGAAGCTGTCGAAGATCTGCAACGACCTGCGTCTGCTGTCCAGCGGCCCACGCACCGGCATCAACGAGATCAACCTGCCGGCACGCCAGCCAGGCAGCTCAATCATGCCCGGCAAGGTCAACCCGGTGATTCCGGAAGCGGTCAACCAGGTGGCGTTCCAAGTCATCGGCAACGACCTGGCCCTGACCATGGCGGCCGAAGGCGGCCAGCTGCAACTGAACGTGATGGAGCCGCTGATCGCTTTCAAGATCTTCGACTCGATCCGCCTGCTGCAACGCGCCATGGACATGCTGCGCGAGCACTGCATCGTCGGCATCACCGCCAACGAAGCCCGCTGCCGCGAACTGGTGGAGCACTCCATCGGCCTGGTCACCGCGCTGAACCCGTACATCGGCTATGAAAACGCCACCCGCATTGCGCGTATCGCCCTGGAAAGCGGCCGCGGTGTGCTGGAACTGGTGCGCGAAGAAGGCTTGCTCGACGACGCCATGCTCGACGACATCCTGCGCCCCGAAAACATGATTGCCCCACGCTTGGTCCCGCTGAAGGCCTAAGCGTTAGATGCACCGCTCACCAGGTTGAGGGACTAGACACCTCTCACCTTTTGAGGGCCTGAAGGCTCGTTCTTCAGGCCCTTTTTTTTGCCTCAAGGTTGTGAAATGAAGCCCATAAAAAATCCAATATCGCCCTGCAAACCCACCTTGCCTGCAACAGCTTGGCTGAAACCTTTAATCAGCCCGAGCAGACGGATCACGTTCGCCTAGGTATAGTGCCGCCCCTCTTCGCGTCTGCGGCTGTCGGTAACGACGCCCGGAAATCCGCGAAACCGCATGAATAACAACCCGCAAAAGGATTGGGGTCGAACCGTCGCGCACTGCCTGGTGCGATGCGACGTCTTTGAGCCGTCCTGCGTTTGCCATTAGAAAAATCAGCGAGGAACACTCCATGCTCGAAGTCATCAACGACTTCCTCTCAGGGAAAGTACTGATCGTGCTCATTGTCGGGCTCGGCGGTTATTTCACGATCCGCTCGCGTTTCGTACAGCTACGCCACTTTTTCCACATGTTTTCGGTGTTTCGCGACAGCCTCAAGAGTAGTGCCGGCCAGCTCAGCTCGTTCCAGGCGCTGATGCTCAGCCTCGCCGGGCGCGTGGGTGCCGGCAACATCGCCGGTGTCGGCATTGCCGTTACCCTCGGCGGCCCGGGTGCCGTGTTCTGGATGTGGGTCACCGCATTGGTGGGCATGTCTTCGAGCTTTATCGAGTGCTCCCTCGGCCAGTTGTACAAGCGTACAGACGCGGAAGGCACCTTCCGTGGCGGCCCGGCTTATTACATCCAGCACGGTCTGCACAAACGCTGGCTGGGCATGGTCATGGCGTTCCTGTTGTTAGTGACCTTCGGTTTTGCCTTCAACGGCCTGCAAGCCCATGCCGTGACCCACTCGCTGAACAACGCCTTCGGCCTGGACACCACCTACACCGGCCTGGCCCTGGCGATATTGCTGGGCCTGGTGTTTATCGGCGGGATCAAGCGCATCGCGTCGATCGCCGACCTGCTGGTGCCGGTCAAGACCCTGGTCTACATCGCCGTGACTCTGTACGTGATCGTGCTGCAATTCGACCACGTACCGGCCATGCTCGCGACCATCGTCAAGAGCGCCTTCGGCCTCGACCAAGCCTTCGGCGGCCTGGTGGGCAGCGCCATCATCATGGGCGTCAAGCGCGGCGTGTTCGCCAACGAAGCCGGTTTGGGCAGTGCGCCTAACGTGGCGGCAGTTGCCTCGGTTGAGCACCCGATCGCCCAGGGCGTGGTCCAGGCATTCAGCGTGTTCCTCGACACTTTCGTGATCTGCACCTGCACCGCGCTGCTGATCCTGCTCTCCGGTTTCTACACCCCAGGCTTTGAAGGCGACGGCATTGCCCTGACCCAGAACTCCCTGGCGGCAGTGGTCGGCGATTGGGGCCGCATGTTCATCTCGGTAGCCCTGGCGTTGTTCGTGTTCACCTCGATCATGTACAACTACTACCTCGGCGAGAGCAACCTGCGCTTCCTGGTGGGCAACAACCGCAAAGTGCTGATGGGCTACCGCACCCTGGTACTGGTGCTGATTTTCTGGGGTTCGATCGAGAACCTGAGCACCGTGTTCGCCTTCGCTGACATCACCATGACCATGCTGGCGTTCGTCAACCTGTTCGCCCTGGCGTTCCTGTTCAAGATCGCCATGCGCATCCTCAAGGACTACGACGACCAGCGCGCAGCGGGCATCAAGACCCCGGTGTTCGACTCCAGCCAGTTCCCGGACCTGGACCTGGATCGCAAGGCTTGGCCGGCCAACCCGGTCAAGTCCGAGCCAGCCGCTCAAGCGAGCGCTGAACTGAACGCTCAAACGCAACGTTGAGCGTAGGTAGATGACACGCCGCCCGGCCTTGGGCATGCTCGGGGCCCGGCGGCGTTTTTCGTTCAGGAGAATTCTCGATGTCCCCAGCCAACAACATCATGGTGCTCTACACCGGCGGCACCATCGGCATGCAGGCCAGCGCCAACGGCCTGGCGCCCGCGTCGGGTTTCGAAGCGCGCATGCGCGAACAGTTTGCCGACGTGAAGGTGCCTACCTGGCGCTTCCGTGAAATGTCCCCGCTGATCGACAGCGCCAACATGACCCCGACCTACTGGCAGCACCTGCGCTGCGCCGTGGTCGAGGCCGTGGACGACGGCTGCGACGCGGTGCTGATCCTGCACGGCACCGACACCCTGGCCTACAGCGCGGCGGCCATGGCGTTCCAACTGCTGGGCCTGCCGGCGCCGGTGGTGTTCACCGGTTCCATGCTGCCGGCGGGCGTGCCCGACAGCGATGCCTGGGAAAACGTCCGCGGCGCCCTGCTGGCGCTGGGCGCGGGCCTGGCACCGGGCGTGCATTTGTACTTCCACGGCGCGCTGATGGCGCCGACCCGCTGCGCGAAAATCCGCAGCTTCGGCCGTCACCCTTTCGCCGCGCTACAGCGTCAGGGCGGCGCAGCCAAGGTCGATGCCATTGCCGATACCTTGGGCTATCGCCAGCCCAAGGCGCTGGCGAACGTCGGCGTGCTGCCTCTGGTGCCCGGTCTTTCGGCGGCGCTGCTCGACAGCCTGATCGACAGCGGCATCCAAGCGCTGATCCTGGAATGCTACGGCAGCGGCACCGGGCCCAGCGACAATCCGGCCTTCCTCGCCAGCCTGCAGCGCGCACAGAATCAGGGCGTGGTGGTGGTGGCCATCACCCAATGCCATGAAGGCGGCGTAGAACTGGACGTGTATGAAGCTGGCAGCCGCTTGCGCGGCGTCGGTGTGCTGTCCGGTGGCGGCATGACCCGTGAGGCGGCGTTCGGCAAGCTCAACGCCCTGCTCGGGGCGGGGCTGCCCACTGCCGAGGTCCGTCGTCTGGTCGAACTGGACCTGTGCGGCGAACTGAGCTGACGTCCGATACATAGTCACTCCCGCCGCTGACCTGGCGGTGCCTAGCATGGAAAACCCGAGCCCTCGCTCGGGTGTTTTCCATCAGCCGGCACCACAGGAATGCCCCCATGACCTCTTCAACCTCCACTTCCACGCAACAACCCACGGGCAATGACCCCAGCCTGGAGCTGATCGCGCAGTTCTATGCAGGCCCCTCCTTCCGCGAAGCCGCCACCGCAACGTTGCGCCAGGCGCTGAACGAACACTATCCGAACCTGAACATCGACCCCGGCAGCACCCTGATGGGGTCGCCAACCTGGACCCTGGTAGGCGATGAACTTGTGGCCGGGCCGCCCGACTATCACGCGCTGAGCGATCTGCTGGCGCGCCAGGCAGTGCTTGCCGTACCGGCGCTGTGTATCGAGGGCGAACATTTTCTCACCCGCCAACCGGTGACCGACCCGCCGGTGCATTTGCCCGTGCGCATGACCGACATCGCAAAAATCCTCAACACCCGTGCCCCGGTGATGCTCAGTGTGTTTCAGGAATACCTGGTCGAGTACTGGAACGAGAGCAATACCCTGGGCCCGCGCTGGCAGGAACTGTCCAGCACCCTGCGCAATGGCTGGAACGTGCAAAACGTCGAAGGCTGGGACGAGACCGACCACGCCATGGCACGTCGGCTGTTCCGCTTGCCCGAGCGCGCCACTCGGCAGGTCGACGACCCGTACACCAGCACCGCCAGCATCGTCGAGGTCCAGCAGTTGCATGGCGAATCGGCACAGGGGTTCACTCCGCTGATGTTCGCGGTGCTGTCGGGGCAGGTTCAAGGGCGCCCGGTCATCCTCAGTTACTCCCTGCTCAAGGGCTATGAGAAGTTCGATTCTTTGCAGCAGTTAGGCCAGTCATTGCCCGATCACGTTGGGCCACAGGCACAGCTGTCAGGGTTGCAATGGCGCCTGTATGAGCCCGACGGTCACTTTTTCGATTACCTGGCCTGCACCTTCATCGCTCAACAGGTGGACGCCGTTGGCGCGATGGATTTCTCCGATCTGCGCCAGGGCAGCCCCAGCCGGATCAACAGCGCGTTGAACTCAACCCCTGGCGCGGATGATGCGGCGGCGCAGAAAGGCCCAGGCTTGGAGTGGTATCGCGATGCCCTGCCCGACTGGCTGAGCGCCGGCTCCACCGCAGACTTGAACAACTACGCGCGGCACCTCAAAGACCTCGCGGCCCTTAATAGCCAGCATGCCGGCCAGTCCTACCTCGATGGCATCCCCGGCATCGAGGAGTACGCCCTGGCCCAGCTCAGGCAACAGGTGCTGATTGACCACCCGGACGCCCAGCATCTGCCCTTGGACAAAGTCGTGGTGAGGGTGCAAAGCGTCGTCACCTGGGGCACGTTCATCGTGCCCGGCGCCACCGAGACCACCACCTTTACCCTGGTGGAGCTGGCGCTGCAGAACTTGATCGCACTGCCCCTGGGCACCAAGACGGTTCAACTGCCCAACGGCGCACAGCTGCCCGCCTGGCTGACCGTCGATTACGTAGAGCAACTGATTCAAGAGGTGGATATCGGCAAGAACTACCCCGAGCTGATCAAAGCCCAATTGGTGGATATTCGCCAGGAAGCTGCGCGGCGCAGGAATCTGTACACCGAACAGGTGCGTATCCAACTGCCGCTGATGGCGCTGCAAAGCAAACTTCGCCAACAGAACGGAATCGACGAGCAAGGCTACCGTTACATCGCCGCGCTGATGAATGCCGAGGCCCACGAGCGCAAAGTCGATAACCAGACGATTGTCATGCGCCCGTTGGCGTTCGCGCCCAAACGCCGCACGGATGGCACGTATGACACGGTGGAAAACATGTACGTGATCGGCCCGCAAAGCCTCACGGCCGGCCCCTGCCTGCTGTATCGCCCACTGTTCGACCCACCGCTGGTTCAATACGCCTCGCCCGCCAACCTGATCTATGCGATCGCGCAATCGGAATCGCTGCGCAGCTCGGTCCTGGCCTGGCTGCCCGACGCGGTGCGCGAGGACTACGCCAACTACGTATTCCCAGGGGACCTGCCGTCGCCGTGGGCGGTTGCCGAGTACCTGGTCGAGCCCGATAAACTCTGGACCCTGAGCGGCCCTATGACCCTGGCCAACACCGTGTTGAACGGCGACCTGCTGGGGACGTTGTTCAATGCCAACGCGCAGGCACTGATCGCCTTGGCGGACCGCACGTCGGTGTCCAACGCCGAAAGCCGCTGGGCAACGTTCAAGCAGGCCGGCTGGACCCTGCTCAATGCCGTGCTGCCCTTTCTCAGCCCGACGCTTGGCACCGCGGCGTGGATTTGGCAGATCCTCGATCAACTCAAGCAATTGGCCGAGGCCGAACAGCAACACGACACCGCGACGCAACAAGCCACCCTCACCGACGTGCTGCTCAACCTCGGCCTGGCGATCACCCTGCACATCGCCACACGCCATTCGCGTATAGGCCCGACACTGGCAGCGCGCCGGGGGCCGGAGGCGGAACCGCCAGTCAAGAAACTCGTCATCCAACAAGTGCTTGCCACCCCGGCGAGCGACCCGTTGACCGAACGTGGATCCCCGCTGAACATCCTCGGCGCCGTCAATCGCCTGCCCGAAAAACTCGGCACCGTCCTGGACCGCTTCAAAGTGGATAAGCCCTCAGACCTGAGTGCTCCCATCGCCGAAGCCGGTACTTATCAGCACCTCTACCGTTCAGGGCAGCACTATTACGTGCCCGTGGGCGCACGCTGGTTTCAGGTCTCGGCTCAACCGGACGAGCCGGTGCACATCGTCGATCCGAAACAACCGGAACGTAGCGGGCCGATGCTGGTGCACAATGCCGCCGGCCAATGGTTTATCGATACCCGCTTGCGCTTGCGCGGTGGTGGCCCCAAACGGGCGATCAAGCGAGCCAGCCTTGAAGCCGCGGAAAGAGCCAAGCAACTGCGCGACAAACTGCAAGCCTTCGAGAAAGCCAAAAAAACCGCACAGGTTGAATTGCAGCAAGCGCACACAGCCATGACCGATGCCCCCGGCACCTCGACCGAGGCCAAGCGCCAGCTTTACCTGCAAAAGCTCGCCAGCCAGCGCGCGGACTATGAAACCGCACTGCAACAGCTCAAAGAACTGAACGTGTTTGACCCCTTGCCCGATTACCAGCCCAGGGCCATGGCCTACCTCAAGGCACAGCTGGATTTATCCGAAGCCAGCATCAGCGAGACCCAGCGCAGCTTTACCCCGGTGTTCCGCCGCGTGTTGGACCAGATCGAACGCCAGGCTCATGCACCCCAAGAGCGACATATCGAAGACGCTCGAACCCTCACCGAAATGAACCGAGACATGATCGAACGCCTGGACTACGTGCAGTCGCGCTTCGAACAGTTACGCCAATTGCCCTCCGAAGGGCTGCGCCAGATCCAGGAACGGAAAAAACGCCTACCCGCCTACAACAGCAGCGATCTACGGGCCATGCAAGTGACCATGGCGCGCAACCTGTGCATGCGTGAAGCCTCGCTGAGCAGCGCGCCCGATGCGTGGGAGGCCTTGGACCAGATCGTCAATGCCGCCGATATCGCGATCCAGGCCCTGCGCGACACCTTGCACGAGCGCAGCGAAACACGCCTGGATGAGCGCATCGAGGCGCTGGGGAGTCTGATCGAACAATTTGCCGTGATCGATGAGCGCCTCGAAGACCTGCCGCAAGATTTTGCCGACGCCATCATTCCCGAGCAGCTGGCCAGTTTGCGCAGCAAAATACGCCAATACTCACAAGACACGCAGGTGCAACTGGCCCTCCTGCACCTGGACCGCGATGCCCTCAGGAGCCGCCCCACGCCGCCGCCCACGCCGCCCAAGCCCAAGATGAAATTCATCCACACCCGCTACAACGGCGTATTGATCGGCGAACCGCGCTTGACGCCGGTCGGACTGGAAACCGGCCTGGTGGATATCAAGTCGCCGATCACACAGCAGGTGATCGCGACCTATCACCAGAAAGGTC
Organism: Pseudomonas rhodesiae; assembly: GCF_007858255.1. Classification (GTDB taxonomy): domain Bacteria; phylum Pseudomonadota; class Gammaproteobacteria; order Pseudomonadales; family Pseudomonadaceae; genus Aquipseudomonas; species Aquipseudomonas rhodesiae. The sequence continues at coordinate 106,942 of NZ_VFEU01000002.1, read as the reverse complement.
AGGATGTGTACGTGCAGCGCATCAGCACACCGACGCCAACGCCGCCCGCCGTGCCGGATATCCAGGTTGCCCTCGATAAAGCCAAGGGGTTTCTCGACGATTTGCACAGCTTCAAGACCCGCGCCGACGAACAGGCGGCCAAGCCCACCCGCACCGCAATGGGCATTGAGTACCTGTACCACCAGCACGCCCTGCGGCTGGAAGAGACCGACCAGGCCATCGAGCATGGCTTGGCGTCGGCCAGCCTTACCGCCGACCAGCACCGCGCCGCCGCGATTCTCAGCCGCAAACTCAAAGAGGCCACCGCCGAACTCTACCAAGAGGCCACGCAACATATGCTGCGCATGATCCGCGAAAAGCCGCCGACCATCGCCGGTGTGGATTGGCTGCTGCAACGCCACAAAGTCACTTTGAAGAAAACCATGAGCCGCCGTCGACTCAAGAGCGCCAAGCCCGATTACCTGGATGAATACACCGTCGCCGATCGCACCACCCATGAAGTGCTCTGGTACGCCCACTTCCACTACTCAACGTCATGGACGCCGGCCAAGGCGTTTATTTCCGCTCGGTTGAAAACCCCGGCCGAGCGCCGTCTGGGGCTGGCCGCCGACACCGTCAATGGGCTGAACGCGCAGCAGCGGCTGGATTACTACCGCAGCGAAATCAATCTGGAGCAAGCCCGTCGGTTGTTCTTCAACCTCTGATCGGGCATTGCACGCGGCATGGGAATTGCTCGCTTCTGGCAATCGTCCCAGGGACTTACCCCATGCTGCACTCGCACCTGACCACCCTCAACGCCGTTTCGCTGGTACTCGACGCCTTCAGCGCCGACGGCATCCATCAGCAGGTGCTGCTGGCCGGCAGCGGCATTGCGAGCGCGGACCTGCACCAGCCCGACACGCGAATCACCACGCGTCAGGAGATGCGGGTCTGCGCCAATGCCGTAGCGCTGCGCCGCGACCTGGGGCTGGACCTGGGCCAGCGCATGCACGTGTCGTCCTACGGCATGCTGGGTTATGCGCTGCTCACCAGTGCCACCTTCGGTGACGCTTTGCGCCTGGCGCTGCGCTACCCCGCATTGCTGGGAACACTTTTCGAGCTGAGCCTTGAAGAGGACGGCCAACGGATCTGGTTCACTGCCAGCGATTATCGGGAAGACCCGGCGCTGGCCGCGTTCAATATCGAGCTGTGCCTGGTGTCGCTCAAAGTCATCTGCGACGACCTGCTCGGCCAGCCGCTGCCACTGTTGGGGGCGCGCTTCGACTATCCGGCGCCGGCCTATCAGGCACGCTACCGCGAACGTTTCACCTGCCCGTTGCAGTTCCAGGCCGCCGGCAACGCGTTTGCCTTCGACCGTCACTGGCTCGATCAACCGTTGCCGCTGGCCGATGCCATCACCCATCGCGCCATGGCCGAACGCTGCCGCAAACAGAACACCGAATTCACCGGGCGCCAGGCGTGGCTGGGGCGCGTGCGCCAGTTACTGGCCTCGCAACTGCACGCCGCGCCGGGGCTGGATCGGCTGGCCGAACAGCTGAACTGCTCGTCACGCACCTTGCGGCGGCACCTGCACGATCTGGGCAGCAGCTACCAGGAGTTGCTCGACGAATTGCGGTTCGAGCGCGCCAAGCAATGGTTGGCAGAGGATGCGATGCCGATCCACTGCATCGCCGAGCAGTTGGGTTTCAGTGAAACCGCGAGTTTCCGACATGCCTTCGTGCGCTGGAGCGGGGTCGCGCCGAGCCAGTTCCGGCCATGAAGGGGCAAAAGAGGCCAGACTGGACAGCGCGCCTGGCCATATTTATCCCCTTTTGGCCGCTCCTGTCGTTCTCTTGCCGCGCCGGCCCGGCAACACTGCAAGGCATCACCCTCAGCCCGCGAGAACAACAACATGCTGACGATCTACTCGGACGATCATCACCTGCACCACGGCCGCTGCGAACTGATGGATGGGCAACTGATGCCCTGTTTCGAAATGCCCTCCCGCGCCGACCATGTATTGCAGCGAGTCCAGCAACGCGAACTCGGCCCAGTGCAGGCGCCCCACGACTTTGGCCTGGCGCCGCTGGCACGCATTCATGACCCGGCCTACCTGGAATTCTTCAAAGGCGCGTGGGCACGCTGGGCCCTGTCGGGTCATGAGGGCGACTTGCTGCCCTACACCTGGCCCGCCCGCACGTTGCGCCAGGTAATGCCCACCAGCCTGCACGGGCAATTGGGCTATTACAGCTTCGACGGCGGCGCGCCGATCACCGCCGGCACCTGGCAGGCGGCATACAGCGCGGCGCAAGTGGCGCTCACCGCGCAGCAGGCGATCCAAAACGGTGCCCACAGTGCGTTTGCCTTGTGCCGCCCGCCCGGTCACCACGCCGCCGCCGACCTCATGGGCGGTTATTGCTATCTCAATAACGCAGCCATTGCCGCCCAGGCGTTCCTCGACCAGGGCCATCGCAAAGTCGCGATCCTCGATGTGGATTACCACCACGGCAATGGCACCCAATCGATTTTCTACGCCCGCAACGACGTGCTCTTCGCCTCCATCCACGGCGACCCGCAAGCCGAGTTCCCGTTTTTCCTCGGGTATGCCGATGAGCGCGGCGAAGGCGCGGGCGAAGGCTTCAACTTCAATTACCCATTGCCGGCCGGCACCGGCTGGGCGCGTTGGAGCGCTGCACTGGACAGCGCTTGCGCCGAGATCGAAGGCTATGGCGCCGATATTGTGGTGGTGTCGCTGGGGGTCGATACGTTCAAAGACGACCCGATCTCACAGTTCAAGCTCGACAGCCCGGACTACCTGGCCATGGGGCAACGTATCGCCCAACTCGGCAAGCCGACGCTGTTCGTGATGGAAGGCGGTTATGCGGTGGAAGAAATCGGCATCAATGCCGTCAACGTTCTCGAAGGTTTTGAGGGGTCAGCCGAATGAACATATTCAAGTCTCTGTTGCTCTGCGCCGCCGTGGCGAGCAGCGCCGTGCACGCCGAAGAAAAAACCCTGCGGGTCTACAACTGGTTCGACTACATCACGCCCAAGGCGCTGGATGACTTCAAGGCTGCCAACCCGGCGATCAAGCTGATCTACGACATCTTCGATACCAACGAAGCCCTGGAAGCCAAGCTGCTGACCGGCAACTCCGGCTATGACGTGGTGGTACCGTCCAACGTATTTCTGGCCAAACAGATCGAAGCCGGCGTGTTCCAGCCTCTGGACCGCAGCCAGTTACCCAACTGGAACCACCTGGACCCCAAGCTGATGAAGCTGATCGAGGCCAACGACCCCGGCAACAAATTCGCCGTGCCCTACATGTACGGCACCATCCTGATCGGCTTCAACCCGGCCAAGGTCAAGGCGGCGTTGGGCGACGATGCGCCGGTGGACAGCTGGGACTTGATCTTCAAGCCGGAAAACATCAGCAAGCTCAAGCAGTGCGGCGTCGCCCTGCTCGACTCGCCTTCGGAAATCCTGCCCCTGGCCCTGCAACACCTGGGCCTGGACCCCAACAGCCAGAACCCCAAGGACTATGAAAAGGCCGAAGCGCTGCTGCTGAAAATCCGCCCCTACATCACCTACTTCCATTCCTCCAAATACATGGCCGACATCGCCAATGGCGATATCTGCGTGGCCGTGGGTTACTCCGGTAGCTTTTCCCAGGCCGCCAACCGCGCCAAGGAAGCCAATAACGGCGTGACCGTGGACATGCGCCTGCCCAAGGAAGGCGCACCGATCTGGTTCGACATGCTGGCCATTCCCAAAGGCGCGAAAAACCCGCAGGACGCCTACACCTTTATCAACTACCTGCTGCAACCCCAAGTGATCGCGCCAATCAGCGATTTCGTCGGTTACCCCAACCCGAACAAGGACGCCACCGAGCAGGTCGACCCGGCGATCCGCAACAACCCCAACCTTTATCCCACTGAGGCGGCGATGGCCACGCTGTACACCTTAAAACCCCTCGACAACAAGGCCGAGCGCGCCAGGACGCGGGCCTGGACCAAGATCAAGTCCGGCACCTGAGCCGGCCGCCACCTGGGCAATGTGCGAACTGTCCTTTACTGAAGTTCGCCACAGTCATAACCAGGCTTTACGCAGTCGCATCAAGGCCTGGGCGATGGCCGCCTCGGGCACGGCGGCGAACCCCAGCACCAGGCCGGCGCGCTGATCCGGCGCAATGGCCGAGTGCGGCAGCCAATAGCTGCTCAGGCCATTGACCTCGACATCCACCGCGCGGGCCTGTGCCAACAATTGTTGCTCCCGGGCGAGGCTGTCCACCCGCACGGTCAGGTGCAGGCCCGCTGCCACGGTGGGCAACTCGCCTACCCCCGGCAGCGCCGCCGGCCAGCCTGCCAGCAAGGTGTTGCGCCGACTCAGCGCGGCGCGGCGCATGCGGCGGATATGCCGTTGAAAGTGCCCCGCCGCCATGAATTCGGCCATGACTGCCTGGGTACTGACTTCCGAGTGGCGCATGTCCACGGCGCGGCGCCGCGAGAACGCATCCACCAGCCCCGGCGGTAACACCAGGTAGCCCAGGCGCAAAGCCGGAAATGCGACTTTGCCGAACGTGCCGACGTACAGCACCCGGCCGCTACGATCCAGCGCAGCCAGGGGCGACAGCGGTGCACCGCTGTAGCGGTATTCGCCATCGTAGTCGTCCTCGATAATCCAGCCGCCCGTGCGCTCGGCCCAGGCCAGCAGTTCCAGGCGCCGCGCCAGGCTCATTACCACCCCGAGCGGGTACTGATGGGACGGCGTGACATAGGCCACGCGGCAGTCAGCCAAGGTATCGAGCACCTCACACTCGATGCCGTCGGCATCCACCGGCACACCATGCAGGTGCGCACCGGCCAGGGCGAAGGCATGGCCCGCGGCGCGATAGCCCGGATTTTCCACCGCCACGCCGTCACCGGGCTCCACCAGCAGCTGTGCACAAAGGCTGATCGCCTGCTGCGCGCCACTGGTGATCACTATTTGCTCAGCGCAGCACTGCATGCCCCGCGAACTGCGCAGGTACGCCGCGATCAAGCCACGCAGGCGACCGTCTCCGGCAGGGTCGCCGTAGCACAGCTGCTCCAGGTTCGGCTTGCGCCAGAAAGCCCCGTTGAGCTTGGCCCAGACCTCAAACGGGAACAGATCGAAGGCCGGCACGCCGACACGAAACGCCTTCGGCGGGCCAGCCGGCGGCGGCGGCAAATGGTTGTTTTCCAAGCGGCCCAATCCAGCCTTGTGGATAACTTTCGGGAGCGAATTAACCGGTAAATCCAGCCAATTTGTGGATAAGGCTGGGGATAAGCCTGGTGATAACCCTGTGGACAGTTTTGTGGATAGTTTTTCAGCGGTCGGCAATTGGGCAACATAGGTGCCGTCTCCCACCCGCCCTTCGATAAAGCCTTCGGCATACAGCTGATCGTAGGCGCGCACCACGCTGTTACGGGAAATCGCCAAGGCCGCCGCCAGATCACGGCTGGCGGGCAAGCGCGTGCCGCCAACCAAGCGCCCATCCAATACACGCTGGCGCAGGGCGTCGTAGAGCTGGCGGGTCAGGCCCTGGCGGCGGTCCAGCTCGATACCGGCGGGGTTGAATGACAAAGGCGGTGCGATGGGCGACATATTGGACCTATGAAATTGGCCACAGATGGCTCTTACAACAGACCATTAGCCTGCCTAGGATGCAGCCATTCGCCAAGGAAAATAATCATGTACACACCGCGCGCCTTTGCCCTCGACGACTTGCCAGAAATCCAGCAATTGATCCAGCACACCCGTCTGGCGCAGTTGGTCAGCGTCGGCGAACACGGCTTGCAAGCCAGCCACCTGCCGCTGTTGCTCAACCCCGATGAGGGCGCCAATGGCACGTTGTACGGGCATATGGCCAAGGCCAATCCACAGTGGCGCGACTTGCAAAACGGCGCTGAAGCCTTGGTGATCTTTGCTGGCGCCGACGCCTACGTCAGCCCCGCGTTCTACCCGGCCAAGGCCGAACACGGCAAAGTCGTGCCCACTTGGAATTACCTGGCGGTGCACGCCTACGGCAAGGCCGAGGTGTTCACCGATGCCGAGCGCTTGCTGGCCGTGGTCAGCGCTTTGACCGATCGCCACGAAGGCGGCCGCCCGCAGCCGTGGGCCGTCAGCGATGCGCCGGCCGATTACATTGACGGCATGCTCAAGGCCATCGTTGGCTTCGCCCTGCCCATCGAGCGCGTGATCGGCAAACGCAAGCTGAGCCAGAACCGCAGCCAGGCCGACATCAACGGCGTGCGTAACGGCCTGGCGGCCAGCGACGACGTACGCGACCAGACCCTCGCCCGCTTTATTCCCCAAGGAGTTGCTGAATGAGCCAGATCGACATCCGCCCAGTCACCGCCGCCGACCAAGCCGCCTGGCTGCCGCTGTGGCAGGCGTACTTGAAGTTCTACAACACCGAACTGCCGGACGCCGTCACCCAAAGCACCTGGCAGCGCCTGATCGACCCCAGAGAACCGACCCATTCGGCGCTGGCCTGGCAGGACGGCAAGGCGGTGGGCATGGTCAACTTCATCTACCATCGCTCCAACTGGAGCATCGAGAATTCCTGCTACCTGCAGGATCTGTTGGTGGACCCCGCCCAACGCGGCACCGGCGTGGGTCGCAAACTGATCGAATTCGTCTACGCCACCGCCAAAGCCGACGGTTGCTGCAAGGTGCACTGGCTGACCCACGAAACCAATGCCACCGCGATCCAACTGTATGAACGCATCGCCGAACGTCCGGGTTTCATTCAATTTCGCCAAGGTCTTTAAGGAGCGCAGCATGCCCACTTCCCTCGCCGACTGGAAAGGTGCCCCGGCCCCCTCCGCTCAACTGCTCGAAGGGCGCTTTATCCGCCTGGAAAAACTCGACCCCGCACGCCACGCCGAGCAACTGTGGCAAGCCCTCGAAGGCCCCGGCGCCGACCCCAAACTGTGGGATTACTTGCCCTATGGCCCGTTTACCGAGCGCACCGCGTTCGATGCCTGGCTGAACAACCACGCGGCCAACGGCGACCCGTATTTCTTCAGCGTGATCGACCGCGCCAGCGGCGAGGTGCAAGGCATCCTCAGCCTGATGTCGATCGTGCCGGCCCAGGGCCGCATCGAAATCGGCCACGTCACCTTTGGCGCACCGATGCAGCGTTCGCCGAAAAGCACCGAAGCGGTGTACTTGCTGGCCAAGTACGCCTTCGAGCAGGGCTATCGCCGCCTGGAGTGGAAATGCAACAACGGCAACGCCCGCTCCAAGTACGCGGCCGAACGGTTGGGGTTCAGTTTTGAAGGGGTGTTCCGCCAGCACATGGTGGTCAAGGGGCAGAACCGGGACACGGCGTGGTATTCGATTTTGGACGGGGAATGGCCGGTGGTGGGCGCGGCTTTTGAGCAATGGTTATCGGAGGCCAATCAGACCGCTTCGGGGCAGCTCAAGAGCCTGGCGGAGTTCCGCCAGGCGCTTTAAACGTCAGTTCAGCTTCTGCGCCAGCACCGCAATATGCTCCGGCCCGATCCCGCAGCAGCCGCCCAGGTGACTGGCGCCACGGGCCTGCCAGTCGGCAGCCCATTGCAGGTAGCCCGGCGGGTCGAGGTCTTCGCGCAGCGGGTCCAGGCCGTCGTTGGCCGTGGCTTCCTTGGGTTGCGGCGGGAAGGCATTGGCGTAGGCGCCGATCTGGATCTGCACGCCCAGGCGTTCGAAGGTCTGACGCGCCGCATCGATCGCCGCGCCAATCACTTCAGGCTGGCTGCAGTTGAACAGCAGCACCTGTACACCCAATTGCGCCGTCGCCTCGGCCGCGTCCGCCACCGGCTCGCCGGAACGCAGGCGCGGCACTTCATCGGTGTCTTCGTCTTTCAAGGTAAACGACAGCCAGAATGGCTTGCCGTCCTTTGGCAGACCGGCGTGGATCGCCCGCGCCTCGGCGATGGAACTCTGGGTTTCCGCCAGCCACAGGTCGACATAGGGCGCCAGGCCCTGCACCAAAGGCGTGAGCAATTCGGACACTCGCGCCGGCTCGAACAGATCCGGCCGGTACGAGCCGAATAACGGCGGCAACGACCCCGCCACGCGCACCGCTTTGCCCGAGGCGTCCGCTGCGCGGCGCGCCAATTCACCCGCCAACGCCGCCAGGGCCTGGCCTTCGGCGGCAAAGCGCGCTTCGCCGATATGGAACGGCACCACGGCGTAGCTGTTGCTGGTGATCACGTCGGCGCCGCTGTCGATGTAGGCCGCGTGCACCGCCTCTACCGCTTGCGGGGCCTCGCTCAGGGCCAGCGCCGACCACTCCGGCTGCCGGAAGGGCGCGCCGCGCCGTTGCAGTTCACGGCCCATGCCGCCGTCGAGAATTACTGTGCTTTTAGCGCCCATATAGCTTTTACTCATATGCTTATGAAAATAACTCACTATGAGAGTCGTTCTTATAACTATTTAATGCGTACCAATCGGTTAATAACAACTTCTTTTTTAATCAGGTGTTCATTTTGAAACTCAAACCGCTATTGGCCCTGGGCCTGACGATGCTGGCCGCTTCAACCCAAGCCTTTGGCGGCGCCACGCTGGATCGGATCGAACAGAAAAAAGAACTGGTGGGCGTGCTGATGGAAAGCTACCCGCCGTTTTCGTTTCTCAACGATCAGAACCAGCTCGACGGCTTCGATGTCGACGTGGCCAAGGCCGTGGCGCAGAAATTGGGCGTGAAGCTGCGCCTGGAAACGCCGTCCTGGGACGTGATCGCCGCCGGCCGCTGGAGCGGGCGCTATGACATCTGCATCTGCTCCATGACCCCAAGCAAAGCGCGCGCCGAGGTGTTCGACTTCCCGGTTGAGTACTACGCCTCGCCTGCGGTGATTGTGGTCAACGCCAAGGATGAGCGCATCCACGGCGCCAAGGACCTGAGCGGCAAAAAGGTCGGCCTGACCAGTGCCTCCAGCTATGAAAGCTACCTGAATAAAAACCTGGTGATCGAAGGCGCTGAGGACACGCAGTTGCAGTACCCGTTCGAAGACGTGCAAATCGCACCGTACGACACCGACAACGTGGCATTTCAGGACCTCGGCCTGGGCGCGGGCGTACGCCTGGATGCGATCCTCACCAACCTGGTCACTGCCCAGCCGCGCCTGAATCAAGACAAGCGCTTCAAGCTGGCTGGCGAGCCCCTGTATGCCGAGCCCAACTCGGTAGCCATCGAAAAAGGCGACCCGCAGTGGGACAGCAAAGTGCGTGAAGTCTTCGCGCAGTTGAAACAGGACGGCACCTTGAGCAAGCTGTCGCAAAAATGGATCGGTGCCGACATCAGCCAATGAGTCATCTCCCCAAACCTGCGCGCGGGCTGTTCGGTTTTCGCACGCGCCTGTACCTGACCTGGGCGGCATTGTTTGCCCTGTTCGCCAGCTTCTTCCTGAGCTTTGACCTGAAGTTCTCGATCATCCTCGACAAGCTGCCCAACCTGGTCGGCGTGCACCTGGCGCCCAATGGCTTCCTGCAGGGCGCGGCGCTGACACTGTTCCTGTGTCTGTGCTCGATGCTGGCGTCGTCGGTGCTGGGCTTTATCACTGCCCTGGGGCGCCTGTCGAAAAGCGCCGTGGCCTTTGGCATTGCCAGTTTCTATGCGTCGTTCTTCCGCGGCACGCCGCTGCTGATTCAAATCCTGCTGATCTACCTGGGCCTGCCGCAACTGGGGCTGGTGCCGGGCGCAATCGTCGCCGGGATCATCGCGCTTTCACTGAACTACGGCGCGTACCTGAGCGAGATTTTCCGCGCCGGCATCCTTGGCGTCCCCCAGGGCCAACGGGAAGCCGCCCTGGCCCTGGGCATGCGCGACCGTGAGATCTTCTGGCACGTCACCCTGCCCCAGGCCATGCGCACCATCATCCCGCCGGCCACCAACCAGTTCATCTCGATGCTCAAGGACTCGTCACTGATCTCGGTGATGGGCGTATGGGAAGTGATGTTCCTGGCGCAGTCCTACGGCCGTTCGAGCTACCGCTACATCGAGATGCTCACCACCGCCGCGATCATCTACTGGGTGATGTCCCTGGGCCTGGAACTGATCCAGGCACGCATGGAGCGGCACTACGGCAAGGGCTATGCGGGGCGGGGGTGAAGGGTGTCGATCGCGCCTGATTCACCGTGCACTCAATGCTGTGCAGATTTAACGAATTGTTTTATCGCAACGGACTAGAGACATCTCCCGCAAACCCGCAGCAACCGGCCTGACAGTTATCCCCCAGACACCTCGCTAAATTCCCCGCCTCATACATCACGAGGTGGGTTTACATGCCGCTCATACACAAGCAATTCGCACTCGCCATCACCTTGGCATTGGGTGCAATCGGGGCTCAACATGCACAGGCTCGCGGCGATATGGCGCCAGAGGATGAAGTGCTGCAGCCACTTAGAATGAGCAGCACCAAACACCCTTATCAGCCGGTGACGCCCGCACCGGAAGACTTTTATTTCGCCGACCGTGCCCTCAGCCGCAACGGCCTGAGCGTGGCCCGTGTGTTGGATGCGGCGGTAGACGAACTGCTGGCATCGGATGAATTCGGCCCACGGGAGAAATACCATCTGGAACATTACGCGCAGTATCTCGCCAGCCTCGAACCCGGTCGCCTGGGGGTTTGGCTTGAGCAACTGGCGGGCAGCCATAACGCCAACCTAGGCACGGCCACCCAAGCCAGCTTGGAGCCTTTGAACGCCAGCCTGCTTTCGGCCATCCGCCAGTTGGATAACGACACCGACGAGGCAGGCCGCGTGTGGCTGCAGGCCTTTGGAAGCAGCGGCAATCTCGACGCACAACACGGCAGCGCCGGTTTGAAACAGCGTCGCCAAGGCGTGTTGCTGGGTGCCGACTGGTCCCTCGATCAAGCTTGGCGGATCGGCCTGGTGGGCGCCAAATCCGCTAGCGACCTCAGCGCCGGTCGTTTCAAGGGCGACGTGGACAGCTGGCACCTGGGCGCTTACGCGGCACGTCAGGACGGGCCGATTGCACTGCGCCTGGGTGCGCTGTACAGCCGCCACGCGGGGCAAAACAAGCGCGAGGTCGATTTCAATTTCATCGATTACCGCGAACATCTCACCGGCCAATACAAGGCCGTCAGCCAGAATGTATTCGCCGAATTGGGCTATCGATTGGACACCGGCGACCTACGCGCCGAACCGTTTGCCGGTATCGGCTTCGCGCGTTATCACCGTCAGGGTTTTCAGGAAAAAGGCGGCTACAGCGCGCTGAATGTCGGGTCTCAGACTCAACAAAACCTCAGCAGCACCTTGGGTCTGCGGGTGGCCAAGGACTTCACGCTGGATAACCAGATGACCCTCAAACCGAACCTGAGCGCCAGTTGGAAACACCTGTATGGCGACGTGAGCAGTCGCGTGCGTCAGTCGTTCGTTGAGGAGAAACGCGAAGACTTCAACAGCGAGTTCACCATCGGCGGCACGTCCCTGGACCGAGATAACCTGACCCTGCGCACCGGCCTGGATCTGGCACTGTCGGCCGAACACAGCGTGGGCCTGACTTACACCGCCGCCTTCGGCAGCCACAGTCGCAACCAAGGCTTGATGGGGCAGTGGGCGATGGCGTTCTAAGGCGTCAAATCCGGCGCAAAAAAAAGGGGAGCACCTGCTCCCCCGAGGATTAAGCGGTTGTATCGAAGGCTGTATCAGCCTTCGATTTCAATCAGGATTTCGCCAGGGTTGACCCGATCGCCCTTGGCCACATGCACGGCCGTCACCTTACCGGCAATGGCGGCCTGCACTTCGGTCTCCATCTTCATGGCTTCGGTGATCAACACAGCCTGACCGGCTTTGACCATGTCGCCTTCCTTGACCAGTACATCGACGATATTGCCCGGCATCGCGGTGCTCACATGGCCCGGCGCCGTGGCGTGCTTGCGCTGGTTACCGCCGCTGCTGACGAATTCATTGAGCGGTTCGAACACCACTTCTTCCGGCATGCCGTCGATGGACAGGTAGAAGTGGCGCTTGCCTTCGGCCTTCACGCCTACACCAGTGATGTCGACGCGGTAGCTTTCGCCGTGCACGTCAATGACGAACTCGGTCGGCACCCCTTCGCCACCGGCACGGGCCACGCCGCCGGCTTCTGGGATCGGCAACAGCACTTCCGGCGCCAGCGTCCCGGCTTCGCGCTCTTCAAGGAACTTGCGCCCGATGTCCGGGAACATGGCGTAGGTCAGCACGTCTTCTTCAGACTTGGCCAGCCCACCGATTTCCCCACGCAGCTTGGTCATTTCTGGCTTGAGCAGGTCAGCCGGGCGCACGTCGATCACGTCTTCGCTGCCAATGGCCTGACGGCGCAGTTTTTCGTTCACCACGCCCGGCGCTTTGCCGTAGCCACCTTGCAGGTACAACTTCACTTCGTTGGTGATGGTCTTGTAGCGCTCACCGGCCAGCACGTTGAAGAACGCCTGGGTGCCGACGATTTGCGAGGTCGGGGTCACCAACGGTGGGAAACCGAGGTCTTCGCGTACCCGCGGGATTTCCGCCAGCACTTCGCTCATGCGGTTGAGGGCGCCCTGCTCTTTGAGCTGGTTGGCCAGGTTGGAAATCATGCCGCCCGGCACCTGGTTGACTTGCACGCGGGTGTCGACTGCGGTGAATTCGCTCTCGAACTGGTGGTACTTCTTACGCACCGCGTAGAAGTACAGGCCGATCTCTTGCAGCAGCTCCAGATCGAGGCCGGTGTCGAACTCACTGCCCTTAAGGGCGGCGACCATCGATTCGGTGCCTGGGTGGCTGGTGCCCCAGGCGAAGCTGGAGATGGCGGTGTCGATATGGTCGGCACCGTTTTCGATGGCCTTGAGTTGGCACATCGCAGCCAGGCCGGCGGTGTCGTGGGAGTGGATAAACACCGGCAGGCTCTGCTCGGCTTTCAGCGCCTTGACCAGTTCGCCGGTGGCGTACGGCGTCAGCAGGCCAGCCATGTCCTTGATCGCGATGGAGTCGCAGCCCATGGATTCCAACTGCTTGGCCTGGGCGACGAATGCCTCGACGGTGTGCACGGGGCTGGTGGTGTAGGCGATGGTGCCTTGGGCATGTTTGCCGGCGGCCTTCACCGCTTCGATGGCCACGCGCAGGTTACGCACGTCGTTCATCGCATCGAAAATGCGGAATACGTCGATGCCATTTACAGCCGCCTTGGCCACGAAGGCTTTGACCACGTCATCGCTGTAGTGGCGGTATCCCAGCAGGTTCTGCCCACGCAGCAGCATTTGCAGGCGCGTGTTGGGCAACGCGGCGCGCAGTTTGCGCAGGCGCTCCCATGGGTCTTCCTTGAGGAAGCGCACGCAGGCGTCGAAGGTTGCGCCGCCCCAGACTTCCAGGGACCAGTAGCCGACTTTGTCGAGCTTGTCGCAGATCGGCAGCATGTCGTCGGTGCGCATGCGGGTGGCCAGCAACGATTGGTGGGCGTCGCGCAGGATGGTGTCAGTAACGAAGATCTTTTTAGTCATTGGTATCTCCTCATAGCGGCAAGTTTCAAGCTACAAGCCGCAAGAAAAAGCCAATCTGCCTTTACTTGCAGCTTGCCGCTGACAACTTGCCGCTGTTTATTCATAAACCCGCATGCGCGGCAATGGCGGCGGCGATGGCCAGGGCCAGCTCTTCGGGTTTGCGCTTGATCGAGTAGTTGGTCAGCTCAGGGTGGCTTTCCACAAAACTGGTGTTGAACTGGCCGCTGCGGAATTCCGGGTTGCGCAGGATTTCCTGATAGTAGGCGGCGGTGGTCTTCACGCCTTGCAGGCGCATGTCGTCCAGGGCACGCAGGCCGCGGTCCATGGCTTCTTCCCAGGTCAACGCCCAGACCACCAGTTTCAGGCACATGGAGTCGTAGAACGGCGGGATGGTGTAACCGGTGTAGATCGCCGTGTCGGTGCGCACGCCGGGGCCGCCGGGGGCGTAGTAACGGGTGATCTTGCCGAAGCTGGGCAGGAAATTGTTCTTCGGGTCTTCGGCGTTGATACGGAACTGCAACGCAAAGCCACGGTGCTGGATGTCTTCCTGTTTCACCGACAACGGCAGGCCCGAGGCGATGCGGATCTGCTCACGAACGATGTCGATCCCGGTGATTTCTTCGGTGATGGTGTGTTCCACCTGCACCCGGGTGTTCATCTCCATGAAGTACACCTCGCCCTCGGCGAGCAGGAACTCTACGGTGCCGGCGTTCTCGTACCCCACGGCTTTGGCCGCGCGCACCGACAGGTCACCGATGTAGGCGCGCTGTTCGGGGGTCAGCTGCGGGCTGGGGGCAATCTCGATCAACTTTTGGTTACGGCGCTGGATCGAGCAATCGCGCTCGAACAAATGCACCACGTTGCCAAAGCTGTCACCGAGGATCTGCGCCTCGATGTGCTTAGGATTGACGATGCATTTTTCCAGGAACACTTCCGCCGAACCGAAAGCTTTGGTGGCTTCGGAGATGACGCGGGGGAAGGCTTGTTCGAGTTCTTCGCGGCTGTTGCAGCGACGGATGCCGCGACCGCCACCACCGGACGTGGCCTTGAGCATCACCGGGTAACCGATACGGTCGCCTTCGGTGAGCGCTTCGTGGATGTCGGCCACGTTGCCTTCGGTGCCGGGGGTAACCGGCACGCCGGCCTTGATCATGCTGCGGCGCGCTTCGGTCTTGTCGCCCATGCGGCGGATCACTTCAGCGGCGGGGCCGATGAACTTGATCCCACGTTCGGCGCAGATATCCGCCAATTCAGCGTTTTCCGACAGGAAACCATAGCCAGGGTGCAGGGCATCGCAACCGGTTTCCACCGCCAGGTTCACCAGCTTGCGCGGGTTGAGGTAGCCCGCCAGAGGCTCGGCGCCGATGCTGTGGGCTTCGTCGGCCCGTTTGACGTGCAACGCGTGGCGGTCGGCATCGGAATAGACCGCGACCGAACGGATACCCATCTCGGCGCACGCCCGCACGATGCGGACGGCAATTTCACCGCGGTTGGCGATCAGGATCTTTTTTATCACTTGGAAATTCCCTTGAGCCGATTGCTGCGTTCTTCGACCCGCTGAAGCCGGGTCGACGCGTGACCAAATGTTTCAGGTCAGTCGCGAGACACACACTAAGCCGCGCAAGGGATTAACAAAAATCAATAATTATTGGGTCGTGCATAAGTAAAGACTTATAGTTGGCCGGACGGCCTTGGGCGAAAGGAATGAAATAATGCGTAAGTCATTGATGCGTATGACGTTGCGTCAATTGCAAATCTTCAATGAAGTGTGCGATTTGCGTTCTTACAGCCGCGCCGCCGAGGAAATGTCCCTGACACAACCGGCGGTCAGCCTGCAAATCCGCCAGCTCGAAGAGCTGATCGGCCAGCCGCTGTTCGACTATGTCGGCAAGAAACTCTATATGACCGAGGCCGCCGAGGCTCTGCAACGGGCCAGCCGCGATATCTTCGGGCGCCTGGAAAACCTCGATATGCAGTTGTCGGACATGCAGGGCTCGCTGCAAGGCCAGTTGAAGCTGGCGGTGGAGTCCAGCGCCAAGTACTTCGTGCCGCACCTGTTCGCCGCCTTCAAGCGCCAGCACCCGGAGGTGCAACTGCAACTGACCGTGGTCAACCGCGCCCAGGTGATCCGCCGCCTCTCGGACAACCGGGACGACCTGGTGATCATGTCCATGGTGCCCCAGGACATGGGCCTGGAATTCCTGCCCTTCCTGAATAACCCCATCGTCGCCGTGGCGTTGCCGGATCATCCGCTGAGCCTGCAAGGCCCACTGCGCCTGCAAGACCTGGAACCCTACACTTTGCTGCTGCGCGAGCCCGGCTCCGGTACACG
This sequence comes from Pseudomonas rhodesiae, assembly GCF_007858255.1. Taxonomy (GTDB): domain Bacteria; phylum Pseudomonadota; class Gammaproteobacteria; order Pseudomonadales; family Pseudomonadaceae; genus Aquipseudomonas; species Aquipseudomonas rhodesiae. The sequence continues at coordinate 91,144 of NZ_VFEU01000002.1, read as the reverse complement.
GCTGGCCTGCGAAGAGTACTTCAAGGAAAAACGTGTGCACTTCACCCAGACGGTGGAAGTAGCCTCGGCCGAAGCGCAGCGCGAATGCGTGGTGGCCGGCCTGGGCATCGCCCTGCTGACCCGCCACGCCCTGAACCTGGAACTGGCCACCGGCGGGCTCAAAGAGCTGCCGGTGGAAGAGCTGCCGCTTTACCGCAGTTGGTGCCTGGTGCAGGCCAAGGCCAAGCGCCTGTCACCGGTGGCCCATGCGTTCCTGGGCTTTATCCGCAGCGAACGGGTGCAGATCAGCGCGCTGGCTGAGCGCTTCGCTGGGCGGCCGCGGGTGCCTGCCAATGAAGTTCCGGGTAGTCACTGATGCTCTGGAGCAATTGGCGCTCCTCACAACGGTCTTCGATTGCGCGACGAAACGCCATGCGGCGCTGGTCTTCCTGCTGACGACGGGTCTTGACGGCGCTGTTGCTGTCTTCGTAGGGACGTGCCATTTGGAATCTCCCAATGCGAGTACGGGAGTTCAGGATGGCCTTGGGGGATGACGGGGCGATGACAGCCTGATGAAGATTCTGGACACACAGGACAATCCAATGTCGGAGAGGGCAAGCGCCCTCCCACATTTGCCTGTATCTACAGCGTTCAGTCGTCGAGGGCTTTGACGGATTTGGGCGAGAGACGCAGGCTGCGCAAGCTGCGCTTCACGCTCTTGAGGTGATTGACCAGGCTCGGCCCGCGCGCCATGGCCACGCCCATGGCCAACACATCGATCACCACCAGATGGGCGATACGTGAGGTCAGCGGGGTGTAGATTTCAGTGTCTTCGTGCACATCGATGGCCAGATTGACCGTGGACAGTTCCGCCAATGGCGTCTGGCTCGGGCACAGGGTGATCAACGACGCACCGCTTTCACGCACCAGGTTGGCGGTGATCAGCAGGTCCTTGGAGCGGCCCGACTGGGAAATGCAGATCGCTACGTCGGTCGGCTTCAAGGTCACGGCCGACATCGCCTGCATATGCGGGTCGCTGTAGGCCGCCGCCGTGAGCAATAGACGGAAGAATTTGTGCTGGGCATCGGCCGCTACCGCACCGGAGGCGCCAAAACCGTAAAACTCCACACGCTGGGCCTGAGACATGGCCGTCACGGCTTTTTGCAGCGCCACCGGGTCGAGCTTTTCGCGCACTTCCATCAGGGTGTGCAAGGTGGTGTCGAAGATTTTCAGGCTGTAGTCGGCGACGGAATCGTCTTCGTGAATCGCGAACTGACCAAAGCTGGCGCCAGCAGCCAGGCTTTGGGCCAGTTTGAGTTTTAAGTCCTGGAACCCGGAACAACCGATGGCGCGGCAAAAACGCACGATGGTCGGTTCGCTGATGCCCACGCTGTGGGCCAGGTCGGCCATGGAACTGTGCATCACAGCCGCAGGGTCAAGCAGCACATGATCGGCAACCTTGAGTTCCGATTTGCGTAACAGGTGGCGCGACTGGGCGATATGTTGCAACAGGTTCAAAGGGCAGGACTCTTGTTATTGGCAGGGCCAGGGGATGTAGCAAGCTTGTAGTTATACTACAAGAATTGCGCTTTTGCCCGTCCAACACGTCACTAAATCGCCCTGCTGCCCTCTGATTCAAAGGGCAGACGCTTTGTAGCCACAATGGCGCCCTCGGCGCCCCTAAGGAAAATCCGCATTTTTCCGTAACAAATCCGCCACCCCCTCGGCCTGCATCGGCCGACTGATCAGATAGCCCTGCACCTCGTCGCACTGCTCTGCGCGCAGGAAATCCAACTGCTGGTGATCTTCCACCCCTTCGGCCACCACCTTGAGCGCCAAGCCGTGGGCCATGGCGATGATCGCGCGAGTGATCGCCGCGTCTTCGCGACCTTGGCCCAGGCCGCGAATAAACGTTTGATCGATCTTTACGTAATCCACCGGAATGCGCTTGAGGTAACTGAGGGACGAATACCCCGTGCCAAAGTCATCGATGGCCAGCTTCACGCCTAGATCGCGTAATTGCTGGAAGGTCGCAATGATGTGTTCGACGCTGTCGAGCAACTGACTTTCGGTGAGTTCCAGCTCCAGGTACTGCGGGTCCAGACCGGTTTCCTCCAACACCTGGCGCACCAGGCTGACCAGTTTGCCCTGACGCAGTTGGTGCACCGACAAATTCACCGACACCCGAATCGGCGCCAACCCCTGACGCTGCCATTCGCACGCCTGCCAGCAGGCTTCACGCAACACGAACTCCCCCAGCGGCACGATCAGGCCGGTCTCCTCGGCCAGGCCGATAAACTCGGCCGGCGGCACCATGCCCCACTGCGGATGCTCCCAGCGGATCAGCGCCTCGGCGGCGTTGAGCTTGCCGGTGGCCAGGCACAACTTGGGCTGGTAGAACACGCTGAGCTGGCGCTCTTCGATGGCTTTGCGCAGGTGGTTTTCCAGCTGCAAGCGCTCCAGGGTGCTGGCTTGCAGGCTGTCGGTGTAGAACTGGAAGTTGTTGCCGCCCAGATGCTTGGCATGTTGCATGGCCATGTTGGCTTGGCTGACCAGCGCGGAAATTTCCCGTGCGTTATCCGGCAAAAGGCTGACACCCATCGACGCACTGACCACCAATTCATGCCCCTCCACCGTGACCGGCACCCGCAGCTTGGCCAGCAGCCGCGTGGCCACCCGCGCCAGGCTCGACAGGCTGCCGTAGGCATCGAACAACACGGCAAATTCATCGCCGGACAAGCGCGCAATAGTGTCGGCCTCGGGCAAGGCGTTGATCAGGCGGCGCGCCATTTTCTGCAGTAGCTGGTCGGCCACTTCGTGCCCCAGGCTGTCATTGAGCAGCTTGAAGCGGTCCAGATTGATGTGCAGCAGCGCCAGGCTGCGCCCTCCTTTACGCACTCTTTGATGGGCTTCACGCAGACGTTCACGGAACAGCGAGCGGTTAGCCAGGCCGGTCAGTTCGTCGTAGTGAGTAAGGTGACGCATGCGTTCTTCGGACTCGCGGCGCGCCGACAAATCGGCGAAGAATCCCACGATATGACTGACGTTTCCCCGAACATCGCGCACTACATTCAATTGCAGCCATTGCGGGTAGAGTTCGCCGTTCTTGCGCGTTTCCACCAATTCGCCCTGCCAGGTGCCGTGCGTGAGCAGTGCCTGACGGATCATCGGGAAGTGACGCCGCGCATCGCGGCTGCTGGGCAACTCCACCACGTTGCGGCCCAGCATGTCATCGCGATCAAAGCCGGTGACACGGCTGAACGCCTGGTTGACGGCAATCAGCACGTAGTTCGGGTCGAGGATTACAATGCCTTCGCTGGCCGCCTCGAACACCGTCGATGCCAGGCGCTGTTGCTCTTCCAGGGCTTTGCCGGCGCTGATATCCCGGCGGGTGCCGAGCATGCGGATCACGCGCCCGCTGGGGCTATGTTCAACCGCACGGCCGCGGTCTTCGATCCAGACCCAGCGACCGTCGGCGTGCCGCACACGGTATTCCACCTGGTAGTCCTCGCTACGGCCTTTGAGGTGCTCTACCAGTGCGCGCTTGAGCAATGGCAGGTCATCGGGGTGCAGGCGCGGCTTGAGGTGACTGAGCATGGCCGTGATGCATTCAGACTCCAGGCCGAACAGCTCTTTGATCTGGGTGTGATGCACTTCGTCGGTTTGCAGGTTCCAGTCCCACAGCCCCAACTCACTGGCCTGCAACGCCATGGCCAGGCGCGCTTCGCTTTTATTCAGGGCCTGGCTGGCGAGGTCTAGTTCCTGGCTACGTTGCGCCACGCGATCCTGCAAGCCGACTTGTACGTCGCGCAATTCCTGCTCGACCTGACGCCGTTGCTCGACTTCACGCACCAGGTCCTGATTCAACTGCTCACTGCGCTGCTGCGCCTGCTGCAGATGCTCGATCAATGCCTGGTTCTGAAAGCGACGCAATAAGCCACGCTGAATCAGGCGATTGACCTGCCATGCCACCAGGCTCAAGGACGCCAGCAGAATCAGGCCGAGTACGCCCCAACCTTGTTGCTGCGGCTCGCCGTTCCAGAACAGATAAACAATGGAAGGCACCAGGCAGGGCAAAGCAAATGACAGAAACGCAGGAAAACTCACGGCATACGCCACGCTGGCCGACAACGTGGCCGCTCCGATCAAGCCGAACACCCAGGCCTGCTGCATAAAGCTGTTGACCGGCGCCAGGGCGATGGCGGCGGTGGCCAAGGTCAGACCGCTGACTGCCGAACCGAGCATGAACATGCGTCGCCAAATCGGCCTGGCCTGACGGCTGGGCATGGCCGAATCGAACGCCGCCACCTGGATCACGCGCAGCGCCACCAACGCCAGCAGCCACACCAGCCAGATGCTGTCGAGCAGGTATTGGGCGGGGTTCCACAACAACCAGGCACACACCACTCCGTTGACCAGCATCAACAAGGTCGGCAGCAGCGACCCCTGATACAACAGGCGTGTGCGTTCGACGGCCATTTCGGTGGCGTACTGTTTGTGAATAACCTGCGCGGGCGCGGGCGCGGCCGAGGAGCTGGGCAGGTCAGTGCTGAGGGTCATAGGCAGTGTTCTTATAATGGTGAGCCCGAAACGTCGACGGAGCATACACAAGCAAGCGCTCCGGCCAAACTGCTCCACGTCATAAAAACCTCACGGCTGCGCCGCGCAAACCTTTGGGCCAGACGGCTTGAGCGAGACACCGCGCGGGCTGCGGCGCCTGACTAACCGGTCATCCGCCTCACCGCCCTAAGGAGCATGCCGATGGTTTTGTCTCGACCGCCCGGCATTGGCATTTGCCCCACTCCCCCGAGGGCCATAGAATGCGCCGATGCGCGATGATCTCTCTCTTTTGCTTAATTCCCTCAACGATGCCCAACGCCAGGCCGTAGCAGCCCCCGTTGGCCGTCAGTTGGTCCTGGCCGGTGCTGGCTCCGGTAAAACCCGAGTGCTGGTGCACCGTATCGCCTGGTTGATCCAGGTCGAGAACGCATCGCCACACTCCATCCTGTCGGTGACGTTCACCAACAAGGCCGCCGCCGAGATGCGCCATCGCATCGAGCAGCTGATGGGCATCAGCCCGGCCGGTATGTGGGTCGGCACCTTCCACGGCCTGGCGCATCGCCTGTTGCGTGCCCACTGGCAGGAAGCGGGCCTGAGCCAGACCTTCCAGATTCTGGACAGCGACGACCAGCAACGCCTGGTCAAGCGCGTGATTCGCGAGTTGGGCCTCGATGAACAACGCTGGCCCGCGCGTCAGGCCCAATGGTTTATCAACGGCCAGAAAGACGAAGGCCTGCGCCCGCAACATATTCAGGCCAGTGGCGACCTGTTCCTGGCCACCATGCGCAGCATTTATGAAGCCTACGAGGCTGCTTGCGTACGCGCCGGCGTGATCGACTTCTCCGAATTGCTGCTGCGCGCCCTTGACCTGTGGCGCGACAACCCGGGCTTGCTGGCCCATTACCAGAAGCGCTTCCGGCACATTCTGGTGGACGAGTTCCAGGACACTAACGCCGTGCAGTACGCGTGGTTGCGCCTGCTGGCCAAGGGCGGCGACAGCCTGATGGTGGTGGGCGACGACGATCAGTCGATCTACGGCTGGCGCGGCGCGAAAATCGAGAACATCTATCAGTATTCCGAGGATTTCCCGGACGCGGTCACTATCCGCCTGGAGCAGAACTACCGCTCCACCGCCGGCATTCTCAAGGCCGCCAACGCCTTGATCGCCAACAACACCGGGCGTCTGGGCAAGGAATTGTGGACCGACGGCGGCGAAGGCGAAGCGATCAACCTGTACGCCGCATTCAACGAACACGATGAAGCGCGCTATGTGGTCGAAACCATCGAAAGCGCCTTGAAAACCGGCATCGCCCGCAGCGATATCGCCATTCTGTACCGCTCCAACGCCCAATCGCGGGTGCTGGAAGAAGCCTTGTTGCGCGAGCGCATCCCCTACCGCATTTATGGCGGCCAGCGCTTCTTCGAGCGCGCGGAAATCAAGAACGCCATGGCCTACCTGCGCTTGCTGGAAGGCCGTGGTAACGACGCGGCGTTGGAGCGGGTGATCAATATCCCGGCCCGTGGCATTGGTGAGAAAACCGTTGAAGCGATCCGCGAGCATGCCCGCCACGCCGATGTGTCGATGTGGGAGGCCATGCGCCTGCTGATCGCCAACAAGGGTTTGACCGGTCGCGCAGCCGGGGCGCTGGGCGTGTTTGTCGAACTGATCGAGAACCTCGCGGCCAAGTGCGCGGAAATGCCCCTGCACTTGATGACCCAGACCGTGATCGAGCAGTCCGGACTGATCGCCTATCACGAAGCGGAAAAAGGCGAGAAAGGCCAGGCCCGGGTGGAAAACCTTGAGGAACTGGTCAGCGCGGCTCGTGCATTCGAGAACACTGAGGAAGACGAAGAACTGACCCCGCTCGCCGCATTCCTCGGCCATGCGTCTCTGGAAGCCGGCGATACCCAGGCCGACGAGCACGAAGACAGCATTCAGCTGATGACGCTGCACAGCGCCAAGGGCCTGGAATTCCCGTACGTGTTCCTGGTGGGCATGGAAGAAGGCCTGTTCCCACACAAGATGAGCCTGGAAGAACCCGGCCGCCTTGAGGAAGAACGCCGCCTGGCCTACGTGGGCATTACCCGGGCCATGCAGAACCTGGTGATGACCTACGCCGAGACCCGACGGCTGTACGGGAGCGAAACCTACAACAAGGTGTCGCGCTTCGTACGCGAAGTGCCAAAGGGTCTGATCCAGGAAGTGCGCTTGTCCAACAGCGTCAGTCGCCCATTCGGCGGTGGCCAGCAGCAGAACTCCAGCAACATGTTCGCCGGTTCTGAGATTCCGGAAACGCCGTTCAGCCTTGGCCAGCAGGTCAAGCATGCGATCTTCGGCGAAGGCGTGATCCTCAACTTCGAAGGCGCCGGTGCCCAGGCCCGCGTGCAGGTGAACTTCGCCGAAGGCAGCAAGTGGCTGATGATGGGTTACGCCAAGCTCGAAGCGATCTGAACTGCGGGCTTGCCGCTCGTTATCCTTGTTTTTAACGAGCGCGGGCCCATATCTGTAATTAGTCCTACAGATCTTTCGGATTCAGTCCTACGCAAAAGCCCGAAACATTATGTCGCTAGCCACTGTCATTACACCTGTGCAACATGGCGCGCGTGCAATCCACAAATGGGAATTCCCTTTATGAAACGTTTTCTTAGCATCGCCATGGCGTTGTGCATCGGCCTGACGATGAGCCTCGACGCCAACGCCAAACGCTTCGGTGGCGGCAAAAGTTCGGGCGCAGCCCCCACTCACCAGACCAGCCAAATGGCCCCATCCGCCGGTGCGGGCGGTGCAGCAGCCACCGCAGGCGCGGCCGGTGCAGCAGGCGCTGCGGCCAAGGCCGGCGGCGCTTCGCGCTGGTTGGGCCCTCTGGCCGGTATCGCAGCCGGTGGCCTGCTGGCGTCCATGTTCATGGGTGGCGGCTTCCAGGGCATGCAGATCTTCGACATCCTGATCCTCGCGGTCATCGCCTTCGTGATCTTCCGCTTTATCGCCGCCCGTCGCCGCAAGCAGCAGGAGCACCTGGCTCCAGCCGGCGCGCCGATGCAGCGTGAAGTGTTCGAGCAGAAGCCGGCCATGGGCTCGATCTTCGGTGGTTCGGCAGCGCCTGCCGCCCGTCCGGTGATCAATGCGCCGGCCTGGTTTAACGAAGAGCGTTTTATCGAAGCGGCCCGCAGCCACTTCCAGTCCCTGCAGCAGCACTGGGACGCCAACGAAATGGACAAGATCGCCGAGTTCGTGACCCCACAACTGCTGGAGTTCCTCAAGCGCGAACGCGCCGATCTGGGCGACGGTTTCCAGTCGACCTATATCGACGACCTGCGCGTCCAGCTTGACGGTGTGGATGACCGCGCCGACAAGACCATCGCCACCCTGACCTTCAGCGGTGTGTCGAAAACCTCGCGTTTCGACCAGGGCGAAGCGTTCAGCGAAAGCTGGAACATGGAACGCGCCCAGGGCGATAACCAGCCTTGGCTGGTCGCCGGTATCCGCCAGAACGGCTGATCCCCGCTCGCTTGAGCCCGCAACAACGAAACCCCGGACCTGTCCGGGGTTTTCTATTTCACGGTTGCACTTATAGCGAGCTACTGTATAAAACGCCCCTATCAACCCGCGCCATCAGCAAGAGGATCCCGGCCGTGGAAGAAATCATCGAACAACTGCGTGAAGCCAACGAACCGGTTCCGGTTCCGCTGGAACTGCCTGACGAAGACCTGCTGGTGGAAATCGAAGAACAGCTGTTCATCGATATCCCCTTTGTCTTCCGCGAATTTCTGCTGACCGTCAGCGACGTGGTCTACGGCAGCCTGGAGCCGGTGACCGTCACCGACCCTCAATCCCATACCTACCTGCCGGACGTGGCCGCCAATGCCTGGGATGCCGGTGTGGAGCGTAGCCTGATCCCGATCTGCCAGGACGGCGACGACTACTACTGCGTTGAGGAAGACGGCACTGTGGTGCTGTGGTCCGCCGAAGAGGAACTTGTCCAGGAAGAAACCTGGGAATCGGTCTGGCACTGGGCACGGGACGTCTGGCTGGAAAGCTGAGTCCCGTACTCGGCGCTTTAGTGCTCCGGCGTATCGTTATGGTTGTCCAGCGTTTCCAACAACGCGACCTGCATCCGCGTATGCACGCGGATGAACCAGCGCCAGAGCACCGCCGCCACCGCCGCCGCCACCACCGCGATCAGCACCAGCAACTTGTTGGTCGGCAGGATACTGGCCGACAACGCGGCTAAAAGTAGAAAGATCACCAGCAGCGACAGAATCGGAATCAGCTCGGCAATCACCCGCCGCACACGCTGGGTATGCCGTCCGGCCATTTCCGGCTTGACGCTCATCTCCGCCAGCAACATCGACAGGGCTTTGAGCTTGCGGTACGCCGCGATCAAAAACGGCAGCGACAACAGCAGCGCCGCGCCCCAGATCAATGCCTTTTGCCAGCTGGGATCGCTGATCCAACCTTCCAGATACCCGCCGATACGTGCGGCGAAATAGCTGCCAGCAAAGAAGATCGCCACCACCAGCGCCAGATTCACCCCCACTTGCAGGACGATTTTGCGGATCATCGCCGCCAGCATCGCGCCCTCTCCCTGAGGCTGAATGCTGCGCAGCCATTCGCCATACATACCGAACACCCGGCTCATGCGCCGAGGCATCACTGCCGCCATCTTCAATGACAACGGGTCGGCCCCACGAATCAGATAGGGGGTGAGCAAGGTGGTAATGGCCGAGACCGCCACCGCCACCGGATACAGAAAGTCGCTGGTCACCTGCAACGTCATCCCCAGCGCCGCGATGATGAAGGAAAACTCGCCTATCTGTGACAGGCCCATGCCGACCCGCAATGACGTACGCCCATCGTTACCCGCGATAAACGCTCCCAGGCCACAGGAAAGCATCTTGCCCAGCACCACCGCGACGGTGATCACAGCGATAGGCCAGGCGTGCTGAAGCAGGATCTGAGGGTCGATCATCAGACCGATGGCGACAAAGAAAATCGCACTGAACATGTCGCGAACCGGCTCGATCAGGCGCTCAATCTTAAGCAACTGCCGCGACTCGGCCATGATCGCGCCAATCAGGAACGCGCCCAGCACCATGCTGTATTCCAGCTTGACCACCAGCAGGCAGAAACCGAAGCACAGGCCCAACACGGTAATCAGCAACATCTCGTTGCTTTCGAACTTGGCCACATAGGCCAGCAGGCGCGGCACCAGCAAAATACCGATCACCAGCGCGACGACCATGAACAGCGAGAGCTTGCCGACCGTGGAAAACACCTCGCCGGAGCTGACCGTGCCGCTGACGGCGATGCTCGACAACAGCGCGATGATGCCGATCCCGAGGATGTCTTCCACGATCAGCACGCCGAAAATCAGTTGGGCGAAGCGCTGGTCTTTCATCTTCAGGTCATTGAGGGCTTTGACGATGATGGTGGTGGAAGAGATGGCCAGGATCGCGCCGAGGAACAGCGAGTCCATGGTGCTCCAGTCGAACCAGCGGCCAATTTCGTAGCCGATCCAGATCATCAGGATGATTTCCAGGAACGCCGCGATAAATGCAGTGGCACCCACCTTGAACAACTTGCGTAGGCTGAACTCCAGGCCCAGGCAGAACATCAGGAAGATCACCCCCAGCTCGGCCAGGGTCTTGATGGTGTCTTCGTCGTGGATCAGCCCGAAGGGCGGCGTGTGGGGGCCGATGATAAAGCCGGCGACGATATACCCCAGCACCACAGGCTGCTTAAGCCGATGAAACAGGATGGTAACCACCCCTGCCACCAACATGATCACAGCCAAGTCCTGGATAAAGCTGATGGCGTGCATGGCGAGGGGCTCCTTGAGGGTACCGGCGCTTTTCCCACTTCAGCTCGCAGCGTTAACTGGTCTTAAAAAGCTGAAGGAAAAGTCTACCTAAATCGTAAGAAATGCCCTGAGACGGGCTTTTGAAGGTTAACACCGCGACTTCCGGCGAAAAGCCGGTGCAATATATGGAAACAGATCGGCCTACGCGTGACGGCAAGCCGCCCGCCGGCGTCCCGTTAGGGCTAGCGCAGTAAAGAGTCCAGCACCCGCAGAGGTGCTCCCCCCACCAATGCCTACAACCCGTGAGTGTGCTATGGAACCCGGAAACGCCCAGCTGTCGATGACGGTCTTGATGACCCCTGATATGGCCAACTTCTCAGGCAATGTCCACGGCGGCACGTTGCTCAAGTACCTCGACGAAGTGGCCTACGCCTGCGCCAGCCGTTACGCCGGGCGCTATGTGGTGACGTTATCGGTGGATCAGGTGATTTTCCGCGAGCCGATCCATGTCGGCGAGCTGGTGACCTTTCTCGCGTCGGTCAACTACACCGGCAATACCTCCATGGAAGTGGGGATCAAGGTGGTCACCGAGAACATTCGCGAGCGCTCGGTGCGGCATACCAACAGCTGCTTCTTTACCATGGTGGCGGTGGACGACCAGCGCAAACCGGCGGCCGTACCGCCGTTGCAACCGCATAACAGTGAAAGCAAGCGGCGCTTTGTGCAGGCTCAACAACGTCGGCAGATTCGCCAGGAGCTGGAAAAGCGCTATCAGGAAATCAAGGCCGACGCGCCGTAAGGTTGAGGCTGTAAACCCAACAACAATGTGGGAGCGGGCTTGCTTCCACATTGGGTCAGGTGTGCTTACAAAGTGATGGGTGTCGCTTCGAAGCGAACGCGAGGATGGGCGATACGGTCCTGGGCGCGCACCAGTTCCAATTCATAACTGGCGCAAGCCTGGGTCTCCAGCAGTACTTCGTGGACGGCCGCAGCGGTGAACTCAAAGGCCGCCAGTAAGCTGTCGCCCAACAACACACGGGCGAGGAACAACCCGGATGTCAGGTCACCCACCCCCACCGGCTGGCGCGGGAAGGCCAGCAACGGCCGGCGCAGGTGCCAACTGGCGTCGGCGGTTACCAGCAGCATCTCGAAGCCGTCCGGCAACTTGCCCGGGTAATCCAAATGCTTGACCAGAACCGCCTTGGGCCCACGGGCTAGCAACGCCTTGGCCATGGCCAGGCAATCGAACAGCGAGCGCGGTTTGCGCCCGGCAAAACTATCCAGTTCCAGTTGGTTAAGGCACAGGAAGTCGGCCATGGCCGCGGCTTCATCAAGCAGGAAATCGCTGACTTCCTGGGGCACGATGCAGCCTTTTTCCGGATGCCCCATTACCGGGTCGCATAAGTAAAGCGCCTTGGGATTGACTGCCTTGATGCGCGCCACACCACTGAGGATCGCCCGGCCCTGGTCCGCACTGCCCAGGTAACCGGACAGGATGGCGTCGCAGTTACCCAGCTCGCCGATGGCGGCAATGCCTTCCACCAACGCAGGAATTTGCTGCGGCGCCAACACTTCTCCCGCCCACTGTCCATACTGGGTGTGGTTGGAGAACTGCACCGTGTTGAGCGGCCAGACGTTTACCCCGACCCGCTGCATGGGGAACACGGCGGCGCTGTTTCCGGCGTGGCCAAAGACCACATGAGACTGGATCGCAAGCAGATGAGGGGTGCGTTTCATGCAGGGGATTTCCGTAAAGCCGTTTGGATTCTGGCCGCGCAGTATGCGACTAAACGCAGCCTGTACGACAGACCGGCGACACAGTTAAGCTGCTCTCACTTTGTTGGAGTTCATCGCATGCTGACCCTGGGAAACATGTTTGTGTTGATGCTGCTGGCGACCGGTGCCGCCTGGGTGTGGCACAACCACGGCTTGCGCGAGCGCGCGTTGGAGCGGGTCAAGCAGCATTGCGCCAAGCTCGACATCGAGCTGCTGGACGGCGCGGTAGCGCTCAAGCGCATCGGCTTTGTAAAAGATGCCAATGGGCGGCGGCGTTTGGCGCGGGTCTACAATTTCGAGTTCACCGTGACTGGCGAAACCCGCCACCCCGGCACCATCACTCAGTTCGGCGCCCATAGCGCGCAGATTGAACTGGCGCCCTACCCGTTCGAGATCAAGACACCTTTGCCCAGCGCCGAGATTATCGAGCTGAGCCAATGGCGCCAGGACCACAGCACCAAGCACCGTCAATAACGGCAGGCCGCCAACCCGGCCTGCAATGCCGCCACGTCCTGTGGCGTGCTGAAGATCAATTCAAGACGAGAATCACGGCGCCATTCGCTGGGCAGCCACGCGAGCCAGCAGTTATCCACCGCATTGGCGCTGACCCAACCGTCGCGGCTGTGGATAACCAGCTTGGCGCGCCGCCACGCGAGGTCTGCCAGCCACGCCGCCACGCGTTGAGTGTCGAATTGCTGGCTAGGATGCCAACGCCAACCCACACTCCAGCCGCCGTCCTGGGCATGGCTCAAGCAGATCGGCACGGTCGGATCGCTCCAGATCGCCGGTATATGCGCCAAGCCTTGAGACTCATGACCTTTATCCACAGCCTCGCCCGCGTGCTGATCCAACCCCGGCAGCAGGGCCAATGGCAGATGCGCCTGATGGGTCCAGTAACGCGGGCAATCGGGTAACCGGGCCTCAATCGCCTGACGCTGCACCGCGTCCAGCCCCTCCTCCTTGTTCAAGACCAGCAGCCCAGCATTGGTCAGCGTTTCCTGTTGTGCCGGCGGCAAGGGATTGCCTCTGGCCAGGGCCTGGGCATCCAGGACCAGCACACAAGGCTGGACCGTCAACACGCCCTGCCACGGCACTTGGCGCAACTGCTTGAGCAACTGCGCCGGGTGGCCCAACCCCGATGGCTCGATAAACAAACGATGCGGCTTGGCCTTACGCAACAAACGGCCAAGACCTACCTGGAACGGTGCACCGTTCACACAACACAGGCAGCCACCGGCGACCTCGCCCAAGGCAATACCGTCGTCATCCTGGGTCAGCAGCGCGGCGTCCAAGCCGATCTGGCCGAACTCATTGATCAATACTGCCCAGCGCTCATCTTCCGGGCGTTGGGCCAGCAGTTGCTTGATCAGGCTGGTCTTGCCGGCACCTAATGGCCCGGCTATCACATGAGTGGGAATGTTCTGCAGCATAGAGGGCATCATTCAGGCCGTGTAGAGCGCTTGATCCTACGCGGTTATGCCAGCCAATCCAGCGTCAGGATCAATCGGCGCTCGCCTTCTTTGAGCGCCGGCGAACGATGGATCAAACCGTGGCCCTCGTTACCGTGCCACTTGCTGCCTTTGAGCAAGGCCACTTCGCCACAAAGGATCTGCTCAACGCGCGCGGTGGGTTCGGCTTCGGGTTGTCCTAAGTGACGCCGGTCCATGACCCCCTCCCGCAACCACTGGCTGCCGACCCCGGCATAGGTGGTGATCAGCCGCACCGGTACGTGGTCGACGTGAAACCGTGGGCACATGGCTTTATCCAGCAAGCGCAGGCGCACGCCTATGCGTCGGGCGCCGAGCAGGCAGGCAAAGGCGCTGGTCAACCAGGACACATCGGCAATAAATCCCTCATAGCCTTCAAGATCGCGGCAATTGCCCGCCAATCCTTGCAAATTCGACACTGCCTCATCACTGCCCAGTTCCACCACCAACGAATCGGCTACGGGCTCGTTGAGCGAAACCAGCAAGGCGCCGAATTCGGCAATGTGCAGGGGTAATTGGCGCTGCCACAGCGCCAGATTTACGCCATCTTCGAGGATCTCAGACAGCGCCAACGGGGTTTCGCCGCGGGTTTGGCGAATCAGCGGGCGCAAGGGCGTCAGTGCAGCGAGCATCAGGCCACCTCGTCGTACCAAGGGCCAAAAGGATCGGCCAGCAAGCGCCATCCATCGACACCCAGGGCCATTTCTGCATCGGTGAGCAAGCACGCATCCAACTCGGCGCGTAGCTGGGCAAAGTCGATGTGTTGCCCGATAAACACCAGTTCCTGACGGCAATCGCCGCTGCTCAGTTGCCAATTGCCCATGATTGCCGCGACGCTTTCTTCATCCTGCGGCCACTGGTTTTTCGGCACGAAACGCCACCAGCGCCCGGCGAATCCATGGCGCATCAAGCCACCGGCCTGGGACCAACTGCCCGCATCCTGATGCTTGCTGGCCAGCCAGAAAAAGCCTTTGGAACGCAGCAATTTGCCGTTGACCCAGGGGCGGTCAATAAAGTCGTAGAAACGCTGCGGGTGGAACGGGCGCCGCGCACGATAAGCGGTGGACGCGATACCGTACTCTTCGGTTTCCGGCACATGCTCGCCGCGCAATTCCTGCAGCCAGCCGGGCGCCTGGGCGGCGCGCTCGAAGTCGAAGCGGCCGGTGTTGAGGATCTGGTCCAGAGGCACCTCACCCATCACCATCGGGATGATCTTGGCGTGAGCGTTGAGGCGCTCAAGGATCGCCATCAACTCCTCGCGCTCGTGCTGGCTGATCAGGTCGATCTTGCTGATCAGAATCACGTCGGCGAACTCGATCTGCTCGATCAACAGGTCGGTGATCGAGCGCTCGTCCTCCTCACCCAACGTCTCACCGCGCGAGGCCAGGCTTTCGGCAGCCTGGTAGTCGAGCAGGAAGTTGATGCCGTCGACCACGGTGACCATGGTGTCCAAACGTGCGATATCCGCCAGGCTTTGCTGGTTTTCATCGCGGAAAGTGAAGGTTTCGGCCACCGGCAGAGGCTCGGAAATACCCGTGGATTCGATCAGCAGGTAATCGAAGCGCCCGTCCCTGGCGAGCTTGGCGACTTCTTCCAGCAGGTCTTCACGCAAGGTGCAGCAGATGCAGCCGTTGCTCATCTCCACCAGTTTTTCTTCGGCGCGGTTGAGGGTGACATCGCGCTGCACTTGGCTGCCGTCGATGTTGATTTCACTCATGTCGTTGACGATCACCGCCACCCGCAGGTTGTCGCGGTTGCGCAGGATGTAGTTGAGCAGCGTACTTTTACCGGCGCCGAGGAAGCCGGACAGCACGGTAACGGGGAGTCGATTGGGCATCAGGTCATTCTCATCAGGCCGCCCGTTCGAATCGGGCTGTTATTAATGTTATAGTATAACAACACAAATAAGCCAACCCCCGCTTGCTCAACGTGATGAAGACGGCAATGCTGGCGCCTGCTGATGTCGAGAACGCCCATGAACTATCTGCTGTATGGCCTGCTGCTGATTTTCGCGACCCAGGCCAATGCCCAAACACCAAGCCTGTTGGCCAGCTGCACGCGCAGCGCCAACCTGCTGGCCTGCGTAGACCCGCTGGGCAACGCCTACAGCGTAGCGACGGTTGGCAGCACCACATATTTGCGTGGCTTTGAGGTGATAGGTAAACGCTACTGGGCGCAGACCAACAGCCGTTACGGACAATTGACGTTCTTTACCGGCCTGGCGTCGGACGGCGAAGCGTGGGTCGGTTACACACGCAGAGTCGGTTGGACCACGATCAACCGCTTCTCCAGTTCCGGGGGCGCCGGCGCCACCTTCACCTGCAGCCGTCTCACCGGCTGCTAAGCACGGGCGTTTTTCTGGTCTTGCACCCAGGCCATATAGCTGTTGATCGGCGGATTCTTCTGGAAGTAATTTCTCAGGCCCTCGAATAATCCGTCAGCCACAGCCTGCTGGTGACGTGCAGTCACAAGCCGCTGCGCGTCCCGGGCATTGGAGATAAACCCGGTCTCCACCAAAATCGACGGCACATCCGGTGACTTGAGCACCGCAAACCCCGCCTGTTCCACACGCTTCTGATGCAACGAAGTGATGCTCTGCAAGCTGCCCAGCACCGAACTGCCCAATTGCAGGCTGGAAGCGATGGTGGCGTTCATCGACATATCAAGAATCACCCCTGCCAGCATCGGGTCCTTGTCCTTGAGATTGAGCAGCGTGGTCGCGCCCAGCAGGTCCGCGCCGTTTTCGCGCTGAGCCATAAAGCGCGCCGTGGCGGAAGTGGCGCCGCCTTCGGACAACGCATACACCGAAGCCCCCGACGCGGTCAGGCGTGGCGCGGCGTCGGCGTGTACGGAGATGAACATATCGGCTTTGTGTCGACGGGCGATGTCCACGCGCTTGCGCAGCGGCACGAAGAAGTCGTCGTTGCGCACCAGCTTCACATCAAAGCCCTTTTCGCGCTTCAAGCGCTTGGCCAGCAGTTGGGCGATGGACAACACCACATCTTTTTCGCGCTGGCCCTTGGAGCCAATGGCGCCGGGGTCTTTGCCGCCGTGACCGGGGTCGACCACTACGATGATGTCGCGCTTGGGATGGGCTTTGTCCACCGAAGCCACTAAAGGCGCCGATTCAGCTGCGATTTGACGGGGCGCCTGAGTCGCGCGGGTCAAGTCCAGCACCAGACGGTGCCCTTGGCCATCCTGAGGCGGCAGCACAAAGCTGTTGAGCTGCATCGGCGCCGCCAGGTCCAGCACGATGCGCGTGTCGTTCTGGCCGAAATGTCCCGAACGAATCGAAGTGATGCCGCTGTTTTTCAGCACCAGCTGCGAAAAATCCCCACTAAGCCCGGCGCCGCTCAGGTCGATGATCAAACGCTCCGGCGCGGTCAGCGAGAATGTCTTGTACTGCACCGGTCCACTAAGGTAGAACACCAGCCGTAGCTTGTCGTCCGAACGCCATAAGCGCGCGTTGCGGATTTGCGTGGCGCGAACCGTGAACGGCAGGACGAAAAGTGGGCTAGCCAGGAGCAGGTTAAGAAGCTGACGTCTGTGCATGACAAATACCGCAAATAAAGGAGCGTCCCTGCTCGACATGGCTGAACAAAGGCGGGCGTAGAAAATTCATCGTCGATTTGATTGTTATACTATAACATGTCGAATTATTTCCAACGATGGACCTGCTTATGAACGCGCTGACCTTGCCGGACATTGCCGCGCAGGCTTCACGCCAAGCCTTGCCACTCGACTGGGTCGGCATGTGCGGCATTGCCCTGCCAATTCTGATAGACGGCCAGCGCCTGGCCGCCACCGCCGACGCGGGGGTCAGCCTCGACGACGGCACCGCACGCGGCATCCACATGTCACGCCTGTACCTGGCACTGGAGATGCTCGACCAGCAGCCCCTCACCCCTGCACTTCTGCGCACTGTACTGCAGCGTTTTCTCGACAGTCATGAAGGTTTATCTAAGAACGCTTACCTGCGCATCCACACTGATTTGCTGCTCAAGCGCCCAGCGTTGGTCAGCCCGTTGGCCGGCTGGAAAAGCTATCCGGTCAGCATCGAAGCGCAGTTGAAAAACCAGATGTTCCACGTGGAACTAAAAATTGACGTCGCGTACTCCTCAACATGCCCATGCTCCGCTGCGCTCGCCAGGCAGTTGATTCAGCAGCAATTTATCGATGATTTCGCCAACACAGCCTTGCAGCATGCAGACGTACTGACCTGGCTCGGCAGCGCCAAGGGGATTGTCGCCACACCCCACAGCCAGCGCAGCAGCGCGCAACTACATGTGCACCTACAAGGTGAGCAGCTGCCCTTGGTCGAACTGATCAACGACGTCGAAGCCGCCCTCGGCACCGCCGTGCAAACCGCGGTGAAACGCGCCGACGAGCAAGCCTTCGCCCTCGCCAACGGGCAGAACCTGATGTTCTGCGAAGACGCCGCCCGCCGCGTAAACCTCGCCTTGAAACGCTCGGACGCGATCAACGCCTTTCATCTCAAAGTGATCCACGCCGAAAGCCTGCACGCGCACGATGCCGTGGCTGAAAGCCGCTGGACGAGACACTCTGCATGATCACCTGCACCGCTTTGCGCTGGGGCGCCCCCGGCCAACCGCTGACGCCACCAGTGGATTTCACCCTGGAAAAAGGCAGCCTCACCGGCGTGATCGGCGCCAATGGCACCGGCAAGAGCAGCCTGCTCAAAGTCATTGCGGGCCTGCAAAAGCCGTTGACCGGTAAGGTCAGCGTGAACGTGCCGCGACGTGGCGGCCTGGCGTTCCTGCCGCAGCAACAGCACTTGGATCGCCAGTTCCCCATCAGCCTGCAAGAACTGGTCGCCGCCGGTTTCTGGGGTTTGCAGCTCAGCCCGCAACAGCGCAGCCAGCGCCTGCAAGCCGTACTTGAAGACTGGTGCCTCAGCGGCCTGGAACAGCGCCCGTTAATGGCCTTGTCTGGCGGCCAGTTGCAGCGTGCGCTGCTGGCACGCATGAGCCTGTCGGAGTCGTCGGTGCTACTGCTCGACGAACCCCACGCCGCCCTTGATGAAGAGGGCCAGGCGCTGTGCTGGAAACACATCCATGCCTGGCACGCGTCGGGCCGCACCTTGGTGGTGGTCTGCCATGACCTGGCATCCGTGCGCCATCACACTCAAAACGTGTTGCAGATCAAAAGCACTGGCTGCTTGTTGGGCCCGAGCAAAGAGCTCATCCGACCCCAGCCCCGAATGCAGGTGGCCTGATGCACTTCGCCGCCCACCTGTGGATGCCATTCTTTGACTTCGTGTTTATGCGCCGCGCACTGATTGGCGGGCTGGTGCTGGCGTGCAGCACCGCGCCGCTGGGCGTGTTCCTGATTCTGCGGCGCATGAGCCTGATCGGCGACGCCGTGGCCCACGGCATCCTGCCCGGCGCCGCTCTGGGGTTTTGGTTCGCCGGTTTGAGCCTGCCGGCGCTGACCCTCGGCGGACTCGGTGCCGGCCTGGGCATGGCCGGATTGTCGGCGTGGATCACCCGCCGCACCGGCCTGCGCGAAGACGCCAGCCTCGCCGCCATCTACCCCATTTCCCTCGCCGCCGGCGTGTTGATCCTCGGCATCGCCGGCAAACGCCTGGACCTGTTGCACCTGTTATTCGGTTCTGCCCTGGCAGTGGATGAAACCACCCTTAGCGGCATGCTGTGGGTGTCAGGGTTCAGCCTGATCGCCATGACGCTGATCTACAAACCGCTGCTGCTGGACACACTCGACCCACTGTTCCTGCAAACCGTCAGCCGCCTCGGCCCTCTGGCTCACGGGCTGTTTTTGACCCTGGTGGTGCTGAACCTGGTGATCGGTTTCCAAGCCATCGGCGCGCTGATGGTGGTGGGGTTGATGATGCTGCCGGCCATCGCTTCACGGTTCTGGAGCCGGCGCCTGCCGGTGTTGATCGCGGTATCGGCGGTGCTGGGATGCCTGTCGGTATGGCTTGGCTTGTTGCTGTCGTTCTACTACTCGTTGCCCAGCGGCCCAGCAATCGTGCTGGTGGCGGGCGCCGGGTACTTGTTGTCCGTGGTCTTCGGTCCGGTGCACGGCTTGCTGCGCCGCCCGCCCCTACTGTCATCCCAATGAGGTGTTTGCCGATGCGCGCTCTACTCGTGCTGTTCAGTTTGTTGCTACCGCTGTCGATGGCCCAGGCCGCCGACAAACTCCAAGTGGTCACCAGTTTCAGTATTCTCGATGACATCACCCACCAGATTGGTGGCGATCACATCCAGATCAGCAATATGGTCGGCCCCGACGCCGACGCCCATACTTACGAACCCACCCCGGACGATGCCAAGGCGCTGCTCAAAGCCAAGCTGATTATCAAGAACGGCCTGGGCTTCGAGCCGTGGCTGGACCGCCTGGTGGCGAGTACCGAAACCCGGGCCACCGTGGTCACCGCCAGCAAAGGCGTGATCTCTCACACCATGGAAGAGGACGGCGAAACCATCCCCGACCCACACGCCTGGCACAACCTGGCCAACGCCGAAATCTATGTGAACAACATCACCAAGGCGCTGATAGCCGCCGACCCGGCCAACCAAGCCGATTACCAGCGCAACAGCCAAGCCTATCTGAAACAAATCTACCGCCTGCTGGCCGAAGCCAAAGCCAAGTTCGGCGCGCTACCGCCGGGTAATCGCCGCATCGTCACCTCCCATGATGCCTTCGGTTACCTGGGCCAGGCCTATGGCATTCAGTTCCTCGCCCCCCAAGGTTTGTCCACCGAGCGGGAGCCTTCCGCAGCCGAGGTCGCCGCGCTGATTACGCAGATTCGCAAGGACAAGGTCAAAGCGGTGTTTATGGAGAACATCAAGGACGCGCGCCTGCTCAAGCAGATCGCTGACGAAAGTGGCGCGCAGATCGGCGGGACGCTGTACTCCGACGCCCTCGCCGCCGAAGGCCCGGCCAGCACCTTTATCGGGCTGTTCGAATACAACCTCAACACCCTGTGCAACACATTGGGCAAGCCATGATCCGTAAGAACCCTTCAGGCGATCTGCCGGTGATTGCCGAATCGGCCTACGTGGATAAAACCGCGATCATCTGCGGCAAGGTGATCATCGGCGAGAACGTATTCGTCGGCCCTTACGCCGTGATCCGCGCCGATGAGGTCGACGCCAGCGGCGCCATGGACCCGATCACCATCGGCGCCAACTCCAATATCCAGGACGGGGTGGTGATCCACTCCAAGTCCGGCGCGGCGGTGACCATCGGCGAGTTCACCTCCATCGCCCACCGCTCCATCGTCCACGGGCCTTGCACCGTGGGCGACCGCGTGTTCATCGGCTTCAACAGCGTGTTGTTCAACTGCGCGGTGGGTGACGGCTGCGTGGTGCGGCATAACTCGGTGGTCGACGGCCGCGATTTGCCGGACGCCTTCTACGTACCCTCCACCACCCGCATCGGCCCGCACACCGACCTGTCGCAGTTCCCGCCGGTCAGCGTCAGTGCCTCGGAATTTTCCGAAGACGTGGCGCGCACCAATGTCGATCTGGTGCGCGGCTACAAAGCCCTGCAAAACGAGTTCTGAACCATGAGCCGGCTGCTGATTCGCAACGCACGCTTGGTCAACGAAGGCCAGATCCGAGACGCCGATGTGCTGGCCGCCAACGGCCGCATCGAAAAGATCGCCGACAGCATCACCGGCTGTAACGCCGCCGTGGCGATCGACGCCCAGGGCCAGTGGCTGCTGCCCGGCATGATCGATGATCAGGTGCATTTCCGTGACCCCGGTGCACCGGACAAAGGTAGTTTCTACAGTGAATCGCGGGCGGCGGTGGCCGGGGGTATCACCAGCTTTATGGACATGCCCAACACCTCCCCCGCCACCTTGAACCTGGCGGCCCTGGCCGACAAAAAACGCCGCGCGGGGCTGCATTCGGTGGCCAACTATGGCTTTCACTTTGGCGTCAGCCACGACAACCTCGATACGGTTGCCGCCCTCGACCCGCGCGAGGTCGCCGGGGTCAAAGTGTTTATGGGTGCCTCAACGGGCAATATGCTGGTGGACGACCCGCGGATTCTGGAGCGGCTGTTCGCCGAAGTGCCGACCCTTCTGCTCGCCCATTGCGAACACAGCCCCAGCATCCAGGCCAATGAGCAGCGCCTGCGCGCACGCTTCGGCGATGGAATCCCAGCGGTGGCGCACCCGCTGATCCGCGATGCCGAGGCGTGCTATCGCTCGTCGTCTTATGCGGTGGAGCTGGCCAGGCGGTACGGCACGCGGCTGCATGTGCTGCACCTGACCAGCGCCCGCGAGCTAGGATTGTTCGAAGACAAACCTCTGACGGAAAAACGCATCACCGCCGAAGTGTGCCTGCACCATCTGCTATTTGATGACCGCGACTATCACCGCCTCGGCCATCAAATCAAATGCAACCCAGCGATCAAGACTCGCGCCGACCGCGACGCACTGCGCCAGGCCTTACTCAGTGATCGTCTGGACGTGATTGGCAGTGACCATGCGCCGCATACCTGGGCACAAAAGCAGTTGGGTTATCGCGAGGCACCGGCGGGCTTGCCTCTGGTGCAGCATGCGCTGCCGGCGTTGATGGAATTGGTGGCCGATGGGCTATTGCCGTTGACCACTCTGGTGGCCAAAACCAGCCACCGAGTGGCCGATCTTTTCGCCATCCCGGATCGAGGCTATGTACGCGAAGGCTATTGGGCCGACTTGGTGCTGATCAAACCTGAGCCCCAGGGCAAGCCGGTCAGTGAGGAACCGATCCTGGCCCGCTGCGGCTGGACGCCCTTCGCCGAGCGCCGCTTTCGCCACAGCGTCAGTACCACGTTAGTCTCCGGCCACCTGGCGTGGCACAACGGCCAGGTGGTCGACAGTTGCCAAGGCTTGCCGCTGTACTTCCAGCGTTAGGCGCGCGGCTTGACGGTGCCGCAGTCGTTGCCCAGCCATTGGGCATGGCTGTCCAGGCTGCCCTTTTGTTGCATGCCAGTGGCATTGAAAGTGCCATTGACGGTGGTAGTGAATTCTTTCTGGCTCTGGAAGGTGGCCACGCCCGTACCCTGGGCTTTGGGGCAACTGAAGCGGAATTTCCACTGGTTGCCGGTCTTGTCGGTCACTTCCTGGCGGCAGCCCGATTGTGGGTCGGTCAGGGGGATCGAATCGGACGCCACCTGCGCCGGCGTCAGACACACCTGCACGCCTTTACCGGCCATGGTGATGCCCTGTTTTTCCAGCATGGCGCGCTGTTCGGGGGTCATCTGTTGCTTGAGCTGGCCGAGGATCAGCGACAGATCCGGCAGCTCCTGGTTATCGACTTTCATATTGCTGGTGGTCACTTCCCACAAGCCCGGCGCCAACATCTGGGCCTGCGCCGCCACGGGCAACGACAAACCAACAACCATGGTCATACACAGCAGACGAGCATTCATCGGGTAACTCCTGGGTAAAGGTGGAGCGTTAGACGCCGCAAAACAGCCAGTGTTGCACGGCAAATAAAATAGCGACATTCGTGGCCGAACATGGTCTGTTAGGCACTGGATTGCCTGGAGTAATGTCGTCCATGGATTTTTTTGGCCCGCACCTGCTGGCGTACTTTATCGCCACCCTGCACTTCTTTGGCACCCTAGCCGCGATCCACGCGGTGCTGACCGTCCGGACCGCCCAAGGCTCCATCGCCTGGGCCTTGTCGCTGATGTTCATGCCGTACCTGACCCTGATCCCTTACCTGATTTTCGGCCGCAGCACCTTCGATGCGTATATCCAGGCGCGCCGCCAGGCCAACCAGGAAATGCACAGCGCCATCGCCGCGCTCAACTGGCGCCCGTGGGTCGAGGAAGCACTGGCCGCGCGTCACTCCAACGCCTACGGCTCATTGCGCGCCATGCCCAAACTGGGCCGCATGCCGTGCCTGGCCAATAACCAAGTGCAACTGCTGGTCAATGGGGATGCCACTTTCAGCGCGATTTTCGACGCCATCCGCAACGCCAAGTCCGCTGTGCTGTTCCAGTTTTTCATCATTCATGACGACGAACTTGGCCGGCAATTGCACGCCCTGTTGAAGGAAAAGTCCGCGCAAGGCGTGGCCATTCATGTGCTGTACGACCGCATCGGCAGCCACGCCCTGCCCCATCACTACGTGCAATCACTGCGTGACGCGGGTGTGCAGATCAAAGCCTTCGCCACCCGCAGCGGCTGGCTCAACCGCTTCCAGGTCAACTTCCGCAACCATCGCAAGATCGTGGTAGTGGACGGCATCACGGGGTTTCTCGGCGGGCACAACGTGGGGGACGAATACTTGGGCAAAAAGCCGCCGCTGGCACCGTGGCGTGACACCCATGTGCAAGTCACCGGCCCGGTGGTGGCGTGCCTGCAGGAATCGTTTGCCGAGGACTGGTTCTGGGCCGCGCGGGAACTGCCGCCGCTGATCCTGCCGGATTCCTATCCCGAGGATGGCGTGCTCTGCCAATTGCTGTCCAGCGGTCCGGCCGACCCGTACGAAACCTGCTCACTGTTTTTCGTCGAGGCGATTCACGCCGCCACCGAACGGGTGTGGATTACCAGTCCGTATTTCATCCCCGACGAGGCCGTGTTCGCCGCCCTGCGCCTGGCGGTGTTGCGCGGCGTGGATGTGCGCCTGCTGCTGCCATCGCGCCCCGACCATCGCATCGTCTACGCCGCCTCTAGCCTGTACGCGATTGAAGCCGTGCGCGCCGGGGTGCGCGTGTTCCGCTATACACCCGGTTTTCTGCATCAGAAAGTGGTACTGGTGGATGGCGAAATCAGCGCCATCGGCAGTGCGAATATGGACAATCGTTCGTTCCGCCTGAATTTTGAAGTGATGCTGCTGACCGTCGATGAAGCCTTCGCCCAGCAGGTGGAGCAGATGTTGCTCGACGACTTCGCCCAAGCCCATGAAGTCAGCCAGGAAGAAAGCCGCGAAACCCGCCAGTTGCAGCATTTGGGAATGCGCGTCGCGCGCTTGATCTCACCGATTCTCTAACAGCCAACACGGTAGAAAAATGGTGGGAGGGGCTTGCCCCCCTCCCACCTCTGTATCACCGGTTCAGCGGTAGATATCTTCCCGCGTCCACGGCAGTTCATGACTGCCATCGGCATGGGGTTTGACCGCCAGGATCTGGTGCAGGTTGATCCAGCCCCGGGCGAACGCATAAGCACAGCCCGCCAGGTACAGCCGCCAGATTCGCAGTGCCTGTTCCGGCACCATTTTGGCTGCGGCTTCCAGGTTGTCTTCCAGGCGCTCGCTCCAGTGGTCAAGCGTGCGCGCGTAGTGCAGGCGCAGGCTCTCGACATCGACCACTTCCAGCCCCACTTCGCTGAGCTCGGCGGTCATCATCGCCAGATGCGGCAGCTCGCCATTGGGGAACACGTAGCGCTCGATAAAATCACCCGCACCGCGCCCGACCGGACGGCCGTCGGTGTGCTTGGCGGTGATGCCGTGGTTCATCACCAGGCCGCCTTCACGCACGGCGCCGAACAAGGTCTTGCAGTACTGCGCCAGGTTAGCGTGACCAACGTGTTCGAACATACCCACGCTGACCACTTTGTCGAAGCGGCCATCCTGGGGCAGATCGCGGTAGTCGAGCAGTTGCAGGTCAACCTGACCCTGCAAACCCTCGGCATTGACCCGCTCCCTGGCCAGTTGCAATTGCTCTTTGCTCAGGGTGATGCCGAACACCTTGACCCCAAACTCCCGCGCCGCAAACCGCGCCAGCCCACCCCAGCCGCAACCGACATCCAGCAGGTACTCGCCCGGCTGCAACCGCAGCTTGCGGCATAGGTGGCGGAATTTGTCCTGCTGGGCCTGGTCGATGGATTCGCTGCCGGTTTCGAAATAACCGCAGGAGTACGCCATGTCCTGATCGAGCCACAGCTGATAGAAGGCGTTGGACAGGTCGTAATGGTAGGAAATGGCCGCTGCGTCTGTGGCCTTGTCGTGGATCGAGCGCACCGGACGACTGCCTTCGTCGTCATCGACCAGGGCGTGACTTAACTCGTCGCAAACCCGGATCACTTCGGTGATGGAGCCTTCAAGCTCCAATTTGCCCACCACAAAGGCTTCGCCCAAGGTATCGAGCGTGGGATGGGAAAGCTGAGACACGACCGTGGGGTCCTTGACCACGATGGTGACGCTGGGCTCTGGGCCCAAGTTGAATTCATGGCCATCCCAGAGTCGAAGACGCAGCGGCAGCTGAAGATTCTGTAAGGCCGGTGGAAGTTGCGCGAGCATGAGTAGTCCCCCCTTGTTTCAGACGTCTGCTGTGAGGGTAGACCATCTCAAGACGCGTAGGAGGCTATCGATTAATAGCGCCTGACTATGCCGCTCGATACTGCAGCAAACCGTCCTGGACCCACTGTTTCAGCCACGTAACAGCCTGCAATGGGGCACCCTCTGCATAAGTGACTGCCAGTTGGGCACACAGTTCTGCAAAACACCCACCGGTCGTCACCATGGTCGTCAGGGCGCTGGCTTCCGCCGGCTCCAGCGTGCGGTAGCGACACACCTGTTCATGGCGCCATACCAGGCAGGTCTGCGCAGGTTCCACCGCATGGCTGCCTGGAAAGTCACCGTTATCTTTGGCCGCGCGCCAGATTGCCAGGGAGTTGAAATGGCAACCCAGTTGCTGCACCGACGGAACCCACGCCACTTGCAGCCCCGGCCACGCCTGCGGCGGTAGCTCGGCCATGTCCGCCAGGGTCAACGGCTCGCCATGGGGCGCATCGAAGGCCAGAGTAAACGCCCATTCCAAACGGGCCAGTTCGGCCAGCGGCGCGCCGTGTTCTTGCGCCAGGTGCTCAAGGATAAACGTCGCGAACCGCTCACCGAGCCAGCGCAAACTGTAATGCTCGGACGGATAACGCCGCACATAAGCGCCGGCCAGCGCGGCAAACTCATCATCCCCCAACCAGTAGCGCACGGCGCTGAAATCATGTCGCAGCACGTCCAACAGGCGCGCGCGATAAGCGTTGTGGTAGATCGCCAGGCCCGTGTCCACATCCAGGCTCGGCCCGCCGCGCAATGTCGCGGCAAACCCGTGGTCTTGCGCCGGCGCGTCGTTAAGCAGGTGCGCCTCGAACGCCAGCTGCCAGTCGGTCAGGCGCATAAGGCTCTCCCGGCCAAGGCGGATGCGCCTAATTGGCGAGCCTTAGTCAATTCGTCGAGCAGTTCCTGAAACGGCGGGAAATGGTCATCGCGCTCCAATAAGGTCGACACCGGCCCGATGTGCGCGAGGGTTTGTTGATACAGCGCCCACACCGGATCACACACCGGGTGGTCATGGGTATCGACCACGTAATCGCCATAATCGCGGTGCCCGGCCAGGTGCAATTGGCGGATGCTCTGCGGCGGCAGGTTACAGATAAAGGTCCACGGGTCGAACCCATGGTTACGCGCGCTGACATAGACGTTGTTCACGTCCAGCAGCAATTGGCACCCCGACAAATGGGCCAGGGCATTGAGGAATTCCCACTCGCAGAACTCATCGGCCTTGGCACGCACATAGCTGGAGACGTTTTCCAACACCAAAGGCCGCTGCAATACGTCCTGCACCTGACGAACGCGGCCGGCCACGTAATAAAGGCTTTCCTCGGTGTAGGGCAACGGCAGCAGGTCATGCAACTGGTGCGCGTTGCCGCGGCTCCAGCACAAATGGTCGGACACCCATGCCGGCTGGATGCGCTCGGCGAGCTGTTTGATCTGCTTCAGATAATCGAAATCGAGGGCATGGGGCCCACCGATGGACAGGGACACGCCGTGCATCACCAATGGGTAGCGCTCAGCGATGGCGTCCAGGTAGTACAAGGCTTTGCCACCCTGCACCAGGTAATTCTCGGAGATCACTTCAAACCAATCCACTGCAGGGGATTGCTCAAGAATCTGTTCGTAATATTCGTTGCGTAGACCCAGGCCGTAACCCAGGAAGGGAAGAGAGGTGGCCATCATGGACTCCGGAAAAAGTGTCCGCAGCGGTCGCAAAACACGCTGCGGGAGCACTTGGCTTGCGTTTATTCGCCGACTTTGCCGCCCGCCTTATCGCATTCCGCCTTGGTCATGGCCTTGAAACCGTGGCCCTTGCACACCGCCTGGCCTTTGCAGGCGTTTTCCGCAGTCTTGCAGTCGTTCATGCCTTTGCAAGACGTGACGCCGTAGCAATGCACCTGAGCATCAGCCGCTTGTGCCTGGGTGGCGACACCGGCAAACATGGAAGCGGCGGCGATCGCCAGGGCAGCACCGGAAACGGCTTGTTTGATATTCATGGGGTCATCCTCATTGTTCAGTTGGGAAGTCGGCCGAGCACTGCGCTCGGTCCTGACATGCCACTAGAGTGAGGCCCCCCATCGGCGTTACAGCCCCTCGCATGTATTTCTGAAAATTTATTCTTCCGGTTTCAGCAGCGGCTCCTGAAACCGCAGCAAACGCCCGGCATTACCCAGTACCAGTAGCGTGCTGAGGTTATGCAACAGCGCCGCAATCATCGCCCCCGCTGCGCCCAGCCAGCCGAAGGCCGCGAACACGACGATGGCCAGCGTCCAGCCCAGGCCAATGATCACATTGACCTGCAACGTCTGCCGGCACTGGCGACTCAAGCGCACACAGGTGCCCAAGCGCCGCAGATCGCTGCCGATCAGCACCACGTCCGCCGAGGCCAGCGCGATATCCGCCCCGCCCGCGCCCATGGCCACGCCGACCACGCCGGCCTTGAGTGCCAGGCTGTCGTTGATGCCATCACCCACCACCATTGGCCGGAAGCCGCTATCGATCTCGGCCAGCACGCGGTTGAGCTTGTCCTCCGGCAGCGCCTGGGCGGCGACATCACTGATGCCCACCTCCAACGCCAGGCTGTCGGCGACACTTTGGCGGTCGCCGGTGAGCAGCAACTGACGCCCCAGGCCCAGCTCGCGCAGCTCTTGCAGAGCCTGGCGGGCCTCCGGTTTGACGCTGTCGGCCAGCAGCAGCCAGGCCAAAAATTGCCCGTTCAGCGCCAACCCGGCAATCGGGCCGTCATGGGTCGGCACGGCGGTGGTCACGATGCCCAATTGCTCGAACAACTCAGGGCGTCCCAGGGCCGCTTCGCCCTCCTCGGTCTGTGCCACTACGCCCAGGCCCTGGCGTTCGCGGATGTCGGTCAGCACCCACATCTGTTCCTGCGTCGCCAACCCCGCCAACGCCCGGCTGACCGGATGGCTGCTGGCCGAGCCCAGGCTGGCTGCCAGGTTCAGCAACACCTGCCGATCGGGCGCAGTGGTTTCGATGGATTGCAGGCGCAGGGTGCCAAAGGTCAGGGTGCCGGTCTTGTCGACCACCAGGGACGTCAGGTCCGCCAACTCCTCTAGAAATGCCGAGCTGCGAATCAAAATCCCGTGGCGCGCCGCCACGGCAATCCCGGCAATCGCCGTGGCCGGTGCCGACAACACCAACGCACACGGGCACGCCGCCACCAGCACGGCGAGCATCGCCTGGGCGTCGTTGGTCACAAACCAGGTGACCGCTGCCAACAGCAACACCAGCACCATGTAACTGCCCGCATAGCGCTCCAGCAGCCGCGTGATCGGCGGCTTGGAGCGTTCCGCGTTCTGCATCAATGCAATGACTTTGCCCAAGGTCGACTCATGCCCGGTACGCGTCACTTCAAGACGCAACAAGCCATCCAGATTGATCGCCCCGCCAAACACCTGCACACCGGCGCTGGCCTCCAGTGGCACCGATTCACCGGTGATGGGCGCCGTATCCAGGCTGGCCTGGCCCGACAGCACCACGCCATCGGCTGGCACCCGGTCGCCCGCGCGCACTTCGACGATATCGCCGGTGTTCAGCGTGGCGTTGTTCACTTCCTGAATGCTGCCGTCGGCCTGCACAAGCCGCGCGTGGCTGCGGGTCAGCTTGCCCAGGGCGTGGATCGCCTCTTGGGAGCCGATCACACTGCGTTCTTCCAACACATGGCCGAAAATCATGATGATCGGCAGCAACGCCGCGGTCAGCAGATCGCCAGTGGCCCAGGCGCCGAGCATGGCCAAGGCGATCAGTTGGTCGGTGATGCCATGCAGGCTGGGAAAACGCAGGCTGTACCAGGCCGAACGCATCACCGGCACCGCCACCAGCAGCGAGGCCACGCCCAGCAGCAACTGGCTCACCCCGCTCTGGTCCGGCGCCAGCCAGCGCCACACCAGGCCCAGGATCAATAAGCCCAGCGCCAGCATCGCCAGGGTCAATTGCCGCGCTGCGCTGCGCTGCTCGGCGGACGTCAGCATCGCTGTGCTCATTGTTCGGCTCCCTGGATGATCAAGCGGGAGTCGTCTTTAGGATCGACCGTGGTCACGGAGCCGGCCTGGCCAAGTATTTTCGGCAGGCGCTCGCGGTACAGGCGCAACAGCAGGCCAGGATCTTTCACCTGGGCCAGGCTGGCCACCGCAGCGGTTTGCGCCTGGGCATTGGCCAAGCGTTCGCTAGCCTGGGCATGGGCCACTTGCACCAGCCGGTCGGCCTGCTGGGTGGCGGCCTGGGTGAGTTTCTCGGCTTCGGTGCGCGCATTCGCCACGGCTTTATCGGCCTGTTGGCTCGCGGTGAGCACCGCGTTGAAGGCATTGACCGCTGGGCCCGGCAGGCTCGATTGCACATCCACACGGGTGACTTCGATACCCAGGCCTAGCCCACTGGCGGTCAACTCGGCCAGGCGTTTGTTAATGCCTTGCACCAAATCGCCGCGCAAGCGCTCGCGGCGTTCGGCGGCGCCGTTGTCACTGCCGATCAATTCCGGGCGGGCCACCAGGATCGTGTCCAAGTCCCGCGCCGCCGTCAGCGCCACCGCGCTGCGGGTCACCAGGCGATCCAGCGCGGGCAGCACATGTTCGCCCTGCAATACAAAGGCATAGGGTTCGGTGACCTTGTAGAACACCCGCACATCCAGTTGCACCACGCCGGCATCGCCGGTCAACAGATAACCGGAACCGGCCAAAGCGTCGCTGAGCGGCGTGGCGAAACTGGCCACGCGGTCGGCCTGGAGTGCCGCGTCCGAACGCAACAACCCTTCCACCCGACGCTCGATCACGCGATCCGCCGCCGGCAGCAACACCACCTGTTCGAACGGCTGCGGCCAGGCCAGCAACAACCCGGCATTCTGGATGCGGTCCAGCGCACCGAAGTGCAACACCACCGCGCGATTCTGCGGGTCGATCTGGCGCACATTGGAAAACGCCCAGGCCAACGCCGCCAGCATCGTCACCGCGTACAGCGCCATAAAGGTCAAGCGTCCGGCCTGGATCCAGGGGCTGTCCGGGCTGCTACGCTCGGTCATGGCTGAACATCCTTGGGCCCGTCCACCAGCGCGCGAAACGGCGCGGCATCGGTGCGCAGGATGATTTTGCTGCCCGGCGTGACCACCGTGCCCAGGGTGTCGAGCGAGCGCAGCAGGTTATACAACTGCGGATTGCTGGCGTAGGCGCGCCCGTAGATCTGCGCCGCTTCGACCCGCGATTGGGCTTCGATATCGGCGGCCTTGACCGTGGCATCCGCTTGCACGATCCGTGCGTCACGCTCGGCGGCCGAACGGATCTGCGCCGCTTCACGCTTGCCCACGGCGGTACGTTCAGTGGCAATGGTTTCACGCTCGGCGCGCATGCGGTCGACGGTGGCGGTGAGGGTCACCGACGGCAAGGTCAGCCGTTCGACCCCCACCTGCGCCACGCGCACGCCGTACGTGGCAAGCAGTTGTTGATCGATCTGCTGGCGCAACTGCGCCTCGAAATCGGCGATACGCACCTGGCCGGCGTCGGTGTTGACCAGGCTGGACAGGTCGAAACTGGCGGCAGTGGTTTCCAGCGCCGAACCGACAAACGTACGAATCTGCCGCGCGGCTTCATCCGGTTGGTTCTGCACCGCGCGCATAAAGCGCTGCACATGCTCGGCGTCACCCTGCACCTGCCAGGCCACGTAGGCCTGCACGATGATGCGCAGGCCATCGCGCGTACCCACATCCTGCAAACCGCTGGAAGTGGTGCGCAGGCGCAGGTCCACCGGGATCGCCGCTTCGAACGGCGCCGGCCAGCGCCAGCCCAGGCCCGGTTCCAGCAATACCCGCGACGGGTTGCCGAAGCGGGTGATCACCGTGGCCTCGCCGGAACGCACCTGCACCAGGCTTGCCGCCGCCAGCGCAAACAGCACCAGCAACGCGGCCCAGCCCATGCGCCGCCAAGGGAACGGCCCGGCGGCGTGTTCCTCGCCATGGTGATGGTGGTGATGATGGCCGTGGTGATGACCGTGATCGTGGGAATGAGCGCTCAACAGACAGACTCCTTATTGCACGGCTTTACGCGGCGCCATGGGGTCGGCCGGCAAAGTGAAAGAACGCAGATCGATGGTCGGCGCGCCATCGGCGCCCAGACGGTGATCCAGAATGAGCAACTTGGCGTGGGCCAGGCCCTGGCTGAGCTGGCTGAAATACTGCTCCAGCACAAACGCCCGGCCCGCCGTGGCATAGGCCTTTTGTTCGGCCGTGAAACGCAGGTCCGCAGCCTGTGCGGCGGCATTCACTTCACGAGCGCTGGCCTGGGCCTGGTCACGGGCGGTGCTGGCTTGCAGTTGGGCCTGGTTGGTCTGCTCGCTGGCGGCGCCACGTTCGCGGGCAATCAGGGCCTGGGCTCCGATCTGCGCGGCCTGTACGGCGTGGTAGGCGTTGGCGGCGCCGGCCGGCGGGTGGATGGCTTCCACCACCGTGGCAAGGATTTCCACCCCGCTGTTCAGACGCTGCAAATCTGCTTGCACGGCGCGGCCGATTTCATCCGCCAGGCGGGTGCGCTGCTCACCGAGCAATTCATCAAGGGTGCGCGAGGCAAACTCATGCACGAGGATGCGGCTGGCGGTGCTGCGGATCAGCGTCGGCACATCCGCGCTGTTATAGATAGCGGCGAGCGCAGCCTGGTCGCTGAGGCCGATGCGGTAGACGAAACGCACGTCCATATTGACGATCTGAAAGCCCTGGGTGTCGCCCCGACGGCTGGCGATGACCTGGGATTTGTCGTTCACATGGCTGGCGTCCCAAAGACGATTGGCAATCAGCGGCGGCGGCCCTTCGGCGGGCGCCAGTGCCGGGGCGGCGGCGTCGCTGGCGCTGGTCGCCAGCTCATGCACCACGCCGTTTTCCACTGGCAACACACGCCCTAATGGCCAGGGCAATCCGGCGTGCAGCCCAGGGCCGAACACCTCGACCGGTTTACCGAAGCGCTCATAAATCCCACGGCCTTGCAGCGGGACTTCATGCACACCGGTCAACGCCCAACCAATCGCCAGCACCACCAGCAACACCGGTAAAAACGCTCGGCGCATGTAGGTAAATGCCCAGATCTGGCGCAGATCGATGCCGAAGCGGTTGTGCAATTCGTGCTGCAGCGCCAGCAACGGGCGCGGCGGCCAACGCAGCAGATCGGCGATAAAGCTCTGCGCCAGCAGGCGCGGTTCCAGCCGTGGCTGGCGCGGGCTGAACAGCGACAGCACGGCCCTGAGCAAAAACTCCAGCGCCACCAGCGCCGGCAACAACCCAATAAGGGTCGCCAGACGCAGTGGCCACACCGATGCCTCACTGGCAAATAGCAGGCAAACCGCACTGATCACCAGGCAACCGATCGCCACCCGGCACAACTGCGCCAGCTGCGCGGCTTCCGGCCATTGCGCGGAGGTTTCCTGGGCCAACCGACGCTCGAACACCAGCACGCCAAACGCCAGGGCCAAGGCCAGCGCGGCGCCGATACTGGCGGATTGGCCGACCTGGGCGGCCGGCAACGTCAGGTTCCAGAACTCCACCACGCTGATCAGCGCCAGCAGCGACCAACCGCACAGCCACAACACCGGAGTACCGACCTGCGCCAGTAGCCCGCTACCGAAGCGCTCGAACAGCCGCGCCGACCAGCCGTCGGACGCCTCGGAGGAGGCGCTGGGCTCAGCCGTCGTCGGCTCCAGCGCCTGCGCGCGCCAATCCGCCACCCACCATGCCGATTGCAACCCAGCCACCAGCACCAGCAACGCCGAAGCGCAATTGATCAACACCACCGGCCAGATCGACAGCGGCGCAAACAGCGCGACAAACAACGCCAGTACCCAGCCGGTCACCGCCAGCACCGTCAGGCTGATACCGGCCTGGCGCAATCGACGGGCATGGAACAGCCCCTGCTGAAAACGCGGCAGGCCCTCCACCGAGGCGCCGTCAGCTTCTAGATCCACTTGCATCCCAACACGCCTGCTCGTACACAATTCGTTACGATATAACACAGAGCGTGAAATTTTTGTTCGCTTTGGGAGGGGCTTGCCCCCGATGAGGTTGGGTCAGCCTACACATGCATCGACTGCCAGGCAGCTATCGGAGGCAAGCCCCCTCCCACCGTTGAGTGTCAGTCAAGAGCGTGATTAAACCCCCATAAACACGCGCTATCACTGGTGCAGGCCCGGAATAATCGGCACACTCCAGCGGGCTCACGGACAAGGAAGCGTCACCTCCCATGATTTCGATCTATCAGCTCAAACCGCGGTTTCAAAACCTGCTGCGTCCCCTCGTGCAGCGCCTCTACGACAACGGCACCACCGCCAACCAGATCACCGTGCTGGCCGGTGTTATTTCACTGCTGGTCGGCCTGTTGATCGCCGGCTTTGCCCAACACTTGTGGCTGTTTGCGCTGATCCCGCTGTGGATGATCCTGCGCATGGCGCTCAATGCCATCGACGGCATGCTCGCGCGGGAATTCGGCCAGCAGTCGCGCCTGGGTGCATACCTCAATGAACTGTGCGACGTGATCGCCGACAGCGCGCTGATCCTGCCGTTTGCGCTGATCCCCGGCGTCAGCCTGGCGCCGGTGTTGCTGGTGGCGTTGCTGGCGGTGTTCAGCGAATACGCCGGCGTGCTGGGCCCGATGGTCGGTGCATCGCGCCGCTACGACGGGCCGATGGGCAAAAGCGACCGGGCCTTTGTGCTGGGCGTGTTGGCCACCGGTGTGGCGCTCGGCTGGTTGGGGGCCGGTTGGGTCGACACGGTGATGTGGCTGGTCGCCGCGCTGCTGGCCTACACCTTGGTCAACCGTGTGCGCCAAGGCATTAAAGAAGCTCAAACCACCTCCCCTTCTGCATAAAGGATTCTGCGATGCGCGAACAGCAAGAGCACACCTTCAGTACCCATGATGGCGTCGAGCTTTTCTATCGGCACTGGCCGGCCACCGCCCCAGCGGGCGGCGAGCCGCGTAAGGCAATCGTGTTGTTCCATCGCGGCCATGAGCATTCGGGGCGTATCGCGCATTTGGTCGACGAACTCGACCTGCCTCAGTTCGACTTCTTCGCCTGGGACGCCCGTGGCCATGGTCAGTCACCCGGCGAACGCGGCGACAGCCCCAGTTTTGCTACCAGTGCTCGCGATGTGCAGACCTTTTGCGACCATATCGGCGTCACCTACGGCATTGAGCAAGACAACTTCGCCGTGGTCGCCCAAAGTGTCGGCGCGGTGATCGCTGCCACCTGGGTACATGATTACGCGCCGAAAATCCGCGCGCTGGTGCTCGCCTCCCCGGCGTTCAAGGTCAAGCTGTATGTGCCGTTCGCGCGGCCGGGCCTGGCCTTGATGCGCAAGTTTCGCGGCAACTTTTTCGTCAACAGCTATGTGAAGGCCAAGTTCCTCAGCCACGACCCGGAGCGCGTGGCGTCCTACGACAGCGACCCGCTGATCACCAAGGCGATTTCGGTCAACGTACTGCTGGGCCTGTACGAAGCTGCCGACCGGGTAGTAGCCGACGCCCAGGCGATCCAGGTGCCAACTCAGTTGCTGGTGTCCGGCGCCGACTTCGTGGTGCACCGCAAACCCCAGCAGCAGTTTTTCGACCGCCTCGGCAGCCTGAAAAAAGAACTGCATATCCTCCCCGGTTTCTTTCACGACACCCTCGGCGAACGCGACCGCGCGGTGGCGGTGAGCAGCGCACGGCGGTTTATTCTGCAGAACTTCACCCAACCGCTGGACCGCGCTTCGCTGCTGGATGCCGACAAACTGGGCGCCACCTGCGCCGAGTCCGAAGCCCTCGCCGCACCGCTGCCGCGCAACTCCCTGCGTGACCTGTACTGGCGCATGACCCGCGCCAGCATGGGCCTGGGCAAGAACCTGTCCGAAGGGGTCAAGCTGGGCTTCGACACCGGTTTCGACTCGGGCAGCACCCTGGATTACGTATACCGCAACACCCCCACCGGCAAAGGCGCCCTGGGGCGGATGATCGACACCAATTACCTCAACTCCATCGGCTGGCGCGGCATTCGCCAACGCAAGTTGAACGTCGAAGAACTGCTGCGCCTGGCCATGGCCAAGTTGCGCGATGAACAGCGCGCGGTGCGCATCGTCGACATCGCCGCCGGCCATGGCCGTTACATCCTAGAGGCGTTGCAAGGGGTGACGCCGCTGCCGGAATCAATCCTGCTGCGCGACTACAGCGACATCAACGTGCGCGACGGTGGCGCGCTGATCCGCGAAAAGGGCCTGGGGGATATCGCGCAGTTCGTCAAAGGCGACGCGTTTGACCGCCAGGATCTGGCGGCGCTGGACCCCAAGCCGACCCTGGCCGTGGTGTCCGGGCTGTACGAATTGTTCGCCGATAACGCCATGGTCGGCGGCTCGCTGGCCGGCTTGGCCGAGGCGGTGGAGCCTGGCGGTTATCTGGTCTACACCGGCCAGCCATGGCACCCGCAGCTGGAGCTGATCGCCCGTGCGCTGACCAGCCATCGCCAGGGTCAAGCCTGGGTCATGCGTCGGCGCAGCCAGGCGGAAATGGACCAACTGGTGGAGGCCGCCGGTTTCCGCAAGATTACCCAGCGCGTGGATGAGTGGGGCATTTTCACAGTGTCCCTGGCCCAGAAGATCTGATCATGCGCGAACCCGGCCTGTTAAAGCCTGCCGTTCTGTGGCTGCTACTGTTGGCACCGCTGTTTTTCAGCACCTACGGCTTTGCCACCTGGGTCACCAGCCAGCGCAGCGATGTCGGCACACTGGTGTTCGATTGGGAAAGCCATATGCCCTTTTGGGCCTGGACCATCGTGCCCTACTGGTCCATTGACCTGCTGTATGGCTTCTCCCTGCTGCTGCCCAACAGCCGCCATGAGTTGAAACA
Organism: Pseudomonas rhodesiae; assembly: GCF_007858255.1. GTDB lineage: Bacteria > Pseudomonadota > Gammaproteobacteria > Pseudomonadales > Pseudomonadaceae > Aquipseudomonas > Aquipseudomonas rhodesiae. The sequence continues at coordinate 54,425 of NZ_VFEU01000002.1, read as the reverse complement.
ACACGCCCTGCGTTTGCTGTCCGCCCAGGTCATCGCTGTCAGTTGCTTTTTGATCTGGCCGCTGCGCTTCACTTTCGAGCGGCCCGAACTGGATGGCGTATTCGGCTGGTTGTTTGCCGTACTGGCGGGCTTCGACAAACCCTTCAACCAGGCGCCCTCGCTGCATATCGCGCTGCTGGTGATTCTGTGGGTGATGTACCAGCGGCACGCTCAAGGCGTGTGGCGCTGGGTGGTGCATGGCTGGTTCGCCTTGATCGGTATTTCGGTACTGACTACTTATCAACACCACTTTATCGACTTACCCACAGGCGCCCTTGCCGGCTGGCTGTGCGTGTGGTTATGGCCGGTGGAGCACCCGAGCCCGCTGCTGAATGCCCACCTGGCCCGCGACCCTAAGCGCTGGCGACTGGGGTTGTGCTACGGGCTGATGGCCATGGCCCTGGCAATACTGGCCTTGGCGTTTGGCGGCGGCTGGTTATGGCTGCTGTGGCCGTCGGTGTCGCTGGCGTTGGTCAGTACGAACTATTGCGCGCTGGGCGCTGCCGGTTTTCAAAAACGCAGCGATGGTCGACTGACGCCAGCCGCTCGCTGGCTGTACGCACCTTACCTGGCCGGGGCGTGGATAAATTCGCGGCTGTGGACACGCAAACATCCCCAGCCGGATCTGATTGTGGATAACGTCTGGCTCGGGCGAATTCCCACAATTGGCGAGCAAACTTCCTTCAACGCCATCGTCGATCTATGCGCAGAGTTACCGATTCATCCACAGGGTCGTGCCTATCAGTGCATTCCGGTGTTGGACCTGACCACGCCCACACCCGCCGAATGCCTGCAAGCGGCCCAGGCCATCGAGCGTTTGCACGACGACGGCCCATTGCTGGTGTGCTGCGCCCTGGGTTATTCGCGCAGCGCCACCGCCGTCGCCGCCTGGTTGCTAAACAGCGGGCGCGCCGCAACGGTGGATGAGGCGCTGGCTATGATTCGTACAGCGCGGGCCGAAGTGGTCCTGCATCCTGCTCACCGTTTAGCCCTGGAGGGTTTGCCCCATGCCCGCTGATATGGAACTCCAGATCGTCGCCAGCCTGCTGCGCCGTGGCCGCTCGCTGGATCAGTTATCCACAGGCCTTACGCTGGTCGGTGTATTGTTCGGCCTCGCTCAGTTGCTGATGGCCAGCGTGTCGCCGATCTGCCTGTTGATCAGCCTGTGGATGATTATTCTTGGGTTGCTGCAAAAGTATTGGGCGCTGCGCGTGGCCTTCGATGCGGACCTGTTTGCGTTGCTGGCCCGCGACACCGAACGCACCGCCGACCTCGACCAAGCGCTGCAAAGCCTGGGCCTGCAATCGGCCAAGCGCGCCGGCCGGCCTTGGGCCGAGCGCCGGCGCGGTGCCCTCAAACTGCTGCGCAAACAAGCCTGGTTGCTAGGCGCGCAAGCCCTGCTGACCCTGGCCGTGATCCTCGCCAGCCCTTGGCTGCCTTTTGCCGGATAAGGAATTCCCATGTTCGAACCTGTGGTTGCCACGCTGATTACCTCCATGGCCCGCACCGTCACCGGCGCCCGCAGCCTGTGGCTGGGTTGCGCGCCGGTGCCGGTGCAACGTATCTACTTCGCCAACCACAGCAGCCACGGCGACTTTGTGCTGCTGTGGGCCTCGCTGCCGCAAAATCTGCGCGCATTCACGCGCCCCGTGGCCGGTAGCGACTACTGGAACAAGAGCGCCCTGCGTCGCTACATCATCAACCGCGTATTCAATGGCGTGCTGATTGATCGGGAGCGCAAAGAGCCTGTGGATAACCCCTTGCAGCCGATGCTCGATGCCCTTGAGGGCGGCGATTCACTGATCATTTTTCCCGAAGGCACGCGCAATCTGGAAGACGGACTGCTGCCATTCAAAAGCGGCCTGTACCACCTGGCAAAAAGTTACCCACAGGCCGAACTGGTGCCGGTGTGGATAGCCAACCTCAACCGGGTCATGCCCAAGGGCCGAGTTCTGCCGCTGCCGCTGCTGTGTACCACCAGCTTCGGCGCACCGCTGCACCTGGAGGACGGCGAAGACAAAGCCACGTTCCTCGCCCGTACCCGCGATGCCTTGCTCGCCCTCGCCCCGGAGCATTTCTGATATGCCTAGCCAAACCCTGATGTTGTTCGGCGGGATCGGCGCGATCCTGGTGCTGGCGTCGTTGATCGGGCTGATCCTCAAACTGCGCACCCGTGGCACGCCAAACGCGGTGATCGACAACCTCAACGCACGCATCAATGCCTGGTGGGTGATGGTGGTGGTGATCGGCATTGCCTTCTGGCTCGGCACCGGCGCGGTGATCCTGTTGTTCTACGCCGTGTCGTTCTATGCCCTGCGCGAATTCCTGACCCTCACGCCCACCCGACGCAGCGACTACCCCGCGCTGGTGGCCGCGTTCTACCTGGCGCTGCCGCTGCAATACCTGCTGATTTACTCGGACTGGTACGGCTTGTTCTCGATCTTTATCCCGGTGTACGTGTTCCTGCTGCTGCCGATCCTCGCGTCCCTCGGCGGCGACAGTACGCACTTTCTGGAGCGCGCGTCGAAAGTGCAGTGGGGGCTGATGATCGCGGTGTTCTGCGTGTCGTTCGTGCCGGCGCTATTGACCCTCGACATTCCCGGCTACGAAGGCCGCAACCTGCTGCTGATCGCCTACCTGGTGATCGTGGTGCAACTGTCGGACGTGCTGCAGTACGTGTGCGGCAAGTTATTCGGCAAACGTAAGATCGCGCCCAACCTGTCGCCGTCCAAAACCGTGGAAGGCTTCGTCGGCGGCATTCTGCTGTCCTCCTTGATCGGCGCGGCGTTGTGGTGGACCACGCCGTTCAACCCGTGGCAGTCATTCCTGATCGCCTTGCTGATCAATCTGCTCGGCTTCGCCGGCGGGATTGTGATGTCGGCGATCAAGCGCGACCGGGGGGTGAAGGACTGGGGGCATATGATCGAAGGTCATGGCGGCATGTTGGATCGGCTGGATTCGGTGTGTTTTGCTGCGCCGATTTTCTTTCATCTGGTGCGCTACTGGTGGACCTGACATCACCGCACTTAAACAGCTAATGATCAAAAAGTGGGAGGGGTAAAACCCTCCCACTTTTTGTTACAAAGACCCGTGTAAGATACGCCGCACTCAGCCAGGGATGCTCACCATGTTCGATTCGCTTAAAGCCATCAGCCGCCGTGTTGTGGGTGTGTTTCTGACACTGGTGGGGGCCGTGTTTGGCCAGTGGCATCCGCCGCGCTGGCTGCGTGCTATTGGCCATGGCCTGGCGAATCTGGGCCGCAAGGCGCGTGCTTATCCACGCCAAGCCGGTGCCGGGATTTTGGGCCTGATGCTGCTGGCGGCCATGGGCTTTTATGGTTGGCAGTGGTATTCCAACCTGCCGCAGCCGCACACCGTGGGCTATTCGCTGCACAAACCCAATCTGACCGACTACACACAGCCATCCCCCGTTGTGGATAACTTGCAGGTGCGTTTTGCCGAATCGGTGGCCCCATTGGCGGCCATCGGCAAACCGGTGAGCGAAGGCATCAGCCTCAAACCTGCCGTGGCCGGCACCTGGCGCTGGGCCGATGACCGCACCTTGTTGTTCGTACCGGAGAAAGACTGGCCTGTGGATGCGGGTTACACCCTGGACCTGGCTAAGAAAAACCTGCTGGCCGATGGCGTATTGCTCAGCCAATACAGCAGCCAGTTTTCCACCCAGCCCTTCCGCGCCACCCTGGCGCAAAACGAGTTGTATCAAGACCCGTCCAACCCGACGCTAAAACAGCTGGTGGCGACCTTCCATTTTTCCCACCCGGTAGATGAAGACAGCCTACGTAAGCGCGTGTCGGTCATCCTCGGCAACGGCCTGGCGTACCGTGATGCGCAGCTGCCCAATCGCCCGGAAATCACCTTCGACGAGCACAAACTCAACGCCTACGTGCGCTCCGCCGCACTGGCCACGCCGCTGGAAAGCACGCCCGTCAGTGCCAAGTTGGATGAAGGCATCAAGGCCCGCGACGGTGGCAACGCCAGCACTGCACCGCTGATAGCGGAAGTGACCGTGCCCGGGCGTTATCGCCTGACGTTTACCGGTGCCGAAGTGAGCTTTGTGGACAATGCGCGCGGCGAGCCGGAGCCGGTGCTGATGTTCAGCAGTTCCAGCGCCGTAGCCGATGACACCATCGCCGGTAAGGTACAGGCCTGGCTGTTGCCAGAAAAAGCCGAGGACGACACCCGTCCCTACACCACCGTCGACATTGACGATGCCCTGCTCGCCCGCAGCACCAAAGTCAGCCTCACCCACGTGCCCAGCGTGGAACCGCTGAACACCCTGCACGCGTTCAAGTTCAAGGCCCCGGCCGGCCGGGCCCTTTATGTGCGCGTACCCGCCAATTTGGAAGCTATCGGCGGCTACTTGGCGAAAAATCCCACGGCGTCCTTGGTAAGCATGCCGGCGTATCCGCGCACGTTGCAGTTTCTGTCCGACGGCGCGTTGCTCAGCCTCAACGGCGAAAAGCGCTTGGGCTTCATGGCCCGTGGCGTGCCCGGCGCCCATGTGGAAATTGCGCGCCTGCTGCCTAATCAACTGCAGCACCTGGTGGACCAGAGCAGCGGCAGCTTCGCCCGCCCTAATTTTGGTAATGAGTACTTCGATCGCATGGTCGAGCGTCAGGCTCTGGACATTCCCCTGTCGTCCAATGACCCGGCCAAAACCGTCTACGACAATGTGGACCTGAGCCACTACCTCACCGCCAACGGCGGCCGGCGCGGTATTTTTGTACTTAAGCTCAGCCCCCAGGATGAACAGGCCGAACGCACCTTCGACTATGACCGCAGCGGCACCCGCGACCTGCGGTTTATCGTGGTGACCGACCTGGGCATCATCGCCAAACGTTCCAGCGATGGCAGCCACGATGTGTATGTACAATCCATCGGCAGCGGTTCTCCGGTGGCCGATGCGCAGGTCGACATCATCGGTCGCAACGGCCTGCCGGTCGCCAGTGGCCATTCGGATGCCGAAGGCCACGCGCATTTCGCCAAGCTCGATGAACTGCGCCGTGAGAAAACGCCGCTGATGTATGTGGTCACTCGCGGCAATGACCAGTCCTTCCTGCCCATTGCCCGTCAGTCCCAACAACTGGATTTATCGCGTTTTGATGTAGGCGGTTTGGAAGAAGACGGTGCGATCGATCGCCTCAGCGCTTACCTGTTCACCGACCGCGGCCTGTACCGGCCCGGCGAAACCGCGCACCTGGGCATGATCGTGCGCAGTGGTAACTGGAAAGGCGCCCTGCAAGGCTTGCCGGTGGAACTGCAAATCACCGATCCACGCGGCCTGGAAGTGATCCGCCAGCCGCTGAAGCTGTCCGCCAGCGGTTTTGAGAGTTTTGATTTCCCCAGCAGCGAAGTCGCCCCCGCCGGGGATTACACCGCGACGCTGCAGCTGATCGGCCAGAAACAGACGCGCACCGACCTGGGCAGCGTCAACTTCAAGGTGCGTGACTTCGAACCGGACCGCATGAAAGTCAGCCTGAGCCTGCACGACACCCCGGTGGCGGGTTGGATTGCGCCGGACCAAGTGGTGGCCAAGGTCACTGCCATGCACCTGTTCGGCGCACCGGCGGCGGACCGTCGCGTCACCGGCAAAATGTCCCTGAGCCCGACGCTCGCGGCCTTTGATCGCTACCCCGATTACCGCTTCCGTCTTAACGACTCCTTGGAGGACGCAAGCACCGAAGACCTCGCCGAAAGCACACTCGACGACAACGGCCAAGCCGTGCTCGACCTCAACCTGCAACGTTTCGCCAACAGCACTTACCGCCTGCAAGTGATGACCCAGGTGTATGAAGCCGAGGGCGGTCGCAATGTGGCAGCGCAGAGTGCCTTGCTGGTGTCGTCCGCGCCCTACCTGGTGGGTGTGAAAAGTCAGGATTCGCTGTCGTACGTCGCCAAGGATGCGCCGCGCCAGGTGCAATGGCTGGCCGTGGCGCCGGACCTCACGCCGCTGGCGGTGGATGGCCTGACCAGCGAAGTGGTCGAGCACCGCTATGTCTCGGTGCTGGTGAAACAATCCAACGGTACCTACAAGTACGAGTCGCGCATCAAGAACATCAGCCAGCCGGCCTCACCGCTGGCGATGACCAAGGACGGCGCCACACAGACGTTGAACACCGCGACACCGGGCGACTTCACCCTGCAAGTCAAGGACGCCAACGGCAACCTGCTCAACCAGATCGACTATAGCGTCGCTGGCCATGGTAATACCTCACGCTCTCTGGAGCGCAACGCCGAACTGCAATTGCGCTTGGATAAACGCAGCTATGCCACCGGTGACGAGATCGCCATCAGCCTGCGGGCGCCGTACACCGGGGCGGGTCTGATCACCATCGAACGCGACAAGGTCTACACCCAGCAGTGGTTCAAGGCCGACAGCACCACCAGCGTGCAACATATCCGCGTACCTGCGGGCCTTGAGGGCAATGCCTACGTTAACGTGCAGTTCGTACGCGATATGGGCTCGCCGGAGGTGTACATGAGCCCGTTGTCCTACGGGGTGGTGCCGTTCAGCATCAACCTGGATGCACGGCGCATGGCGTTGAAAGTGGAAGGCCCGGCGAAGATCGAGCCGGGGCAGACATTGGACATCAAAGTCAGTACCGATCGGCCGGGCCGTGCAGTGGTGTACGCGGTGGACGAAGGCATCTTGCAGGTGGCGCGCTATCAGACGCCGGACCCGCTGGGGTTCTTCTTCCAGAAGCGCGCGTTGGAGGTCGGCACCAGTCAGATCCTTGACCTGATCCTGCCGGAATTCAGCCGCCTGCTCAGTGGGGCGGCGCCCGGTGGCGATACGGAAGGCGCCCTGGCCAATCATCTCAACCCGTTCAAGCGCAAACACCAGCCACCAGTGGCCTGGTGGTCCGGCCTGGTGGATTTGCCGGCCGGTGAAACCGTGCTGCACTACCAGGTGCCGGACAGCTTCAACGGCAAGTTGCACCTGTTTGCGGTGGCGGTAGACAGCGACAGCGTTGGCGTCAGCGAAGCCAACACCGAAGTGCGCGGCCCCATCGTGATCACGCCAAACGTACCCGCCTTCGTGGCGCCGGGTGACGTGTTCAATGTCAGCGCCGGGGTGTTCAGCAACCTCGATGCCGCGGCGGACGTGAAGTTTGAACTGCAAACCAGCACCGGTCTGGTGGTACAGGGTGACAAGGGCAGCACGTTGTCCTTGCAACCGCGCAAGGAAGGCACCGCCGAATTCAAGATCAAGGTCGGCGAAACCCTGGGTTCGGCAGACCTGCGCTTTGTCGCGGTGCTGCCGGACGGCAAACGTATTCAAGTGGCCGAAACCACGTCGATCCGTCCTCTGAGCGAGCATCGCGTGGCCCTGAGCCTGGGTCGCTTCGACACCGCTAGCAAAGAACTGAAACCGACCCGCGAACTGTTCGGCCAACTGCGCGACGTGCAACTGGGCGTGGCTGCTTCGCCGCTGGTATGGGCCAACGGCCTCAAGCATTACTTGGATGACTACGGCTACGCGTGCACCGAGCAATTGGTGTCCAAGGCCATGCCGGCGTTGATCTGGGGCGGCACGGCACCAGAGGCCGAGCAAGCCTTCGGCAGTGCGGTACGCATGCTGCGCCAGCGCCAGAACCAGGCCGGTGGCTTCGGTTTGTGGGCTGCCAACCCCGACGTGGCGCCGTACGCCAGCCTATACGCCACCGACTTCCTGATCGAAGCCAAGGAGCGCGGGCTGCCGGTACCGGAAGACCTGTTGGTTCGCTCGAATGCTTATCTGACAGACCTGGCCAATGGTCCTAGCGAAGGCCTGTCGGAATTGCGCAATCGCGCTTACGCCAGTTACCTGTTGAGCCGTCAGGGGATTCTGGTCAGCGGCGCCTTGAGCGATATCCGCGAACGTTACGAAAGCTACTTCAAGGACACCTGGCAGAACGACCTGGGCGCAGCTTACTTGGCCGCCAGCTACAAGCTGCTCAAGCAGGATCGGCAGGCCGACGCCTTGTTTCGCAAGATCCCATGGCGCGCCCTTGTGGATAAGTGGGACAGCGACGGCCTGTATTACGACCCGCTGATACACGATGCTGAGCACCTGCACCTGCTGGCCCGTCACTTCCCGCAAATGCTGGACGACGTACCGACAGCGTTGCTGGATAAACTCGGCAAGCGCCTCAACGAACAGCGCTACAACTCGCTGTCGGCGGCCCTGCTGCTGCGCGCCCTGGACAACTACGGCCAGCGGGCGCAAAGCGACATGACCCTCAAGGCCAGCGCCTGGTTGAGCGACAAGCAGCAACAGCTGTTGGAGATGGCCGGCCAGCCGCCGCGCGCTGCCGTGCCGGCGACCACGAAGAAGCTGGTGATGGAGAAGTCCGACGGCCCGGCGGCGTTTTACATGCTCAGCGAAGCCGGTTTCGACAAGGGTGCCAAGCTCAAGCCGATCAACAATGGCCTGGAAATCATCCACGAGTACCTCGACCTCAAGGGCGAGCCCGTAAGCAAGGTGGCCGTGGGCGATGAATTCTTGGTGCGCCTGCGTCTGCGTGCCACTGACCGTGACAAAGTGCAGCAAGTGGCGGTGGTCGATCTGCTGCCTGGCGGCGTCGAGCCTGTGTATAACTTGCCGCCGGAGCCGGAAGCGGCGAGCACTGAGGAAAGTGAAGGCGAAGGTGACGACGCCGAGTACGTGGAAACCAGTGAAGACAGCCAAGAGGCGGACACGTGGCAAGCCCCCATCGGCGAAACCGAGCTGAGTAATTGGCAGCCGGACTATGTGGACGTACGCGATGATCGAGTGGTGCTGTACGGCACTGCCCTGCGTGACGCAGGCACCTTCGTGTACCGCGTGCGCGCCACCAACGCGGGGACCTTCAATACCCCACCGGCCTACGCCGAAGGCATGTACGAAACCACCCTTCAAGGGCGCGGCAAAGTAGGCCAGCTTGAAATTACCAAGCCTTAAGCGCCTGACGCCGCTGCTCGCAGCGGCGGTGGTGGCGGCGGGGCTGCGCCTGTGGCCCCATGCCCCGCTGGAACAGGCCGCTACCTCATCGCGGGTGGTGCTGGCCGACGACGGTTCGCTATTGCGCATGACCTTGGCGGATGACGGCCAATACCGTCTATGGCTACCGCTGGAGCGGATATCGCCTTCATTGATCGAAGCCTTATTGCTCAAGGAGGATCGCAACTTCTACTGGCATCCGGGGATCAATCCCCCGGCATTGCTGCGCGCGGCCCTTGCTACCTACAGCGGCGGCCAACGCCAGGGTGGGTCGACCCTGAGCATGCAACTGGCGCGGCGCCTGTGGGACCTGAACACTCGCCAGGTACCGGGCAAGTTGCAGCAGATGGCCTTGGCGCTGTGGCTGGAGGCGCGCTACAGCAAGCACGACATCCTTGAGGCCTACCTCAACCTGGCGCCCATGGGCGGCAATATCGAGGGGGCCGAGGCGGCCAGTCGTATCTACTTCGGTAAATCGGCAGCGCAGTTATCGCTGTCCGAAGCGCTGGCGCTGGCGGTGATTCCGCAGCAACCGGGGCGGCGTGCGCGCTTCGGGCCGTCGCTGCAAAACGCACGGCTGCGCTTGATGGCCGACTGGCGCGAGACTTATCCACAAGACCCGCGCAACGACAGTCTGCTCGACCTGCCGCTGGAGGCGCGCAATCGCCAGCAGATCCCGTTTCTGGCGCCGCACCTGAGCGAACAGCTGCTGGCCTCCGAGACCGGCACGCAAATCAACAGCACCCTCAACCTGCCGCTCCAGCAATTGCTGGAACGTCTGATCAGCGGCTTTATTGCCGAGCGCCGCAGCACCGGCGTGGAAAACGCCACGGCCATCCTGATCGACAGCCGCGACCAGAGCGTCAAGGCGCTGGTGGGCTCGGCGGATTACTTATCCACAGGCATCCATGGCCAGGTCAATGGCGTGTTGTCGCGACGCTCGCCGGGGTCGACGCTCAAGCCGTTTCTATACGGGCTGGCGCTGGACCAAGGGATTATCCATCCCATGAGTATCCTCAAGGATTTGCCCAGTAACTTCGGCTACTTCCAGCCGGAAAATTTCGACGGCAGCTTTGTCGGCCCGCTGACGGCGCGGGATGCTTTGATCCGTAGTCGCAATATCCCAGCGGTGTGGCTGGCCAGCCAGGTCAAGTCGCCGTCGTTGTATGGTTTGCTGCAACGCGCCGGCATCAAAGGCCTGCGCGATGAGAGCCATTACGGCCTGGCCCTCGCCCTTGGCGGCGGCGAAATGACTCCGGAAGAGTTGGCGAGGCTGTACGTGATGCTAGCGGGTGACGGGCATCTGCGACCGTTGCGCTATGTGCAGGAACAGCCGCCATCCACAGGCGTGCAATTGCTCACCCCTCAGGCCGCCTTCATGGTGCGCGACATGCTGCGCCGCAACCCGCGTCCGGATGGCCTGCCCGCTCGCCATTGGCGCACCGCATGGAAAACCGGCACGTCCTGGGGCTTTCATGATGCGTGGAGCGCCGGCCTGGTGGGTCCGTATGTGTTGGTGGTGTGGGTAGGTAACTTCGACGGGCGCCCGAACCCGGCGTTTATCGGCGCCAAGACCGCCGCGCCGCTGTTCTTCCGTATCGCCGACGCCTTGCCCCTGGCCTTGCCCAACGTGGTGATCAAACCCGACAAACCGCCCGCCGGGCTGGTGCGCATCGACGTCTGCGCCGCCTCCGGCGAACTGCCCAACCGCTGGTGCCCGCAAACCCGCAAGACCTGGTACATCCCTGGCGTCTCACCGATTCGCGTGTCCAACCTGCACCGCCCGGTACTTATCGACACCCGCACCGGCAAAGCGGCGTGCCCACCGTTCGAGGCGCAATACACCCGCGAGGAAGTCTTCGAATTCTGGCCCAGCGACGTACAACGCCTGTACCGCGCCGCCGGCCTGCCGCGCCGCACACCGCCCAACGTGATGAAGAACTGCCAGCCCAACCGCATCAGCGACCAGAGCGAAGCGCCGCAGATTCGTTCGCCGTTGACCCAAGTGAGCTACCAACTGCGCCTGTCCCAGCCCCAGGAAAGCATTCCGCTGAACGCGAACGCGGCCAGCGACGCGGTGACCCTGTACTGGTTTGCTGACCAAACGTTGATCGGCCAGGGCCCACCACAGGCCACGCTGAATTGGCGACCGGGAAAGTCGGGGGAGTATCGGTTGCGGGTCAGCGACGATCAGGGGCGCAGTGCGAGTCGGGGGTTGCGGGTGGAGTTTGTGCCTTAGGGAGGGTTGGCAGTGGAGACCCGAACGGGCGTGGTTATCAACAACATAGTTTGACACAGCCCCTCCCGTAAATCGGGGTCTGTAGGATGATTCGGGGTAAAGGCAACAACAACATAGATTGACACAGATGGGTCGCACTTCAAATACGGGGCTCGATTGGTAACAACATAGATTGACACTACATCGAGAGCGTTCATTCAGGCCGAAATATTATGTGAGCGCGACCGGTCACTCACCTGTGCGGAAATAGCGTTTTTTCAGCACAGGCTCAGTGCGATGTTTAAATCCGTGCGCAACCTTCGACCGGACCCCATCAGCACATAAACTGTGTTTTTTGTTCGAAATAAGCAGTCGTGAGTGAAGGAAACACCCAGCGTTGTTCGGACCCAATCACCAGGCGGGAAGCGGCCTTTACTGTCTTGGATAACGGTCAAAGCGTAAACGAGAGCAGGAATTAGCTGTCTATCCGTAATGGCTTTTCGCTGACGTGTTGTAATGTCGAGATCCAAAATTGCCCAATCAGCAACAAGACAATAGGCACGGGAAGGAAAATGCAGACTGGCGAGGGACACTGCATCTGAGGGGGCGAGTTGGCATCCGTTTATTTTATCGCCTGCAGAAAGCACTGAAACATAATCTGCCAAATTCATTTGTAACTCCTGCCGATCAAAAAAACCGATTCGAACGAGAAGCATCATTCAGCTTAGCTCCCAGCGGATCACCAGGTTCCGATGCCGACGGATAGCAGCAGGGTGATCTCATGGCTGTTCCGTCTTCTCCCTTCATCTCACTGAACGGGATGATTTCTATCGAGCTGACACCAGATAAAGTGGTTTGCGCCAGTACCCAGCTATGCCATTGCCGTGCGTGAACCCTACCTAGCGGTAGGTGCCGATGTGGGTGAAACCTAGTGCTTCATGGATGCCCGTGCATGCCGGATTCGGCAAGGCGACGCCGGTATAGGCGCATGAAATCCATGTTACTTAAGGAGCGGTAGAAGCCGTTTGGCTGCGGCTGAATCAAAATGACATGCCCTCAGACACTTGAATCAGCATTTCTTCGACTAGATGTGTGCCAAAGGTTGTAGTGACCATCGCCGATGGGCTTTCTCCCAAAAAACGGGCTTTGGGTTTGGAAAGCCATTGTTTGGCCTTCCCTTTGTCACCGAAGATCACCTCGGCCATGGCGGTAATATGTGCAAACCGGAACAGGCGATCGCTCTCATGCAACGTTAAAAGCTGATTGGCTGACAGTTTTGTTTTGAGCGTTTTGGGTTGAATGATTCTGTCGCGTTCTTCGTCGCTGAGGGTTCCATCATCACAAAGCATTTTGATCAGGCTGACCGAGAAGCCAGCTACTATCATGTCGTGAATGTCCAGATCCGAAGCATTGACAGCGATATGAAGAAGCGTCTCCAGCCGCATGCGGTAAGCATGATAGGCATCCTGACGCAGGACGCCTGCAAACATGGGCCGCACTGATGTTGCGTTGCGCACGGGCGTCAGGACTAATGTGCCATTCAATACCGTTAGCTCCAGGTCGTCCCCAACACCTAACCTCATTTGGTCAAGCAACTCTTGAGGCAGATCAATGATGATGTCGCCAGTATCGTCCTCAGTTTTCTGGCATTTGACTATCCAGCGCTCAGTTTCACTCATGATCGTCCGGCCCTCATCCGCCATCAGAGAATGACACACATCATTATGCTTGGGCCCAGAGCTGACCAAAGGAACGTGCACTCCTCCGGTAGACATGCACTGCCGCTGCTCGAACGCCGGATAGCGAGTGCAACAGCAAAAAATGGGGCAATGGCTTTGCCGCCTTTCCACCGTCACATGGTTACGAGCTTGAGCGTGATCTGGCAACTACACGAAAAGGATATGACATGAACCCTGATGAGCTTTATGTTTCCGTCGACGTCGAGACTTCTGGACCTATACCAGGCGAATACAGTCTGCTTTCCATTGGAGCTTGCCTTGTAGATCAACCTGCCACGTCCATCTATCTTGAACTACGACCTGACAGTCCAAAACACGACCCAGAAGCACTGGCAGTATCGGGGCTGAGTCTGGAGAAGCTGGAGCGCGAAGGACTCACTCCGCAACAGGCGATGCTGACATTTGGTGAATGGCTGAAATCATCCTGCCAAACGGGGCAGAAGGTCATTTTCGTAGGACTCAATGCACCGTTTGACTGGTCATTCGTCAACTACTACTTCCACAAATACTTGGAAACCAACCCCTTTGGTTTTACCGCTATCGACATGAAGGCCTACTTCATGGGAGCTGTAGGTTGCAGCTGGCAGGAAACAAAATCATCCAAGATGACCGCTGCGCTGAAGCCACTCAGCGAACCGAACCATAACGCATTGGATGATGCTCGCTTTCAGGCAGAGCTCTTCGCGCTAATGCTGGCGGGTAAGGGTAACCGCTGACGTGCCTCCCATGGCACCGACTTGAAGCTTATCTAAGCCAGGTTGCCTCAACATATCTGCCGCCCCTGAACGACCAAGCCTTGATGCCTTCTGGTTTTTCGGACTTGCCAACGATAACGGCTATTGGGTGCGGCAGATCCTGTGTGTAACGCGCAGCAAATCTGGAGAAACTTCCTATGTCTGCCGGAGAAATCACCGGAACAGATTGGGGATGCGTATGCCAATAGCCCACCAGCCGTAACCCTTGTTCGTTGGCAGCTTGGATCTCCTGACGGCACCGCTCCGCATCCAACTCTAGCCAAGACCAGCCTGACCGATCGGCGCGATGAGGCAACGTGGCCAAGGCCAGCAGCAATCCTTTCGGATTAACCGGGTTGACGAATAACTGTCCCCCTCGCTCCACGCCAAAAAGGCCCTGCCGGTGACAATCCAAGATGTCCGCGACAGCTTGCGACACCAATAGCTCGGAATCCACCTCCGCCCATCTCCAGCGCCAAGCGATATCCGTCATACCATTTCATCCTTAGGTTCCGGCCATCCACGCTCGAGTAGGAGTTGCTGCGCCCCCTCTGGCAGTTTGGGCCCAAGGTATTGGCCTCCCAGGCTCAGCACATCTTCAGGTCTGTAAATGCTGCTGACCCAAGATGCAGTGGCGATGTTGCCAGTCAATGCGCGAAGGGCCGTGTGCGACACCATAGAGGCAATATTGGTCATCCCCAGTGATCCGCCTGGAATAAAGCTCTCCCCACACGCTGGCAGTGGAACCACACCTCCTCCCGGCCACTGTGTAAACTTATGAAGAAAATCGCCGATGTCCGTGAATAAATGACGGCCATCAAAGGTACCGGCTGGTGCGAATAGCGCGTGGCCTACCTGGGTATACGGTTCGCTCCAGGCTTGTAAAAGTCCCCAAGAAACGCCGCTGGATTTGGCTCGCCATACAGTGACCTCCGACTGCCAGTCCGCTGTCGTAATCACCACAAGATCTGCGTTATCGAACACTTCTGGTTTGCTGCTCATAACTACTTCGGCGAAAGTCGAATAAGCGGTGCATTCTGTAGTCGGAAGATCTAACAGAATCTTGTCCCTCAACGCTGAGGCTTTCAGCCTCCCTAGGCTATCCGCTCCCAGAACGTGCCTACCCAGATTGGCTGACACCAGAGTGTCAGGATCGATGAGGGTAAGGTGGCCGACACCGGAGCGTGCCAATTGTATTGCCACCGCACTGCCTAACGAGCCAACGCCAACACAAACAACCCGAGCATTTTCAAGGTGCTTTGCAGTGCCGCTTATATCGCGGGACAGAATGGACGCACGATCAAGCACGTCTAGGGCAGTTGCGCGGACAAGTGCCGGAGGATGTGCATTTGCGATGGCTGGCCGGCGGCGCGCTGTGCGCAAGCCAAACTTTGCCCCCCGCTCTTGCTGTACGCCAAGCGAGCGCACATTGAGGCAATAAGTTGGAGCATCCGTCCCCCCAGGAAGCTCCAGGACAATCCATCGACTCGCCAACGTTCCATGCAGCTCAAACCATGCCAGCAATTGCTCGGCATCGTCTGGTTGAAGGTGTGGCGTGAGCCACAGCAATAAATCTTCTGGATCCGGGGTGCGGATATCCGGATAAGTCTGAAGCTTGACGTAAAAACCAGGAGTTTCCGCCGCGCGAATGACAGCGGAGCGCCCGACAACCCGTCGGTAATGCCCTTTGAGTGCAGCTACGTTCGAAGCTAGCCAAACCGTTTCCTGACCGGATGGCACAGCCCGGCGCGGATCGCTGAGAGCAAACAACTGCGAGGCGGCCTGAGGTCGATCCAAAAGTAAGAGGTTCTGGAATGACTGACCGTGCTGAAAAGACCAGTAGGTAGTGATCTCATTCTGAAATTCGATATCGCGCGTTGCCTGGCTTGATCCCCTCTTGGACAACGAAACGATCTGGGCCAAGCGAGCAAGACTGTCCTCTACCACGACCTCCGGGGAGCCCATAATGGGGCGCTCCTGAAAGCCATGAAGGCAAAGCCCCGACTTGGTGGCATGCGGCCAAACCAGCCATGGAGAGGGTTCGACGTTCAGCCGCAGGAGCCCACGGGGAAAGTTGGAGGGGAAACCTATACGCAGTCGCCGCTCCTGCCCCGTGTAATCGATGGGCAAGGGGAAGTGAAAGCACGCCGCTTCGTCAGCCCGCATGGGTGCGGGCTGGAGCAATGCATCGGCAGCATCCTGACCTAGGGTGTCTCGCAGTGCGGCGATTCCGCGCTGCAATGGCGTCTTAATAGGGTCAGCCAAGGCGTCCAACTGGCTTTACGCTCGACTGAGAGGTTCCGCCACCGCTGGCCCCTCCGAAGAGCGAACCCATCGAAGCAGAGTTTCGAGTGGTGCCATCCGGTCGGCCGGGCATCGTCCAATTCGCAGGGATCTCATTGTTCACTGCCGTAATGAATGCCGGTGCAATACCGAAATTCTTTTTCATTGCCTCGGCAAAGGAATCGTTGGATTCAAAACTTTCCAAACCCAATGACAAAGATGCACCGGCATCCGCATGCCACTTGGCAAATGCTTGGCGATAGCCTTGCCCCTCACCCGGCCGATTCCACTTCTCTGCAAAGTTTTCGCCGTTATCGGCAGGGTTGCAGACATAGCAGTCGCTACCTCTATGCGCGATGTGCTGCGGCATTCTGCGAACGATTTCCAAAATTGCATCGAGCGGAGCCAGAGGCTTCGACTGCGACTCCTTTACGACATCAAGGTATGCGTGCGTGGCCAGGGTGGTGATGACCGCAGATATTGGGCGAGTATCAGCGCTCCTTGTCTTGATGGCCCATTCATCGCGATGACGCTTGAGTAGCTTAATGGTCGCACGCAGGGGATCTTGATCGATGTAATCCTGATAATGCGGCAAAGGATCTTGTGTCGCGGCATCAAGCATCCGCTGGCTCTTGGCAACTACCAAGCTTTCCAGAGAGATTTCTTGGGCAGAAGCAACCTGCAACCAGTTCGAGTAAGGGATAGGGCTGCTTGCTTTCCACCCTGTGACCCGATCCGGAACCTCCAGCTTACCCTCGCCGTTTGCTTCGCCGTTTCCGTTGATCGCGCGGGCAGGCGTGACATCGATGTGGAAACCTGGATTTTCGTCGGCATAAACGATCCGGATGCCACGACGTAATTGCTTAACTTCTTCTTGAACGCGGGAGCCTTCCCGAAAACGCTGCTCAATCGCTTCTAGAACTTCCTTTGCACCAGCGCCCTGAGCGTGAGGGAGCCAAATAATCGCGTCCGCATCAATGGTGTCCAGATCCGCAGGCGCGCCGGGGATTGGCTTGATGGTCGTTCTCAGCCGCATCGAGCCTTGAACGAAAATATGGGCCTCAGCGAGCAGCGGGTTGTCGGAAGCCGAGAGGATTTTTTCCAGTTGGGAGTAGCGGTCATTGATTTTTTCGTACTGCGCTTCCGACAGCGAGATTTCCCGCGCGGCGCGAAGCAGAAAATATTCCCAACTGCTGCGCTTGGTCTGTTCGTTGCTCAAAAGCATTTACCTAGCCTCCTGGGCCACCAAGCCCAATTGCAGTGTTTGCGTAAACCGATCTTGGTTTTCTTTGTCCCGATCGAAGATCAGGTATGTATGTTGATGCTGTGTTGTGAGCAACGCGCCAAACTCGATGGCCAATGCCGCAGGAATGGCGGCGAAGACGTGGATAGGGTCAGGAGTGAGAGCCTCAAGCTGGCTCAGTCGTATTTGAAGTACGTCGCGAAAGGCATGAATCACCCGACGGTTCTGTACCATCGCGTAGCTTGGTTCTGGGATCGACAGCTCTGCAATACGTGCACCGGGTAGAGCGTCGATCACGTCGCGAACTGGAACTTGCGCAGAAATGGAGAGCACCAACGCCAGTGGGCCATCGCCGTTGGGTGGAGGCGTAAACAGAAAACTAGGCGGCTCAGCAGACTGATCGGGCCAGCGCAAAAGATGCTCGCGGTGAAAAGAGAAGATCAGGCGTTTGGAACGGTCGCCGATACTCTGGCCCAACATCATCAAGGCCGGAATGTCGGCCAAGCCGACTACTGCTAGCGCGGGCGAGTCGCCATAGGTGCCGCCGCGACGCTTGAGTTGCTGCTCCAGCTCATACTGGATGCTGTCTTTGACGTTCTGCCAATAGGCAGCGTCCCTGCCGCGCGGTCCGGGCGCAGGGAAGGCAATTTTGATGCCTTGATCGAAGGCGGTTAATCCCTCCGCAGACATCGCAGTCAACAGATCGCGAACGGGAATATCGTTGATCGTCTGGAAATGCTGACTCTGGACAATGAGAGGAATCGCTCTGCCACCATCAGGGGTCGTTGCGGCGATTCGGATGCGCTCTAGGTATGCTTGGTGTAAACCACTCAAATCATTTTCAGGATAACCGTCTGCGTCACGATCAATTTTGTCATGACAGCCTGGGCACAGGAGCATCAGGTTAGCAGTATCGTTCGTGTGCGCCTCAGCATCATGATCCGCGCGTCCCCGAGGGCCTTTGGGACTGGCGGGCAGGATATGCGCCACTTCGCCCCATTTCATTGGCTTGCCGGCACGATAATCGAACGTCAGATCCGTGCCGCACAGTTCACAATGACCAGCGGTCTGTGTCCATACGATCCGCTTCGTCTCATCATTTGTGTTGAAACGCCCGCTTGCGGGTTTAGCGTCTTCTTGTTCTGCCATTCCGACCGACCCCAGAGAAACATCCATGATTGAAAATGATGATGGCAAGATAAAATCATATTAAGGTCATTCGCCTCGATTTCAAGAGTGATCTGAGGGTGACGAATGCTGAGTCGGCTTTGAGCAGGATGCTGTTTTTGGCTCATCGAAACGCAGTGGCGGCAGCGTTCGTTTTTCTGGCAAGTGCAGGTGGGTAACGGCACTGACCACAGCGTATGTATCGAAATTAGCGAGTTTATGCAAAAGACATAAACTTGCTAATTTCGATACATACCGCGCGTAGGACCGATGAAAACGGGCTGTGCAGCTCAAACGAGGCTGCAAGCGCAGCCCCTTTTGTATGCATTTTTACGCGTCAGTGCTTGCCAGACTCAACGGACAAGTGTCGACGACGCATGAGGTGATAGGCCGCCGGGATCACAAACAGCGATAGCAAGGGCGCCGTAACCATACCTCCAATCATCGGGGCGGCAATGCGGCTCATCACCTCGCTGCCGGTACCGCTTCCCAAAAGTATTGGTAACAAACCAGCGATAACCACCGCAACGGTCATGGCCTTGGGTCGAACGCGCTGCACAGCGCCTTCACGAATCGCGGCCATCAACCCGCGTTCTGTGTTGTCACCGAGGTCTTGACGCTCGGCCCAGGCATTTTTCAGGTAGAGCAGCATGATCACGCCAAATTCGGCAGAAACACCGGCCAAGGCGATGAAGCCGACCCCGGTGGCGACCGACAGGTTGAACCCCAACAGATAGAGGAACCATGCCCCGCCAGTCAGGGCGAATGGCAGAGTGGCCATGATCAGCAGGGCCTCATCGAAGCGGGCAAAAGTCAGGTAGAGCAGCACGAAGATGATCAACAGCGTGGCAGGCACCACCAATTTGAGTCGTGCGTTGGCCCTTTCGAGAAACTCGAACTGCCCTGAGTAACTCAGGCTCATGCCGGGCTGCAACTTGACCTGTTCACTGACGACCCGACGCAGGTCGGCGACTACCGAGGCAATGTCCCGGCCACGCACGTCGATGTATACCCAACCGGAGGGCCGTGCATTCTCGCTCTTGAGCATCGGTGGGCCGTCGCTGACCTTGACCTTCGCCACAGTGCCGAGGGTGATCTGGCTCCCTAGCGGGGTGTAGATCGGCAACTGCTCCAGGGCGCCGAGCGAGTCACGCCACTCCCGAGGGTAACGCACGTTGATCGGGAAACGTGCGAGCCCTTCAATGGTCTCCCCGACGTTCTCACCGCCGATAGCACCGGCCACGATGGATTGCACATCGGCGATATTCAGTCCGTAGCGGGCGGCGGCTTTGCGGTCGATATCCACATCGATATAGCGACCACCGGTCAGTCGCTCGGCCAGAGCCGAACTGACACCGGGTACGCCCTTAGCCACTCGCTCGACCGCCTGAGTCGCGGCATCGATCTCCGTCAGGTTGGTGCCGGCAACTTTCACCCCAATAGGACTCTTGATCCCCGTAGCCAGCATGTCGATTCGGTTGCGAATCGGTGGTATCCAGATATTGGTCAGCCCAGGAACTCGCACCACTCGATCCAGCTCTTCCACTAGCTTTTCTTGGGTCATGCCTGGGCGCCACTGTTCGTGTGGTTTGAATTGGATGGTGGTCTCGAACATTTCCAAAGGTGCGGGGTCAGTCGCGGTTTCAGCGCGGCCGGCTTTTCCGAAAACGTGTTCGACCTCTGGAACTGTCTTTATCAGACGGTCAGTCTGTTGAAGCAGTTGCGCGGCCTTCTGCGCCGATAATCCAGGCAGAGCTGATGGCATATAGAGCAGGTCGCCTTCGTCCAGCGGGGGAAGAAACTCACCACCCAGACGAGAGATCGGCCACAACGCGCTGACAAAGACTAGCAACGCAACCAGCAGTGTTATTTTAGGTCGACGTAATACGGCGTCCAGAGCGGGCTCGTAGATCCGGATCAACCAGCGATTTAACGGATTCTGTTGCTCATTGGGAATTCGTCCACGGATCCAATACCCCATCAACACCGGTACGAGAGTTACCGACAGTCCAGCCGCTGCGGCCATAGCGTAGGTTTTGGTAAACGCTAACGGGCCGAATAGACGTCCTTCCTGGGCCTCCAGCGTGAACACCGGAATGAACGACAGGGTGATGATCAGCAGACAGAAGAACAATGCAGGTCCTACCTCGGCAGCCGCTTCAGTCATCACGTGCCAATGACGTTCACCTTTCAGTTCCTCCCCAGGATTGGCCACGTGCCAAGCCTCGACCTTCTTGTGGGCATTTTCAATCATCACCACGGCAGCGTCGACCATAGCGCCGATGGCGATGGCAATCCCGCCAAGGGACATGATGTTGGCGTTGATACCCTGATAGCGCATCACGATGAAGGCGATCAGCACCCCAACCGGCAGGGAAATGATTGCCACCAGAGATGAACGCAGGTGCCAGAGAAAGATTCCGCAAACCAACGCGACGATGATGAACTCTTCGATCAGCTTGTGGCTGAGGTTTTCCACGGCACGATCAATCAACTTGCTGCGGTCGTAGGTGGTGACGATTTCAACCCCCGCCGGCAGACTGCTTTTCAGCTCGTCGAGTTTGGTCTTGACCGCCGCAATGGTTTCACGAGCATTCTTCCCGCTGCGCAGAATCACCACGCCGCCGACGGTCTCACCTTCACCGTCGAGTTCGGTAATGCCTCGACGCATCTCAGGCCCTAACTGAATCGTGGCAACATCGCCCAACGTGACCGGCACACTGCCCGTGCCCAGTTTGAGCGGGATAGCGCGAAAGTCATTGAGCGTCTTTAGGTAGCCGGAAGCTCGTACGATGAACTCTGTCTCCGCCATTTCCAGCACGGCTCCACCGGTTTCCTGATTGGCTTTGCCGATCGCCTCGGTCACCTCAGACTGCGTGATACCCAAGTTCGCCAACTTTAGCGGATCGAGCTGGACCTGATACTGTTTGACCATGCCACCTACGGTGGCCACTTCCGCAACGTTCGGCAGCGTCTTGAGCTCGAATTTGAGAAACCAGTCCTGTAGGGCTCGCAGTTGCGCCAGATCGTGCCCACCGCTGCGATCAACCAACGCGTACTGGAAAATCCAGCCAACGCCAGTGGCATCAGGTCCTAAGGCTGGCTTAGCACTGGCTGGTAGGCGGCTTTGTATCTGGCTCAGGTATTCCAACACCCGCGAGCGGGCCCAGTACAAGTCAGTTCCGTCTTCGAACAGCACATAAACGAAGCTTTCGCCAAAGAAGGAGTAACCGCGCATAGTCTTGGCCCCAGGTACTGAGAGCATGGTGGTTGCCAGTGGATAGGTCACCTGGTTTTCGACGATCTGTGGGGCTTGGCCTGGGTAAGGTGTACGGATAATTACCTGAACATCCGACAGGTCTGGCAATGCATCGATGGGCGTACTTTGAACCGCCCAGATCCCCCATGCCGTGACGAACAGCGTCGCCAGCAACACAAGAAAGCGGTTGGCCACCGACCAGCGAATAAGGGCCGCAATCATGGCTGGCCCCCAGAGCGTTCCAGACGTTCAACACGCAGACCATCATCCGTCTGGCTAACAGCGATCCGAACCTTGTCGCCCGTTTTTAGGCCTTTCATCAGAGCTGGCGTGGCGAGAGGGAAAGTCATCGTCATGCCTGGCATACCCAATGTCTTGAAGGGACCGTGGGCGAGCGTGACTTCTTTGTCGTTGATCTCAACGATCTGACCATCGGCCTCATGCAAAGCGCCAACGGGCATAGTAGATGGCGAAACGTCCAATGAGCTTGCGACAACGCCCTTGAGACTGGCCTCCGAGTCGAGCAGGAACTGGCCAGAGGTCACCACTTTCTGCCCCTCTTCCAAGCCTTTCAATATCGCCGTCTTGCCATCGTTATCCTGGCCTAGCTGCACCTCCACCGGGCGATATCGACCAGCGTCTTCAGAGAGCATGACCAACGCACGTCGACCGGTACGAATGACGGCCTCGCTCGGCACCCACAGAACACTTTGCTCCGTTGAACGATTGAGGCTTACCTGTGCGGTCAAACCTGGTCTGAGTCGGCCATCTGGATTGGGTAACTCAACTCGAACGCGAAGTGTGCGACTGTCCGAACTGGTTTCCGGAAGAATCGCACTGACGACGCCCTTGAGCACAACTCCAGGGAATGCGGATAAACGCGCTTCAGCTGCTTGCCCTACTACGATTGACCCAGCTTCCGCCTCTGGTACAGCCACGGCCAGCCAGACACTGCTCAAACCATTAACACGAGCCAACGTCTCGCCTGCGGCCACCGTCATACCTTCACGCACACTCAGCTCTTGAAGCACACCACCAATAGGGCTGGTCAGCGTCAGGTTCGATTGAACTTTGCCAGTGCGCTCAACTTGAGCAATTAACGTAGGTGGCATTCCGGTTAGCCGCAATCGCTGCCGGGCCGCTGTCAGCAAGCCAGCATCGCCACTACGCTTGAGGGCGAGAAATTCCTCCTGAGCAGCTGCCCACTCCGGCACCAAGATGTCTGCCAAGGCGGCATTCGCTTTCAGTACATCACCAGGTGCATGGGCATACACACGCTCGACAAAACCCGCCGTACGGGCCTGAATGACTGCAACGTCCCGTTCGTTGAAGGCCAGCACACCTACCACGTTCAGTGTCGAGGCAAATACGCCTCGACTGACACTAGCCAGTCGCACACCAAGGTTCTGAGTCAGGCTTGGATCAATTCGAATGGCAGCGCTGTCCCCCTTGGTATCTGCGTATTGAGGGATCATCTGCATGTCCATGAAGGGTGACTTACCCGGTTTATCGAATTTCTGTTGTGGGTACATGGGGTCATACCAATACAGAACTTTTCGATCGGCAGAGGCTTTGGGTTCATGATCCGGTACGACACCAGCTACTCCGCTCATTCGCGGTTGGGCTAACCAGTAACCCCCGGCAACACCCAAGGCAATCGAGATGCCGATGATTAAAGTCCCTTTCCATAATTTAAAAATCATTGAGCGGACTCCCCGTAAGAGAAATACAGGCGAGCGCTGGTCAGGGCACGTTGCTCTTCAACGTCAACCTGCTTGAGACGGGCTTCGATAAGTTCGCGTCGGGCGGCAACAACCGAGTTCAAGTCACCCTTGCCGGAGCGGTAGCTGGCCATCGTGAGTTCGACCTTTTCTTTAGCCAACGGCAACAAGCTTTCCTGATTACGGTTGACTGCACGATTGAGGCGCTCGTAGTCAGCCAACTCATCCTCCAATAGCTGGGTATGCTCGCGTGACAGGGCTTCGCGCTCAGCCTCAAGCTGGTTTAGTTCGGCGTGCTTGGCCGCAATCTTGGGGTTTTGCCGAGAGTTAGGGAACAGCGGGAGATCCCATGAAAACTGCACGCTGACCATGTCACCGAATTGTTGGCCTCGATGCTGATAATCGAATTCCCAGCTCCAGTCAGATTGCTTTTCCGCCTCAGCTTCACGGATCTTGGCTTGTGCTTCACGGGTCATCGGCACAAAAGCCGCTAATTCGGGGTGATGTTGCAGCTTATGGGAGTAACCTGAGGTCTCAATAGGCCAATCAGGCAAGTTGCCTACCGGTTTGTCATCGGCGGCAGGGCCAATCCAGCGCTTGAGGGCGGCCCGGGCCTGTGCACGTTGGCGAACTAAATCATCCTGCTGCTCAGCCAGTTGAGCAGCTTCCTGTTTAGGTGTGACCGCATCGGCGGGTTGGGCTCGGCCACCCGCAACCTGAGCTCTGACGGTATCGGTCAGAAGACGGTTTTCTTTGTAGAAGTCCTGGAACAACGCATCTTTACGCTCAACCGAGTAGCTTCTGATCCAGGCTAATGCCGTGGACTGTCGGACGTTCAGACGCGCCACTCGACGCTCGGCGGACGCTCGATCAACAGCCGCATCCGCGACCTCAATACGTGCTTTGCGCTTGTCGCTGTTGGGCATCTCCTGCCTAATCCCGACCACTTGCATGGTCATGAAATCTTGGTCGATGCTCCATCTGTCGGGACCACCAATGGGGTAGTTCTGCACGCCCAGCAGTAGCTTGGGATCGGGTAGTTCGCCGGCGGGAATGGCCGCGCTAGTGGCTGCTTGAATTTTGGCGTCTTGTGCGGTCAACGATGGTGCATTGTTTTCGGCCAGCCGCAGCGCTTCATCGAATGTCAATGCGCTAGCGAAGCTCGGCAATGCCAGTACGCTTGCCGCCAGGCCGGCCAGGAAGGACCAACCTGTGCAACAGCACTTGGAGTTCATGTTCACGATTCCTGTGATGATCCACCGCGCGCTTCATAAGACATGCGCGCAGATATGCCATCCCGCTAACGCGGAATGAGGCTCAGTGTGGTACAGGAATCAAGTACGTGGGGGTCGCCATACCCCTGAAGAGGTTTGTACGAGCGGGAGATGGCTGGAGAATGATAGAGCGAGAGGACTGGACAGGGTGATAGGAGGCTTGATGATCGATACTTGCAGCATGCCGCCAGTTTTGCATTCCTGACCCGGCTTACAAGGTTTGCCATGCTCGGTGGGACTTTTCATGTCGTGGCAGCAGTCTTGCCCCATACCATCCATCATCGCCATGCCCATGGTTTTCATCGGGCATGGTTCAGTCGATGCCTGAACACCCGCCATCCCGCTGAGGGGAAGCGCCAAGCTAATCAGGAAAATTAGGCAAAACCGCAGGTAGCGTTTCATGAGCTGGAGTGTAGACGGTGCAAATGGCCCTTACAATTCACCCTTGAGACTCCTTTGTCGGCTGTCACCAACCGCTATGCCGCGCTCATTTCCATGACCGGGCTTAAAGTACCTAACCATGCGACTAGACAAACAATGATGACTGCCATCGAAAATTCGAGCTTCATGCTACGGCGCAAGGCATTGACCGCGACAGCATAGTCTCCATTTCGAACAGAACGTTCCAAGAGCGGGCTTAGGTGAAACCGGTTTAGCGTCGCTAATACGATCATCCCGGCAAATAACAGGACCTTTAAAAATAGCAACTCGCCATAAGTGCTGAGCATCACCTCATCGAGGTTTGGCCCAACGATAAATAGGTAGTTCGCCACTCCCGTAATGCTGATGATCACTACAATCACCGCGCCGGCCGATTCAAACCCTGTCAGTACCCGAGCAAGAATTCGTGCTTCCTGATCACCTTTTAGTGATTTTAAACGCAGAAGCAGGGCAAATGCCGCTAGCGCACCCAACCAACCGCCTGCGGCCAAAAGATGGAAGATATCGCTAGTAAAATGCCAGTAGCGACGGCTACCCTCGTCCATTGCTCCGTGCCCTGTCCATGCCAAGGTTGCTAGCGCAATCGCGCCACACACGGTGACAATCCACAGACTGAGTGTCGGAAAGCGCTTGTTTAGGGAAACGCCAATAATGGCCGTCACCAACGCCCCTATTCGGACCATCCAGGTCAAACCGACGTCAGTCCCCATGAGAACCATTTGAAAAATATGGTGATGTAGCTCCATGAAACCCGACACGCCACTCATTGCTTTCGCAAGCAACAACATCGCGGCAAGGGACAGAGCTACGCCTACAGCAGAAGTACTGTAAAGAAGCGACTCAAAATTCAAAACTGTTCCCGATATTCTTTCTTTTCCCCTGAGGCTATAAAGACCAAAAATTGCCAGTCCAAATAACAGCATCAGGTCGAAATAAAGAGCAAAGCGAACAACGATATTTATTGAGTCGCTCATGAATCATTTCACTTTAAAAGAAAAGTTGCCGGTAATCGGGTGAGTGTCCGAGGAAACGGCACGCCATTCGACTTTGTAAGTACCCGTGGTCAATGGCGATGCGGGTGTAATAACCATCGTTTTCGGATCACCGCCACCTGCAACGTTAGCTTTTACGCCCATAGGTGAATTCGGCATACCAGGCATATCGGTCATGATCAGTTTTGCACCAGAGAACTGAGTCGTTAGATTCTCAGAAAAGTGCAGTTCAATTTTAGACGGAGCCGCCGCATCCGATCCTTCAGCGGGAGTAGAAGAAACCAGCTTTGGATGCGCCTGAGCAACTGCACTCAGAAGCAAACCCGCAGTCAGCGCAACAGCTACGGTGGTAGTTTTAAGGAATGACATGCAAGACTCCTGACAGCAAAAGCTGTTGGTTCTAGGTTTTTAGGGAATATCTAGTTTTTTACTTTTTGACGCTCGTTAAAACCACTGACGAATACCTAGCAAATTCCGTGTCCTAGGGCCGGCTGGACAGGGAGGAATCACAAGATTTCCAACGTCACAGTGCGAGTACACGATGCCACATGAACGCAAACTGTTCGATTACATTTCAGTCAGCTTGGGGCGGGTTTTTGGCACTGATCTGCCCGGATACGGCGCCAAATACGCGACTCTCTTTGGAACGCTCCAAGAGTTTTTTTTCATCCAAAAACGATCCTATTGAGCTAACCACATGTTGCCTGCATACATATGAACAAGGTGTCTTAGGCCTTTCTTGCATCAGCACATGGGAGTTCAATATGAAAGGCTGTTTTTCCGTTTAACGACGTACACCATATTTTTCCGTCATGCGCTTCAATAATTGATCGAGTAATCGATAAACCTAGCCCTGCATTACTTGGACTTCCTTCTCTGCGAGCTGGGTCCACGCGATAAAATCGATCAAACAGCTTTTCAAGATGCTCGGGCGCAATGGGCTCTCCCGGGTTCTCCACAGACACTGATATTGAAGTTCCTTTCTGCCGTATATCGACAGTAATACACTTTCCTTCGGGGGTGTACCGGAGCGCATTTGAGAGCAGATTAGAGATGGCCCTGTCGAGCATAAGTACGTCACCTCGGACGCTACCCCTGCCTGTAACCTTGAGGTCGATCCCTCGCTCATCAGCCAGCAAACGGTAGTACTCGAGTAATTTCTCTACTACTGCTACCAGGTCTATCGGTTTGTTTTCATGTGTAATTAGACCGTTATCTGATTTCGCTAGAAAAAGCATTTCATCAATCATACGCCCCATACGTTTCAAGTCATCAAGATTTGAGTACAGATTGTCCTCGTAGTCCTCAATATTTCTTTTTCTAGATAAAACCACTTCAGTGTGAGTCATCAAATTGCTAACGGGTGTCCGTAATTCGTGAGCAATGTCCGCAGAGAAGTTCGATAAACGAACAAACGCATCGTCCAGTCTAGATAACATTGCGTTGAACGAGAGCACCATCTGCTGGAGCTCTTGGGGAACGGGACCTAATGGAATACGCTCTTTGAGCGATTTAGCTGACATTGAAGCTGCTACCTGAGTGACGAGGCGAATAGGTCGCAGTCCACTACGCGCTACCATCCAGCCCAGTGCAGCACTGACCAGCGCGCTTATCACCAGCCCTATCCAAAACCATCGTTCAAGTGTCTCGAAGAAGGCCATATGTTGAGTGACATCAAAGATCAACATCACTGTCAATGGTTTATCCTGCCCCGTCACAATGGCTTGCGCCGTCACGCCTCGAAATATCTGCTCCTGGTCTCGCCACTCCCAGACATTGCTGTTTGTGATTGTTCGGAAGTCTTCAGGAACCACGATTGGACCTGGGTCAGCAAACAGGAGCTTACCGTCACCATCGATGATAAGGGCTGTCAAATCACGATGAGCACCAAGCAGTGCCTCCAGCTCAGGCTTAACATCACTGAACTGATCAATGCTGTTCAACCCAGTCAAAATTCTTTGCGTCGAGTGAAGCTTTTCGTTCAGCGCCTGCTGATCCAGCATCTTGAAATGATGCCGGCTGAGGTTGTTAAAACTGAGTCCAGCGACGGTGAGCACAGCCGTTACAGCTAGCATGAACATCAGGCTCATGCGCGTAGTCAGGGACATTCGCTTCATTCCGACCCCGTCCCCGAATCCGGCGCATCCAGCATGTACCCCATGCCTCGAGAGGTGTGGATAAGCTTGACCTCAAAATCATCATCAATCTTTGCTCTGAGCCTCCTGACAGCAACCTCGATGACGTTAGTATCGCTGTCAAAGTTCATGTCCCAGACCTGGGAAGCAATAAGCGACTTGGGCAGAACCTCACCTCGACGACGGAGCAGCAATTCGAGCAACGCAAACTCTTTGGCCGTTAGATCTATACGTTTGCCTGCGCGGATAACCCTGCGCTTGAGGAGGTCCACCTCCAGATCAGCCAATTTCATATGGGTTTGGGAGGGTGCAGTGGTGCCTCTACGCAGCAGCGTTCTGACGCGAGCCAGCAGTTCAGAAAATGCGAAGGGTTTGATCAGGTAATCGTCTGCGCCCAGCTCAAGTCCTTTTACTCGATCCTCAACGCGGTCTCGCGCCGTGAGGAAAAGCACTGGTACATTTTTTCCGGATGCTCTCACTTTTTGAAGTACTTCCCAGCCATCCAGCCCAGGCATCATCACATCGAGAATCAGCAGGTCATACGCCTCGCTCAATGCGTGCTGAAGCGCGTCTTTGCCATTGGTAAAGCGATCAACATTGAACCCCGCCTCAGTGAGTCCTTGCTGCAAATAAATACCTATTTTGGGTTCGTCTTCCGCAACCAGAAG
This sequence comes from Pseudomonas rhodesiae, assembly GCF_007858255.1. Taxonomy (GTDB): domain Bacteria; phylum Pseudomonadota; class Gammaproteobacteria; order Pseudomonadales; family Pseudomonadaceae; genus Aquipseudomonas; species Aquipseudomonas rhodesiae. Next base: position 25,529 of record NZ_VFEU01000002.1, on the reverse strand, counting down.
TCTCATGAGGATGGCTCTCGAATAATTGTGAGGCTGAGTCTGCAATGAAATGCCTCTGCCAACCAGCAGCTGACAGAAAAGTAATATTGGCTTCAGGTAGATGTCAGCGAGTGCTGTCTAGGGTTCGAGCATGAGTACTTCCTGGTGCTCGACCGACTCTTCAGCATGAAACCTAGAGGAGCCGGAGAACAAATCAAAAGGAGCTGCCTCATGAACCGTTTAAAAGCCCTATTCTTTGTTAGTTCGATACTCATCTCTGCGTCTGCGTTGGCTGAAGGTGGTGCAGATCGGATTCTGGAGCGCATGGAAAGTCTGCGCGACAAAGCCGAAGCGACCTTGGTACAAGCTGAAAAAGCTCCTGAAGGGCAACGCCATGTGCACATGGCCGAGCATATGAAAATACTGGGCGAGATCATGGACCAGCTTCATCTAGATCATCCAAAAGCATCAATGTCACCTCAGGAACATCTCGCCTGGATGGAAAAACACGACGCCATGGTTGATGACGTTTTGAACCAAATGCAGCGCGAGCACAAACTGATGCTTTCTGAGAACCATCAGTAACCGAATAACTCCCACGGGGCTCTTTGAACCGCCCTGCTAGACACGGCGTCATCTGGGCGCCGTGTTTTCTCAGGAAAACTGACAGAAATGTAGTGTTCAAGTCAGTTAACGGGCAGCTCTATCCCTTTAGCATAGCTAGTGTTTTCCACTTGCTCTCGAGGTCACCATGAAAACTAAGCTCATTACCCCAGTTATTGCGGCAATCACCCTACTCCTCGGCGCTACGGCGATGGCCAGCGTAGGTCATGGGAAAGAGGATATCGGTCAGCCTGGAGTCGCCTCAGAGGTCACTCGCACGGTTGATGTGGAGATGGGCGATATTTTCTTCAAAACTAAAAGCGTCGACGTAAAGCCCGGTGAAACGGTTCGCTTTGTACTTCACAACAAAGGGGCGTTGCTGCACGAATTCAATATCGGCCAAGCCGCTGCTCACGCGGCGCACCAAAAAGAAATGGCGAGCATGTTCCAGAATGGAACGCTTACACCCACCGGAACTGGAAAAATGTCGGGCAACATGGGCCATAGCATGGGAGGCATGAAGATGGTTGGAATGGAACACAACGACCCAAATAGCGTGCTGATCGAGCCAGGAGCAACCAAGGAGTTGATCTGGACCTTCAACAACACAACTGGACTTCAATTTGCCTGCAACGTGCCAGGTCATTACCAGTCTGGGATGGTCGGTCAGTTTGACTTGAAGTAAGCCTGAACCGACCGCTAAAACCGCGTCGACGCAAGAGTTCGCTATGCTCTGAGGCAGAGATCAGAGCAACACGCTCACACACTGGGTCTAGATCATGGATAACCAGCAGCATCCGGCTGGAAGCACCTCCCCACCATTTTGGAGGCGCAAAACAGGCGTTGTACTGATCATGCTCATTGCGATCGGTGCCTTTTACGGAGTGCGGGAACATTTCACCCACGTTTATCCGTATTTGCCCTATCTCATCCTGTTGATCTGTCCATTGATGCATTTTTTTGGGCATGGACATGGCGGACATGACCATGGCGATCAGGCAGGAACCAACGAGGAAGAGAAATAGCTATGCCCACTACACCGAGCCACCACGATCACGGTCCCGCCCACGCTGCCTCGCCCCATGACGGTGATCTACGTGACCCGGTGTGCGGTATGGCGGTTACACCTCCAAGTAAATTTGGCGAGTCTTACCAAGGACAGACGTATCAATTTTGTAGCCAGAAATGCCAAGAGAAATTTCGGGCAGATCCAGAACGCTACATTGGTAATCATCCCAGCGCTGAACCCAGCAGCGCCGCTATAGAGCCCGCGCTACAGGTAGCCACTGAGTTTACCTGTCCTATGCACCCGGAAATAAGACAGCCAGGGCCCGGCAATTGCCCTAAATGTGGCATGACATTAGAGCCGGTCATGCCCGCGCTTGATGACGATGACAAAACCGAGCTCCTGGATTTCACCCGCCGCTTTTGGTGGTCGCTGCCTTTAACCGTAATGGTGGCCCTTCTAGCCATGGCGGGTCACTCATTACAACTCTTCCATGGTTCGATTCAAAACTGGATCGAGTTCGCTCTTGCCACTCCGGTCACCTTATGGGCAGGTTGGCCCTTTTTTGTAAGAGGCATAGCATCTGTTAGAAATCGCAGTCCAAACATGTGGACTCTGATTGGTTTAGGTACTGCCGCAGCCTATCTTTACAGCGTCGCGGCAACCCTATTTCCCCAAAGTTTTCCCACCACCTTCATGCAAGATGGACGCATCGGCGTATACTTCGAAGCCGCTGCGGTCATCATCTCGCTCACCTTGCTTGGGCAAATTCTTGAGCTCAAAGCACGTTCACAAACCTCTGCCGCCATTAAGTCCCTTCTAGGCCTGTCTCCCAAAACTGCACGCAAGATCAATGATGATGGTCAGGAGGAAGACATTCCTCTTACCCATGTTCACTTGGGAGACCATTTGCGGGTCAGACCTGGTGAAAAAGTGCCAGTAGATGGCTCTGTACTCGAGGGAGAAAGTGCGGTGGATGAATCCATGCTCACTGGTGAACCTGTGCCGGTCATGAAAAGAGCGGGGGATAGTCTGATCGGTGCCACGCTTAATACTCATGGAAGCTTGGTGATGGAGGCGCGAAAGGTCGGCGCTGACACTATGCTGTCGCAGATAGTACAAATGGTCGCACTAGCCCAACGCTCCAAAGCGCCCATGCAACGAATGGCCGACTCGATCGCCGGCTACTTTGTGATGGCGGTTATCGCGATTGCGTTGCTGACCCTCTTAGGCTGGGGACTGTTCGGCCCTGAACCCAGCTGGGTCTTCGGCCTGATCAACGCTGTCGCCGTACTTATCATCGCTTGCCCCTGTGCACTGGGTCTGGCAACGCCCATGTCGATCATGGTTTCGACGGGTAAAGCCGCCAGTATGGGTGTGCTGTTCAGGGATGCCAGTGCCATCGAAAATCTCTGCAAGATCGACACACTGATTGTCGATAAAACGGGGACCCTGACAGAGGGACGGCCGGTATTTCACAGTGTGGAGGCCACACCAGATTTCAACCCACACGATGTGCTTCAACTGGCCGCTAGCCTTGATCAAGGCAGCGAACATCCTTTGGCTCATGCCATCGTCGATCACGCCCGAACTGAAAATGTTGCGCTCACCAAGCCTGAATCGTTTGAGTCCGGATCAGGGATTGGAGTCAGTGGCCTCGTTGGTGGCAAGAAAGTACAGCTGGGCAACACTGCACTTATGGAAGCTGCCGGCGTGAGCACTAAGGTCTTACAAGACCGTGCAGAGTTGTTGCGCCTTGAAGGCATCAGCATCATCTATCTAGCAGTTGACGGGGTCTTGGCGGGGTTACTGGCGGTCTCAGACCCGATAAAACCAACCTCTAAAGAAGCAGTCACCAAGCTTAAGGCTGATAACGTAAAAATCATCATGGCCACCGGAGACGGGATCACCACCGCACGTGCTGTCGCCAGGGAGATGGGTATTGAAGAGGTTCATGGTGAAGTGAAACCTCAGGACAAGGAGCGTCTGGTAGCCGACCTCCAGCAATACGGTCGAAAGGTTGCCATGGCCGGCGACGGTATCAACGACGCACCGGCCTTGGCGCGAGCTGATGTGGGCATTGCCATGGGGACAGGGACTGACGTCGCGATGAATAGCGCGCAGCTCACGCTGGTAAAAGGCGACCTGATGGGGATTTTACGGGCACGGGCACTTTCGGTTGCAACGGTAAAAAACATGCGGCAAAACTTAGGTTTCGCCTTCCTTTACAACTCAATGGGTATTCCCCTCGCCGCAGGCCTGCTCTATCCACTGACGGGACACCTTCTGTCGCCAATGATCGCTGCGTTAGCCATGAGCGTCAGTTCTGCATCTGTAGTTTTCAATGCTTTGAGATTGAGGAATACCCGAATAGATTGAGAGTAACCGATGCTCGCAGCCCGCAATATATAACTCTTGACCTTACCGTGGTGTCAACGTTGATGCTGTTGTTGCGGTGAAAAGAGACCGCCCAGCACAAGAGGAATAACCATGTTCGTCTTAAACGTATCAGGCATTGGTTGCGGTAGCTGCGTCAGCAAAATCATCAAAGCGATCCAGTCACTGGACAGCGAGGCTACGGTTTCCGTAGATCGCGCTGCCGGTAAAGTGAGCGTCGAAAGTAGCGAAAACCCAGAGCAGGTCCGTAAAACTGTCGAAGCACTCGGGTTCCCTTCCCAAATCAGCGCCTGAGGCGCTGATTCCCTAGCTGGGTAAAGTTTATTATTCACCTCGCAGAGCTTTAAGTAGCCCCTTAAATGCTCCATTTAATCTAGTAAAGGCGGTTTCGAAATGAATTTCATTTTCCGTATACTTTGCGACCTCGACCTGTTGATCCACAGTATTTTGATCAATGGAAGGTTGGTTCGGCGTACTGTAAAGCAAAGCACCGCTGTGAATATCACTTGCTAATTCGTTTACGGCAATATGTCTCGGGTTTGTTGTTTTTAAAGAGAACGGAGTAGCCAAACCTCCCTCTGTTTGGCTAGCCAGTACAGCAGAAAAGTCCAAGTCTCTGGCCTTAAAGTTAGGAGTGTCGGCATTAGCGATATTATTGCTAAGTACCTCAGCTCGTTGGCTGCGAAAAAGTAATGCTCTTTCTGCGGAGCCAAGCGCTTTTTCAAAATTAATACTCACCGGTGGCCACCTTTAGTTACGCTGCCATTTAATTCCCACCTATCGAACACTCAAGTGCTTAACGTAGTGCGTCCGAGCCGATGTATGATTTCAGCGAAACCTCAAAAACGCCACGCCATCGTGCAGTGACCGGAAACTTACAACACCGCACAGGTAAATTTTAGATGGTGGATGGCGGTTATGTGTCGTTGGATAGCTTAGACCTTACGGACTAATCACCCTGTATCTCAAGAGAAATATCGCAACCTGACACAACTGTAATATTGGCCTAAGCTTCCTGACAGGGGATGAGTCTTATAGTCCTATTGAGCCTCAAGCTCACCCCCCAAGAGTCAACGATTGATGTGGATTCAGGGGTTACCAATAATCATCCGAGGACCCCCAAATGAACCCTATCAAAACCTTGTTCGTCATCGCGGCTCTGACCGTCTCTTCTTTGGCTATGGCTGAAGGCGGTGGTGACCGGACTTTCGCACGCATGGAAGTGGCCAGGAATAATTCGATGGAATCGTACCGAGTAGCTCAAACGCAAAATGCCCAACCTCCCGTCGCTGAAAGCAAAGCCAAGGCGATGGATCACAAAAATTGCTAAATAGCTGGGCCCTCCAAGCTGACAGAAATGTAATCACTGCGGTGGTTTAAATGTGGCAATTTCTGAGCTCGCTTGCCGTAAGAGTTTGTCTTTTGTGACGGTGGGCAAAGCTGATCCGGGCAACTCATGATCGGTTGTTTCGCACGGCTTCCCTTTTGACTGATTGGAAATAAACGGCATGCATTCCAAAACCTCTAGACGGACATTCGTAAAAGGCTTGGCCGCTGGTGGCATTCTCGGCGGCTTTGGCCTTTGGCGCACTCCTGTATGGGCGGTGACAAGTCCAGGTCTGCCGAGCGTACTCACTGGCAATGAATTTGATCTGTTTATTGGTGAAACCCCTGTAAACATTACCGGCTCGGCGCGAACAGCCATGACCATCAATGGATCATTGCCAGGGCCTTTGCTGCGTTGGCGCGAAGGAGAGACAGTCACCCTGCGTGTAAAAAACCGCTTGGACCAAGACACCTCAATCCATTGGCACGGGATCATTCTGCCGGCCAATATGGACGGTGTACCTGGCTTGAGTTTCCATGGCATCGCACCCGACGGCATGTACGAGTACAAGTTCAAGGTTCATCAGAATGGTACGTACTGGTACCACAGCCACTCGGGCTTACAGGAGCAGGCAGGGGTTTACGGGCCAATCGTTATCGACTCGAAAGAGCCTGAACCTTTTCAATACAACCGCGACTACGTGGTGATGTTGACTGACTGGACCGATGAAGATCCTAGTCGCGTCATGGCCAAGCTTAAGAAACAGTCGGGCTACTACAACCACCATAAACGCACCGTTGGTGATTTCATCGACGATGTCAGTAAGCAAGGTTGGTCAGCAACAGTAGCTGACAGGAAGATGTGGGCTGAAATGAACATGAGCCCAACCGACCTTGGAGACGTCAGCGCAGATACTTACACCTATCTCATGAATGGCCAGGCGCCCAACGGTAACTGGACCGGTATTTTCAAGCCGGGTGAGAAGCTACGACTACGCTTTATCAACGGCTCGGCGATGAGCTATTTCGACGTCCGCATTCCTGGTTTGAAAATGACCGTTGTGGCCGCCGACGGCCAACACGTCAATCCAGTGAGCGTTGACGAATTCCGCATCGCCGTAGCTGAAACGTATGACGTGATCGTAGAGCCTGCCAGTGAAGAGGCTTACACCATCTTCGCCCAGTCTATGGATCGTACAGGTTACGCTAGCGGAACACTTGCAGTGCGTGAAGGCCTAAAGGCACCGATACCTGCAATTGACCCACGTCCTATAGTAACTATGGATGACATGGGGATGGGCGGTATGGCTGGTATGGACCATGGCAGCTCGGCTGGAATGGGCGGTGGCGACATGGCCGGCATGGATCACAGCAAGATGGCAGGGATGAACCAAGGTGACATGACCGGGATGACCGGCATGGACAGCGGTGACATGACTAACATGGCTGGTATGGATCACAGCAAGATGGCTGGCATGGGCAAAGGCGACATGTCCAACATGGCTGGCATGGACCACAGCAAGATGGCAGGAATGGGCAGTGGTGATATGTCAGGGATGGCTGGCATGAGCGGTATGGGTGGAGAAATGCAGACTCACCCAGCCTCTGAAACCAACAATCCCTTGGTTGACATGCAAGCCATGAGTCCAACGCCAAAGCTGAACGATCCGGGCATAGGCTTGCGGAACAATGGTCGTCGAGTGCTCACTTACTCCGACTTGAAAAGCACTTTCCAAGACCCTGACGGCCGCGAGCCAAATCGTACCATCGAGCTTCATTTGACCGGTCACATGGAGAAGTTCTCGTGGTCGTTCAACGGCATCAAATTCTCTGACGCCGAACCGCTGCGCCTGAAGTATGGCGAGCGTCTGCGCATCACCTTGGTGAACGACACCATGATGACCCACCCCATCCACCTTCACGGCATGTGGAGTGACCTCGAGGATGAGAACGGCAAGTTCATGGTGCGCAAGCATACGATCGATATGCCACCAGGTACCAAACGCAGCTATCGAGTCACCGCTGATGCCTTAGGCCGTTGGGCATATCACTGTCACCTGCTTTTCCATATGGAAATGGGCATGTTCCGTGAAGTACGGGTAGATGAGTAAAGGAGACGATCTGTGAGCACATACCTAAATCGTAATTCCCTCGTGGGTTGCCTCTTTGCTGCTGTCCTGCTGAGTGGACTCTCGTCCACGGTGCTGGCAGAGGAAAATGGCAGCGACCATTCAACCACTGTTCCTGCTACAGCAACGGACAAGCCAGCAACGGCAAACGATCCGAAGCTAGATCACGGGTCAATGGACCATAGCCAGATGAGCCATGAGTCGATGGATCATGACCAAAAAACCAAAAAGGCAGATTGAGATCATGACCAGTAAGTTTTTACGCCCAACGCTGATGGCACTTGCAGTCTCTACCGGTCCAGCATTCTTTTTCATGGCTCAAGCCGCTGAAGAGATGGATCCGTCGATGGCGATGCCATCAAGTGCGGACGCAAAGTCTTCAACTGCACAAAAATCCAAACCAGCCAAAGCGAAAGATGCCGCGATGGATCACTCCAAGATGGACCACGGCTCAATGGGATCCATGGACCATAGCAAGATGAGGGCTATGGATCACAGCAAGATGAGCATGGATAACGGGCAAATGGACGGTATGGAAAGCATGGATGGAGGGGCGACTACCACAAGCCGAACCCCGATCCCCGTACTTACCGACGCTGACCGGGCCGCCGCTTTTCCAGACTTACCAGGCCATGGTGTGCACGATAAAAAAATTAACTCGTTCATCCTCCTGGATAAATTTGAGTACCAAGACGCTGACAACGGTAGTGCGCTGGCTTGGGATGCAAAAGGGTGGATCGGCGGTGACGTCGATCGCCTATGGTTGCGTTCGGAAGGCGAACGTACCAATGGCGTAACCGAGAACGCTGAACTTCAGGCTCTGTGGGGACACGCCATCGGTCCTTGGTGGGATGTCGTCACCGGCATTCGACAAGACTTCAAACCTGGGTCACCTCAAACATGGGGAGCGCTCGGTATTCAGGGCATGGCCCTCTATAACTTTGAAGCTGAAGCGACTGCTTATATTGGTGAGAACGGTCAAACCGCAGCTCGGTTTGAAGGCGATTACGACATCCTGTTGACCAATCGCCTGATCTTGCAGCCGACCGCCGAAGTAAACTTGTACGGGAAAAATGATCCTCAGCGCGGCATAGGATCTGGATTGGCCAACACTGAACTAGGCCTGCGGTTGCGCTACGAAATTACTCGTCAATTCGCACCCTACATTGGTGTTAGCTGGAATCGCTCATATGGTAAGACGGCTGACCTGGCCAGCGATGAAGGGGAAAAGACAAACGAGGCCCGGTTTGTAGCTGGTATTCGGATGTGGTTCTGAGCGATTTGAGCACTAGCCCTACGAATTCAAATGATCGGGGAGTTGGCTCCCCGACTCTAAAGTAGATCCTTCAATGTAACCTTTGCAGCGGCATGAACGCTTGAGTGGGGTTCTATTGCTTCGTAGAACATCTCGCCGTCTCCAAGGGAAAAGGAAATATTCATGACAGGTAGCTTCCGACTTTCAAGTCGATTTCTGCGTATCACAACATTCACCGCGCTGTTCATTGGCTCAACGGCTCAAGCGGCGCAGACCCTGACCATCGATGTGCATCGAGATGCAAACTGCGGATGTTGCAAAAAATGGATTCAGCATCTTGAGGCCAATGGCTTCACCGTCATTGATCATGTAGAAACCAACATGAGTGCTGTCAAACAAGATCTAGGTGTCGCTCCACGACTCTCGTCTTGTCACACTGCGATGATCAACGGGAAGTTTGTTGAAGGTCATGTGCCAGTTGAGCAAATAATTGCGATGAGTAAGCGTGACGACCTTCTCGGGATCGCTGCTCCTGGCATGCCAGCAGGTTCTCCAGGAATGGAAGTCGACGGAGTGCATGAGGCCTACCAGATAATCGGCCTGACCAAAGCTGGCACAGATCAGGTGATTGCTGAATACCCCGAAAACTAATCCCACCCCGTCCATCCCGTCACAGCATGGTCACCGTTCATGGCCATGCAGCGGGACATGCTCTGTCGATTTCATTCTCAAACCATTCGCTAAGGACATCAGCAACAATTGTAAAGGCGCTCTTGCACCGAATTTGATAACCCCGTACTGCTGTCCTCAATAACAATTTGAGATGACGCCATGCTCCGTATACTGCCACGCATTGGGCAGCAGATTGCTGATCGGGATAGTGCTAAGTTTGGGAACGGCGTTGCCTCTCAGCTTGCCCTTTCGAATTAGGGCATCTGTCTCGGCTGAAAAAGTAGAAAAGGTAAATGACTGTGGTTTAAGAGTTCTTTTTTTGCAGGCTTTTCAGACGCAGGGTGGCGCGTTGTACAGCGGCCATTTTTTCTGGACGTTTCATTCGTTTCCATTTTCTGATGTCTTCCTTGGTACGACCGCAGCTGACGCATAGTTCGCTGTTCAGCTGGCAAACAGAAATACAGGGATTTTCGATGTCCTTGGCCATTGTTCAATTCCTCGTCGAACTTATGCGTGCTACGGGTTCATTGCTAAGCCAGAACGGCGACCTGATCGGGTGAGTCAGCGCCCAACTTCGTGCGGTACTCAACTGTCAGATGAGTGATCTCATGAACCGTCGCCAGCCGTTCTCGTATGTTTTCTGCATTCACTGCTGGGCTGCCCAGAACACTCACAATCGCGGCGCGGGCTTGCGGCCCCACCTGCCAGACATGAAGATCAATGATCGAAGCATCTCCCGGTCGCTCAACCAGTTCACGAATCTCTTCAGCGACATGATCATCTGTCTGGTCGAGCAATACACCCGAAGTCACCCGCATCAACGACCAAGCCCAGCGTGCAATCACAACGGCACCCACAATCCCCATTGCAGGGTCGAGCCATACCCAACCAAGGTATCGACCAGCAAGAAGGGCTGCGATGGCCAGAACCGAAGTCAGTGCATCTGCAATGACGTGAACGTATGCAGAGCGCAAATTATTGTCGTGACCATGCGCATGGTGAGACTCATCGTGGCCGTGGTCATGCCCATGGTGATGATCATGACCGCCAGACAGCAAAAGCGCGCTCACCACATTCACTGCTAGTCCGACAATTGCGATTAGAGTCGCTGTCCCGAATTGCATTTGAGTCGGTTGAAAGAGACGAAACAGCGACTCTCCAGCAATTCCCAAGGAAACCAGTCCCAAAATCAGAGCAGAAGCGAAGCCACCCAAGTCTCCCACCTTGCCAGTTCCAAAACTGTAGCGAGCACTTGAGGCATGTCTTTTCGCGTAACCGTAAGCAGCTGCGGCTATGCCCAGTGCACCTGCATGCGTTGCCATGTGAAAACCATCGGCAAGCAACGCCATTGAGCCAGTGAGATAACCTGCGGTGATTTCAGCAACCATCATTACGACGGTCAGGGCCACCACCCACAAGGTACGCTTGGCGTTTTCTTCATGTGATTTCCCAAGGAACATATGGTCGTGGGAATAGTCGGTGTACGAATTACTCATCTGGGCAAATCCTATTTGGAATAGCGGCGAATGGCTTCGAGAAGCTCATCGACGCCTTTCGCTCTTTCTTCGTTGCTGAGTGTTGGATTCGCGACGTGTTCACGAGCGTGGTCTTCGATGATTTCATCCATGAGCCCATTGATCGCGCCACGAGTCGAAGCGACCAAAAGCAAGGTTTTCGAGCAGTCATCATCAGAGTCGAGTGCTCGCTCAATCGCCTGGATTTGCCCAGCGATCCGCTTTACGCGCTTAAGAAGATTGTCTTTGCTCGATCTCATATGCCCCATACCATACCCCCCCTACCTATAGTTGAAGTATAATCACACGTTCCACCTAGCCATACAACCCAGGACGGAAATACACCTGCTCGTGCAGAACCTGTGTACGCAATAGATTGTGCGAGAGCTCATGAGGGGCAGCATCAGCACTGGAATGACGGCCGGGGATATACCGATAGTTATGTCAATATCCATAAAAAAAGGCGCCACTAGGGCGCCTAAGCCGTCTCCAAAACCAAAGGAGAAAAAAGAGACGGGGTGTATCTGGCAATCGGACGCTTGATGCCTACGGCCAGCGTCCGTTAAAGCATTTGCAGTGGATACTCGACAATCAGTCGGACCTCGTCCAAATCAGATTCGAAATCCGTGGCTCGTGTCGTTGCCTGGCGAACACGTAAAGACATGTCCTTCAGAGAACCTGACTGGATGACGTACTTAGCCTCGATGTCTCGTTCCCAACGCTTTTGATTCTGCAATGGGGCGCCATCCGCTCCACGACGCATGTACACGCTGTTCGCGTTGGAATAGTCCGCATCCCAACCCTTAGCGTAGCGGGTCATGAAGCTGAGACCGGGGATGCCGAAGGCCTGCATATCTAGATCGTAGCGCAGCTGCAAGGATTGCTCTTTCGGTGAGTTGAAATCGCTGTACTGAATAGAGTTATCCAAGAAAATTGAGTCGGATTGGCGAAGGTAGTCAAAGTCGTCGTTACCATTATTGCGCTGGTACCCAACGGTCACGACGTGCGCTCCGAATTTGACCCCGGTCTTGCCGCTCCAGATGTTGTTATCGAAGCTTCCCAGAAGTTTTTTACCCTCATCCACCGCTCGGTAGTAATTAAAACCACCGATTAGCGATACGCTATCTGAGAGCGGATAGCTCAATGTGGTGCCTGCGTAATACTGGTTCCACACATCCTTGAATTGGCTGGTGTAAAGACTCACACCTACGTGCTCATTGACTGTGTAATCGCCCCCTAGATAAGCGATCCACGGAGCATCTACCGCACCAGCGTAGAAAGTCGAAAAGCCGTCACGCATGCCACTGGAATTGGGTTGGCTCATCGCATGCAGCCGACCACCCTGAAGGGTAAGGTCTTTGATGCTGGTATTGGTAAACGTTGCACCACGAAAACTCTCAGGGAGGAGTCGGGAATCCCCATAGGCCACGACAGGCGTCGATGGAAATACGTCCCCTACCTTGACGACTGTATCCAGGAAACGCACTTTTGCGGCTCCGCCTACTTTTGAGTAGGAGTCTTCAGGTTGGCCTTTGCTATTGTGCGGCAAGACATCGACTGAGCTACGAGCTCCCGAGCGACCATCACCTGAATCGAGCTTGAGGCCTTCCATTGCAAACGCATCAATGCCGAAGCCTACTGTACCTTGAGTAAAGCCTGATTCGAATCGGCCAATGATGCCATGAGCCCATTCGGCTGAGTAACCATTGCCCGTGGGGCTTGACTGGCCCTTTCGATAATCACGATTGAGATAGAGATTCCGATTGAGAATACTAAAGGTGCTCCCCTCAATGAATCCTTCAGGTCTTTGCTCAACAGCCACTGCAACTTGCCCCATGCTCATGCTAAGGGCAATGAGAGAAAGACCATAAATGCTTTTATTGTTCATTTAACACTCCAGGCTTTAGCTTGGCAGAGTTTCTTTATGAAATTTTTTATAATTATAAAAAGCCACCAGCACGTGAGGATTTATCCTACGTGCCGGCAGACATAATTTCATACAATAGATAACTCCAGCGTGACCTGAAAATTACTTCTATGTCAGCGAACAGTAAGCAGGCTCAAAAAATACCGAACAACCTTGCGCAGTTAGGGCCAACGCTAACTAGCTTCCGTGAGGGCAGTTAGTACCCATAACCTTGTATTCCAGGGTGTTGAGCTTGCCCGCCGAATCTTCATAGGTCATGCGCGAAGGGGCTACGCCACAGGTTTTATTGGCTTGAGTGGTACTGATTACCTTTTGGACATCGAGGTTCATTCCATATTCATAATGAACAACTTCAGGTGTCGTCTTTCCGTTTTCTAAGGCGTACTGCTCCATCGCCTTCTGGTTCTCTTGCATCATTCGACCATAAACGCGGTCACCACCTCCTTCAGCCATGGCCAAAGAAGACATGGTCAAGATGGTAACGGCAAAAAAAACTTTTAGTGATTTCATGATTTTCTCCTAGTGTTCACTTACTTCTGACTAGAGGATAACCAGTGATGCCTTTCAGAAAGCTGCCGCGAATATTACATATGCGTAAGGTGTTCCACAGTACACGTGAGCTCGACTATTAGAAATTTAACTTATTGGCGGAGTAGGCTGAATACGTCAGATAAGGCATTAGGGACCAACTCGAGCTCCTCATGAAGCACCCAAGATTTTTATTAAAGATACATCTCCTCTATATCATTGACAGCTGCTTGGACTGCTCCAGATGGATGAGTCGTTTGAGCGCAGTAAGATGAGACGAAGAACGTGTTAAAAAAGCCTCATGGGCTGAGAATATTAGGGGCTACGTTGAGTACCGAAAACACCATCGCTAGGATAGCCTTTAACAGCCATAAGAAATCGTCCCAGTATTTTATCGCGGCTAGCAGCAAAGCACCGACGATTGGAAGCAGGGACAACCCCTTCAGCAACCGAAAGGTCCTGGTGAGGGTTCGGCCTTGCTTGTCGACTTGATCGATGGTGATCCTGAGCAGCCCCTGAAGTTTAGGGGGATATGTTTTTATCTTGTCCTTGAAATCATCGAAAATGACATTGAAGCTGTGTAGGAGGCGCTCCGTTTGCAGCATTTGGTTGTGAAGGATTGCAAGCAGAACCACAGAAACCACTGCCAACCCAAGGACAAGGATAAAACCTTCGAATCTTGAGGTTGTTTTCTCCAGCACGACCAAACCCGCTAGCGATATCGGCAGGGCGAGCATCTTGCCGGCGATGTCGCCCAGCACCCCGCTAAGCTTGGTGCCATAGTCGATTTCAGCTTGGGCCACCTCGCGCCGGGCCCGCTCAAACGAGAAGCTATAGACGTAGGTTTGCAGATTCGCGCGGTATGTGGCGAGGACCTCCCGCCACTCCCGCACGATCACCAAGAACAGATTGGGCTCGCTCTCAAACTTCTCTATGACGCTAGCCACCGCCATCCGAATCATTAATTTTCGTTCGGAGAGGTGTGCCTTATTTTCGTTTTTTCGATTGAGTATTTCTTCCAACAAGCTCAGGTGATTGAGCTCATAGTCAAGTACCTTGGCGTCAACCTGAGTAGGCAACAGAAATGTTCTCGGCGGCTTAGCCCCATCAGGAGGCAAGGCAAAGAAAAGATTAAAACCATCTTGGCTGCTGTCTTTGTCGACACCGATCGCTAGCAGTGCAAGCAGCTCGATCAACCGACATACGCGCCTGAGCGCCTTAATCGTCGGAGGTTCGGTGTCATCACTATCTGCCCAACAGAGCTCAACAATGTACACGTTGCTCGGAAATTGGCCCTTGCCCAATGAGCCATTGCGAGCGACAAACTCGCCTAGGTTCGCGTAGAAACGGCCAGACTCGTTCGATGGCAAGCGAAACTCAATATCGAGAGAGTCTGCTTCTTCAGAGCAATGCTCGAACTTGCCATAGGCTGCGGGCAGGCCATCGCACATTCGCAACGTACCGATAATGTCGGGCGTTGGCATCCCCTCATAGCGGATGACTCCGTCCTCAATGGGGGGCGCTCCAATGGCGCGGTAGAGAGCTACCACATTAGAAAACATTCTTAGCCGACCCTGGCCAGCAGTTCTTTCTCGATCACACCAACCAGTTCGGCAGTCAGATTGGACAGTGTCAAATTTTTCCGTCCCTCATCATAATAAACGTCTGCGGCCGGATCCTTACCTAACGCTCCACGCTCGAATTGCAACGACCAGTTAGCCGCGTCCCCCTTGATACGGGTCTTCTCTTTCAGCGATTTCGCATTGACCGTAAAGTCGTCTGGCACCTTATGTTTCTCACTATTCAAATAGTCTTTCAGTCCAACAATTTCATCCACTAAGTCAGCGGGTACGTGTGCGACAGCGACGTGGCAGATAGCGTCCAAGCGCGCAGACTTGCCTGCTGCCAACTGTTCCTCCAGATACTTGATAACCGCCTCTTTGGCCTTATAACCAAAGCCTTTTAACGTTTTGTTGTCGCGAAAAAACCGTGCAACGTTATCAATGGCATTTTTGGTAGCGCGTCCGGAAGCTACTCCTTTCGCGCATCCCAGTGCAGAGATGAAATAGTCGGATGCCTGACTATCACGGCCCCGGCTGATGAAGCACAGGTAGGTTGAATCCACTTCATCCTCCGCGTCATCCTCATCCTGCTCAGGCGCAGCAGCGGCCGCGGCAGCCATAGCCTTTATGGCCACGAAGCTCGCTAAATTGATCCTGGCGGCCTGCTGAACCTTGTTGAGATCGACCTCTTGAATTTCCTTGGGCACATAGTTCTCGTCCAGCTGTATACCGCCGCGTTCCTTCATGCTGGCGACCAGGAAAAAGTCGGTTGCACCTGCGGTGTACTGAGCGCAAAGGATGTGTCCACCGGTCGATAAGACTTGATTACCTGCTTGCTCCACCAACTGGTCCATTGCCAAGTGGGTCAAGTCGATAAATCGCGCTTCATCATCTTGTACTTCTACGAACGCGGTGAAGCGCTCTGGAAACGGTCCCTGACGGTCATCATCGGCAAACTGGCCGTAGACCACGCTGTTGCCTTCTTTGCCGATGAGGCCGTGGATACCATTGACCAGAAAATGCAACGCGGGATTTTCAGTATCGAGCGCCACATCCTTCTTGACCACCTCGGAGATAAAGCTGGTCTTGGCCAGCTTCTTGAAGCTGTGAATAATGGCAGTTTTCAGCGTAATCATAGGTCGAATTCCGTTCCGATAGTATCAATATGGAATCACTGAAAATAGCACCTTACCCAGCAAACTTCAGGGCTTATCTCGATATCAGATATCACCGAAGGGCTCCAATACCTACCGATCAGTAAGGCTGCACGAACCCAACAACTGTATATGTATACAGCATCATAATCTATGCCATTCATCAGCACGAGGAGCGGAGGGTTGAAGCGCGGATTGGCCGCCGCCAATAACCACGACATCAAATTTCGGATTTTGACTCACCACCATCCCCCCTACGTTTGCTGCGCATCGCTTGCGTGGGTTCAGACTTTACGGCCCAGATCATCAATTACGACCTGTCCGTCCTCTTTGACGAAACTGCCGCGCTGCTCTTGTGAAAGCAGGTCGAGGACAGCCTCTGACGGGCGACAAAGGCGCGCCCCTAAGGGTGTAACGACGATGGGACGATTGATCAGGATGGGATGAGTCATCATGGCGTCAATGAGCTGGTCATCTGCAAGTGACAGATCACCTAACCCAAGCACTTCGTACGGCGTGCCTTTGATACGGAGCAGTGCCCGCACCTCTATACCCATATCCTTGATCAGTCTGATTAGCGTTGTACGATCAGGTGGGGTTTTCAGATACTCAATTACCGTTGGCTCTTCACCGCTGTTGCGGATCAATGCCAAGGTATTACGGGAAGTGCCACATTCCGGGTTGTGATAAATCGTGATCTGACTCATATCGGATGTCTCGCTGTCGAGAGGCTCAAATGGATCGCTGGTTGACGCGTGTGGATAGCTCCTCAGCGGACTCTTTACGCTCGGAGTAACGACCAACCAGGTAATCCTGGCGATCACGCAACAGCAGCGTGAATTTCATTAGTTCTTCCATCACGTCGACCAGGCGGTCGTAGTACGAGGACGGCTTCATCCGGCCCGCCTCATCGAATTCGGTGAATGCCTTAGCTACTGAGGATTGATTTGGGATGGTGAACATCCGCATCCAACGCCCCAGTACCCGCAACTGATTAACTACGTTGAAGGACTGCGAGCCGCCGCAGACTTGCATCACCGCAAGGGTCTTTCCTTGTGTAGGTCGTACAGCACCTATCGCCAGTGGAACCCAATCAATTTGAGCCTTGAAAACCGCACTCATGGAGCCGTGTCGCTCAGGAGAGCACCACACCTGGCCTTCCGACCATTGCATCAGCTTGCGAAGCTCCGCGACTTTGGGGTGCGTCTCGGGTGCATCATCCGGCAGCGGAAGGCCTGATGGGTCGAATATCTTTGTTTCAGCGCCAAACCGTTCCAGAAGACGGGCGGCCTCCTGGGTCACCAACCGGCTGAAGGATCGCTCTCGTGTCGATCCATACAAAAGAAGGATTCGAGGTTTATGGAGTGAAGACGTGCGAGGCGTCAGTTGCTCCAGGGTGGGAATGTCAAGCAGTTCGGCTTGGACATTCGGCAGCGTATCTTGCATACAAACTCCTAGGGATGCGCCAAGCAGGCACAACTTCCATTGCGCTTCAAAGCGAACCGATACGGTTCAGTTCTGCTTTGAGTTGGTCAGGGCTCATGGTTTTCAGCGGCAGCGCAAGAAACGCGCTCACCCGTTCGCGAATTTTGGCGAGAGTGGCTTCAAACGCTGTTGTGATCTCGATCTCCGACCCGATGGCTTCCGACGGATCGGCTAAACCCCAATGGGCCTTCAAGGCTGGCCCGAAAAAGATGGGGCATGCCTCACCCGCGGCCCGGTCACATACGGTTATCACGATGTCTGGTGGAGAGCGTTCGAAAGCATCCGAAGCTTTGCTGCTCAAGCCCGCCGTGGAAATGCCCGCAGCCTCCAGCGTTTGCAATGCCCGTTGGTTCACGCGGCCGCTGGGAAAGCTTCCTGAGCTGATCGCTTCCACACCCTCTGGCGCTAGGTCGTTGAACAGTGCCTCGGAGAGGATGCTGCGGCAGCTGTTGTGGGTACACATGAACAAGACTTTCATCAGTAGATTCCTTGATTCAGAAGCTGAGGCGCAATGCCAAGGCACAGAGGGTGGCGATAAGGATGGGCAAGGTCAGCACGATCCCGGTCTTGAAGTAGTAACCCCAACTGATCGTGATGTCCTTTTTGGCCAGCACGTGAAGCCACAAGAGCGTGGCCAGGCTACCGATGGGGGTGATTTTCGGCCCCAGGTCGCAGCCAATGATGTTGGCGTACACCATTGCTTGATGGATGACGCCATCGACTTCGGCAGCATGAATGGACAAGGCACCGATCAGGACGGTGGGCATGTTGTTCATGATTGAAGACAGAAAGGCTGTGAGCAGCCCCGTACCCAAGGACGCGCCCCAGACACCGTAGTCGGCAAATACATTCAGGATCTGGGCGATATGGTTGGTCAAACCGGCGTTCTTGAGGCCGTAGACGACCAGATACATGCCCAGGGAAAAGATCACCACCTGCCATGGCGCGCCCTTGAGCACCTTGCCGGTGTCGATGGCGTGTCCACGGGCCGCGATGACGTAAAGAATGAATGCGCAGGCAGCCGCAATGGCACTGATCGGCACGCCCAGAGGCTCGACGACAAAGAAACCGACCAGCAGCAGAGCTAGAACCCACCAGCCTGCTATGAACGTCGGGCGATCACGTATCGCCTCTTTAGGATGATGCAACTGAGCAAGTTCGTAAGTCTTGGGCAATTCCTTGCGGAAGAACCACATCAGCATCACCAGCGTAGCCGCAACGCTGACCAGATTCACCGGCACCATGACGGATGCGTATTCGCTGAACCCAATCTTGAAGTAATCCGCAGAGACAATGTTGACCAGATTCGAAACTACCAGAGGCAAACTCGCGGTATCAGCGATAAAACCGGCCGCCATGACGAATGCGAGGGTGGTAGCGGGCGAAAAGCGCAATGCAAATAGCATTGCGATCACGATGGGCGTGAGAATCAATGCCGCACCATCATTAGCAAATAATGCTGATACCGCAGCACCCAGTAGGATGATGAAAGCAAATAGCTTACGAGTGCTGCCTCCGCCCCAGCGTGCGACATGCAATGCTGCCCATTCGAAAAAGCCGGCTTCATCGAGCAGAAGACTGATGATAATCACCGCGATGAACGTTGCGGTGGCATTCCAAACGATGTGCCACACCTCGGGGATATCCCCAAGAGTGACCACTCCAGTCAAGAGCGCGAGTACAGCGCCAAAGGTTGCACTCCAGCCAACACCCAGCCCTTTGGGCTGCCAGATCACCAGGACGATGGTGGCAATAAAGATCAGTACGGCAATCAACATTTCAATCACTCGATTTGGAAGCAGATCAGCCACATACGAGCTGGTTGATAGGACGAGCATTCATGTCGCTTAGCCGTTTGGCTTCGGTATCTAGCCAATCCTGATTCGCATCCACGACGTCCTTCAGAATTGCACTCACCCAACTAGGAAGGCCGGGATTCAGGCGGTAGTAAACCCACTGGCCTTGACGACGATCCATCAGCAGTCCCGCTGAACGAAGCAGCGCCAAGTGGCGAGAAATCTTGGGCTGGCTCTGGTCGAGCGCAGCGGTAAGCTCGCATACGCACAGCTCTCCTTCGCTCACGATGAGCAGTGTGATTTTGGTTCGAGTGTCATCTGCCAAGCACTTGAATAGTGCCGTGGGATTCATGGGCTCTGTCATAGATCCTCCAAGTGTTTTGTCTTGACCAAGACGAAGAGCTTAATGCGCTCATGGATGTCATGAAGTGTGTGGCGAAACGCGTCGGGATGATCGCTGGTGACCGGATCTGCGAAATCCCAAGTGATGACTTCGCCAGCGACGGGCATCCATGCACATTCCCGTGCGGACTTGTCACACAGCGTGATGACGTAATCGAATTTTTCGTCGCGAAGCTCATCAATGGATTTGCTATGCAGTCCGGATGCATCTACGTCGACATTGGCCAGAGCAGCTACAGTACGCGGGTCGACGCTGGTTGGCTCCAAGCCCGCACTGTAAGCGGCAAAACGCGGATCTGTGTGCCGAAGCAATGCTTCTGCTAAATGGGAGCGGGCAGAGTTGGCAACGCAGATGAAAAGCACTTTGATTGGGGCAGACATGGCAACCTCGACACATACGTTGAATCGAATATATGATTTATCGCATATTCGGTAAAGCGTATATTTTTGCGTCGCCGGTCACCAGCGGGTAAGGGCAGCGCTCGTCAGATCGTCGGACGACTTTTCGTCGGAAGACGAGCTGATCACAACGCAAATCAGCTGTAACCAGTACAGCAAGTTCAACAGCAGCATTGGGCCGAATTTTCCAACACTAAGAGGTACCAGGATTGGGCCACAAAGCTCACTTGCTGAATTCTTTTTTGGCTGTTGGGCACAACATGCTAGTGCGACAGATTTCCTGTCGTCAACCAGCGCAGGCTTGTTGACGGTCAGCATCCCCAAGATTATTGTTGCAGCTAACAACGAATTTGTGACGATTATGCCGAAGCGGAAAAAAGACCAGTTGTCCCAGGATGCCGAGGATCTGTACGAGGCGTTGAATCAGCTCGTCCGTGTCTACCAGTTTCGAGATAGAGATCGGATTTGCTGCTACGACGTTTCAGTCACCCAGTGCTACGCGGTCGAAACGCTGGTCAAGAAAGGAGCCATGCGGCTTCAGGTCTTGGCTGAAGAGATGTTTTTAGACAAAAGCACGGCAAGCCGCGTAATCGATGCGCTCGAACGCAAGGGGTATGTGTCACGCGCTGAGGATAACGAAGACCGCCGTGCCGTGAAGATCCAGGCCACGGACGCGGGCAGGGAACTCTACGAAAAAATCAGGGGCGATCTCATTGCCGAAGAGATAACAATGATCGAGAACCTTTCAGCCGAAGCCAGGCAAGGAGCATTAACCTTGCTCAGGCAGATTACACGAGCTACCGAAAAACGCTGCGGCCTCACAAATGAGCGTGGCTCAGATCCAACGCAAGCCTATTGAATCTCCATTTTTTGATTCAAATGTTGTTACTACCAACATAATGGAACCCGATCATGCGTATCCGTCCTGCTGAGCCAGTTGATGCAACCTCGATAGCCACTATTTATAACCAAGGGATTGCGGAACGAAGTTCCACGTTCGAGACCACTCCGCGTAACCCTGATGACATGCTAGAGCGACTTGAGGCTCATGATCGTTATCCCGTTCTGGTGATGCTTGATGAGCACGATAAGGTCATCGGATGGGCGAGCCTTAGTGACTACCGCAATCGCGCGTGCTATGACGGCATCGCTGACTTTTCGATTTACATGAGCCGTGAGGTGCGAGGCCAGGGGCTGGGTAAGAATCTCCTTCAGGCGCTGCTTAAAGAGGCAGAAGCTCGCGGATTTTGGAAAGTCCTTTCTCGCGTGTTCACCTCTAACCGCGCCAGTCTCGCCCTGTGCGAAGCTTGCGGATTCCGCCAAGTCGGGGTTTACGAGAAACATGCATGCCTTGACGGTCGTTGGATCGACTGCGCAATTGTCGAGCGACTCATTCCTACGAATCAAATGCCGTGGCTAACACCAATGGCTGCAACCAAGACTGAATCAAATGGATTAAGCGGCTGTTAGGGTTCTCTATCACACTTAAAACCTTGTCAGTCAGGCTACGTACAGCGAAACAATCAATCACGGCCTAACTGGTCAAGTCGAATGCAAATATGTGGTCAAGTCTATGTAATTACGCAGCCCACTGGAGTGGATTGCGCTAGCGACGTAATTCCCCTGCTCATGCTTGAATCGACGTTGAGATAGATACCGATGTCTGCGGACATTGAATACGCGAAATCGACGTATGCGGTATAAGCCCGTGTCTGCGGAAGTCGCTGATATCGTTGCACGTCCAATGCCCGATCAATACGCAATAGGCGTCGGTATTAATAGTGACATCCAACGCGCAGCAATAAGCCTCAGAAATCACCGGATCCAGAGCAACTGCGCCACGCCATAAAAATATCTACTGGAGCTTTGAATTGGACGCGATCATCTCCATGTATGCATTGCCACCCATGGGAATATCATAACCTGGTGGCCCTTCCCATTGCCGCGAGACACCGGTATTTCTAAGCATAACGTCAACCTTAATGCCGTCCTTAACCATGCTGTCTAAATCCCACTCGAAGTGATTTATGAGAGCCTGGCAGGCCACATGAGGCACTGTTGTCAATAATCTCAAGCTGGAGTTGTTTGGGGGTAACTTAAGCCTCGCGATCTCCGACATCGTCCATATAAATCTCCGTAACCTAAAATGCCAAAGAGACTCAAGATGAAGTTCAAGTTGAGCTGACAGCAATGGGAAAGACTTACGAGTCGCACGCTCCCTACTTACTTTTCGCGGCAAAATTGCAAGCATGTTACTGATATTTACTCGCACCTGTTTTTGGGTGATGCGGTACAAGTTCTCAACGCCCTCTATAAGAATAGTTGCGTATTTTTCGTCCTCATCGTTTACCACCGGCTCGACACTACTCTTCTGCATTAAGTTCCCTGTAATTTTACTCAACAACCAGTCCTTATCGTTTTCGTTGAGCCAACGGGTTACTTGATAAGCACTTACCCAAAGATAGTCCATACCAATGCCTGGCTTCACTTCAAGTAGCATTGAGATTTTTTCTCGATAAGCCTTTTTCTTATGTTCTGGCAAAGTTTTCTCTTTAAGACGGACCGTCGGGTTTGCCGAGCTAGCAAGTAGAGACTCTTCTGCCAAGCATTTCTCAAACTTTTCTGCACATCCAAAAAGATGGAGAGATATTAAAAGATGCCTTGCCAACGGCATATCAATTTGACCTCTTGTTGTCGATAGCCTAATCCATTGACTTCGAATTCCAGCTGCGTATGCCAAATCAATTTTCGAAATAATTTCATCGCTGAACTTATCACGAATACTGCTAAATAATTTAGCTGTGCCAATTAGGTTCCCATGAACAAACCCTTGCTTCTTTGCTTGACGCCGATAACAAGCAGCCAAAACCGTATAATCTATCGATGGCAGATTGCGTTGCAGAATATCATTTACAAAAACTGCAAACTCGCGCTCTTCATTTGAGGCGGGTGAGCGGTTCGCAGGTTTAACAGCGTTCCACCCGCAAGCACAATCATCGGTCAACCCCGGTAACAATCGGTTTTTACGATAGAAAGGGTGAGAGCAATTAGGGCAAGATTGAAGAAGTTCTTCACCGTGTCGCCAGCACGCTGTAACGCCCGGTACATGATGAGCTCGGTGCCAATATGCGTAGCCACACTCTATGAGGTCGGCCTGCACACAGGCCAAGCAAATTTTAGCTCTGCTATTCCTCGTACCTTCTCTCCTAGGCACTCGAGCGACATCAGATAAAACCTTGTCTAATTCCCTAGAGGGTTCTTTTGATAGTCCTATAAAAGGTTTGTAGGCTGGGAACGTAGTGTTAATCTCAAGCAACTCAGCCAAGTTGCTTTCTTTAACTCCCGGCAATCGAGAAGCAAGGTTTTCTAATTGCTTTGGTATGATAGATAGTTGGAATGGTGCAACGCCAAAAAGATCACGAAAAGTTTCTGCCTCGGTTTTGTTTCCGGACAAAAAATGGTATCTCGTAATACGAGATAATAGTGTCTCGTCTGGCATTGACATTGGAAAAAACAGAATACTGGACATGAGTAGCCGACTTTCTAGCGTGGGTTCTGGTAGGACGCGAGTCCTGTGGATGGTGTTCTTTTATCACATACCACCGTGTACCCGGGTAAGGATTTTTGAAGATGAACGCCATACAGTAGCGAACAGCCAGCAACTATTTTATAAGAAAACAGCCGTTTTCACGCCATAGTCAAAATGCGATACACCACACATATAAATACGTTAACTGCACGCCTCGTCAAAATTCACACATCGAATCTACGTACAGCTCAAATATGGAGGCTTGTGTCGACGGCGTTACAGAGCAATATTCATACGCGGATCAGGGTGCATTCACTCATATTTGGAATTTTCTGAGACACGCTGTTCGATACAGCGCTGATTGAGTAATTGGTTTGCCGTCAAGTTTTAGCTTCCACTCGGCCCAGCTCAGGCGCCGCCGATGGAATGCATCAAGGGTTTCGCATTCGGCTGCCAGTGCAACCGCACAGTGCGGCAGCTTGTTGAGCTGCTTTTCAAACCTAGATAACACATGAAGCTCTCTGCCTATTTTTGTCCGAGAGATACGGACAGGTTTACCTGGAAGCGCTCGTAACATTTCAGCGCATTGAACCACTTCGTTGGCAAGGTTGAGGTCCAGGTCTTTGAATCTTTCTGCTTGCTGTCCGCGCAGTCTGTGGGCTTTACCTGGCTGTTGTGTACGCTCGGACAGCCATTGCCGATCGTTTCGATGAAGCCACACATAATCTCGACACTCATGAGCTAGGTGAGCTCTGTAATCCCCCTCAAATCGATTCCTCCTATCACCCAGCTGTTTCGAAAGCCTCGCCTCTTTCCATCGGTCAGGTCCATCGGAAATCGCGCGTATCATTCGGTAGACGCATGTAACCGAGTTCCTTGTTACTGACGCCATGGTCTTCGCGTCAGCCCCCGAGACCGCCAGCCTCCAGATCGTTTCAGATGCCTCACTCATATACTCATTGGTGCTTGAGCGACTGGTTGGAGATCCGTTGGCAGCTTGTTCACCAGGTGTTTCGGTATTGGCTGTTCGATTCAACGACTCGGTAATAGGCGCGTTCTGCCGAAGTATCCTTTCCATGTCGACCTTCAGCGCGCAGGCCAGCAGGATGAACTTCAGCGGATGATGGGTGCCCCTCGGCTTACGCAAAAGCTTCACAACCCAGGCCGCCGGTATATCCGCAGACGATTTGCTCAGTATCGAGTACTCCCCTGAGGAGGGGAGAACCTCAAAGAACGCAGACATGTGCCGCGCCAATCTACCTAAGTGCAGCCGACCAGTGTCGGAAGCCATTTCCAAGGCGGTAGCACCATCCAAAAACACCGAGCGAATCGCATCAGGACATAAAGGAGGAACATCGACCTCAAGCACCTGCATCGAACGCTGCGCTATTTCGTGCAGAGCACTTTGTAGATTTTGAGGGATGTCTAACGGAATGGAGTGAGACTGAACGTCCTCATCGTCCGGCAAGTGCATTCTTCGAGAATTTCGACTCAACCAGCGGTAATCAAGGTACTTCAACGGGGTTCCATGGTGGGGACAGATCAAAACGCCTGGCAGCTGATGCACACGGTGCCAGTACGCTGCTCCCATACGGGCTCTATCCTGTTCGATACAGTCGAAGCAAAATCGGACTCTCGAAGCGAACTCGAGTCGACTCGCGATCAACCCCAACCTGAGCATCAACCCCTTTCCGTTTCCCGCCATCAAGATATGAGCGTCGTCCACCTGTTGCTGGGTCGTATGCGTCCGGGCAACACGTCTTGCGTGATTAAACCGGCTGCCACTTATGCGGAAGCAGCTGCTCGATTTCACTCGCCCGCTGCGTCGGTAGACGCGTGAGAACATCCTTTAGATAGGCGTACGGA
>NZ_VFEU01000029.1 GCF_007858255.1 Pseudomonas rhodesiae | reverse complement strand
AAGCGCTTCATACGCGCTCTGAAGCGTTACCGGCGCTGATCGTGGTAAATAATCGGGAAATCGCCACGCCTAGGAGCAATGGGCTGAAGCACGCAAGATAAGAAAGTGTTTTTACACACTCTGGGCCGACTGCTGCCCTTCGAGATAGGCAGCTTAGGAACCCATACGACAGCAGGGAAGCCAGCTAAACGATCCGTCCGATGATGGATTGGGCGTAGCCCTCCCCAAAACCGCCGCCAGCACTGCTTTCGAGGCATTGAACGACCATTCTCGTAGCAATTTTCAAGCAAGCACCAATTTACTAGGCCACTGCTATGCTTAGCCCTTTTTGGCTGGGTGACACACATGACAGGGGAATACTCACTTCCAGATTTGCTTGAACGAATGTACGAGAATCAGCTCGCGTTGGAAGCAGCTCTTATGGAGTTGGCTCTCCAAATCGAAAAGCAAGGTAT
Source organism: Pseudomonas rhodesiae (assembly GCF_007858255.1). Classification (GTDB taxonomy): domain Bacteria; phylum Pseudomonadota; class Gammaproteobacteria; order Pseudomonadales; family Pseudomonadaceae; genus Aquipseudomonas; species Aquipseudomonas rhodesiae. The sequence goes on along the minus strand of NZ_VFEU01000029.1, from coordinate 60,920 downwards.
GGATGAGGTCGGTAAAAACGTACGTGGTGCTCTATTCGTGATCGGCGAAAACGCTGGGCACATCAAGCAAGGCTTGGCCAAGCTCAAGGGTTCGAGTTCCGGCCACGCCTAAACCATCTCAGGTTTGCAGCCGGTGATCTCAACGCCGGCAGCGTAAGGTACTGGCAGGCATCAATCGGCCAAAATCGGACGTCGAGTATCTACAAAAGCGGGTGCTATTTAGCTCTCCGTTACCTGAGCATATACGTATTTTTGAGGATGACGGGGAAGTCGTGATGAATGAAAAGCCGAAGTATTCCTCACTTGATCTTTGAACGGTCCGCTATGACGATTGTGCGGAGCTTACCTAGCCTAAATTAATCGAATCACACGCACCGCTCTGAACATAGTCAACTAAGTGTAAAGCCATTTCGCGGGCTGATTGTTAAATGCGTATGGGCTGTAGGGGATTTTTCGCTTTAAAGCTTGGTCGGCGCTCACCCAGTAACAACAAACGCATCTGGAACGCTGTTTCATTCGGCGTCTAAGGTTAAATCTGTGATAGAAAGGTTTAGCAAAATAATGTTTCAAATAAAAAAGCCAGACTTTCCTCGTTGCGCCGCATCACCCGACGAACGGTACTTAAGCGCTTACGACGACTGACGACATAGCTGATAATTCAGACGAGGGTTTAATTATGCTATTGCGCAGACTCAACCTTGCTCCACGCTCAGCTCTATGCTTCGGTTTCTTTTGTCTGATGATAATTTCGCTGGGGGTCATCGCTCTCAAACAGGCGTCGAGCTTGAAGGATTCTGAAAGTTTCGTTGAGACGAATGTCGTACCCAGCATATCCATTCTTGGGGTCATTGACCGGGAGTTCGTAAGCATCAGAGGGAGCAACGCACGGTTGCGAAACCCTGTAGAGCCAGAAAGCCGAAAAGCGCAGGCTTTAGAGGAATTGAAAAAGGCAAGAATTAATATCCAGAATTTGCTTTCGAATTTGCAGCCGCTGATCGTAACCCCGATGGGCAGGCAGAAAATTGATACGCTTTCAACAAGCCTTACCAGCTATCAGGTCTTACAAGATCAATATCTGTCTTTCATTTCTTCAGGAAATTTAGATGAGGCAGCCAAGCTTTCCAGCGATTCGATGAAGCAATCTGCTGACGCCGTTGAGAGCGACATCAAAGGAATGATAGAAGTTAATAATAATAAAGCGAAACTGGCTGGCGAAGAGGCGAGCCGAACCTATGAGCAAGCTAAATTGATCGTTAGTGGTTTTATATTTATCAGCACCTTGGCTGCTATTGTACTTGCCCTGATGTATACCCGAAGTATTACGAACCCTATTAGTCAAACACTAGCTATTGCTGAGCGCATTGCGAAAAATGATCTCACTGGAGTCATTGAAGCAAAAGGGCACGATGAGGTGGCGAGGCTCATGCAAGCTTTAGGCGCAATGCAACATAGTCTACGAAATACCCTTTCTCTGATATCTGATTCTTCCAATCAGTTGGCATCAACTTCTGAAGAAATGCATGCTGTCACCGAAGATGCCAATAAAGGTATGTTGCGTCAAAATAATGAAGTTGAAATGGCGGCAACTGCAGTCACTGAGATGAGTGCAGCTGTTGAGGAGGTGGCTAGAAATGCGTCTTCAGCCTCCGAGGCCGCTAATCGATCCAACTCTGCCGCTTTGGCTGGCCGCGCACGCGTTGACGAAACTGTGCAGGCCATCAGCTTGATGGTCGCAAATGTCGAAGATGCATCCCAAGAAGTACAGGGGCTCGCCGTAATGGCAACTGACATTAGCAAGGTTTTGGATGTTATTCGTGCTATCGCCGAACAGACCAATCTTCTTGCGTTAAACGCTGCTATCGAAGCTGCTCGTGCTGGTGAGGCTGGTCGAGGCTTCGCAGTAGTCGCAGATGAGGTCAGGGCTTTGGCTCATCGTACTCAGCAATCAACCAGTGAAATTGAGCAGATGATCAGCTCAATTCAGAAAGGTACTGGATCTGCCGTATCCGCAATGACCCAGACGAACACCCAAGCCCAGAAAACATTGGACACTGCTCAATGTGCCGGTTCGGCTTTGGTGGAGATTACTGAATCTATCGACAATATTACGGAGCGCAACGTCCTGATTGCGACCGCATCGGAAGAGCAGGCTCAAGTTGCAAGGGAGGTAGATCGCAGTCTAGTGAGTATCCGTGACCTTTCAAGTCAAGCGGCAGAGGGCTCCAGTCAGACAGCTATCGCAACGTCCGAGCTCACAAAGTTAGCGGTCGAATTGAACAAGTTGGTCAGGCAATTTCAAATGTAGAGATACAGTCACTATGAATAGCAACCGCTTTTATAGATATTCGACGTCGGCTTTTGGCCGATTGCTGCCCGTCACCAGCGCAGAAATCGGCCAATTGCAGACCTTGGATGTGTCTGAAAAACTGAGGGCGATTCACCTTGCGCAAGGTGTTGCCACAGGAACGCCATCGCAGAAGACACTAAAGTGAGGGCCTTACTCGGAGTATTTCCCCACATGGTTTTTCCACGGTAAGTAGTCCACGAAAACCACGCGATGGGTTACCCCGTTTTCCCCTACACGAAACCCAGGCATTTGTTGCAAATCCAGCTGCAAGCACTGAGTTGCAAGTACCTTTTGTAACGCAGGATCCGGATGAAAATATTCAGGACGGAAATAGTGTTTTTTAAGCGTCACATCGCAACTTGCGACTTGGCCCTTTACGTTGGCAGTGAATTCGAAGCGAGCTCTGCCGAACGCATTTATTGATTGCTTGGCCACCACGTTGTCCCAGAAAAAACGGCTTTCAGCATCAGTTCTCTGGTGCCCCCGTTCGTAATCAGAAATAGGTGAGGTATTACCAGAAGCTATCAAAGGTGCGATGACCTCGAGCGTGCCATCAGCTGGATTCTGGAGACCTTCCGGGATGCTATTCCAGCTACTGCTCCAGCACACATCCATGACGAGATTCGTAAAGCCTGGTGGAGCTCCAGCGTCACTTGGCTGCGCCTCGCAGAGCAATACGTCACCTTGCTGATTGAGCTTCATCCGCAACTTCACGCTGCCTTGCATCCCTTCGCCATTTGCCCAGAACACACTTCGAGCCAAGGTAGAGCGCAAAACCCTGAGATAACGTCTTGCTTCGAGACGTTTGATTTCTTCTGGGGTTAGGTAACTTGGAGCGGCTTTACCATCGCTATCGATCCAGGAATCTATTCGCTGCTCAGGTGTTAACTGGCGGCAACCAGAGAGAGCCACTAAGCCTGTTAATAACAGCAGCGCGGAGGTTAGCCGACAATCGGCCCGGGATGTCATTTTAATGGTCGACACTCTTTCGTTCCTTGATATGACAAAAATCGCCATTTTACCTTGCATGCCAGACCACCGGACATTGCAACTCGATTTTTCGCCGGCCGATTGCTGCCTGTCGTGAAAGGCTCCATTCGACCCATTGCAGTCCATCGCGATCAGCGGCAGTTGGATCACGAGTCGAACGGTGAAACTGAACAACGCTATTTTTTACAACCGGCTGAGTTGCCCGCTTGAAGTAATCAGAGCTCTGAGCCGCTGAATTTTCCTGATGCAATACATTCTAAAAAAATTCTTTGTTCTGGTTTAAGAAGTTTGCGTGGCGTATACACGTGCTCATCAGGCTCCCTTAGCCACCTTGCCAAACCTCGGCTCGCGGATTCCTTGAGATTGTCCGCACGGATTGAGTCATAAGGGAAAAGGTCTGGACTGATGGGAAAGCCCTCATCCTACGCCCGCATGGCCCCTACTGACAGCTATCGGCCCAGAGTGTGTAAAATCGCTTCGCCAAAATTGAAGTGTGCGCGTCTACGTTAAATCTGAAATTTATCAGCACATCTGTAGATATGGATTTCACGTAGAAACGCGATTTCCGGTGCGGTTTGGAGTACCTGACGCGCTCAAAAACCGTTTTTACACAGTCTGGGCCAGAAGCGGACGCTGGCCCGAGCCCTCTCTGCAAGGACCTGGTGGTCAGAATGAGTGGAAGTTATAACAAGTAGATATATGATCTTCCTACAAAATGAGATTCGATTCAGACCTATGATTCTTCAATATCCACCGGTGTGACCAGAGTACGGAATGATGATAAGTGACTCAGATTTGGCCGAAATGGTTCCTTCAGCGCTAACGGGTGTAACTGTCGGGATCGGTTCGCAGATCCTGCTTTTTGGTGATATGGCTAGCGGGTTAATTCAGTGTCCATTCGTCAGTGATATGCTCTCGCCGGTACCTTCAATGCAGGCTACCTAGCTTATGATTTGGAGTCACTTAATCACCGCTCATTTAATCGCTGAAACAAGAGAACTTTCAGCGTCACCGCGTTGGCAAAATCCAGACGCCCCTGGATCCGCGCAAGTAGTAGAGTTGAGCACGCGCCTTAGTTCTCCAAAGGAGTACAGTGCCTTCCGAGATACCCCTGAAGGCGACTATTTGCTGTATGTAATCGAGGCATACGAGGATGCCATGAATAATGATTGGCTTCCTTATGAAATCATCGGCCTTCCACTTGAGCGGGCACGGGAATTTATCACGCAAGTCGCAAGTGAGTTGGCGTCGGGCCCGACACCTCACTTCATTCCAAACATTAGGGCAGTTTATTCAATACTCTCTGCTCTCTAAATCGACGCGACATGTCTGATCTAAAGAGCTGCTTCTGGCCGATTAATGCCGTTCGTGACGGGCAGCAACCGGCCATGAGCTGTAGTGGTCTAATGAACCCGGACACCCATTTAGGCGAGAATGCTCGCCAGATCGAGGTGTCAGATGACTAAACAACGCCGCTCCTTTACTCCTGAATTCAAGCGCGAGGCTGCCGACCTTGTGCTCAAACAAAACTACAGCTACATCGAAGCCAGCCGTTCGCTTGGCATTGGTGAGTCGGCATTGCGCCGCTGGGTTGACCAGATTCAGAAAGAACATAAAGGCGTCACCCCGCAGAGTAAGGCACTGACTCCGGAACAGCAAAAAATTCAGGAGCTGGAAGCCCGGATTGCTCGGCTTGAGCGAGAGAAATCAATACTAAAAAAGGCTACCGCGCTCTTGATGTCGGAAGATCACGAGCGTTCGCGCTGATTGACCAGTTGAGGGCACATGAGCCGGTTGATTGGCAGTGCAAGGTGTTTGACGTCACTCGCTCTTGTTACTACGCCCAGCGCCTGCGGCGCCGCACGCCGGATGTTGAACGGCTTCGATTGCGTAGTCGCGTAAGTGAGCTGTTCTCGCAAAGTCGCAGCTCTGCGGGCAGTCGCAGCATTCTGTCACTGATGCGTGAAGACGGTGAGCAAGTCAGTCGATTCAAAGTGCGTAGCTTGATGCGCGAGCTTGATTTAGTCAGCAAACAACCCGGCTCCCATGCCTACAAACGAGCAACAGTAGAAAGACTGGATATCCCGAACACATTGAACCGCGAGTTCGGCGAGACTGAATCGCCACAGGTTTTCTAGACACTCTCCAAGCTCGCTGCGTAACGCTTTTCAAACTCTACCGGTGACAGCTGATTCCCCATAAACCCGGAGCCCTCGTGGGGATCGAGTCCTCTTTGCGAATCATCCAAAAAAAGGTGCAAGACTAGGTTTTTGTCTGAGGGCATTTTGATACCATAGGGCCTCAACTCAAAATCAGCTCTACAAGGATGAATCAAATGAGCACGCCTTGCCCACACTGCCAAAAAAACCTTGGTGATCTTGATCCAATTATGAATCAACTGGCCCAAAATAAGCTAAGCGGCAAATTGACGTTCAAATGCAAACATTGCAAATTGGATATCAATGCCTTTTCAAATGTTGGCATGTATTACATCAGTACTCCCACCGGCAATGTAATGATTGGCGCCGCTTGAGCCTGGCGCACCCAGAATTTTGTGCACAGCCAACTCGCTTATTTTTGGACAATATTTGCCATCGCCTCAGACGCCAACGCGATCATGTCTCTACGGAGCACGCGTTTGCTTGAGCGAAGCCCTCTAATTCCGATTGCAGCCTTTTTATTTTCTCGCAATTTTATTATCCAGCGTCGATTAAACTCCGCAATGAGTCAGACATCTTGGTGATATCTAAGCCTCGGGAAAAGGCTCGAAATCGCAGAAAACATCACCAAATTGAAGTATAAAGCTGCCAGAGCCATTTGATACTAAGCCATTGCGTTAATTAAACAAATTCAGCATATCTAGTGAGAGCTTAGTGACTTTCAAAAGAAAAATTACTGGTATACGCCTAACCGGGCTTGGCATCCCATTACTTACTGTTGCCGCAAGTTTAGGTGGTGTGTACATGGGACAAAGAATGGTTGCCGCAGGCGAAAGCAACAAAGTTATCAGAGAGCAGCTCGCGCTAGCATATAACTTAACCTTGTCTATCCCAGCTCTTGCATTAGCGGTTAATACATCAGCGATTACTACAGTGAGCAGTGCTGATTCTGGATTTAGAGGTGCCGTGTATAATGACGCGCTTAAATCATATCAAGGTAAGATAACAGAGATTAAGACAATCAACGCGTTATATGTCGATGACATAACGGAAGCGGTTGAGGGGCTTTCCCGATGCTCTGAGCAGTTTGTAAACTTCGCGGCAAATCACATGCTTTTAGAAAGAAGGGATACGGGTATGCCTATAGTCAAACCTCTAATGTCATATCAAAATTCAAATTTGAAACTGGAACGAATCGAATCGTTGAACGTCACCGCATATGAAAGAGTAAGATGTGAATTTATGGGTGAGCAGCTAAACGTAAAAATAGCACAGGTAATGAAGAAACATATATGACTCCATCTCCCTTGCCTCAAGGCTAGTTTAATACAGAGCACTAAACAACTCGAAGGAGAGACTCCCAATCCTTCGCTATTTGAACCAGGAACTGATTCACCGACTGAATGTTGGGTGCTCCAGTTGCGTTCTCGTGAGCAACCACCGTCTCATCGAGCTCCTCGCTCACCAAGTAGCGGGTTGAACTCGTCCCACAGACCGTCTTCTACCGCCTGAGCCGATCCATCATCGAGTTCCTTAAACTGGAAGAGGTGAAAATCAATGGTCAAGTCCAGCGTGGTCACCCAGGATGAGAATCGGATGGCATAGGGGCCTGAAGCTTCGGCAGACATATGGGCGCGGAATCGTTCACGCGGACTGTAGGATCTGCCTATATATAAGATCTGATCGTTTTCGTGCACACCGTTCAATCTGCATAGTGATCGAGCACTGCCGGAGATCCTTTGGGTCTCGCGAGCCGTGGCAAATTTTTCTGACAGCGATTGAAGATCGCGTTTGCTGCATGCTCGCAAGCTAAAGATATAGATGAACTCTGAATCGGTGTCCTCTTTCCTACCTCCAGTTGGAATCCTGATCGACAGCGCTTTGATGACCTCCTTAGAAAGCATCGATGTGTTAAAGCTAAGTGATATAGGCGCGGGCACTGAAGCAGCCTTTGCGAGGCGAATAGCAGCTAAGGTATTCGCCTCGTAAAGATTGATTGCGCTACGAAGTATCGAATTAGTGAGCATATTTCATCCACTGAAAAAAATCCGAGAGAGACCTCCGAAACGATATCAATGCAGTTTCGAGCGGACGCCCATTTGTCTAATCGTCTCTATTTGCTACGCATTGTTCCTTCACAATCGTGCTCAATTATACCCACTGTACCCATTCAAACCAGCCATAAATATTCACTCAAAAATTCCCCCGAAAGATCAAAAAACCTAGCGGGGGATTGTCAGCAGAAAAGAATCTCGCTGCACAGCAGCTTATAACCTGTCAAAAATCGACCCTTTATGAGGGTAATAGATCTTTTCGTACAAACGAGTTGCATATTCATCTGTCATTCCAGAGATATAGTCACAAACAACTCGACTCTTTTGGCTGGCACTTTCTCCGCTGACATATCGTTTACGCGTAGATGATGGCAAAAGCCGCTCTGGATCAGAGTTCAGAGCATCAAAAAGCTCAATCACCAGTTTTTGACCTTTAAACTCCAGCTGCTGAACGTTTGGAGCCTTAATCACCTTAGTCTTTACAAGATCGAAGATATGATCCAACAGTGCTCTATGATCGTCATCCATATAGGCATTCCACTTGATAAGCGCTGTGGTCGCAAATGACATGCCGGATGGTTTTACCTTTGTTTTGAGAATAAATTGGTGCACTAAGCCACCGATAGCTTTTTTTCGCTCGTAACTTTCCTCTGAGAACAGTTGATTCGCTAATTTATTGCTATCCAGCTCACAATTACTAAACAGACTCTCTTTATCTTTATTCTGATCATCCCATGACTTTCTGGTGATCATTCCTAAAGAGATAGCATCTTCAAAATCATGCAGACTGTATGAAATATCATCAGCCAGCTCCATAATCGACGTATCCAGCCCCTTGTATATTGGCTTCTTATGACCAGACTTGTGTTCTTTAAACGTTGTGAATTCAGCTTTTTCCGCTTTAGTTAGAGGTGCTAAAACCCAGTCCACCACATCACTCTCATCATCTAGGTAACACTTTGGCGGGTGCTGCTCTTGAGCCTTACACAGCCAGCGCTGGGGTGGGACTCGGCCATACGCAGTCGCGCCCACCAGTTCACTATACGGTGCAGGATATTTCAGGATTCCTAAAAGAAGGCGGCGAGTCGGATTTAAACCGTGATTGGCAGTGTATTTATCCAATTTCGATAGGATGCGTAATGTCTGACCATTTCCCTCAAAACCACCGAAGTCTCGCATACACAAATTCAAGGCAACCTCGCCACCATGCCCAAAAGGGGGGTGCCCAATATCATGTGCCAAACAAATAGAACTCATAAGCGCTGAACGCGGCAGAGCCTCGATGATTTCCTCGTCATCCTTATGGTAATCTTGAAGCCATCGCACAATCCCAACACCAATCTGCGCCACTTCCATCGAATGGGTAAGACGCGTGCGGTAGAAATCGCTTTCACCCAAGCCCAACACCTGTGTTTTGGATTGCAAACGACGGAATGCCGATGAGTGAATCAGGCGTGCGTAATCACGCTCCCACTCCGAACGAACCTCACCGCTACGGCGAGGATCTTCAGATAGACGCATTTCCCAAATATTTTCAGTCATCAAAAACCTTCCCTGTCAGTTAATTTGAACTCTGCTATTGTCGACTGCGATTATTGCCGATCTGAGGAGTTTTCTGGTCTCGATTGTACCAATAGCACCCAACTGAATTAATTGCCGTGGGTTAGTAGACACCTCTGTTGGTGCTGATCGGAAATTGCCCCCTCTCTGCCGATGGATATACGACCCAATACAAGTTATTGACTCCGTATCTGATCAGCTGGCGTTCTCATACTCATAAGTTGAGCATGATCCGTTGAAAAGCCTAGGCACGCCTCGTCGGTAAGACAGCCGTTATTAGGTCAGTTTTCCGCCAGCGCTAACACCCCACGTTAGACAGCCCGTAGCGGGTCCCCACCGCCTGCACAGGCTCGGACCAGGCCTCGTCCAGCATCTTTTCCCGTTCAGAGAGTTCCACCATTCAACGCTTCCTCAATTCCGAGCTCGTTGAATCCAGCGATCAACCCGTCAGTCCCGCGCCCGGCGGCGCACCGACGGTAGCGGCCAGGCACCCTACCAACGGTGCGTTGTGTTTAACTAGCTCGGCTTCCTGCGGGGCTCTTCTATATTTCGTGACTACACCTCAACCGAACTCCACGCATGGTGGCCGTTCGGCGCTTCGCCTTGACATCATCGTCATTTCTGACGATGCTTGGCGCATGAGATATCCAGGCGGAAAAGGCAAGTGTTACCAGCGCTTGATCAACCTGATGCCACCGCATCAGACATACATCGAATCCCACCTTGGTGGTGGGGCAGTCATGCGCAACAAAAAGGCTGCGCAGCGGAACATTGGGTTGGACCTCGACTCCCAAGTCATTGAGCGGTGGAAAGCAGAGCGTCCAGATACCTGCGAACTCCACCAAGTCGACGCGGTTACGTTCCTTGAAGGGTATACGTTCGAAGGCCAGGAGTTGGTCTATATCGATCCGCCCTACGTTCCGAACACCCGCCGTCGAGCGAAGGTCTATCGCTGCGATTACTCGGAAGAGGACCACATCCGCTTGCTGCGGTGCTTGGTCGCATTACCTTGCAAAGTGATGCTTTCGGGCTATGACTGTGATCTCTACAACCGCGAGCTCATCGGGTGGCGCAAGGTGAGTTTTCCGGCTAAGACCCATGTAGAGCTGCGCGAAGAAACGGTGTGGATGAACTACGAACCTCCCAGCCGTTTGCACGACAGCCGATACATGGGCGAAACATTCCGAGACCGCCAAACCATTCAGCGTCGCCAAACCAGGCTCCGTGCTCGTATCGAGAGCCTAGATCCCATTGAGCGACACGAGTTACTGCAATGGATGCATGAACACTACGGCATTGCCGAGGAGGCCGCCTGATGCAATTAGGCGCTATTTTCATGGACCAAGCGGTCTTTAATGTCGAGCTGCCCAAAGCAGACGCAGAGGTTATTCCGGGCGTCCCGTGGGGAGCCATGGAAGCGTTCCCTACCCCTGCGTACTGGGCGTACCAAGTGTACGCACGCCGTCTCACTGGCGATCGGATAAACTACAAGCTCGGGGCAACGCTGAAAGAAGAAGTCGGCGCGTGCTTGCTGGGGGGACATGGCATCCCCGCTAGCGTCGGGCTCGCCGCCTTTCACCACGTCAAAGAACGCGGTGCCTTTGGCGATCAACCACCTTCAGAAGAAAGCCTGCTTGAGTGGCTGAAAGAGCCCCTAGCTATCGATGGTCGCCAAGTGCGATACCGTTTCGCCACGCAGAAGGCCCGCTACCTCTGCGCGGCACTTCAGAAGCTGTCTGCTGAACGGCCTCCGTTAGCCTCCGGCAAAGCGCTGCGCGACTGGCTGCTGGATATTCCAGGTATTGGTTACAAGACCGCATCGTGGGTTGCCCGTAACTGGCTGGATGCGGACGATGTGGCCATCCTGGACATCCACATTCTTCGCGCTGGGCTACTGGGTAGGTTCTTCGAAAGCAACTTGACCGTTGAACGCCACTACCTGGAGCTCGAAGAGCAGTTCATCCGCTTCAGCAAAGGGCTTGGTGTCAGGGCATCGGAGCTCGATGCCCTGATGTGGTTGGAGATGATGTCATCGCCCGCCACCGTGCACAGCATCATGGGGCACCACTCACCTGAATCAGGCTCTCGCAGCCGAGCCAAGAAGAGCAAGGCCAACTCCGGCCAGCTTTCCCTGATCGGCTAAGGCACTGGCCCATGGCTCACCGGTAACGCCCAGCGGACAGAAGTTGAGTCTCTGGGCTGTCGCAGTCAATGCCATAACCGCGAGCAGCGCCCCCGCGTCACGCCAAACAAGGCTGCAACCATCTTGGTATTTGCCCAATGTTTTTCCGGGCTCGGCCAGAAATAGAATGCATGTTGCCTCATCACCGCCCAGAACCTGCAGACTGAGCTCATAAAGGCCTGCAAGCTTGCCGGTCGCATGTCTGAGCTCGACCAGTTGATGAGCCCTAGGCTCATACATCCACCATCGATCATCACCGGGCCGCTTCACGACGATGTGTATAGGGTGGATCGCTCCAGCCGAGGGGGCCGCTCGATGCTCCAAATCAAAACCTAGGTTTGACGTACCGGATCCTCGAGTTCTGCATGCATGCCAGAGGAAGGCTCCGAGCTGCAGGTCATAGACGACGCCGAACTCGCGATGCGACGCACGAGCATCCAAAACCTCGCCGAACGGCCGGTCTAACGCCTCCGAGGAAGCAGGGAGCGGGCAGACATCGCCAATTTCCCACTCGAGAGGCTCATACCGCTCAGGAGCCAGCCTTGGATTAGGGTCACCCAAGTCGATCCAAGTCATACCCCACCTCTTGAAACACTTCCATGTACTTGTTGCAGCCGCGGCAGTTGCCACATGCAAAATGCGACTTATGGCAGCTGTGCGCCCATGCCAGGAGACTCGCAGGGATGCCCGATTTGCGGACAAGCTCAGCAGTAGAAAACTCAATTGCTGGAGCCTCCACCACCATGCCGCCCTCCTGCAGGGAAAGTAGATGGCTGATCGCCGACATGAACTCTGGGGAGCCATCCCTATGGAAGCCATCCGATTTCACGGTACCCAACCACAGGTGCGTCACACCGAACGAGATTGCCTTCATAGCGGCCAGCGTAACCAGCATCTGATTCCGGTACGGCCACCAATCCGAGGCTGGAGCCAGACTGTTGGCTTGGCTACCTGCCATGTCTCCCGAGCCCAGCTGGCGGCAGTCAATCTCAATCACATGATGAGGGATTTCCAACAGTTGGCAGATCGTTCTTGAAGCCTCGATCTCGGCCTGCGCCGCGAGCTGGCCGTAGTTCAGGGTGAACGCGATGTCCGGGCGCTTCCACCAGGCAATCGTCAAGGAATCCATCCCGCCAGACAACAATAATCCCGTCTTCATAGCACTACCGCTTCCCAGACCATCTGATAGATCGCACTCACATAGTCATCGGTGATGCAGCAGTCGGAGCCTTCCATCATTTTCTTGTCCTGTTCGGACTCATTTTCCGCGTAGAAGACGACAGGTTTGTTCAACGCCCGAGCGTAGCCAATCTCGTAAATCGTGCCCGAGTCGAGCCCATCACCAATCGCAAAGAGAACGTCGCAATCACGCACCCCTTCGAGGTCCTTTTCGACCACGTCCTCAGCAGAGCCAAGACCGACGTCATGGTATGGGGAAAATACATCCAGCCCCATTGCCAGCAGGTCTCTGCGAGCCTGCCCGACCATCCAAAGCTCTGCGAGGGTGAAGAATGGCCCTGCGAGGTACACCTTAGGGGCGTAACCATCGCGATACCGAACTGACGGTTGCAGTGGGTACGGTTTGAAGCAAGCAAGTAAAGCCTGGTCGGGGAAGCCTTGATTTTCGCAATAAAAGGCCGTCGCAATGGAGGCAACCGAGGCGGCATCGTGAGCCGAAAGATCTTTGTCCATCCAGCCCAGTGCGAAGTGGGCGGCGAAGGTATCTCCCGAGCCGATCTTCCATACCCTCTCAGTGCGGTATGCAGGCACCGTCGAGATTGCGCCGTTGTCATACACCAAGGCACCCAGAGGCCCCATCTTAATAACGACCACCTCCGCGCGCTCCTGCTCGGCGAGCACGATTGCGAGTTCTTGTGCGGTCAAACCACTGGAAGAGGGAACCAACAGATTGGCCTCATGGCGGTTCAGGACCAGAGCCAGGTGCTTTGCTTCAGAGCCATTTGCCCTGAAGGACTCCGTACCGTCGGCATTCTGTGGGTCAAACACCGCGTACTCAGCATCAACTACTGCCGTTCCATCGATCATGCCGAATCGAAGCACCTTCTCGGCGCTAACCTGCAGCTTCGATTTGACGTGAGTACCCCGTCGAATATCTGGATTGGCGAGGCCATGGATGTACTCGAAAGTCACCGGTGCCTGCGCAGGCGTAGCATTGAACTGGAAACCTTCCGCGGCTGCGCGGGCATCAACGACGATTTGGGTGTCGCTATCTACACAGGCGTGTAATTCCGCCTGACCACCGAAACGAGCAATCGCCGTTGCTGCCCTCCCTGCCGACCCATAAATATCGTCCCACGCCGGGCGCATGCAGCGCTCTCGGTAGACGCCTCCTACGATGGTGATCATAGAGCTCTCCTTGCTCGAAATTAAATGTGGTAAACCCGAAGGCGTACTTGCCCGCCACCAACGTGCAGCACACGTGCCTGGTACTGTTCGCCCTGGCTCATGCAGCTTCGCAATTGGTTCAGATGTGGGTCGACAATCCCTCCTGCATCAGCGCCGTTCCAAAGTGCGGAGACGACTTGCTGGTTACCCGACTGCGAAAAGACAATTTCGAGGATGTCGTTGACGCTCAGCTGCCCAACCACCTGTGCTTTCGGTGAAGCTAGCTGGGTATCAAACTGAAGTGCCGCGCAGGAAGTGGTGGGTGTAGATGGACCCAGATAGCTACCGCCAGAACCAGACATTCGCATCTCCTTCGCGAGTCAAATTGAGTGCAAAGCAATATCACATCGGGAAGGCAAAAGGCCATAACATCCTCATGCTCTAGCGGCGACCGGCACAAACCAAGCATCGTCCCGTATCTGGATCAACATTTCTCGGCAGCTGGGTGATTTTTCATCAGCGTCAACACACGATGCCGTTGTCTGGAAATGTCACCTGGAAATGATCAACTCGATCCAGTCGTGATTTGGACTCCGGCTTTAGTAAGCAGCTCGTAAAGCGTTGCAATTTTTGTTCGTGTGCCCCGCGAAGCACAGTAAGTGAATATGACCCGCTGTTTAGCACGGGTGAAAGCCACAAAAAATCCTGCCGTGGCCTCAATTTCATCCTGAGAAAAACTCCACCAAGCGCCATCATCCAGTCCGACAAAGATAACGGTGTGATACTCAAGGCCCTTGCTCTTGTGGATCGTCATTAAAGGAATTGCGTGCACGCCTTCGTACATGTCGAGGGCGTGGGACCAGTCCTTACTGTGGAGCGAGCTGGATAAAAGATGTTCCGCCGTTGCGTCTAACACTTTTTCTAGCCAGCTCCCTTGGCCATAGGCGGCGTTGAAACGGATCACATGCTCTACACCCACGAAATTTAGGATGTCGTCAACAAGTGCGCGTGAGGCCACCTTACTTCTCGGGGGGAGGGAGTAGCGTGCAGCCAGTTCGGTTGCATAGGTGTCCAACACACGAGCGAGCCTACTCTGCCTGATTGAGTCATCGGCATCGATCCCTCTCATTGAGGCGAGCCAATTCTGGCAAGTCGACCAATAACTTCCCGCTCTCGGAGTCATTGATAACCGGAGAAAGTTGACCGCCAACTTCGAGATTTCCTCTGTCATCAGCTCCTGCAGCATTACTTTGCCGACCATTCCAGCTTCGTTACGCAGCGCCAGATTTTCGTTCGCGAAGGCAGGTTCCAAGAGTTCTGCATATTCTCCCGCCTTTTGTCGAACCAGTATGACGAAGTCTCGAGGAGTCAGTTTCAGGTCGGCAATATATGACGCTACTGATTGCGCTAACTGACGCGCTTCAGTTTTTGGACTCGGGAAGTCGAGAATTGAA
Source organism: Pseudomonas rhodesiae (assembly GCF_007858255.1). Taxonomy (GTDB): domain Bacteria; phylum Pseudomonadota; class Gammaproteobacteria; order Pseudomonadales; family Pseudomonadaceae; genus Aquipseudomonas; species Aquipseudomonas rhodesiae. The sequence continues at coordinate 45,828 of NZ_VFEU01000029.1, read as the reverse complement.
CAGCTTTCTCCGTCAATTGTGCCGTCAGTCTGAGATACCGGCTGCACAGCTTGTACATCTAACGCCTGGGCCAACACGTGCTGGATACGTACCAAGTCCGGCGAAGATCGGTAATTGTTGAAGAGCGAAGTCCGGACACCTCCGAAATCAGCATCAAAGGCAGAGAAAGGATCATCCATCGCCATTGCCCATCGCATGATCTGCTGCTTGTTATCTCCGACAGCAGTCACGATGGTTTCTGTGCCTCGAAAAATCGTGCTTACCAGATCGTACTGAATCCTGGTGGTGTCCTGGAATTCGTCCATGAACAAATGCGAATAGGTGAGGCGCAAGGCATCCCGCGCCATCGGATTGACTCGCAGCAGCAATTCAGCGAGACGGCCAATCATTGGGAAAGACAGCACACTTTTGCCACCGCCGTGGAGCGACACTCGCCAGAACGCATCTGCCGCCCATTGCGCGACAGTTGGGTCTGGCCATCCTTCTACAGGTAACGGTGAGCCGAGCAGGTGCCGACGCTCAAAGGTTTTAGACCCTATCTCACGCACATCATTTCTTGTTCCGATTACCGCAGGTGGCGGTGGAAGGTCATGGAGGTACTCGCGAAAATCTCGCTCCGTGTGAGTCGTGATCTCGTAATCGGGTCTTGGCCTCCAGCGGTCAGGTAATGCCTGACCGAAGCGGTCGACCAATCCTTTTGCAAACGCATCAAACGTCATGGAGTCGAAGCGGCTCGCATGGGAGTGGTGACAGCGCTGACGTACGCGTGCTGCCAGATTAGATGCCGCATCACGTTTGAAGCTGATAGCCAGAATGCGCCGTGGAGATGGCGCAGTGTCCGTCTGAAGGAGAAAGGCAGCGCGCTGCGCAAGCAGTTCTGTCTTGCCAGCGCCTGGTCCGGCAATAACGGACCGATTTTTTTTCGAACGAACCACTTTCAGCGCATTCGCTTCCAGAGCTTTAACCCCGACGGGTTTCCAATCCTCACGAGCAGTTCGGCGTGACGAAACGGCCATAATCAGTCTCGCCTTAAGGAGTTGGAAATATGCCAAACGACTTCAGACAGAACTGTTGGCATTCGTGCAGTCAGGCTCGCCTTGCTGACTCGAGCCAATGCCGCCAAGTGCGTAGCTGGCTTGCTGTGCGTCAGGAAGTGGTACCGATAGCCCGGAAACAATGCGGGGTAATCCTCAAAGGGTCCCGTGTACACCGAAAGTCCTGGACCTGACGTCCCCAGCACAACCTCAGCGGCCTTATCAGCAGCCATGCGAGGACCTCCCCCTTTAGGAATAACGGCGGCATAGTCATCAGGGAAGGCTTTCAGCATGCCGAGATCAAGATCTAGTGGTGCTGAAAAGTAGACCCCGTATGGCTTCAAGCTGTTGATCCAACCCAGTAGGGTTGAATGGTCAGGCGAGTTGCTCCATCCGTGCATATTTGCGAATGCCGCATCGGCCAGAACGCCGCTTGTGGTTTCTAGCAATTTGGCCTTGGGCGCACCGAACTCAATGAGCTTCTCAATCGCTGTTTTCACTCGCCCCCACCCCCCACCATCACGGCCGAGGTCCAAGTCAAGCAGAGTCGCGTGAGGGATACCTAGGGCTTTAAGTAAGCGCCAAAAATATTGGACGTGTCGTCCACCGAGAGGGACGATCGCGACAAAAGCAGGGTCAATGAGAAGATCAAGTGCCTCGGCGAGCTGAGGGAGAACGATTCTTTCCGAATCGCCCTCGACAAGCAGAACGAACCTTGCGAAGTAGAGTTCGGGATAAGCCAAGATGGCCCCACGCACGAATTTGCTGGCTTCCACATCGTCAGTTGGCAGCTCAATTCGCTTCACAGTAGATACGCGGGTCTTTGCGTTACAGCGGCAGTAACGGACCTCGCTTGGATCGATTCGGCTAAGAACCGCCGGCGAATGACTCGTGATTATGGCCTGCGCACCGCAGGCCTCAGTCAACGATCGAACCTGGCGGATGATGCGAGCAAGGAAGTAGGGTGAAAGATGGTTTTCTGGTTCCTCAAGAGCAAACAGTGTGAGAGCGGGAATATGGAGTGCATCCTCTCGAAATCCGGCCACAGAACCTTCAACGACCTCGCGCTCTAGGTCAAAAACGGCGGCGGCCAATGCAAAATAAAATAGCGACTGCTGTCCGTCGCTGAGGGCTTCAATACCTCTTTCTCGCCCGTCAGGTCCCTGCTCAAATATGACCGCGATCTTGTTGATCACTTCCTCAAACCGTCGGCTCACCAGACTGAGCCTAGGCTTGGTATTGGAAGCGTCGTCATGCAGGTCTGCCCAGCGTGTTTGCAAAGCCTCGGTGATTGCGGTGATCGCAGACTCGCCTTCAAACGCAGCGGTCAGGCTCTCAGTCGCCTCTTGCACTTTGTCTTCGGTGTCGGAGGACCATTCAATGGCCCTCAGGAGGCGTGCGGCCAGCGTTCCGGCAGTTGCTCGGATTTGGCCGGCGGCGTCTCGACTTGCCGGGGTGTAATAAAGTTGTATGAGGCCCCGATCGGTCACTGCCACCGGTTGGTATTTGTCCTCTGCGGGCTCGTCATCTAAGCAATCGATCCAAAAAAGATTCTGTGACACCTCGCCCTCAAGCGTACCGTCGTCATCCCACTGTGCTTCAAGCCGCATTCGGCAAACGGGCGCCTGGGCAGCTCTCGTAATCAGCATGTGCCGAAATGAAGGGGCGATGGTTTCCGCGGTTGCAGACCCGTCCAACAATTCCGGGAATGCAACGATCGCCTCGATGAAGAGCTCTTTTGAATCGCGGCTCTCAGGATCCTCTCCAGGAGCTAGGTGGAAATCCGAAAGTGATACGGTGCGCTGCGCCCGCGTGACCCCAAACAGCTTCGACATAGCCTGCAGAAGCGCAGTTTTACCCGCAGCGTTAGGGCCAACGATTGTGGTGACCTCATCTGAGATTGGAATGGAAATCTCATTCGGGCCGAAACAGCGAAAGCCAGATATCGTGATCGACTCGATGCGCACAGGTTCCCTCCTCAATGCGGTAACAGGCACACATGCTCGTTACTATTGGGCGAGGTTAACGCAGTAATAGTTCGCGCACAGCCCTTGAACCCGGATTTTTGTGCCATTTTCGCTTGTCAGGCCAAAACGTCGGGCTAACTGCGTGAGAGCAGCAAGCTGATTCCAGGCCCCCGAACAGCAGGCGAGAACACCCTTAATCCATTAATGAGCGTTTCGATAACCATCTTCACCTGATCTAATTGTGGGCACGCCCAAAACAGTAACTCAAATTTTTACACTGTTACCCAAGGTGGTTAACAGTGTAAAAAAGTGGTTAACAATGGCGAGTGCCATGAGTTGCATTGTCAGTGATGTGCTGCCTTCCAAGACAAGTAATCGACCAGTTTTTTACTTCGAGGCCAGACGTATTGCCGGCATGGAGATTTCACTATCGACGGCCCCGCGACAGGTCTGAATCCATTCGTCCAGAGATGATGCGTAATGTGCTTGGGCGACATTCCCAAGAAAACTGCCAGCTCTGGGCCTAATATGTACCTACGTCTGAACCTTTCGATTGCGGCAGGCTTAACCATCTGCATTGTACTCCGGCCTCTAGGAACCGATGTACTCCAGAGGATCCCTAGCCGAACCATTGCATAGGCGACTTCCTCTTTGACGCCCAAAAGTACTGCTGCCTTAGCGACAGTAACTCCAGGGAATTCTGAGGACTTTTGGAGCGCGTGCTGCATCCAACCTGTTAAGTCTTGAGGTCTTAAAAGCCAATGCCCGACCGTCGCCTTACTTTGATCACAATCCATAAAAGCTTTCAGTTCGCCAGATTGAATCGCCCCAATCATCTCAACGAGACCTCCGCCAGTTGGAAGATGATGCTTAGCCAGATAGTTGACCGACACAAGCGTGTTGCCAGGGGGTGCATGCATACGCTCAAGCCTGAGGCCACTGAGCGATTCAATATCGATCAGCCATTTTTCGCCGGCCTTGGGCTTGCCGCCGTAGAATTTCAGAATACCTCCTGCGATCAACTGCCGCACACGCTCAAGATTGATGTGTAACAGCTTGGCCGCTTGCCTCAGGTTCACTGCTTTCTGCATAAGCAGAGCTAGTTCACGAACCTGGCCGACATCAACCACTTTGGATTTACGACCGCTAGAGTGCACTATTTCCCTAGAGGCAACCTCGCCGTGGTCATGCAGTCGCTGTACACAAGATTTAAGCAAGCCCGTTAACCGAGCAGCCTCATCAATGGAGACCCAACGATGGCCAGTAATAGTATTTTCACTCAGATAACGGTTTCTCTTTGCTAAAGGCGCCTCCCAAGTCTGCTGAACAAATGACTCGAACTCGGCACGGACGAATGCGAAGCAGGGCGCTTGCAGATCATGATGAATGTCCCTGTAAATCGGCCCAAAGGCGGAGGCAAGTTTCCAACCCATCCCTGAGGGTCTGGTCAACCTGAGATCGCTCAGCAAATCTCTGAACGCCCGCGGCCAACTCATGAGTATTTCTCCGGCCGCTTGAGCCAATTCACGCGAAACCTCAAGCGATCCTGAATTCGCCAACTTCAGTGGTTTTGAGTTTTCTGATCTCACGATCCTGACAGCGAGTCGCATCGACAAGGCGTGGAGCTGCTCGTAGGTCAGTGCGTCCAAGTCGCTGCTTGCCGATATGTCCTCCTGCCCAAGCCTCGTCTCCATAGCCGCCGTCATCCAAATGCAAGCATCTTCTGCAGCGGTAGCTGGTGCACTTCGAGAGGTAAGGAAATAGCCACAGGATTTACAGCTGTTTGCCAGCATCGCGTCGTGGTTCATTTTTGCAGAACACCCCGGGCATCTGTCCTGCAGGGGAACTCCATGAATAGAGCAGCTCGTTACGAGTGTCAGATCCCAGGCCTCTTTCCAGTAAGCGTGTTCAGCTAAACAGCACGAACAAAAACGCTTGTACTGCAGCGACCAGAGCTTGAGCGCCTTGGTCTTCGGCTGTCTAAGTTCGCTGGATACTGGCGACCAGCTCACCGGCAGCGTCATGGTGCAAAACCAGTCAGTTACGTCTTCATCACTGGCTTCCTGAAAAGCCTTGATCAATTCGTTACCCATTAAGCCATTGGCCCCCGCCAATCGCTGTAGATACCCTAACAAGCTCTCATCGCGCTTAGGCTGTGGGTTGATTAAAAGACCGAACATTCCTGTACATCCGTACGAATAGTGAAATTCCGAAGGCTTTCTTTAGAAGAAGGAGGCCGGGGTACCTCCCCGGCCTCCTCTCTAGGAAGCGATGAGGTCGAATTTTTCGAACGGCTCATGAATTCCAATCAGAAGCTTGAAGTTAAAGCTGATACTGAATGGATTTCGCTGGTCGGTCGCTTTGCTCCACACCTCATCCAAAAACGCTTGGGCTAGGACATACAGATTTATACCTTCGAGATCTCGATGCTGGACAAGCCAAACAGCGCGATCCAGAATCTTGATCAGGTAGTCAATCAAGCCAAATGAAGCCATGTGAAAGCGCCTCAACATCTGTGGCTCCGTAAAGCTGATAGCCTTAACCGGCAGTAGGCTAGCGATCACCTCGAGAAGCATTGAAAACTGTGCCGATGTGCTTTGGGCATAGCTGAACCGGTTGTATTCAACCGTCGCAGAAAACCTTCGCCGAAGTTGCTCGTTTGCCCATAGCAGGCCCTCTGTTCGCTTCAATCCGACGAGTACGAAGGTGATGCTGGTTTCGTTCATCAAGCTCTTGATCCAATCCGCGGCTTCATACGCATCGTTGCGTCGGTAATCCACCAAATGTTGGGCCTCATCGAGCACCACGACTTCAACTCCAAGATTGGTCATAAGAAGAATGATGCGAGCGAACTTGACCTCCGCGGAATGACCGCGAGCATCCGCGTATGGATCCTTTAGTGCTGTCAGCATCGCTGTTGCCAAGTTTTTCTTGGTGGGTGATGAGGGAATCTCAACCACCAAGACCGTCCGCTTCCCGGACCCCGAAGGTTCCGCTGCCTCCAATTCCCTCACGTACTCCTTGATCAAAGTGCTTTTTCCCACCCCGCTCGGACCTTGGATGACCAAGCCTTTGCTCGCCCTGGTACGCCGGGTATCACCATGCACCTCACCCAAGCGTGTCAAGGCTAGCTCAGCCTGGGGGCTGTGAATGAAGTGATGACGCAGAGAGAAGGGGGGGAAGCTTTGTACTAAAGCGCTCATGGTCGATCACCTGCTGGCGGACGGTAGGAAACCTTGAAAGTGGAGGGGGCAGTTGGCGGTGTGGATGACCTATCCACCCACTCCATCTCAGCTACGACTACCGGAGGAGGATTCGTCTCGGCCTTACGACCCTCCCTATCCAACTTGGCCCGCGCTGCTTCCCGACGCACTCGCAGCTTTTGAGAGCGACGAGCTTCGTCAATGTCTTCTCGCAGCTCTTGATAGCATCGGTGAAGCTCGTCAAAGCTTGGCTGCTCTCCTCCAGCATCTCTGAGCGCTTTCTGGGCCGCCTTCCACATTTCGCGGCTCTTACCGATCATCCGCTTGTCCTTCACCGGCACCAGTAGGAATACGTTTCGAAACCGATCATGAACCCAGACATGTCCAGCTTCGTCTCGATAACGAACATTGACTTTCTCATCAGGCTTTAAGAGCAGTCTTAACTGCGCGAGCTCAGCCGAGTGGTAACCGATACTGTCAACTTCAATTCCGTAGTGATGAACCTTAACGGAGGTTCGTCGAGCAAGAATGCATTCAAGGGCATCAAGATCCACGGGCAGTCTGACCAAAGTCTGAGCCTCATCAACTGCCCAGGCTTGGGCGGGGGTCATCTTCTTGAGGCCTCGGTGCGGCGTTTGGTGGTAGCCATCCACGATCCATTTAACAACTACGGCTTCCAGCTGCGACAAGGTGAAGCAGGCATGTTTTTCTGACTTGTAATCTCCTTTCTCCTGGATATTGGAGAATGTTGTACCCGGGAGGTTGTGGATAAGTCCCAGATTCTGAGTGCTAAAAAAGCGCTCGACCGCGCCCTTCATTTCAGGTGCCCTGGAGGCGGGATACATAATCTCGATGCCTAGATCGTTGAACCCCAAAATCAAATCATCAGCATGAAACTCGGCAGCATTGTCCGGAACGATCCGCGCCGGCATACCATGGGCTCGCCACTCATTCTTTACTTTCGGAAAGCGTTGTAACAGTTCTGCTTTAGGACGGATCGAACGCTCAATGACTCGTAGAACAGATTCAGTGTTTGGCGCAGACAGGTGTAGGAGGTACCCCATGATCATTCGAGAGTACCTATCTAATACTATCGTCAGATAGGGTCGTCCGATAACCAAACCGGTCTCCTCGTCCACGAGCAGGACATCCAATAGGGTGTGATCAATCTCCCACCTCTCGAGGATCTGATTTACCTGGAGCACACCCGCAGCCACACGGTGCTTTTTATTAGCGGCATGCTTACCGAGGCGAGCAACATCCACCAAGAAGGGATCTAGCTTTGCAATGTATCTGCGGACGGTCATGCCGCTGGGGAGAATGAACTGTTCAGAGGGCAATCGTTCCCGATTAAGGGCCTCAAGTCTGAGATGGTATTCACCTATAACCTTTGAAATTTTTGGCCGAGTGTCTTTTAGATAATGTTCATCAATGACACTCCCCAGTATGCCTTCAAGCTCACCTGTAATGGCGGCTGCCCGCCCTTTTTTATTATGCTTAGGTACCAACCTTATTATGTTGTTTCCAATGTACCTCGATGCCCACCGCCTGACCGTTGATATTGAAGGTGCGCACGTATCGCCTATTAATTTTGCTATTTTCTTCAATTCTTCCAACATGATTTCTTCACTCGGCAATTCTGATTTGTCCTTCCCCATTACACCCTCAAGATACCGGCGCCGACGTAAGGCTTCTTGACTGTGACTGGCTGGAAAGCACGTGAGATCAGGGGCTACGTTTCGTACGAGTGGCACTTCTCCGAGAAATGGTTGATCCGCGCAAATTTCAATTTCACGCTTTTCATACCCAACGTAGAACTCGGCCTCTGTCAACTTTGTGGGTTCACCTAACTCATCAAAAAAGAGTAGTCGTCGATCAACTAATCTCCGTTGGAGAACCATCAAAACGCCTTTTACGGATACGGCTAATTTTGCTTTAAGCGAAAAAATCTGCATGGCGGTGCCCTCCGGTTAAGAAGACTTCAGAGTTGCTGCTAATAGTCTCACTAAGACTGATACCAACAATGCCTAAGCCCAATAAACGCCATGCCTCCATATCACCAAAAGTCGCGATAAGTGCACTCAACGTCTTCGGCTCATGAGTATGAAGAATCTCGTGAACCTCATCGACTTGGGAAGTCGAAAGCATGGGCCCGCGACGGTGATACATAAGCTTTTGAAGGTTCCTAGCCAACGGTTCGCTATGAATCAGATCATTCGTGACGACAGTAAAGTTGCGATTACTGGCGGCAAAATGTGCCTTAGCAGCTTCCAGCCGTTGATCGATACTGGCGATCAATAGTCGCTTTTTCGGCTTCACTTCGAACCACCACTCCCTGCCATCCGTGAGAAATACATGGAGGTCAGGAAAATATTTTATGGTTGCCGAGTCGAGCGATACGCTCTCTCGGCTGGGCTGAATGGTGTAGCTGTGAACCTGAGGTGACAGCTCCAGAAGCCGGAAAAAACCGCCTTCCAGCTGGGATTCCCAAGGGGTAGGTTTGCCATTTTTCAGGGAGGGAAAGTATCCTCTGAAATGGCAAGACCGCCGGGTTACAACCTTTCGCACTGACATCGAACACCTCCATCAATTCAGAGACGAGCGCCGTCGCTGCACCTAAAAATGGTGGTGCAGAGTAGGGCTCTGGGAGGTCTTTCAACGGGCAACACTGTGCCCTCGAGAAACCTCGCTAAAGTCGAAATTTTGGGAGAGGATTGACAAGCGCCAAAAAAAGGCAGAAATTGCGCGGGATCGTACGCAAGATGTACCTGGTTGTGGCGCTGTCAGAGCCCCTGGTTTTGCAGTATCTACATTTCTCGATACCTCCTTTGGGAGTCGTCGACGAAAGCAGCCATGCTTCTGGACCTCCATTTCGAGATAGATGTCCAAAGCTGAAGCTGTTACCGGTGGCCGTTAAGAACTTGCTTCAACAAGTTTACGTAACCGGCTGATTTATTTGGCACGCTATTACTGCGTAATAGCGTGCCAAATTCTACTCCAGCCATTCGTCTTTCTCCACGAAATTCTTCATCCAGCCTCTTGACATTTTTTCAATGTCATTATTCGTACGCGTATAGAATCTGTTTCTATCCCGCTAGTATTATTCGAGCGTGTTTTCCTTCTTCGCTCTCCCCACCGTTCAGTTCACCAACGTCCGCGAATGCCTTTTAGCGGCCCTCAAATCTAGCACTCCCCGAACCTCGCTCAGCAGAACTGCAGACCAAATTTCTTGCGCACAAAAAAGGCCAATTCAAAGAATTGGCCTTTTCTGCTGAAGTCGTCGAATCATCTATTTGTGAAAATGTTCAACTATTTTGTGAACCTACACGAACTTAGAAATCCAAGTTAGAAACTGCCAAGGCGTTGCTTTCGATGAAGTCACGACGAGGTTCGACCGCATCACCCATGAGGGTGTTGAAGATCTGGTCCGCGCCAATCGCATCTTCGATGGTCACGCGCAGCATACGACGCTGGCTTGGGTCCATGGTGGTTTCCCACAATTGATCGGGGTTCATTTCGCCCAGACCTTTGTACCGCTGGATGGTGTGACGCTTGGTGCTTTCTGCCATCAGCCAGTCAAGAGCTTCTTTGAATTCCTTAACCTGCTTCTTACGCTCGCCACGCTGGATGTAAGCACCGTCGTCGAGCAGGGTGCTTAGTTGTGCGCCCAGTGTCACCACGGTCTTGTAATCGTTGCTGCCGAAGAAGTCGCGGTTGAAGGTAATGTAGTTCGACAGGCCGTGGGAAATCAGCTCGACCTCAGGCAGCCAGACATTACGCTCACGGTCTTCACGCAGGCTGGCCTTGTAGACCAGACCGGATTTCTCAACGGTGCGCAGACGCACTTCATACTGAGCCAGCCAATCTTGCATTGCTGCGTGGTCGCTCAGCTGTTCCAGGCTAACGGCCGGCAGGTAGATGAAGTGCTCGGTCAACTCCTGCGGGTACAGGCGCGACAGGCGCTTGAGGGTCTTCATCACCATTCGGAAGTCGTTAACCAGGCGCTCCAACGCTTCACCGGAAATGCCTGGCGCTTCGTCATTCAAGTGCAGGCTGGCATCTTCCAGGGCCGACTGCGTCATGTACTCTTCCATGGCGTCGTCGTCTTTGATGTATTGCTCTTGCTTGCCTTTTTTCACTTTGTACAAGGGTGGCTGAGCGATGTAGATGTAGCCGCGCTCGATCAGCTCTGGCAATTGACGGAAGAAGAACGTCAGCAGCAGGGTACGAATGTGCGAACCGTCGACGTCAGCATCGGTCATGATGATGATGTTGTGATAACGCAATTTGTCGATGTTGTACTCTTCGCGGCCAATACCGCAGCCCAACGCCGTGATCAAGGTGCCGACTTCCTGAGAGGAAATCATCTTGTCGAAGCGCGCCTTCTCAACGTTGAGGATCTTACCTTTCAACGGCAGGATGGCTTGGGTACGGCGGTTACGACCCTGCTTGGCGGAACCGCCAGCAGAGTCACCTTCCACCAGGTACAGTTCGGAGAGGGCAGGGTCTTTCTCTTGGCAGTCCGCCAATTTGCCCGGCAGGCCAGCGATATCCAGCGCGCCTTTACGACGGGTCATCTCACGAGCCTTACGCGCCGCTTCACGCGCGCGAGCGGCATCGATCATCTTGCCGACAACCAGCTTGGCCTCGTTCGGGTTCTCCAGCAGGAAGTCGGAGAAGTATTTACCCATCTCCTGTTCCACAGCGGTCTTCACTTCGGAAGACACCAGCTTGTCTTTGGTCTGGGAGCTGAACTTAGGGTCCGGCACTTTCACCGAGATGATCGCCGTCAGGCCTTCGCGTGCATCGTCACCCGTAGTGGCGACTTTATGCTTCTTGGCCAAGCCTTCGGCTTCGATGTAGGTATTGAGGTTACGTGTCAGCGCCGAACGGAAACCCACAAGGTGAGTCCCCCCGTCGCGCTGCGGAATATTGTTGGTGAAGCACAACAGGTTCTCGTTGAAGCTGTCGTTCCATTGCAGGGCGATTTCCACGCCGATGCCGTCTTCACGCTGGATGTTGAAGTGGAACACCTGGTTGACCGGAGTCTTGTTGGTGTTCAGGTACTCAACGAACGCACGCAAACCGCCTTCGTACTTGAACAGTTCTTCCTTACCGCTGCGCTCGTCTTTGAGGACGATACCTACACCGGAGTTAAGGAAAGACAGTTCACGGATGCGTTTGGCCAGAATGTCCCAGCTGAAATGAATATTCTTGAAGGTCTCGCTGGAAGCCTTGAAGTGAATCTGGGTGCCCGTGGTTTCGCTGTCTCCCACGATGGCCATAGGCGCTTGAGGCACACCGTGCACATAGGTCTGCTCCCAGATCTTGCCGCTACGACGTACGGTCAGGATCAGCTCTTCAGACAAAGCGTTCACCACCGAAACACCTACACCGTGCAATCCGCCGGAAACTTTATAGGAGTTGTCGTCGAATTTACCGCCGGCGTGGAGCACGGTCATGATGACCTCTGCCGCAGATACGCCTTCTTCTTTATGCACATCCACCGGGATACCACGACCGTTGTCGCGCACTGTGATGGACTCATCCGGATGGATGATGATGCTGATGTCGTCGCAGTGACCGGCCAGAGCTTCGTCGATGGAGTTGTCGACCACCTCGAACACCATGTGGTGCAGACCGCTACCGTCATCAGTGTCGCCAATGTACATACCGGGACGTTTGCGTACGGCATCCAAACCTTTCAGCACTTTAATGCTGGTCGAGTCGTACGTGTTTTCTTCGCTCATGCCTTCACTCCCGATGGTCGTGGGTCTGGGTGATACGGCCTTGTTCCACGTGGAACAAAGCGACTGGCGTTTCCGTCTGCCAGCCTTCCCTCAATAATTCGTGGTCTACACAAGTGATAAACACTTGGCAGCGTAAGTCTTCCAACAAGCGGCATAACGAACGGCGATGTTGCTCGTCGAGTTCGGACGGCAAGTCATCCACCAGATAAATACATTGACCGCGCCGGGCCTGGCTCACCAAGTGGCCCTGGGCGATACGCAGAGCGCACACCACCAACTTTTGCTGACCGCGGGACAAGATGTCCGCGGCATTATGAGCGCCTAATCTAAGACGCAAATCAGCCCGTTGAGGGCCGGCCTGGGTGTGACCAATCTGCTGGTCCCGCTGCAAGGACGTGGCGAGAACTGCACTGAGTTCACGCTCTTTGTCCCAACCACGGTAGTAGCTCAGCGTCAGCCCTTCGAGATCCAGTAACTCTTTCAAGGTCTGTTCAAAGACTGGTTTCAAGGCTTTGATGTAGGCACGGCGGTATTCATCTATTTCGTCGCTGGCCAGGCACAGTTCACGGTCCCAGGCCGCTTGCGAAGCGGCGTCAAGTGTACCATGCCGCAGCCACGAGTTCCGCTGCCGCAGGGCCTTCTGCAGACGCTGCCATGTGGCCATAAATCGCGGTTCCACGTGGAACACTCCCCAATCGAGGAATTGCCTGCGTATTTTTGGCGCACCTTCCAGTAGCCGGAAGCTATCCGGATTGATCAGCTGCAACGGCAGAATTTCGGCTAACTGAGCGGCGCTGCGAGCATTTTGCCCATCTATACGGATCTGAAACTCGCCCCCGCGATCACGGGATATTCCCAAACTGCTGTGCCCACCCTCAGCCAGTTCGACCTGGCCAAACACGGTGCAAGCCAACTGTTCGTATTGAATAACCGGTAAAAGACGAGCACTGCGAAAAGAACGCGCGAGCCCCAACAAATGAATGGCTTCCAGCACACTGGTTTTGCCACTGCCATTGGCGCCGTGGAGGATATTGATGCGAGGGGAGGGGGAGAAGGTCACCGGGTGCAGATTGCGCACCGCGGTGACCGAGACGCGACTGAGGGACATCTAGCTTCTGCTGAGCATGGTTACAGGCGCATCGGCATGACAACATAAGCCGAGTCGTCGTTATCGGATTCCTGCACCAGCGCGCTGCTGTTGGAGTCCGACAGAATCAGGCGAACCTGTTCGGTAGTCATCACACCCAGCACGTCCAAGAGGTAGCTCACGTTGAAGCCGATTTCCAGCGAGCCGCCGTTGTAGTCGACGCCCACTTCTTCTTCCGCTTCTTCCTGTTCTGGGTTGTTAGCCTGGATCTTCAGCTGACCATTGGCCAGTTGCAGACGGATACCACGGTACTTTTCGTTGGACAGAATGGCAGTACGACTGAACGCTTCGCGTAGCGCCTGGCGATCGCCGATCACCAGCTTGTCGCCACCTTTAGGCAATACACGCTCGTAATCCGGGAACTTGCCATCAACCAGCTTGGAGGTGAACGTGAATTCGCCCGTAGTGGCGCGGATGTGATGCTGACCCAACACGATGCTCACATTGCCGTCCGGCTCAGTGAGCAGGCGTGCCAGTTCAAGAATACCTTTGCGTGGCACGATAACTTGATGACGATCGGGCTGACCGATATCGGCGCGCATCGAGCACATCGCCAAGCGGTGACCGTCGGTAGCGACCGCGCGGATGACGCCTTCGGATACTTCAAGCAACATGCCGTTCAGGTAATACCGCACATCCTGCTGGGCCATGGCGAAGCTGGTGCGCTCAATCAAACGACGCAGTTTGCTCTGTTCCAGGCTGCACGTCAGCGAGCCAGGACCCTCTTCGACGGTCGGGAAATCATTGGCCGGCAGCGTGGACAGAGTGAAACGGCTACGGCCAGCTTTTACCACCAGCTTCTGTTCATCAACCTTGATGTCGATCAGCGCATCGTTCGGCAGGCTTTTGCAAATATCCATCAACTTGCGCGCCGGTACGGTGATCTCGCCCGGTTCAGCAGGCTCTTCCAACTGCACACGACCCACCAACTCGACTTCCAGGTCGGTACCGGTCAAGGACAATTGCTGGCCTTCGACCACCAGCAATACGTTAGAGAGTACCGGCAAGGTCTGACGGCGCTCGACGACGCCTGCGACCAGTTGCAGGGGTTTCAACAGGGCTTCGCGTTGAATGGTGAAATGCATGGTCTAGTCCCTTGCCTTAATAAGCTGCGCTGGTGTCATCACGTAGTCAGTGTACGCAGCAGGTTCTTGTAGTCCTCGCGAATATCCGCGTCGGATTCCTTAAGTTCGTTGATCTTGCGGCACGCGTGCAAGACCGTGGTGTGGTCGCGACCACCAAATACATCACCGATTTCCGGCAGGCTATGGTTGGTCAACTCCTTGGAGAGGGCCATGGCCACCTGACGCGGACGTGCTACCGAGCGCGAACGACGCTTGGACAGCAGGTCGGAAATCTTGATCTTGTAGTACTCGGCCACAGTGCGCTGGATGTTATCCACACTCACCAGCTTGTCTTGCAGAGCCAGCAGGTCTTTCAGAGATTCGCGAATCAGCTCAATCGTGATATCGCGGCCCATAAAATGCGAGTGGGCAATCACCCGCTTCAGCGCACCTTCCAGCTCCCGCACGTTGGAGCGAATGCGTTGGGCGATAAAGAACGCCGCATCGTGGGGAAGCTCGACCTTGGCCTGGTCGGCCTTTTTCATCAGGATCGCGACGCGGGTTTCAAGCTCCGGCGGCTCTACGGCAACCGTCAAGCCCCAGCCGAAGCGGGACTTCAAGCGTTCTTCCAGACCTTCGATTTCCTTCGGGTAACGGTCGCTGGTCAGAATAACCTGCTGGCCGCCTTCGAGCAGAGCGTTGAACGTGTGGAAAAACTCTTCCTGGGAACGTTCCTTGCGGGCGAAGAATTGAATGTCATCGATCAGCAAGGCATCAACAGAGCGATAGAAACGCTTGAATTCGTTGATAGCGTTGAGCTGCAAGGCCTTGACCATATCAGCCACGAAGCGCTCCGAGTGCAGGTATACGACCTTGGCATTCGGATTCTTCTTTAATAGATGGTTACCCACAGCGTGCATCAAGTGGGTCTTACCCAAGCCAACGCCACCATAAAGGAAGAGCGGGTTGTAACCATGCTTGGGGTTGTCGGCGACCTGCCAGGCAGCGGCGCGCGCCAGCTGGTTGGATTTACCCTCGACGAAGTTTTCAAAGGTGAATGTGCGGTTCAGGTAACTGGTGTGCTTGAGCGCACCTTCGACCTGCACAGTGCGCTGCTCGGCACGAACAGGGGCCTGTTGGGAACTGGCTCCTGCCATCGGGTCGAAGCTATCGCGGGACGGCTCTTCATGCTCCGGCGCATTTTTTTGCGTCGACGATTTGGAGGGCGTCGGCGCAACGGAAGGCGTCGGGGCAGCCGGTGCGGTCGCCGCCTGGGCTTGAGACGCCGCAGCCGCCAGCGGCGCATTAGGTGCAGCGCGAGGCGCGGAGCTGCGTTTGCTACCTATTAATAAGGAGAGCACTGGGGCGAGACCATTGCCATGTTCGTCGAGCAATTCGAGAACACGGCTCAGGTACTTCTCGTTGACCCAGTCGAGCACAAACCGATTGGGCGCGTAGACACGCAACTCGTCGCCTTCGGCTTCGACCTGTAGCGGACGGATCCAGGTGTTGAATTGCTGGGCAGGCAGCTCATCGCGCAAAAGCTCCACGCACTGCTGCCAAAGTTCCACTGACACGGATATCCCCTAAGTTGAAAGCCGGTGAGGCAAAAACAGCCGCCATTGTAGCGATCAGCTGTCCACTTATCCACATGTAGCTTGCTGACACCCCAGCCAAAATCAATGCCTTAACCTTGAAAAAGCCGACCGATGGTCTGTGCATAAGCTCTGTGGATAAGCGTACCTGAGCTCGTTGCACAAGTAGGTCCGAAAGTCTGTGGGTAACTGGCCTGTGGATAACAGGCCATTCCACCCACAGCTTATCCGACAGCGCAGCACAGGCAGAACACCGTTTCTCCCCTGTGTTGTCATTCTCTGTACATCAAGTGGAATAAGGGCTTGAGGCAGTTATCCACAGAGGATGGACTGCATAGCTTTTATAAGCTTTACAGAAAAGCTTTAAATAACTTCCTTCTTTATTTCTATATCTAGGTTCGTGTTGATGAGTGTCTGAACGGTGAAAACAGCGACGCTGCCGTATTCAGATCTAATTAAAGGAATAGCTGGTTGGAAATTGACCTAGAGGCTTGCTTTCTCTAGAATCGCCGGTCTCTTAAAACGGGGGCCATTCCGGCCCGTTGTGACGAACCAGGTAACAACGCCATGAAACGTACTTTCCAACCCAGCACCATCAAACGCGCCCGTACCCACGGCTTCCGTGCCCGCATGGCTACCAAGAACGGTCGTGCCGTCCTGTCGCGTCGCCGCGCCAAAGGTCGTGCGCGTCTGGCAGTTTGATAATCCGGCACTGGTGGTGAGTCAGGACTTCAGTCGGGAAAAGCGTCTGCTAACTCCCCGGCATTTCAAGGCAGTCTTTGACTCCCCCACCGGCAAGGTTCCGGGGAAAAATCTCCTGCTCCTTGCGCGTAACAACGATCTGGATCACCCCCGTCTCGGGTTGGTGATCGGCAAAAAGAGCGTAAAGCTCTCCGTTGAGCGCAATCGCCTCAAGCGTCTGATGCGCGAATCGTTTCGCCTCCACCAGGACACACTGGTTGGTTGGGATATTGTTATCGTCGCGCGTAAAGGCTTGGGGGATGTAGAAAACCCCGAATTGATTCAGCATTTCGGCAAGCTCTGGAAACGTTTGGCGCGTACCCACAAGCCAGCACCTCCAGCCAGCACCGAAACTGTAGGGGTAGACAGCAACGATGCGTAAACTGGCCCTCGTTCCGATCCAGTTTTACCGCTACGCCATTAGTCCTCTGATGGCCAACCACTGTCGTTTCTACCCCAGTTGTTCCTGCTACGCGTTAGAGGCCATAGAAAATCATGGTCTTCTGCGCGGTGGCTGGCTGACCTTTCGTCGTTTAGGTCGCTGTCATCCGTGGAATCCCGGTGGTTATGACCCGGTTCCACCTGTCCCCACCTCCCGTTCTTCTTCGATGGCCGAGTAATCATGGATATTAAACGCACGATCCTGATCGTCGCCCTGGCAATCGTGTCCTACGTTATGGTTCTTAAGTGGAACCAAGACTATGGCCAAGCTGCCCTGCCGACTCAGAATGTTGCCGTCAACACTGCACCTGCGGGACTTCCCGACACGGCAAGTGGCACTAACGCTGCCGCCAGTGATGACATTCCACGCGCAGCAGGCGAAGCCAAGGCGCCCGCCGAAGTTCCAGTTGCAGCAAGCACCGACCTCATCCAGATCAAAACGGATGTGTTGGACCTGGCAGTCGACCCACAAGGTGGTGACGTTGCCAAGCTGACCCTGCCGCTGTATCCACGCCGCCAAGACCATCCGGAAATCCCTTTCCAGCTGTTCGATAACGGTGGCGAGCGTATTTACCAGGCTCAAAGCGGTCTGATCGGTACCAACGGTCCCGATGCAAGCCAAGCCGGTCGTCCGGTTTTCTCTTCGGAGAAGAAAAGTTATCAACTGGCTGACGGTCAGGACCAATTGGTCGTAGACCTGAAGTTCAGCAAGGATGGCGTCAACTACATCAAGCGGTTCACGCTCAAGCGTGGCCTGTATGACATTGTTGTCACCTACCTGATCGACAACCAAAGCGCTCAGCCTTGGAACGGCGCGATGTTCGCGCAACTCAAGCGCGACGCCAGCTCCGATCCTTCGTCCAGTACAGCTACGGGCACCGCGACTTACCTGGGCGCCGCCCTGTGGACAAGTTCGGAACCGTACAAAAAAGTGTCCATGAAAGACATGGACAAGGTGAGCGAAGACAAGACCAAGCCAGCCATCACCTACAACGTGAACGGCGGTTGGGTTGCCTGGTTGCAGCACTATTTCGTGACCGCGTGGATTCCACAGCCAGGCCAGAATAACGTGGTTCTGGCCCGCAAGGACTCCAAGGGTAACTACATCATTGGCTACACCGGCCCGTCGTTGACCGTCGCGCCCGGTGCCACCGGCGAAACCAGCGCGACTCTGTATGCCGGCCCGAAAAGCCAGGCTGTGCTCAAAGAGTTGTCCCCAGGTCTGGAATTGACTGTGGACTACGGCATTCTGTGGTTCATTGCTCAACCGATTTTCTGGTTGTTGCAACATATCCACAGCATCGTCGGTAACTGGGGCTGGTCGATCATCTTCCTGACCATGCTGATCAAGGGCATATTCTTCCCTCTGTCGGCCGCCAGCTACAAGTCGATGGCGCGCATGCGTGCCGTGGCGCCGAAACTGGCTGCATTGAAAGAGCAACATGGTGATGACCGGCAGAAAATGTCGCAGGCCATGATGGAGCTGTACAAGAAAGAGAAGATCAACCCGCTGGGTGGATGCTTGCCGATTCTCGTACAGATGCCGGTATTCCTGTCGCTGTACTGGGTACTCCTGGAAAGCGTGGAAATGCGTCAGGCACCGTTCATGCTGTGGATAACTGACCTGTCGATCAAAGACCCGTTCTTTATCCTGCCGATCATCATGGGCGCGACCATGTTTATCCAGCAGCGTCTGAACCCAACGCCTCCGGATCCGATGCAGGCCAAGGTGATGAAAATGATGCCGATCATCTTCACCTTCTTCTTCCTGTGGTTCCCGGCGGGTCTGGTGCTGTACTGGGTGGTCAACAACGTGTTGTCGATTACTCAACAGTGGTACATCACACGTAAAATCGAAGCGGCTACCCAAAAAGCTGCGGCGTAATTACTCTGTGGATAACCACTCAAGACGCCCCCTAGTGGGGCGTTTTGCTTTCCGTCACATTTGTTCTGGAACCTGTTGATGAGCGCTCCTCGTGAAACCATCGCTGCTGTCGCCACCGCTCAAGGTCGTGGCGGCGTCGGTATCGTTCGTATTTCCGGGCCGCTTGCTGGCGTAGCCGCCAAGGCCATCAGCGGGCGAGACCTGAAGCCCCGATACGCGCATTACGGCCCGTTTCTGGATGCCGAGAACGAGGTGTTGGACGAAGGACTGGCGCTGTATTTTCCTGGCCCGAATTCGTTCACCGGTGAAGACGTTCTGGAACTGCAGGGACACGGCGGCCCGGTTGTGTTGGATATGCTGCTGCAGCGCTGTCTGCAATTGGGTTGCCGTCTTGCTCGACCAGGGGAATTCAGCGAGCGAGCGTTCTTGAATGACAAGCTGGACCTGGCCCAGGCCGAAGCTATCGCGGATTTGATTGAGGCCAGTTCCGCACAGGCGGCGCGCAATGCGCTGCGCTCGCTTCAAGGCGCATTTTCTTTGCGTGTGCATAACCTTACGGAACAGTTGATCGGTCTGCGTATCTACGTTGAGGCGGCGATTGATTTCCCGGAGGAAGAAATCGATTTTCTTGCCGATGGCCACGTGTTGGCCATGCTGGACAAAGTCCGCGACGAGTTATCCACAGTTCTGCGTGAGGCCGGTCAGGGGGCATTGCTGCGTGACGGCATGACGGTGGTGATCGCAGGTCGCCCTAACGCCGGTAAATCCAGCCTGCTCAACGCGTTGGCAGGTCGGGAAGCGGCCATCGTGACTGAGATCGCCGGCACGACCCGAGATATCCTGCGCGAACATATCCACATCGATGGCATGCCGTTGCACGTCGTCGATACGGCTGGTTTGCGTGATACCGATGACCAGGTGGAAAAAATTGGCGTTGAGCGAGCACTCAAGGCCATCGGTGAAGCTGATCGTGTGCTGTTGGTCGTGGACGCCACGGCACCGGAGGCTGTGGATCCTTTTGCCCTATGGCCGGAGTTTCTGGAGCAGCGGCCGGATCCGGCCAAGGTCACGTTGATCCGTAACAAAGCCGACTTGACGGGAGAAGCGATCGCTCTGCAAACCAGCGAAGATGGCCATGTCACCCTCAGTCTGAGCGCCAAATCGGCAGGGGAAGGCTTGGAGCTGCTGCGCGATCACCTCAAAGCCTGCATGGGCTACGAACAGACCTCGGAAAGCAGCTTCAGCGCTCGCCGTCGGCACCTTGAAGCGCTGCGTCGGGCCAGCGCGGCCTTGGAGCACGGACGGGCACAGTTGACCTTGGCAGGAGCAGGGGAGCTGCTGGCCGAAGACTTGAGACAGGCTCAGCAGCTTTTGGGGGAAATCACCGGCGCCTTCAGCTCCGATGATTTACTTGGGCGGATCTTTTCCAGTTTCTGCATCGGCAAGTAACCGGTTATCCACAACCTGGTCACCAGTTGTAAGACACCGTACCGAGCAAGGTACGGCTGTCACCCCAGTAGCAACGCCCCGCGTCGTTGCAACCGGACACATATTCCTTGTCGAACAGGTTTTTCGCATTCAGATCCACGGACCAGTGCTTATCAATCTGGTAACCAACCGCGGCATCCACCAATGTGACGCTTCCTGCGTCCAATTTGCCGTACAACGTCGGCGCGGTGTAAGAAAAAGTACTGTCGAAATAGCGAACACCCCCAGCTAGGGAGAGCCCCTTAAGCTGACCGTCGAGGAAGCGATACTTGCTCCACACCGAAGCCTGGTTGCGCGGGACGCCCGTCATCTGATGCCCTTCGACCAAAGACGTGGCCGAATCCTTGGTAATACGCGCATCGGTGTAGGTATAGGCTGCCGTCACATTGAGATTCTGCGTGAGGTTACTGTTGACCTCCACTTCCACACCCTTGGCGCGACTTTCACCTACCTGCCGATAGCTGTTGGTGGTGGCGTCGAGGTAGGTGTCGTCCTGTTTACGCAGGTCATACACCGACAGCGTCATCGCCGTGTCCCAGCCGAGCGGTTCGTATTTAACGCCCACTTCGTATTGGCTGCTGGTGATCGGTTTTAACGGTGAGCCAGCGTTGGAGATCTGCTGTACAGGGACGAACGCAGTGGAATAGCTGACATACGGCGTCAGGCCGTTGTCGAACTGGTACATGACTCCGCCCTGATAGGTGAATTTGCGGTCTTCCGCCTGGGTGTTGCTGGCCTTGTTCACCTTGTCGCGGAATTCGCTGTCCACCCAGTCCTGACGACCGCCGAGTAAGAACAACCAGTGCTCGTATTTGCTCTGTACCTGTGCATAAACCCCTTTCATTTGTTGCTCAAGCAGGGTGTTTTGTACTGCGATGGGGGTCAGCGGATCGCGCAGGTACACGGGGTTATACACATTAATGGTCCCCGCAAACCCTGCGTCCCAATCCTGGTTGAACGAGGTACGGTCGTAGCTGGCGCCCAACAGCACGGTATTTTCCAAATCGCCGAGTCGGAATTTTCCCTCCAGTTGGTTATCCAGGGAGTAAACCATTGATTTGTTATAGCGATCGTAGGCGGTCATGTTCAGTTGCGTGCCAAAGCCGCGATTGTTCAGGGCGCTGGGCCAGGTTTCATGGCGGTTGATGCGCGACTGCATGTAACGGGAGTTCTGCCTGAACTGCCAGTCGTCGTTGAAGCTGTGACTGAATTCGTAACCCGTGCTCCAGGCTTCACGTTCGAAGGTGTTCCAGTCCGGATTACCCAGCATCGTGTGCTTGGATAACTTGCCGTTAGGGTTGGTAAGCAGAGTTCCCGCAGCCGGGAGGCCGAGTTCCAGGTTGGTGTGATCCTTCTGGTAATTGGCCAGCAGGGTCAGGGTGTTGTAATCGTCGAAGTTGAGCGTCAAGGACGGCGCAAGATAGAGCCGGTCATCCGGTACATGGTCGGTTTGCGTATCGGATTTTCGCCCCAGCATCACCAGCCTGCCGAGGACGTTGTCATTACCATTTAGCGGACCCGAGATATCCACACCCAACTGGCGGCGGTTATTGGAGCCATACCCGAGTTGTACCTCACCTTGGGGCGTGGCCGTCGGATGTTTGCTGACCAGATTAACCAGGCCGCCCGGCGCGTTTTCGCCATAGAGCAGGGAGGAGGGACCGCGGAAAACTTCTACGCGCTCTAGGCCGTAGGGCTCGCTGGTGGTGTCGTATCGATTGCCTTGCACGCGTAGGCCATCTCGCAGCAGGCCGTAGCCGTAGTCAGTGGCGTTGAAACCGCGGATGAAAAACAGGTCGCCTGCCAGACTGTCACCGGCAGCAAAGGGTGGCGCGAAGATGCCAGGCACGTACCCCAACACTTCCGTCAGGCTTTGCGCCTTCTGATCCTTGATGCGCTGACCGGTGACAACCGAGACCGAACGCGGTGTTTCCGACAAGGGCGTACTGGTTTTGGTACCGATCCGACTGTTCTGCGCCTTGTAGCCCACATCCCCAGAGATATCCCGGTTGAAACCATCCTGTTGATAAGTACTCACCGTCGTTGGCGCAAGCGTGAGTTGGTCTGCGGGAGCGACCTGCAATACGTAGCTGCCAGGAGCTTGGGCGACCGCCGACAACCCAGTGTTTTGCAGCAGCAAAGCGAACCCCTGATCAATCGAGTAGTCACCCTCGAGCCCAGGTGTCGTCAGCCGTGCGGTCTGCTCCGGCGAAAAAGACAAGATCACATTTGCGCTGGCCGCAAACTGGCTTAAAGCCCTGTCCAGCGGACCGGCCGCAACGGCGTAATGCTGCACCATGTTGGCGGCCAAGACGCCGGTGGCAGACAGGGTACTGGCTGCGGTGGCAGTGGCAATCAGCAGACCATAGGTCATGCCATGGCAGGAAAGTCGCTGGCGTAGCTGGATGGGGAGGCGCATTGGCGGATAAACCCTAAAGGTATTGTCGTAATTACCTGTAGGGCCGCGCCAGGTGAAAAAAAGGTAACCCTCCTGGTGAATTATTTTCGATCAACCGATTGGCGTTATCGAAACCCAATAGCGGGTGAAGTATTTCACTTGGATAGGCAAGGTGGCTTGCAGGTTGGTCAGTACTGCATCGGTGGCGTCCAGACGGAACGTACCGGATACGCGCAGACGGGCCGAGACGGCATCGCATTGCAGGACTCCGGGACGATAGCGTGACAACTCGTCGATTACATCGCCAAGCCGCGCATCCAGCACGATTAATTGACCGTCGATCCAGGCGGCCTGGGTTGCGGTGAAGGGAAGGATCGGGCCGACATTAAGCCGATCAAAGTCGGCGCTCTGCCCCGCCTTGAGGAGTTGGCCAGAGGAAGGATTGTCTACGGGTGACACCTGTACGCGATCCTCCAACACTCCAACGCGAGTGGAATCGGCCAGCTGACGTACGGTAAAGCGGGTGCCCAATGCCTGAACCCGACCTTGGCGGGTTTCAACATAGAAGGGTAGCTGCGCCGCCAACCTGCCGGTGTGGATAAGTACCTCACCCTCGCGCAGACGAATAAGCCGCTGCCGTTCGTCGAATATCACATCGATTGCTGAGCGAGTGTTGAGTTCGATTCGGGTGCCGTCGGCCAATTGGATACGTTGATGTTTGCCAATCGGCGTGCGGTAGTCGGCCAACAACGTTCCCACGCCACTGTGTTGCTGAAGATTCCAACCGAGATAGCCCCCACCGCCAAGCACCAGCATCCACTTAAGTACTTGCCGGCGTTGTTGAGTCGTCGACAGCGCACGCCGAGTAACGTCCTGTGGTAACCCGCCCAGACTGCGTTGCAGCTGTTCGAGCTGGTTCCAAGCGGCCAAATGGGAAGGGTCGCGCCTCAACCATTGCTGCCAGGCATGGTGTTCGGCGGGTGTGGGAGCTTGAGACTGAAATTGCACATACCAAGTGGCGGCGGCTTCAAAGGTGTCGCGGTCGGGGGCGGCCATCAGGAATTGGCCATGATCAATGAACACTCGGTAAACGCTCGGATCATGTGTTTTTTCACCGTTGTGAGCGAAACCTGCAGTTGATCGGCGATCTGTTGATAAGTCAGCCCATCGATCTGGGACAGCATGAAGATTGTTCGTGCACGCCCGCCAAGCGCGTGCAGGGCTTTATCCACAGCGACTAATGTTTCGATGATGAGCGCTTTGTCCTCCTCACTAACGACGGTGATCTCAGGACGTTCAGCCAGGGCCTCCTTATAGGCCTGTTCAACGGCACTTCGTCGATAACGATCAATCACCAGGCCCCTGGCGATGGTTGCCAGATAATCACGCGGTTCCAGAATCTGGGAGGCGTGTCGTCCACCCAAGATGCGCACGAACGTATCGTGGGCCACATCGGCCGCATCACAGGCGTTATTTAATTTGCCTTTGAGCCATCCGCGCAGCCACGTGTGGTGTTGCTCGTAGATGTGCTGGACGGCTGCCGTGTGAGAAGGAAGAGGCATAGGGCGCGTTAGGTAGGTTAATGATAATCGCTATTATTAACTGCGCTGTGGTTTTCCCACAATAGGTCTCCCAATGAGGTCATCGGCTCCAATCGGAAGATAGGTGTGGCTACGCCATGGGCGAATCTAGGGTGAATGGCGAAAATCTGTGGATTAAGCCCTGTGGGTAAGCGGCACTGTACCCAGTTGATAACAGGGCTTAAAAACCAAGGATAAACCCGTCTGTGGATAACCAGCACTTTAATCCACAGGCTTAACGCAGTTATCCAACGGGCTTATCGGCACATGACCACAGACTTTTGAACCTCTGTACACAGCGAATATAAAGGCTTACAGCAATCTATCCACAGAATGCTTGCTCAGTAGAAATAAACATAAAAACAAAGATTTAATAAATTTCTCTCTTTTAATTTCTATTGTCTGTGATTCATCCACAGCTGGTTAAATTTTGTGCAAAGGGTTCTTTAGGAAGGGCTAAGTCCCTATACTTGCCGCCAAAGCTCCAAAACCCTTTCAACAGACAATTCCTGATTACCTACATAAGCAGGCACGAGGTGCGTGGTGGATTTCCCTTCCCGTTTTGAAGTGATCGTCATCGGCGGCGGTCATGCCGGTACCGAGGCAGCACTGGCGTCAGCGCGCATGGGCGTCAAAACCCTGCTGCTGACGCACAACGTGGAAACCCTCGGTGCGATGAGTTGCAACCCTGCCATCGGTGGCATTGGTAAAAGCCATCTGGTCAAAGAAATCGACGCCCTCGGCGGCGCGATGGCCATGGCCACCGACAAGGGCGGTATTCAATTTCGCGTACTCAATAGCCGCAAAGGCCCTGCCGTGCGAGCGACTCGGGCACAAGCCGACCGCATCCTGTACAAGGCGGCGGTGCGCGAAACCCTGGAAAACCAGCCGAACCTGTGGATATTTCAACAGGCAGCCGATGACCTGATCGTTGAGCAAGACCAGGTGCGCGGTGTTGTCACCCAAATGGGCCTGCGTTTCTTTGCAGAATGCGTGGTGTTGACCACAGGTACGTTCCTGGGCGGACTTATCCACATCGGTATGCAGAATTATTCCGGCGGTCGCGCCGGCGACCCGCCGTCGATTGCCCTGGCAAAACGCCTACGTGAATTGCCGCTACGTGTCGGTCGTTTGAAAACCGGGACGCCGCCGCGTATCGATGGGCGTTCTGTGGACTTTTCGGTGATGACCGAACAAGCGGGCGATACACCGATTCCAGTGATGTCGTTCATGGGCTCCAAAGAGCAACACCCTAAACAGGTCAGTTGCTGGATCACCCACACCAACGCCCGTACCCACGAAATCATCGCGGCGAACCTCGACCGCTCGCCGATGTATTCCGGGGTCATCGAAGGCGTCGGCCCGCGCTATTGCCCATCGATCGAAGACAAGATCCACCGCTTTGCCGACAAGGAAAGCCATCAGGTCTTCATCGAGCCCGAAGGCCTGACGACCCACGAGTTGTATCCGAACGGCATTTCCACTTCGCTGCCCTTCGATGTGCAAATCCAGATCGTGCAATCGATTCGCGGCATGGAAAACGCACACATCGTGCGCCCGGGTTACGCCATCGAATATGACTACTTCGACCCCCGCGATCTGAAATACAGCCTGGAAACCAAAGTGATCGGCGGTTTGTTCTTCGCCGGGCAAATCAACGGCACCACCGGTTACGAAGAAGCCGGGGCCCAGGGTTTACTGGCCGGAACCAACGCAGCATTGCGTGCGCAGGGCAAAGACAGCTGGTGCCCGCGTCGCGATGAGGCATACATCGGTGTATTGGTCGATGACCTGATTACCCTGGGCACCCAGGAACCATACCGGATGTTTACCTCGCGGGCGGAATACCGTTTGATCCTGCGTGAAGACAATGCCGATCTGCGCCTGACCGAAAAAGGCCGCGAACTGGGCCTGGTCGACGATGTGCGTTGGGCTGCTTTCTGCAAAAAACGCGAGAGCATCGCGCTGGAAGAGCAACGCCTGAAAAGTACTTGGGTTCGCCCGGGCACCGAGCAGGGTGACGCGATTGCCGAAAAGTTCGGCACGCCACTGACCCACGAGTACAACCTTCTGAACCTGCTGTCCCGTCCGGAAATCGACTACGCTGGCTTGGTCGAAGTGACGGGGCAGGGCGCAGAAGATCCACAGGTCGCCGAACAGGTTGAAATCAAAACCAAGTACGCCGGTTACATTGACCGCCAGCAGGATGAAATTGCCCGCTTGCGCGCCAGTGAAGACACCAAGCTACCTGTGGATATCGACTACACGAGCATTTCCGGGCTGTCGAAGGAGATCCAAAGCAAGCTGGGGATAACTCGCCCTGAAACCCTGGGCCAGGCTTCGCGGATCCCCGGCGTTACCCCGGCAGCGATCTCGCTGTTGATGATTCATTTGAAAAAACGCGGCGCGGGCCGTCAGTTGGAGCAAAGCGCTTGAGTTCGTTGGTCACCTCGCAACACGCCGAAGAGTTATCCACAGGTGCGCGCCAGTTGGGCGTCGACCTTACCCCGGCCCAGCATGACTTGCTGCTGGGCTATCTGGCCCTGCTGATCAAGTGGAACAAGGCTTACAACCTGACGGCCGTTCGCGATCCCGACGAGATGGTGTCGCGTCATTTGCTCGACAGCTTGAGCGTGATGCCCTTTATCGAAAATGGTCGCTGGCTGGACGTGGGCAGTGGCGGAGGCATGCCGGGCATCCCTCTGGCCATCCTGTTTCCTGAGTCCCAAGTCACTTGCCTGGACAGTAACGGCAAGAAGACGCGCTTTCTGACTCAGGTCAAACTCGAACTCAAATTGGATAACCTGCAGGTTATCCACAGCCGCGTCGAAGCCTTTACGCCTGAACAGCCCTTCAACGGAATTGTTTCCCGGGCGTTCAGTAGCATGGAAAACTTCAGCAACTGGACCCGCCACCTGGGCGACCAAGACACCCGTTGGCTGGCAATGAAGGGCGTCCATCCAAGCGATGAGCTGTTAGCATTGCCGACGGACTTCCACCTTGATAGCGAACACGCCTTGGCCGTACCCGGTTGCCAAGGCCAACGCCATCTGCTGATACTGCGCCGCACGGCATGATTGGGAACACAAGCAAGAATGGCTAAGGTATTCGCGATAGCGAACCAAAAAGGTGGCGTGGGCAAAACCACCACCTGCATCAACCTCGCAGCATCCCTGGTGGCCACCAAGCGCCGGGTGCTGTTGATCGATCTTGATCCACAGGGCAACGCCACCATGGGTAGCGGTGTGGATAAACACGGCCTGGAAAACTCAGTCTATGACTTGCTGATCGGCGAGTGCGACCTGGCCCAGGCCATGCACTATTCCGAACACGGCGGTTATCAGCTACTACCGGCCAACCGCGATCTGACTGCGGCCGAAGTGGTGCTGCTGGAAATGCAGATGAAAGAAAGCCGTCTGCGCAGCGCCTTGGCACCGATCCGCGAGAATTACGATTACATTTTGATCGACTGCCCACCCTCATTGTCGATGCTCACGCTCAACGCGCTGGTCGCTGCCGATGGGGTGATCATCCCCATGCAGTGCGAGTACTACGCGCTCGAAGGCTTGAGTGACCTTGTGGATAACATCAAGCGGATTGCCGAGTTGCTCAACCCGAACCTGCAGATCGAAGGTCTTTTGCGGACTATGTTCGATCCGCGCCTGAGCCTGATGAACGATGTGTCGGCGCAGCTCAAGGAACACTTCGGCGACCAGCTCTACGATACGGTGATCCCGCGCAACATCCGTTTGGCCGAAGCCCCGAGCTACGGCATGCCTGCCCTGGCTTACGACAAATCGTCCCGTGGCGCCATTGCCTACCTGGCACTGGCCGGCGAGATGGTCCGTCGCCAACGCCGCAACTCACGCACCGCTGCCGCCCAGCCAACTTAAGGAATCCCCATGGCCGTCAAGAAACGAGGTCTCGGACGTGGACTGGATGCACTGTTGAGTGGTCCGACCGTTACATCCCTTGAAGAACAAGCGGTGCAGGCTGACGAGCGCGAGTTGCAGCACCTGCCCCTGGACCTGATCCAGCGCGGCAAATACCAGCCGCGCCGGGACATGGATCCCCAGGCGCTGGAAGAGCTGGCCAATTCGATCAAGGCCCAGGGTGTGATGCAACCGATCGTGGTTCGCCCGATCGGTGGGGGCCGTTTTGAGATCATCGCCGGCGAGCGCCGCTGGCGTGCCAGCCAGCAGGCCGGCAAAGAGACGATCCCGGCGATGGTCCGCGATGTGCCGGACGAAACCGCGATTGCCATGGCCTTGATCGAGAACATCCAGCGTGAAGACCTCAACCCCATCGAAGAAGCGATTGCGTTGCAGCGTCTGCAGCAAGAATTCCAGCTGACCCAGCAACAGGTGGCCGAGGCGGTAGGTAAATCCCGCGTAACTGTGTCCAACCTGCTGCGTCTGATCGCGCTGCCGGAAGTCATCAAGACCATGTTGTCCCATGGTGACCTGGAAATGGGCCATGCCCGTGCGTTGCTCGGTTTGCCGGAAAATCAACAGGTTGAAGGGGCGCGACACGTTGTCGCACGAGGGCTCACTGTTCGTCAGACCGAGGCATTGGTCCGGCAGTGGCTCAGTGGTAAACCTGCACCGGTCGAAACGGCCAAACCTGATCCGGATATCGCACGCCTCGAGCAGCGCCTGGCCGAGCGCCTGGGCTCTGCGGTGCAAATTCGCCATGGCAAGAAAGGCAAAGGCCAATTGGTCATCGGATATAACTCCCTCGATGAGCTTCAGGGCGTCCTTGCCCACATCCGCTGAAACATTTGCTTATGTAGCGCGTGATCGGAAATCACTACCCGACAGTTGAATAGGGGCTGAACCGCCCCTATACTCTGCGCGCATTTTGTCGGCACAAATTATGCCAAGTTATTGATTTCCGGCAGCCGACCATTGAGGAGCAAGAGTGATGGAAACCCGCACGCCAAACACGTTGCCGTTCCATCGCTTGGCCGTTTTCCCGGTTTTATTGGCTCAATTTGTCATCCTGCTGATCGCCGCATTGGCGCTTTGGTATTGGCATGGAGTCGTAGCCGGATATTCAGGACTCTGCGGAGGCCTGATAGCCTTGCTGCCCAATATGTACTTTGCTCACAGGGCCTTTCGGTTTTCCGGCGCCCGAGCAGCCCAGGCCATCGTCCGGTCTTTTTATGCCGGCGAGGCGGGGAAACTGATTTTGACGGCAGTGCTGTTTGCACTGACCTTTGCAGGTGTGAAGCCATTGGCGCCGCTGGCTGTATTCGGTGTCTTCGTGTTGACCCAACTGGTCAGCTGGTTCGCTCCCCTGCTAATGAAAACAAGACTTTCGAAACCTTAGGGCGTTTGAGGCAACCATGGCAGAAACAACCGCTTCGGGCTATATCCAGCACCACTTGCAGAACCTGACCTTCGGTCAGCTTCCCAACGGCGGCTGGGGCTTCGCCCACACCGCAGCAGAAGCCAAAGAAATGGGCTTTTGGGCTTTCCACCTGGATACTCTGGGCTGGTCGGTCGCACTGGGTCTGATCTTCGTCCTGATTTTCCGCATGGCGGCGAAAAAGGCGACTTCCGGTCAGCCGGGTGCCCTGCAAAACTTCGTTGAGGTATTGGTCGAATTCGTCGATGGCAGCGTGAAAGACAGCTTCCATGGCCGTAGCCCGGTGATCGCACCGCTGGCACTGACCATCTTCGTCTGGGTGTTCCTGATGAACGCCGTCGACCTGATTCCGGTCGACTGGATTCCTCAATTGGCGATCCTGATCTCCGGCGATCACCACATTCCATTCCGTGCCGTTTCCACCACGGACCCTAACGCCACCCTGGGCATGGCCCTGTCGGTGTTCGCGTTGATCATTTTCTACAGCATCAAAGTCAAGGGCATCGGCGGCTTCATCGGCGAGTTGACCCTGCACCCGTTCGGCAGCAAGAACATTTTCGTTCAGGCCCTGCTGATTCCGGTGAACTTCCTGCTGGAGTTCGTCACCCTGGTCGCCAAGCCGATTTCCCTGGCACTGCGACTGTTCGGCAACATGTATGCCGGCGAACTGGTGTTCATTCTGATCGCTGTGATGTTCGGCAGCGGTCTGCTCTGGCTTAGCGGCCTGGGCGTTGTTCTGCAGTGGGCGTGGGCTGTATTCCACATCCTGATCATTACCCTGCAGGCCTTCATCTTCATGATGCTGACCATCGTCTACCTGTCGATGGCGCACGAAGAGAACCATTAAGGCCGGTCTCGACCAGTCTGATGTCCTTCCCGGTGAAACGGGAAGGTGGCCCACCAGGGCTAATGAAACGATTTGTTTTACCGCTTTAAAATCTAAAAAACCTAAACCATACGACGTAAAAGTCGGGAGGAAAGATGGAAACTGTAGTTGGTCTAACCGCTATCGCTGTTGCACTGTTGATCGGCCTGGGCGCCCTGGGTACTGCCATTGGTTTCGGCCTGCTGGGCGGCAAGTTCCTGGAAGGCGCAGCGCGCCAGCCAGAAATGGTCCCAATGCTGCAAGTTAAAATGTTCATCGTCGCCGGCCTGCTCGACGCCGTGACCATGATCGGCGTTGGTATCGCACTGTTCTTCACCTTCGCGAACCCCTTCGTTGGTCAACTCGCTGGCTAATCACTCGATTTCGAGTGATTGGGGTGATGGACAACGAATGAGCGAGGTGTTGGCGTGAACATTAATGCAACCCTGATTGGCCAATCCGTTGCGTTCTTCATTTTTGTAGTGTTTTGCATGAAGTTCGTGTGGCCTCCGGTCATCGCGGCTTTGCACGAACGTCAGAAGAAGATCGCGGACGGCTTGGACGCTGCCAGCCGTGCAGCTCGCGACCTGGAGTTGGCCCAAGAGAAAGTGGGTCATCAACTGCGCGAAGCTAAAGCACAGGCAGCTGAGATCATTGAGCAAGCCAAGAAACGCGGTAACCAGATCGTCGAAGAGGCTGTTGAAAAAGCCCGCGTCGAAGCTGACCGTGTGAAAGCTTCGGCTCATGCCGAGATCGAACAGGAACTGAACGGCGTCAAAGACGCGCTGCGTGCCCAACTGGGTGCTCTGGCGGTCGGCGGTGCTGAGAAGATCCTCGGTGCCACAATCGATCAAAACGCGCACGCGGAGCTGGTTAACAAACTGGCTGCTGAAATTTAAGCGAGGGCGATCATGGCAGAACTGACCACGTTGGCCCGACCTTACGCTAAGGCAGCCTTCGAGCACGCCCAGGCCCACCAGCAGCTGGCCTCTTGGTCAGCCATGCTCGGCCTGGCTGCAGCAGTGTCGCAAGACGACACCATGCAGCGCGTGCTCAAGGCCCCGCGCCTGACGAGCGCAGACAAGGCCGCCACTTTTATTGAAGTGTGCGGCGACAAGTTTGATGTGAAGGTGCAGAACTTCATTCACGTCATTGCCGAAAACGACCGTCTCCCGCTGTTGCCGGAGATCGCCGCGCTGTTCGACCTGTACAAGGCTGAAGCAGAGAAATCGGTAGACGTTGAAGTGACCAGTGCTTTCGCATTGAACCAAGAACAGCAAGACAAACTCGCCAAGGTTCTCAGTGCACGACTCAATCGGGAAGTGCGCCTGCAAGCTTCGGAGGACGCATCCCTGATTGGTGGTGTTGTTATCCGTGCCGGCGACCTGGTTATCGATGGCTCGATTCGCGGCAAAATCGCGAAACTTGCCGAAGCATTGAAATCTTGAGTTTGAAGGGGCAGCAGAGCAATGCAGCAACTCAATCCTTCCGAAATAAGTGAAATTATCAAGGGCCGCATCGACAAGCTCGATGTGACCTCCCAAGCCCGTAACGAAGGCACTGTCGTCAGCGTATCTGACGGCATCGTGCGGATTCACGGTCTGGCCGACGTTATGTACGGCGAGATGATCGAGTTTCCGGGCGGCGTCTACGGTATGGCCCTCAACCTGGAGCAAGACTCCGTAGGTGCCGTTGTACTGGGCGCATACACCAGTCTGGCTGAAGGCATGAGCGCCAAGTGCACTGGCCGCATCCTGGAAGTTCCGGTTGGTAAGGAACTGCTGGGTCGCGTAGTCGACGCACTGGGTAACCCTGTTGACGGCAAAGGTCCACTGGGCAACACCGAGACCGACGCGGTCGAGAAAGTTGCTCCAGGCGTGATCTGGCGTAAGTCGGTAGACCAGCCTGTACAGACTGGCTACAAGGCTGTCGATGCCATGATCCCTGTCGGCCGTGGCCAGCGTGAGCTGATCATCGGTGACCGTCAGATCGGTAAAACCGCTCTGGCGATCGACGCGATCATCAACCAGAAGAACAGCGGCATTTTCTGCGTCTACGTAGCCATCGGTCAGAAGCAATCGACCATCGCCAACGTGGTTCGCAAGCTGGAAGAAAACGGCGCCCTGGCCAACACGATCATCGTGGCTGCCAGTGCTTCGGAATCTCCTGCGCTGCAATTCCTGGCACCGTACTCCGGTTGCACCATGGGTGAATTCTTCCGCGACCGCGGTGAAGACGCGCTGATCGTTTATGACGATCTGTCCAAGCAAGCAGTGGCTTACCGCCAGATTTCCCTGCTGCTGCGCCGTCCACCAGGCCGTGAAGCTTACCCAGGCGACGTGTTCTACCTCCACTCCCGTCTGCTGGAGCGCGCATCCCGCGTTTCGGAAGAGTACGTAGAGAAGTTCACCAACGGCGCAGTGACCGGCAAAACCGGTTCCCTGACCGCACTGCCGATCATCGAAACCCAGGCTGGCGACGTTTCTGCGTTCGTTCCGACCAACGTGATTTCCATCACCGACGGTCAGATCTTCCTGGAATCGGCCATGTTCAACTCGGGCATCCGCCCTGCAGTGAACGCCGGTGTTTCGGTATCCCGTGTGGGTGGTGCCGCTCAGACCAAGATCATCAAGAAGCTCTCCGGTGGTATCCGTACCGCTCTGGCTCAGTACCGTGAACTGGCGGCATTCGCCCAGTTCGCTTCTGACCTGGACGAAGCGACCCGTAAGCAACTTGAGCATGGTCAGCGCGTTACCGAGCTGATGAAGCAGAAGCAATACGCCCCAATGTCGATCGCTGACATGGCGTTGTCGCTGTATGCCGCTGAGCGTGGGTTCCTGACCGACGTTGAAATCGCCAAGGTCGGCAGCTTTGAACAAGCGCTGATTGCTTACTTCAACCGCGATCACGCCGATTTGATGGCGAAGATCAACGTGAAGGGTGACTTCAATGACGATATCGACGCTGGCATGAAAGCCGGTATCGAGAAGTTCAAGGCCACCCAAACCTGGTAAGCCGCAGCGGGAGCCGCAAGGCTCCCGCTTGCTAACCTGATAGGTGTTACATGGCAGGCGCAAAAGAGATTCGCAGTAAGATTGCGAGCATCAAAAGCACGCAAAAAATTACCAGCGCCATGGAAAAAGTGGCGGTCAGCAAAATGCGCAAGGCACAAATGCGCATGGCTGCTAGCCGTCCTTATGCGGAGCGTATCCGCCAGGTAATTGGGCATCTGGCCAACGCCAACCCGGAATACCGCCACCCGTTCATGATCGAGCGCGAAGTTAAGCGCGTTGGTTATGTCGTAGTGAGCAGTGACCGTGGTTTGTGCGGTGGTTTGAATACCAACCTGTTCAAGGCCCTGGTCAAGGACATGGCGGTAAACCGCGAAAAAGGCGTCGAGATCGATCTGTGTGTTGTTGGTAGCAAGGGTGCGGCCTTTTTCCGTAACTTCGGCGGTAACGTCGTTGCAGCTATCAGCCACCTGGGTGAAGAGCCGTCGATCAATGATTTGATCGGCAGTGTGAAGGTGATGCTGGATGCGTACCTGGAAGGCCGGATTGACCGCCTGTCCGTGGTATCCAACAAATTCATCAACACCATGACCCAGCAGCCGACCGTGGAGCAATTGATTCCACTGGTGGCGACCCCGGATCAGGAACTCAAGCACCACTGGGACTACCTCTACGAACCAGACGCTAAAGAGCTGCTTGACGGCTTGATGGTGCGCTACGTGGAGTCGCAGGTGTACCAGGCGGTGGTCGAGAACAACGCAGCTGAACAAGCGGCGCGGATGATCGCGATGAAAAACGCTACCGATAACGCCGGTGATCTGATCAGCGATTTGCAGCTGATCTACAACAAGGCGCGTCAGGCTGCGATCACCCAAGAGATCTCGGAAATCGTCGGCGGCGCTGCCGCGGTTTAACGGTTCAAATATTCAGAGGATCCAGCTATGAGTAGCGGACGTATCGTTCAAATCATCGGCGCCGTTATCGACGTGGAATTTCCACGCGACAGCGTACCGAGCATCTACAACGCGCTGAAAGTACAAGGCGCGGACACTACCCTGGAAGTTCAGCAGCAGCTGGGCGACGGCGTAGTTCGTACCATTGCGATGGGTTCCACCGAAGGCTTGAAGCGCGGTCTGGACGTTATCGACTCTGGCGCAGCCATCTCCGTACCGGTCGGTAAAGCGACCCTGGGCCGGATCATGGACGTACTGGGCAACCCGATCGACGAAGCTGGCCCGATTGCCACCGACGAACGTTGGGGTATCCACCGCGCCGCGCCGTCGTTCGCAGAACAGGCGGGCGGCAACGACCTGCTGGAAACCGGCATCAAGGTTATCGACCTGGTTTGCCCGTTCGCCAAAGGCGGTAAAGTCGGTCTGTTCGGTGGTGCCGGTGTAGGCAAGACCGTAAACATGATGGAACTGATCCGTAACATCGCCATCGAGCACAGCGGTTATTCCGTGTTCGCCGGTGTGGGTGAGCGTACTCGTGAGGGTAACGACTTCTACCACGAGATGAAGGACTCCAACGTTCTGGACAAAGTGGCACTGGTTTACGGTCAGATGAACGAGCCGCCGGGAAACCGTCTGCGCGTAGCACTGACTGGCCTGACCATGGCCGAGAAGTTCCGTGACGAAGGTAACGACGTTCTGCTGTTCGTCGACAACATCTACCGTTACACCCTGGCCGGTACTGAAGTATCCGCACTGCTGGGCCGTATGCCTTCTGCAGTAGGTTACCAGCCGACCCTGGCTGAAGAGATGGGCGTTCTGCAAGAACGTATCACTTCGACCAAGGAAGGTTCGATCACCTCGATCCAAGCGGTATACGTACCTGCGGATGACTTGACCGACCCGTCCCCAGCGACCACCTTCGCCCACTTGGACGCCACCGTTGTACTGTCCCGTGACATCGCTTCCCTGGGTATCTACCCAGCGGTCGATCCACTGGACTCGACTTCGCGCCAGCTGGACCCGAACGTGATCGGCCAGGAGCACTACGACACCGCTCGCGGCGTTCAGTACGTGCTGCAGCGTTACAAAGAACTGAAGGACATCATTGCGATCCTGGGTATGGACGAGCTGTCGGAAGCCGACAAGCAGTTGGTAAACCGTGCTCGTAAGATCCAGCGCTTCTTGTCGCAGCCGTTCTTCGTGGCTGAAGTCTTCACCGGTGCTTCGGGTAAATACGTTTCCCTGAAAGACACCATTGCTGGCTTCAAAGGCATCCTCAACGGTGACTACGACCACCTGCCAGAACAAGCGTTCTACATGGTCGGCGGCATCGAAGAAGCGATCGAGAAAGCCAAGAAACTGTAATCCAGGCGCCCGGAAACGGGCGCTCATCAGGTTGAGGCAATCAGATGGCTATGACAGTCCATTGCGATATCGTCAGCGCGGAAGGGGAAATCTTCTCCGGTCTGGTAGAAATGGTGATTGCACACGGCGAACTCGGTGACCTGGGTATTGCCATGGGCCACGCGCCATTGATCACCAGCTTGAAGCCAGGTCCGATCACTCTGACCAAGCAAGGCGGGGAAAAGGAGGTGTTTTACATCTCCGGCGGTTTCCTCGAGGTTCAGCCGAACATGGTCAAGGTACTTGCCGACACCGTGCAACGTGCTAGTGACCTGGATGAAGCCTCCGCTCAGGAAGCCGTCAAGGCTGCCGAGAAGGCCCTGAACGAAAAGGGTGCGGACTTCGACTACAGCGCTGCAGCTGTACGTCTGGCCGAGGCTGCAGCTCAGCTGCGCACGCTCCAGCAGATCCGCAAGAAGTAAGCGGCCACGCCGTCATGCTTCATGCGCGATTGATTAAAAAGGGTAGCCTCGGCTACCCTTTTTCTTTTTTTGCAAAACACTTCTTTGGTCTGAAGTCGGACCGCCCAGGATTGGTAGCCATTCATGTCTCTTGAAATCGTCATTCTCGCCGCAGGCCAGGGCACCCGTATGCGTTCGGCCTTGCCTAAGGTGCTGCACCCGGTCGCCGGTCATTCAATGCTGGGTCACGTTATCCACAGCGCCCGGCAACTGCAGCCCCAGCGTATCCACGTGGTTATTGGCCATGGTGCCGATGTGGTGCGCGAACGCCTGGCGGCGGACGATCTCAACTTCGTCCTCCAAGACAAGCAATTGGGCACAGGGCACGCCACTGCGCAGGCAGTACCCTTTATAAGCGCAGATACTGTGTTGATCCTTTATGGCGACGTGCCGCTTATTGAAGTCGACACGTTGCAACGTCTGCTCCAGCACGTAGTTCCAGGCCAAATGGGCCTGCTCACCGTGGAACTGGATGACCCGACCGGTTACGGTCGCATCGTGCGCAACGCCGACGGCAAGGTCGCGGCTATTGTTGAGCACAAAGACGCCACCCAAGCCCAACGTGCCATTACCGAAGGCAACACCGGGATTCTGGCTGTGCCTGCCAAGAACCTCGCGGATTGGATGGGCCGCCTGTCCAACAACAATGCCCAGGGCGAGTACTACCTCACCGACGTCATCGAAATGGCGGTGAGCGATGGTTTGCTGGTGGCCACCGAGCAGCCCCACGACCCGATGGAAGTGCAGGGTGCTAACGACCGCAAGCAACTGGCCGAGCTTGAGCGTCACTACCAACTGCGCGAAGGTCGTCGCCTGATGGCCCAGGGCGTTACCCTGCGTGATCCGGCACGTTTCGACATCCGTGGTGAGGTGACCGTGGGCCGCGACGTGCTGATCGATATCAACGTGATCCTCGAAGGCCGCGTGATCATCGAAGACGACGTAGTGATTGGCCCGAACTGCGTGATCAAGGACAGCACCCTGCGCAAAGGCGTGGTGATCAAGGCCAACAGCCATATCGACGGTGCCGTAATGGGCGAGGGCAGCGATGCCGGCCCGTTTGCGCGGCTGCGCCCCGGCAGCGTGCTGGAAGCCAAGGCCCATGTGGGTAACTTCGTTGAACTGAAAAATGCCCATCTGGGCGAAGGCGCCAAGGCCGGTCACCTGACTTACCTTGGGGACGCGGTCATCGGTGCGCGCACCAATATCGGCGCTGGCACCATCACCTGCAATTACGACGGCGCCAATAAACACCAGACCGTATTGGGCGACGACGTATTTATCGGCTCCAACAATTCGTTGGTCGCGCCGGTCAAAGTGGGCGATGGCGCGACTACCGCCGCCGGCTCCACCATCAACCAGGATGTGGATAACTTGCAGCTGGGCGTCGCACGCGCTCGCCAGCGCAACATTGACGGCTGGAAGCGCCCGGTCAAGATCAAGAAGACCTGAGTTATCCACAGTTATATATGCAGCTAGCTTCAAAGGGGGAGGGGGCTTGCCCCCGATGGCGGTGCGTCAGTGGCAGATGAGCTGACTGACCCAGCGCTATCGGGGGCAAGCCCCCTCCCACATTTTCATATGTGTCGTTTAAAAAATCTCTTCTCGACGCTTGACGATACCATCCCAATAGGTTTTGATTGCCTTCGTTATCTTTCGAAACGAAACTTATCACTACCATGTCGAAACGTAATACCCCCCAACGGCGCCACAACATCCTCACCTTGCTCAACGAGCAAGGCGAAGTCAGTGTGGATGAATTGGCCAAGCGTTTCGAAACCTCGGAAGTCACCATTCGCAAGGATCTGGCCGCGCTGGAAAGCAATGGCCTGTTACTGCGGCGCTACGGTGGCGCAATCACCATGCCTCAGGAATTGGTCGGTGATCCTGCCCAACCTATTTCCGCGTACAAACGCGCCATCGCCCGTGCTGCGGTCAAGCGCTTGCGTGAGCATGCACGAATCATCATCGACAGCGGCAGCACCACAGCGGCCATGATCCCCGAGCTGGGCCACCAGTCTGGCCTGGTGGTGATGACCAACTCCCTGCATGTGGCCAGCGCTCTGAGCGAATTGGAACACGAGCCGGTGCTGTTGATGACCGGCGGCACCTGGGACCCGCATTCGGACTCGTTCCAAGGCCAGGTCGCCGAGCAGGTGTTGCGCTCCTACGACTTTGATCAACTGTTCATCGGCGCCGACGGCATCGATTTACAGCGCGGTACCACCACCTTCAACGAATTGCTGGGCCTGAGCCGCGTAATGGCCGAGGTCGCCCGTGAAGTGGTGGTGATGGTCGAGTCCGACAAGATCGGCCGCAAAATTCCCAACCTGGAACTGCCCTGGAGCAGCGTCCATACCCTTATTACCGATGATCGCCTGCCGCTTGAGGCCCGCGACCAGATCCAAGCCCGCGGCATTACGCTGATATGCGCGGCAATCATCTAGGAGAAATACCATGTGTGGCATTGTTGGCGCAGTCGCTGAGCGTAACGTAACGCCCATCCTGATCGAAGGCCTCAAGCGCCTGGAATACCGCGGCTATGACAGCGCCGGTGTGGCGGTTTTTACCAACGCCGGCAAGCTTGAGCGCACGCGTCGCCCGGGCAAGGTCAGCGAATTGGAGCAGGCCCTGGCCGGCGAGCCGCTGGTCGGCCGCCTGGGCATCGCCCATACCCGCTGGGCCACTCACGGTGCACCGTGCGAGCGCAATGCCCACCCGCATTTTTCCGGTGATTTGGCGGTGGTGCACAACGGCATCATCGAAAACCACGAAGTGTTGCGCGAGCAACTCAAGGGTCTGGGTTATGTGTTCACCTCGGACACCGACACCGAAGTGATCGCCCACCTGCTCAACCATAAGCTCAAAGACCTCGGCGACCTGACCACCGCCCTCAAGGCCACCGTCAAGGAACTGCACGGCGCTTACGGCCTGGCGGTGATCAGCGCCAGCCAGCCCGACCGCGTCGTGGCCGCCCGCAGTGGCAGCCCGTTGGTGATTGGCCTGGGCCTGGGTGAAAACTTTCTGGCTTCCGACCAACTGGCCCTGCGCCAGGTGACTGACCGCTTCATGTATCTGGAAGAAGGCGATATTGCCGACATCCGTCGCGAAAGCGTGGCGATCTGGGACGTCAACGGCAACTCTGTCGAGCGCGAGGCGGTGCAATACCGTGATGGCGCCGAAGCCGCCGACAAGGGCGAGTTTCGCCACTTCATGCTCAAGGAAATCCATGAGCAACCATCGGTGGTGCAACGCACTCTGGAAGGTCGCTTGAGCCAGAACCAGGTCTTGGTCAACGCCTTCGGTCCACAGGCCGCCGAGCTGTTCGCCAAGGTCCGCAACGTGCAGATCGTTGCCTGCGGCACCAGCTACCACGCTGGCATGGTCGCGCGTTACTGGTTGGAAGAACTGGCCGGCATTCCGTGCCAGGTCGAAGTGGCCAGCGAGTTCCGTTACCGCAAGGTGGTGGTACAGCCCGATACGTTGTTCGTGACCATCTCCCAGTCCGGCGAAACCGCCGACACCCTGGCCGCCCTGCGCAACGCCAAGGAGCTGGGCTTCCTGGCCAGCCTCGCGATCTGCAACGTCAGCATCAGTTCCCTGGTGCGTGAGTCCGACCTGACCTTACTGACCCAGGCCGGTCGCGAAATCGGCGTGGCCTCCACCAAGGCATTCACCACCCAGCTGGTCGGCCTGTTGCTGCTGACCCTGTCCCTGGGCCAAGTGCGTGGCACTCTTGCCGCTGGCGTCGAAGCCACCTTGGTCGAAGAACTGCGTCGCCTACCAACCCGTTTGGGTGAAGCCCTGGCCATGGACAGCACCGTGGAGAAAGTCGCCGAACTGTTCGCCGACAAGAACCACACCCTGTTCCTCGGCCGTGGCGCGCAGTACCCAGTGGCGATGGAAGGCTCGCTCAAACTCAAGGAAATCTCGTACATCCACGCCGAAGCCTACCCAGCCGGCGAACTCAAACACGGCCCGCTGGCCCTGGTGGATGACGACATGCCAGTGGTCACCGTGGCGCCGAACAATGAACTGTTGGAAAAGCTCAAGTCCAACCTGCAGGAAGTGCGTGCACGTGGCGGCCAACTGATTGTGTTCGCCGACGAAAAGGCCGGCATGACCAATGGCGAAGGCACCCACGTCATCAACATGCCGCACATCCACGACACCCTGTCGCCGATCCTTTACACCATCCCGCTGCAACTGCTGTCGTACTACGTGGCCGTGCTCAAGGGGACTGACGTCGACCAGCCGCGTAACTTGGCGAAGTCGGTGACGGTGGAGTAATCCGCAGTTTCCCGGGGACCCGCCCTGGTTTCTAACAATAAAGATTGACACAAAACAATAAAGATTGACACGACACAACATAGATTGACACAAGGCCGAAACCCCCGTATCTACGGGGGTTTCCATTTTTGGGCTGAGCCATCGGTCTAGATTCTCCGCTTCGTTCCGCTCCGGGAGTAGGCTAAAGAGGGCTGTACCATGAACAGGTGGTGGGCGATTTTTTCCTATAACTATTTTTCAGGGCGAGGAGAGGCGGTCCCGGCGGACGAAGGAGGTAGCATTGCGCGGTCGTAGGTTTTCGTCTGAGACAGATATTCAGCGGCATATTTCGAATGGATTCGGTAGCGGAGCTGGTGCCAGTTATCTGCCGTGGCTGCGCGTCCAAGATGTGCCCTCCAGAGGACGCTCCCACAAGATCCAAGGTGTGAAGATCGATCGTCTCCACCACCTCTTTTCTGACCTAGAACGCGCCTATTTTTTGGTATGTGAATTTTCGGAAAATGTTGTGGATATACGCGAGCAGTATCCATTGCTACCGCGAGAAAGTGCTCAAGCAATCGCGAGCTCTATGGGAGTGCGATACCCAAAGTATCCGAAGACAGTGCTTCCTTACGTTATGACCACGGATTTTTTATTAACGATAAAAAAGCCCGACGGCAGCTTTAAGTCTGTAGCCAGAACAATCAAATACCGCGGCGACCTCGAAGGCAAACAAGCCAGGAGAACGTTGGAAAAATTTGAGATCGAAAAGCGATTCTGGGCTGGCCAACACGTTGACTGGGCTATTGTCACTGAAGAAATGTTCAGCCCCGATTTGATCAAGAATTTAGGCTTACTCAGGAAGTTCGCTCAACTGCCGCGCGCCTTGGCAGAGCCATCATTACACACAGATTTTCTGGGGCACTTAGCGAGCTGTCGTCCCTACCCGTGGAGTACTGCTGAATCTCTGCGAAAGATTGCCGCACGTTTATTTATCTCCTATCAAGACTCTCGGGCTTTATATCATCACCTGATATGGGCTAAGTCGATCAAGGTAGATTTGGTTGGTACTCCCATTCAAATGACTGCACCACTACCAACATTTGAAATCATTGAGAAACCAATGAAAATTTCACTGACGGCGGAGGGCCTATCATGAAAGTCCAAGTCAATGATTGTTTCGAACCGCTTACTGAGTTTTCCGTCGTGCCGGGCTTCGTTAGGGTCTTGTACCTCAATGAGCGATACGATGCGGTCGTTTTGATCCAATTAACGGATCCGCCCCGCCAACCGATTGGTTTAGGCCTGGAGGAGCTTCGCGGATCCGTCATTGCAGGTGATACGAAGCTAGCCAAGGTCGTTACGCCTGAGTTTCTCTTAGTGTTAGAGGATGACTTGGATGAGAAAAAGAAGCGGGAAAGGGATGAAAAGTGGAACATCATCGCACCCCTGATCGACTCAGATTATCCAGGTCAGATATTCGCTCCTGGTGAGATGGGTCAAATGGTCGGCGCTAGAGCTGTTGAGCTCGGTATACAGCGCAAGAGCATCTATCGACTTCTGTACCGTTACTGGATCAATGGCCAAGTTCGAAATGCGCTCTTGAAAAACTATGCGAGCGTCGGAGTTCCTGAGCGCAAGTATGATCCCGCAAAGCCCCCAGGTAGGAAGCCAAGGTATCAAGGTATTGCCGTTTCACCGACCAAGGTTATCGATGCCGTGGATAAGCGCTGTATCCGTATCGGCTACTCGTTATTTGTCGGGGATAAGACTTCTACGATAACCAACGCCTATGTTGAGATGCTCAGGAGGTTCTATACCGCGAAAGACCTGTCGAAAAATCCAGAATCAGGCGGTCGTTTGCTACCCGAATCGGAAATTCCTTCCTTTAGACAGTTCGATTATTGGGGAAAGCAATATTTCGACGAGGTTGAAACTGAACGTGGCCGTAAGGGAATGCGTAAG
Source organism: Pseudomonas rhodesiae (assembly GCF_007858255.1). Lineage (GTDB taxonomy): Bacteria > Pseudomonadota > Gammaproteobacteria > Pseudomonadales > Pseudomonadaceae > Aquipseudomonas > Aquipseudomonas rhodesiae. Next base: position 3,237 of record NZ_VFEU01000029.1, on the reverse strand, counting down.
TGGCTAAAAGATTGCCGCCCCCTTTCTGGAACCGTCCGTGACTGGCTTCGTGGCCCCTGCCATCAGTTTGAGATCGATGCCACCATTGCGGACATTTATCTCGTGAACGGATACTCCAGGCGAATGCTCATTGGACGGCCGGTTGTGTACGTCGTCATTGATAGCTTTTCCGGCATGATCGTCGGTCTCTACATCGGATTAGAGGGCCCGAGTTGGAACGGAGCCAGGCAAGCGCTTTTCAACGCTTTCACTTCGAAGGTTGAGTTTTGCGCTACCAATGGGGTCACAATCGATTCAGAGGAATGGGACTGTCATCACCTCCCACATCACATCTACGCTGATCGAGGCGAGATGTTGGGGAAAGCAGCTGAAGGTCTTGCCACTGGCCTGAATATCGAGCTGGGAATTGCTCCGCCCTACCGCCCTGACTGGAAGTCGATGGTTGAGAGCCGGTTCGGTATCCTGAACAACCTGACTGGCATCAGGTGGCTTCCTGGTGGCGTAGCGGCTAGGGAGAAGGAGCGTGGGGAGCGAGATTACCGACTTGACGCGACGCTGAGCATGAAAGAGTTCACTAAGATCATCATCCAGTGCGTCCTTCACTATAACCGCTTCAACCGGCAGCCCGACAGGCTCACTCAAGAGATGATGAACGACGGTGTCGATCCGACGCCGGTAGGTATTTGGACTTGGGCATTGGAAAATGGCCATGTCGAACCAAACAATCATCCCGATGAACTGGTCTATCTCCATTTGCTTCCGCGTGAGCAAGCAACGGTCCAAAAGGGTGGTGTGCTATTCCGAGGAATGCATTATGTCTGTGATGTGGCGATCGAGAACAACTGGTTTGCGAAAGCCCGTAGCCGCGGGGTTTGGTCGATAGAGTGTTGGTATGACCCAAATTCCTCAGCACATATTTGGATCCGGGGAGACACCAAACAGTTTATCCGTTGCGATTTGCGTAAGTCTGATAGCAAGTATGCTGGTTATCGGTCCGATGAGATTTTCGACCTGCTCGAAGCTTACCGCCAGACTCCACCGACTCATAAACGCGCTGAGTTGGAGAGTCGGATTTCGCTTCTAGAGGAAGTTAATCAAGTCGTCAGCGGTGCGATCGCTGAGCGAAATGATGAGCCAGCGCCTGCGACCAAAGCTGAGATGATTGGAAATATTCGTGAGAATCGCGCCGTTGAGCGCCTCAAGGAGCGTGAGACCGCCCATGTGCCAGAGGGTGTGAGGATTGAATCGCCTGTGCTCAAGACAGAGATCTCCCAAGATCGCTCAGAAAACTTTGCCGGTCCTCGCAGCGCTCAGGTTATCGATATGCTCAAACGCCTCCGCCCAGGACAAAACTCATGAAAGGCGCCCAAGTTTTCGCAAGCTACACGAAGCAGGCGATAGCGGACTACGCGGGAAATCCACTCATCGAAGCGCTGCCACCGATCTTCTCAGAAGAGGTGGCAATGCAACTAATCTCGAACTTCCCCCGTCCTGTTGATCCAGAAGAGCTGACCCTCGACCGATCGACTCGGGTTCACTGCATCGACCGGTTGAGAACGGTGGTCCAGCCTTTGTTGGTCCACATGGATCTGGAGTCCGTATTTTCATTGCTGGTACGACGTGGGTACGTCGGACGCAACCCGACCTCTCCAGACACTGTCAGACATCTTCACTCACTTTCGGGCGCACAGCGCTACCACGATGGATTCAAGTCCACTGCCGAAACGTTCAGTCTGGTTGGCCTTAGTGGCATTGGAAAGTCCACCGCACTCGAAGCCATTTTGAGTCTCTACCCTCAAACGATTCGCCACGAGCGTTATGAAGGAAAGCAGTTCGTTCATACCCAGATCACCTGGCTCAAGCTTGACTGTCCCCGAGATGGGTCGCTGGCAGGCTTCTGTCAGCAATTTTTCTATGCGGTCGGGCGAGCTTTAGGTGATGAGGATTACTACAAGCGGTATCGGGCTCGGAACATCAATGACTCGTTGCAACAAATGGAACAGGTTGCGAGTACATTTTTCATCGGAGCTTTGCTGATCGACGAACTTCAGAACCTGCACCTTGCAAAAACTGGGGGCAAGGACAACATGCTGAATTTCTTCCTCCATCTAGTGAACAACATCGGCATTCCTGTGGTGTTCATCGGGACCAATTCGATGATCAGCCTATTTTCTGACGTCATGCGCAACGCAAGGCGTTGCTGCGGCGTCGGGGTACTCGAATTTAAACGTTTTGAGAAGGACGATGACGAGTGGCGCATGCTTGTTGAAAACCTCTGGAGCTATCAGTGGTACCAGCAGCCGGTCGAACTGACAGAGGATGTGTTTGATGCGCTGTATGAGCATACACAAGGGGTCACCGACTTTTTGGTGAAGCTTTTGGTGCTCAGTCAAAGGTATGCGATCCAGAGTGGTTCGGAATGCGTTACCGCCGAGACAATTGCGTTGGTGAGCAACACCAAGATGCAGATATTGAAGCCAGCTTTGTCCGCTCTGCGAAGCCGAGATCCGAAACGGATGCGGCAGTTCGATGATTTGCTTCCGATTGAAGACCAACTAAGCGACATGATGGCGCTCGATGGTGTGGCTCGGCCGGAGCGACTGGCGTTGCTGCGCAGTGTCATCAGTCGCAGCGACAATAGTGCTACCAAACCTAATGTGGCGGCCGTTAACCAAGTCAAATCGCAGTCACCTGCGGCGGTGGCGGTTGAGACCTCAGAGGCACAGGCGCTAAGTGAAAGTGAAGACTCCATTGAGGCGCTGAAGAGCGCCGGTTGGATAAACAGTGATCTATTCGAGTTCTCTCCTTTGTATCGGAGGGGGTGAATAAAGGGTGACGAAATGGCGCTTAAATTCCATTTCTTTCCGGCTGTTTTTCCCGATGAGACGCTTCACAGCGTCCTTTCAAGATACGCCCGGCTCTGTGGCGTACGTAGCTGTGGAGCCGTTTTCGATGGAGCGCAGTCCGCGAACTTCTTCTCGCAGAACGTGGCTTTTCCATGTCGACTAGCCGAGCTTGCCGAGGCGCTGCCTTATGACACAGGCTTATCGCTAGCCGCAGTTATAAAGCGTCATACGCAGCTGCCCTACTACGAACCATTTTTGACCCAGCGTATGCGTCCGGCCAAGTCATCTACCCAACCCCGCAACGCTTGGACATGGTGTGCACTTAATTTAAGTGGGCACCAGTTCTAGCCTTTTAAGCGGGTATGTCATGCAGCCAACACGCCGTTCCTAT